>NZ_JCAUAS010000018.1:0-165847 GCF_059692075.1 Paenibacillus sp. J31P190 | reverse complement strand
GAATTTCTCGAGAAGTTAAAGAAAAATGAAGTAAAGCCGTTTAAACTCGCAATTTAATAAGTAATCTGTTGCTTTAGTCGACTAGTGTCCAGTATTAGGGGGTTAGACCGACTTTGAGCCCATTTGCTGCGAAACGGGCTGTTTACAGCCAATATGTTGTAAATTATGCAACAATGAAGGGAGAGATGGGCGAAATAGGCAGTAATTGTTGTACTTTATACAACATCATTCAACCGTGAAACAGAAAGACTCATCCAGCAACCTTTAATGAGAATACATGACGATGGAAACCGATGTCAGTGAGACTTCGGTATAGAACTAGACGTGACTAACAATGTCTTCTAAAGCAACTGTCAATTGCAATATCAAAAAAGCCCGACACCTGAAGATCAGGGTATCGGGCTTTATCCTCATTAAGCGGAGTTTACACGCCTAACCATTTTTTGAACATATGTTTCGTTGTATCTGCATTCAGTGCTGCGATCGAAGTCGTCAGCGGAATGCCTTTCGGACAGGAGCGTACGCAGTTCTGCGAGTTACCGCAGCCTTCGATACCGCCATCTGTCATCAACGTATCCAGACGCTCGTCTTTGTTCATTTCACCCGTTGGATGCGCATTGAACAGACGAACTTGAGAAAGCGCGGATGGCCCGATAAAGGAGTTCTTGTCATTCACGTTCGGACAAGCCTCAAGACAAACGCCGCATGTCATACATTTGGAAAGCTCATAAGCCCATTGACGCTTCGACTCCGCCATACGAGGTCCTGGTCCAAGATCATACGTACCATCAATTGGAACCCATGCTTTAACTTTCTTCAAAGCCGTGAACATGCGTCCACGGTCGATAACAAGGTCACGCATAACAGGGAACGTGCTCATAGGAGCTACGCGAATCGGCTGCTCCAGCTTATCAACAAGAGCCGAACAAGCTTGACGCGGTTTACCGTTGATAACCATGGAACAAGCTCCGCATACTTCCTCGAGACAGTTGGATTCCCAGCAAACAGGCGTCGTCTTGTCACCCTTCGCATTCTTCGGATTACGCTGTACTTCCATCAAACCGCTGATGACATTCATATTGGAGCGATAAGGAATTTCAAATTCCTCGGTATAAGGTTTGGAATCTGGACTCTCTTGACGAGTCACGATAAACTTCACTGTCTTTTGTGCGCTAAGTGTCTCAGCCATGATTAATGTCCTCCCTTTTTCTTCTCCGTGGAGTAGTCACGTTTCCGCGGTGCAATCAAAGATACATCGATATCTTCATAGCTGATTTTCGGACCATCTGGCGTCCAATCGGCAATTGTTGTTTTCATGAAGTTCTCATCATCACGCTCAGTGAATTCTGGCTTGTAATGCGCTCCACGGCTTTCGTTACGGAGCAAGGCCCCAAGTGTCATCGCTTCAGCCAATTCGAACATGTTCCAGAGTTGACGTGTGAACGCAACCCCTTGATTGTTCCAACGAGCTGTATCTGTGATGTTGATGTTGTTGTATCTTTCTTTCAAATCCTTGATCTTACCAATCGTATCTTCGAGACGATCATTGTAACGAACAACCGTCATGTTGGCATTCATCATGTCGCCAAGCTCTTTATGCAGAACGTAGGCATTCTCCGTACCGTTGTTCATTTTGAGCAAGTTCTCATAACGGTCTGTATGACGTTTCTTCTCGCGATCGTATACGATCGAGGAAGTATCGTCTGCGTGCTTTTCTAAGCCGCGGATATACTCAACCGCTTTAGGACCGGAAACCATTCCGTCATAGATAGCTGAAACGAGCGAGTTCGCTCCGAGACGGTTCGCACCGTGATGTTGATACTCACACTCACCAGCAGCGAATAAGCCGGGAATGTTCGTCATCATGTTGTAATCGACCCAGATTCCGCCCATGGAATAGTGAACCGCAGGGAAAATCTTCATCGGAATTTTACGCGGATCGTCGCCCATAAATTTCTCGTAGATTTCCATAATTCCGCCAAGCTTAATATCAAGCTCCTTCGGATCTTTATGAGAAAGATCGAGGTAAACCATGTTCTCGCCGTTAATACCAAGCTTCTGGTCTACGCACACCGAGAAGATCTCGCGAGTTGCTATATCACGCGGCACCAAGTTACCGTACGCTGGATATTTCTCTTCTAGGAAGTACCAAGGCTTCCCGTCTTTGTATGTCCAAATACGTCCGCCTTCACCACGCGCAGATTCCGACATCAAGCGAAGCTTGTCATCTCCGGGAATCGCTGTTGGGTGAATTTGAATCATTTCGCCATTCGCATATTTAACACCTTGTTGGTAAACAGCACTTGCTGCCGTACCTGTATTAATTACCGAGTTTGTTGTTTTACCGAAAATGATACCAGGACCGCCTGTAGCCAAGATAACTGCGTCGGATGGGAATGTTTGAATTTCCATGCTCCGCAAATCTTGAGCTGCAATACCACGGCATACGCCATCATCATCGAGAACGGAACCTAGGAACTCCCAATGCTCGAATTTCGTTACAAGACCAGCTGTTTCCCAGCGGCGTACTTGCTCATCGAGTGCGTACAAGAGCTGCTGCCCTGTAGTAGCGCCTGCGAATGCCGTACGATGATATTTGGTACCGCCGAAACGACGGAAATCCAGAAGACCCTCTGGTGTACGGTTGAACATAACGCCCATACGGTCCATTAAGTGAATAATGCCTGGAGCCGCATCGCACAAAGCTTTAACAGGTGGTTGATTTGCTAAGAAATCTCCACCGTAAACTGTATCATCAAAGTGCTCCCATGTGGAGTCGCCTTCGCCTTTCGTATTCACCGCACCGTTAATGCCGCCTTGCGCACATACGGAGTGGGAACGTTTAACAGGAACCAAGGAGAACAATTGCACATGTACCCCGGCCTCTGCCGCCTTAATTGTCGCCATGAGTCCCGCGAGGCCTCCGCCGACGACGATAATTTTTGAATTAGCCACTTCTGTTCACCCTCCCTTAATGCCCCGTATGCGCTTCTACCGGAAGCTGAAATTGCGTATCTGTAAATGCAGTCAATGACATAATAAACATCACGGCCATGACAACGAACAAAGCCATCCAGATGATGGATGAAAAGCGCTGCGCGCGCGGTCCAATTGTAATTCCCCAGCTAACCAAGAACGACCACATGCCGTTACAGAAATGGAATGCTGCGGATAGCGTACCAATGACATAGATCGTAAACATAACCGGATTCGTCGCGATATCATGCATCGTCCTGCCAAGCTCTTCATGCGCTACGTTACCGAATGCAACTTGCAAGCGGGTCTCGAAGAAATGCCAAGCAACGAACAAGAATGTGATGACACCAGTAACACGTTGAAGCATGAACATTTGATTACGGAAATAACCATACTGCGAAACGTTGTTACGCGCTTGATACGCTACATACAGGCCATATACCGCATGGTAAAGAAGCGGTATCCAGATTCCGAAGATTTCTAGAAACAGCACCAATGGCAAGCCATTTAACCAGTTAATTTGATCCACGAACGCGCCTGGTCCTTTTGTTGCTTCATAGTTCGTGAGCAAATGCTCAATAAGAAAGAAGCCCACAGGAATTACGCCAAGCAAAGAGTGGATCTTTCGAAAGTAATACGAATTACCCATAATTGAACCAATTCCCCCCTCATAAAAATTCATTCATCATTTATCCGACATGATCAGACAAGACAAGCCACATACCATTGTACTCTCGCCGCAAACGAGCGTCAACCCATAATCATCCAAGCCTATTTTGCCAAATCAGTGAATGATTATACACCTTCGTCCAAGAAATGTGAATAAAAAGTGACATGTACATCGTACCTCTTTCATGCTTATAATGGAAGTGCCGTTTTTTTATATACACTTATAACTAATACACATATGCATTGCGCTGAAGGAGACGATAGAAGCATGGAACTCTTGGATGTTTTCGCTGTTGTTGTCGAACAAGTAAGCCTCAATAAAGCATCTCAGCTATTAAACATCTCACAACCAGCTCTCTCTCGCAAAATAATGAAGCTCGAGGAAGAGCTGGGCGTAGAACTTTTTAACCGTAAAGGTAAAAGGCTGGAGCTGACCAAAGTCGGTCAAATTTGCTATGATCATGCCTTAGAACTGCGTCATCTAGAGCGCAAGTTCAAACAAGCGATCCAAACCTACAAAGCAGCGGGCAGCCACACCTCGATTACCATAGGAGCAAGCCTGACAACGCTGCAAACAACGCTACCGGATCTCATCACGGACTACTTGCAGGATTACCCACTGACAGAAATTAAGCTGCTTACGGGTAAGACGCACGAGATTGTTACCATGGCGAAAGAAAACAAAGTGGATATCGGTATCGTCGCTTCCCAAATTAATGCTTCCAGCCTCCATTGCGAGCCTTTATTCGACGATCACTTATGTCTGGTACTTCCTCTAGGGCATTCTCTTATCGATCACACCACCATCACAATGAACGATTTAAATGAATTGCCGATGATTCTCTTCTCCAAAGGCACTTGGTATCGCATCTTGATGGATGAGCTGTTCAACCGTTATACTATATTGCCCAACGTACAAATGGAGATAGACTCCTTCGAAGCCATCATCCGACTCGTTTCAACCTGTAAAACGGCTACATTGCTTCCAAGATCCTATTTACGAGAAGACTTAATACGTAATAATGAATTGATTTTGCGCAATCTTGTCGAATTAGAACAGACCAAGCGAACGACTTCACTCATTTACTCGGACCATACAGCGGATAATATGACGTCTATGAAATTTATAACTCAAGCAATCAATTACTTCGCCAAGCAGAAATAAAACCTACATTGGTTAATAAAAAAAGCGGTAAATGGGGATTCACCCTATTTATCGCCTTTTCATCTTTATTTTAATCTTTCTAATAAACAAACTTGTAACCTACACCCCAAACCGTCCGAATCCACTTAGGTTCTTTGGGATTGTCCTCAATCTTTTTACGAAGGTTAGCAATATGCACATCAATGGCCCGGTCCGTCACTAAACAGTCGAATCCGCGAACCGTCTGCAGTAAATCTTCTCGGCTATATACGCGACCAGGATGATTCACAAAGCATTTCATAATTTCGAATTCCGAGTAAGTCGTCTCTACGAGAGCACCATGAACACGCATAGAACGCGTATTCGGATTGAGTGTAATCTTCTTATCGATATCCAAGACTGCCTCTAATACCGCAGTTGTTGATCCCCCAGCTGCTTCCGTTACTTGACGAGTATTCATACTCGATTTCAAATACAAGTTGGAGCGCCGAATAAGAGCGTGAACTCTCGCACTCATTTCATGCATACTGAATGGTTTACACATATAGTCGTCCGCACCTGCACCGAGCGCGTTAACGCGTTCAACGACCTTATTTTTCATCGAGACGATCATAATAGGTATTTTGGAGGTTTCCCGAACTTGTCTGCATAAGGCAAGACCATCCATATCAGGCAGCATCAGATCAAGCAAAATAACATCTGGATTAAACTGAGAGACAGCTGCAATGCCTTCTGCCCCATTTGCCTTTCTTATGACATGAAATCCTTCTTCACTTAAATACATAGTGACCATATCGCCGATCATGGCATCGTCTTCAATTATTAATACCTTATACATGGGGAGTCCACCTTCAGTTTGAAATTCTCTTGTTGTATATGTACTCGCAAATTTATTAATTGAATAGTCGAATGGCGATCAAAGAAAATTATTTTAATCGTGGTTGTCGGGATCGTCAGGCTTTATTTCAAGACCTAGTTTACGTGCCACATAAGCAGTTGTACTTGCTTGAAACAAAATGGTTATAAGTACAGCCATGAACGTAACGCTAGCAATAAGATCACTGTGCTGAACGCCCAACCCAGCTACCATTCCGGATAACGCCGCGGGTATAACACCTGTCTCTCGAACCCAGAACATGAACAAAATTTCATTTCGTTTCCACTTCGCTTTACGATCTGGCCATGTACAGATCAGAACTGTAAGCGGCCGCGCGATAAACATAAATACAAAGATAACGCCCAGGCTTGTCCAGAAATGCTCAAGGATTAATGGGAAGTTCACTTGACTGCCTAGTAAGATGAAAATGAGCATGCGCATGATGACCGTAATATTTTCTGAAAAATGCTCCATTTCAAGCTGTTTATCATTCATTTCCAGCTTAAAAGTACCTGCATTCCCCCAGATCAATCCTGCTGTAAAGGTCGCCATAAAACCGCTTACACCAATCGCTTCTCCCGCGATATAAGCACCAAGTGAAGTCACAACCATCGCTATCGTTGCATAGTCTCTTAGGTGACCAAGCTTCAAATGTGCCGTCAGGAACGTCATCACATACCCAATGACCGCACCAACTAGAAGCCCCCCTAGTGCTGTCTTCACAAAATCAATGACACCCGAAGCAACAGAAACCTCTTGTGTCCCCAGAATAATCGCTAATAAAGAAAAAGTTAGAATCGAAGCCGTCGCGTCATTAAAAGCAGATTCACTTTCAACCGTTTCACGCACTTTCGGACGGATTTTGACTTGTTTAAACACTGGGATCAGGGTTGCAGGATCCGTTGAAGCAATAATAGCTCCCAGCAATAAGGCATAAAGCCAAGGCAAATTCAGCAGTAAATGAGCGACTACTGCTACTGCGCCGCATGTGATAAGAACGCCAGGAACACTGAGTAAACTTACAGTAAGCCATACCTTGCGAAGACCAGAGAGTCTGATATTGCGTCCTCCATCGAAGAGGATTAAGGTAGAGCCAACGACAAGGATGAATTGATTCGTAAAAGAAGTGCTGGATTCTGTAATCCAATGAAGGGCTTGTCCCACCAGCATACCCGCAATAAGGAACAGAGCAACGTCAGGAAGCTTCAGCCATTGTGCCACTTTCCCAGATATCATGCCCAATCCAAAAATAAGCACTAGCAAAATAATAACATGTTCAATTAGGATCGAGGTTGTATTTTCCATTATCCGATGACTTCACTTTCAAATTTATCAATTTGATTGTTGGTTCCGATGATGACCATCACATCATTCTCATTCACGACATCACCCGCTGTAGGTGCAATGATAATCCCATTTTGTTTATTGATAGCCACAATGCTGCAGCCATACTTAGCACGAGGGTCCAGCTCTCTGAGAGCAAAGCCACATAGATTCTTAGGGACAGACAATTCCACGATCGTATACTCTTTGGAAATCTCAATATAGTCCAGAAGGTTAGGTGACACCAGTTGATGGGCAACACGAATTCCCATATCTCGTTCCGGATAAATGACGCGGTCAACACCTAGCTTATTTAGTACTTTGCCATGCAATTCGGACAATGCCTTAGCGACAACCTTTTTGATCCCCAAATCTTTAAGAACAATGGCTGCTAGAATACTCGATTGAATATCATCCCCAATGGCTACAACAGCGCAGTCAAAATTTCGTACGCCTAATGACTTCAATACCTCTTCATCCGTCGCATCCGCAACTACCGTATGGGTAAGCACAGAACTCAGCTCATCAACGACTTCTTCATCTTTATCAATACCCAACACTTCATAACCAAGCTTTATGAGTTCTTTGGAAATACTGGCTCCAAAACGACCCAGCCCGATTACGACATATTGATTTTTTTTCATGTTTCTAGTTCCCCTTATCCAATCGTGATTTTACCCTCTGGGTATCTAAATAGTTCTTTCTCTTGCTTCGGCTGTAAGGCATAGGCTAGTGTGATGGGTCCTAGTCGCCCAGCAAACATCGTCAAACTTATGAGGATCTTCCCAAATGTTGTTAATTCAGGCGTCAAACCCATAGTCAAACCTACGGTCCCGAAGGCGGATGTCACTTCAAACAAAATTTTCAATAACTGGGCATCCTCTGTCGTCGATAAGAGCATCGTGACAATGATAACTAAGAATAGAGCCATCATAGTTAAGGTAATAGCCTTGAGAATACGATCCTTAGCCAAACGGTATCGGAAAATAACAATATCCTCTTTCCCACGGATCATCGTCACTATAGCACTAATTAGAATCGTAAATGTCGTTGTTTTAATACCTCCCCCAGTTGAACCGGGAGAAGCTCCTATAAACATAAGAATGACAATGAAAAATTGGGAAGCTTGGCGAAGAGCCCCAATATCAACCGTATTCGGCCCAGCCGTGCGAGGGGCTACGGATTGGAAGAAGGAAGCTAATATTTTCCCGCCCAAATCCAGCGAACCCATGGTTCTGATATTGGTATATTCGAATATAAAGATGATAATAGCTCCAAACACAATAAGAAAACCTGTCATGCTAAGTACCACTTTGGAATGCAGGGAAAGCTTCTTCTTAGTCTTATAGTCCATCAAATCAGACATAACAATGAAACCTATACCCCCAAGCACGATAAGCGCCATAGCAACAAAGTTTACTACGAAATCATTAACATAGCCGGTTAAGGAAACGAATGGCGCATCGACCGTCCCAAATAAATCAAAACCAGCGTTATTAAACATAGAGATGGCGTGCCAAATACCGAAGTAAAGGGCTTTTGTAAATCCCAAGTCAAACGTCCAACGAATCGTGAAAATCACGGCTGCAATAGCTTCAATCGATAACGAATAAATAATTACTTTACGGATGAGTCGAACTATACCTTCCATACTGCCTTGGTTAAAAGCCTCTTGCAGAACTAGCCGTTCTTTTAACGTGATTTTTTTACGGAAGGCAAAAGCGATTAAAGTCGACATTGTCATGAAACCCAATCCGCCGATTTGAATCAAGCTCACAATGACGATCTGCCCAAACATCGTGTAGGCACTCCCTGTATCCACGACGACCAAACCTGTCACACATGTTGCCGAAGTCGCTGTAAACAGCGCATCAATGAAAGCAATCGAATGTCCCGTTGCCGAAGCAAAGGGAAGCGTCAAAAGCCCTGCTCCTAAGAAAATAATCGCAGCAAATCCGAGAACGAGAATTTGTGGAGGCGTTAATCGCCAAATATTCATTTTTTTAATCATAATGCCTCCTGTGTTTGCAAAAAAGACATAAGGATTTCCAATACGTTAACGGTAGGGTTCCCCCGTTATTATTTAGAAATTCCGAACGTACCCAATTGATAGGTATTATATAATTGTTTTTAATTCTTTACCACTAAATTGGCTTTCTTTTTAAACTATGATAACGTGAAAGATGTGATTTCAGAATCGGAAATGTAGAAGGGAACTCACTATGATTAGGCCAAAATTAAATCGTTTTCTCCTCTTCCTTGCATGCATTGGAGTAGCTCTTTACTTGGGAATATCCGCATTATACGGCCTTCAGGCCGAAGAACCGACGGCAGCAGACAATCCTTCCATCACGAAGCAGCAGGCTGCCGATCGTGCAGCTCAATTTGTAAGTGAGCGCTACAATTTGCATAACCCGCAAACCTACGTTGTTTACCAGTCCAAGAAGGATCGAAGCGGTTATTTGCAAAAGGAGCATTTGTTAGAAACCTATTTGAAGGACTATGGGGAACGTTACCCTATTGATTATTATCAAGTAAGCGTAGAAGACACCAAGACCAACCGTCAATTTGAAGTTGAGATTAATTACATGAATGCTTCCGTTATTGGATGGCGTGAAACGCAAAAAACCTCCGATCAGGCAATCATCAGTAAGCAGAAAGCAGACATTTTGGCCAAGCAGGAGATTCGGCAGCAAGGCTTTGAACCGGATGACTTTGCCCTCCTAGATAAACGGAATGCCGAAGACGACCCAAAACATGGAACAACCTTATTGTATGAAAAGCAAACAAAACCGCTTGGTGAATCAAAGTTACAGGTTCGTGTTGATTTCGATGACAAAAATCTGATCGGTTTTAACGTGTTGTTCAGCTTACCTGCGTCACATCAAGTCTGGATCGATCAGCAGGATCGCTCCGCATCTATCATGACTTGGATTTCCATGGGCTTCACACTCATCATGACCATTTCCGCGATTGTATTTGCCATCATCTATAGAAAACATATGAAATTCAGTAGAGGCCTGCTATTAACAGCCATTTTCTTAGCCATTTATATCACCAACAATTTTAATATGTACCCTGCTTTTAGATCTATGAGCGGAGCTCTGAACGATCAATTCGCAACATGGGCTGCTATTATTTTCATGAATGTAGTGACTGTGCTGCTCGGCCTCTCTCTCTATCTAGCTCTTGTAGCAGGTAATGGATTGTGGAATTCAATCGGAGAGCGGAAATGGCCGGCTTGGAAGGAATCATCGTTTGGAACTGAGGTTTATAGCGGCATGGGGCGCGGCTATTTGCTGGCTCTCTTCATCTTAGGCATTCAGCAGGTGCTCTTTTACACAGGTGAAGTGAATTTTGATGTTTGGGCCGTGAACGATCCGTCCGATTCTGTTCTTAATATGGTAGAACCTCGATTCTTCCCGCTTATGGCCTGGGTTGCTGCCATATCTGAAGAGGCGACCTTCCGGCTGCTCGGCATCATTCTATTCAAAAAGCTGTTTCGCTCCAACTTTATTGCGATTATCATTCCCAGCGTGATTTGGGCGGCAAGTCATACCCAGTATCCCATTTATCCAGTCTATACTCGGCTAATCGAGGTCACCATCATAGGCATCATTCTAGGTTATGTCTTCCTAAAGTATGGTTTCATTACCGCTGTTTTCGCTCATGCCTGCATGGATAGCATCCTCATGGGGATGTCCCTCTTCTACCTCGGACATGTAAGCGATGTGCTTGCTGGCATTTTCTACATCTTGCTGCCTGGTTTGATCGGCTTGCTGCTAGCCTGGCTGCATGCAAAAAGGCGGGGTCCCCTTATTCCTGGGGAGCCGCCGCCTCGCCTTGAAGTGCTCTAAGAATTTCGTTAGCTAATTTCTCACCTATACCCAGAGGCTTGAAGTCTTGGACTTCAGCCTCTTTTATTTTGCGCACGGAGCCAAAGTGCTTAAGCAATGCCTTCCGGCGCTTCTCTCCGATGCCGGGAATCGCGTCGAGCTGTGAGACAACCATCGACTTCGCCCTTGTTTCGCGGTGGAACGTAATCGCGAAGCGGTGAACCTCGTCTTGAATCCGCTGCAGCAGGTAAAACTCCTGGCTATCACGCGGCAATGGCACAACTTCTGCGGGATCTCCGATCATGAGCTGCGCTGTTTTGTGCTTCGCATCCTTCACGAGTCCACAGATCGGAATGAACAGGCCTAATTCATTCTCCAGCACGTCGACTGCGGCTGAGATCTGCCCTTTCCCTCCGTCAACAACGATCAGATCAGGCATTGTTAGATTGTCCTTAAGCACACGTTCATACCGCCGGCGAATGACCTCTCGCATCGTTTCGTAGTCATCCGGGCCAACGACCGTTTTGACTTTGTACTTGCGGTACTCCTTACGATCGGGCCTGCCGTCCACGAAGACGACCATTGCCGATACCGGGTTCGTCCCTTGTATGTTCGAGTTATCGAATGCTTCGATGCGGCGAATCGTTCCCGTGCCGAGCCACTCTCCAAGATTCTCGACCGCCTTGGTCGTGCGGCGCTCATCGCGCTCTACCAAGCGGAATTTCTCATCCAGCGCATTGCGGGCGTTGTCTTTGGCCATATCGACCATTTGCTTCTTCAACCCTCGCTGCGGGATATGCACTTTGACCTTGAGCCAGGATTCCAATGCTTCGCGGACATCCTTCTCTTCGGCCTCTACTTGAGCCACAACTTCGGCAGGGACCTCAGCAGAGGAGTCAATTGTGGCTTCAGCGGGAGCTTCAGCATCTGTTGGAGCAGTAGTAGAAGCGACTGCCACCTGTACCGGCATCGTCGGCAGGAAGATCTCCTTCGGCAGCGCGGGATTATCGCTGTAGACCTGAGTAACGTAGGTAATGAAGTCATTGTACTCATCACCGTAATATGGGAACAGCGAAACGTGCCGCTCGATGAGCTTGCCCTGCCGCATGTACTGGATATGCACAGCCATCCAGCCCTTGTCGACCGCGTAACCAAAGACATCGCGGTCTAGCGCATCAGCCGTCGTGATCTTCTGTTTCTCCATCACGGCGTCGATGTTCATGATATGGTCGCGCAGCTCCTTGGCGCGCTCGAAGTTCAGTTCCTCCGCTGCGGCCAGCATTTTGGTCGTCAGCTCTTCCTTAATAACGTCGTGTCCCCCGTTCAGGAAACGGCTGATCTCTTGCACCATCCGCTCGTTCGTCTCGGCGGTTACGTCGAATTCGCAAGGCGCCAGACACTGCCCGATATGATAGTATAGGCACACTTTCTCGGGCATCGTCTTGCACTTGCGCAGTGGATAAAGCCGGTCCAGCAGCTTCTTCGTCTGCTGGGCCGCGAAGGCATTTGGATAAGGGCCGAAGTACTTTCCCTTATCTTTAAACACCCGCCGCGTGACTTCCAGGCGCGGCTGCTCTTCATGTGTAATCTTGATGTACGGGAACGTCTTATCATCCTTCAAGAGTACATTGTACCGAGGATGATGCTGCTTAATCAGATTACACTCAAGAATCAAAGCCTCCATGTTCGAGGAGGTAATTATATATTCAAAGTCGCGGATTTCGCTGACTAGTTTTTGCGTCTTCGCACTGTGGCTACCCGTGAAATAGGAGCGCACACGATTCTTCAGTACTTTCGCTTTTCCAACATAAATGATCGTACCTTCGCGGTTTTTCATGATATAGCAACCTGGCTTATCCGGTAATAAGCTCAGCTTGTGTTTAATTACTTCCAGACTCTGTTCGCGGACTCCAGCGTCCTCATGCTCATGCTCGGTCATGCATCCAATCTCCTCTCGCACAAAAACTTACCCCATATTTCCCGCTAAGTTCGTACTTTCTAAACACTCTAAATTACCTAATTTCTAAGTTCCCAACTTCACAAATTCCTAAGCTCCAAGTCCCCAAACTCCTAGGTCCCCAATGCTGTACAACGTACAACATTTTAAACCTTAAACAAGCCATTCCGCTGCTAATCTTGCATTTCATACAACAATTTCAGCTTAAATATGCGAGTTACAGAGAATTGAGCCATTTTTGTTGTATAAAATACAACATTCGTTCATAAATGCCCATATACTCAAACAATTGTTGTATTTCGTACAACATAATCGTCTAAGCAGCCGCCAATTATAAATGCTCCCCTACAGAAAACAAAAAAAAGCTCCTTTTCAGCATAGCAGAAAAAGAGCTTTTTCTCACGAACAATTGTTTCTAGTTTGTAACAAATTATTGATGACGAGAAACAACATTTTTCAGTGCTTCTTTGGATTGGAAACCAACCACTTTATCAACAGGCTGTCCGTCTTTGAAAACGATCAATGTTGGGATACTCATAACACCAAAGCGTGCAGCAGACTCCGGATTGTCATCCACGTTTACTTTTGCGATTTTCAAGGACTCAATTTCTTTATCAAGCTCTTCCAAAACGGGAGCGATCATTTTACAAGGTCCGCACCAAGGTGCCCAGAAGTCTACAAGTACTGTACCTTCTCCTTCAACTTCGGCTTTAAAGCTGTTATCAGAAACATTCACGATTGACATGATAGTTCCTCCTTCTAAGAATGGATTTGATTTATAACATCAAGTAGTACCTAGCTACCGATGAACGTCAACATGTAAAGTATACCACACCAGTGGGTCATTTCAACCAAGCCATAAGTTAGCAAAAAGGTTGAAGTTAGATCTACTTAGCAGGTAAACCTACAGGCAGCCCCTGAAGTCTTTGCTGCTCGATATAGGCAATACGATCCTTCAAATTAGCTTGCAGCAACTGCAGCATCTTCATCTGTTGTTCGATTTCTTCGAGCTTCTCTGTGTAGAGTGGCAGCAAATCATCGCACATCGACTCCTGATTTTTCATGACGCAGTTCAGAAAGCTTTCAATTTGTTCGGTCGTAAAGCCTAAGCTCAAATAAAACTGAATGGTCTTCACGCGCTCAACAGCCATCTGGTTGAACACCCGATATCCGTTTTCTTCACGCTGTGTCGCGATTAGCCCTTTCGACTCATAATAACGCAATGAACGAATACTGGCTCCAGTAAGCTTGGATAACTCACTAATACGCATGGCCTTCACCTTTTTCCTTTTCCTTGATCAAGTAAGGATGATTTCATTGTAAACCATAACACTAATGTTAGAGTCAAGTCTTATTTTATACTTTCCGCTGCTATCTGTTATTGTTTGCACAATTGTCACTTTGATAAGCTTTACAACTTTCGACGAATTTGGGTATACTAAACTTAAACATACGAATGTCGGACGTTGGGGGGTAACCACATGAGCGATCCTAAACACCCTGAGCTTCACGTGTACGAAGAACCGCGTAATGATTTCATGGATGTAGGTATTGGGTTTGGCGCATTCTTTGGCGTATTGTTTCTAATTGCAGCTATTGCAACTGTGATTCAAGTTATGAAATAGGAATGTCCACGCCTGGAACCGCTTTGCACTCCGTGTGAAGCGGTTTTTTCATGCAGTTTTCATTTTAAAAAAACTATTTGATCAAAAAAGCTGCACAGATGAACTCATCTGTACAGCTTTTTATTATTTCCCACGCTTATTCGTACCTGTTACCACAACCACATCGACAAAAGGACGAATACGGTCCATAATCCGCTGTCCCTTGTACTCCTCGTCACCATCTTTATTCGTGAAGCTGAAATGCTTCTCCAAATCAGAGAGCGCATAATTGGATGTGAAAAAGGTCGGTTTACGATTCATACGATGATTCACGATAGCGCCAATGACATGATCTCGCAGCCACGGATTCAAATTCTCCGCGCCAATATCATCGAAAACTAATAGATCCGTTTCCTTCAGAAGATCAATCGTTTCCTTCAGCTTGTAAGGTTCCTGGAACATCCCCTTCAAGTCCTCAGCAAAATCCGGCATATAGACGATTGCGCCTGTCATACCGACTTTGGCCAGCTGATGCAGCATATAACCCATCAGGAAAGTCTTCCCCGTCCCAAACGATCCGGATAAGTAGAGTCCTCTAGTCTGAAGCCCCTCTTCCATTGTCAGGCTGACATAGTCGTTAATTTGCATAACGGCCTTCGCCCGGTCCAGATCTGTTTCAAGGATATCTCCAAAAGAGTAGCTGCGCGAAATCATCCGCGGATCCACGTGAAAGGTGCGGATTCGGCTGCTTATGGCATCCTGCAGCTGCTTCGCGTTGAACTTCTTGCATGCTACCTTTTCCTCATGAACAAACGGCTTTTCATTGACGGAGTCGGCTGTTAACATCGTATAATGCCCCGTCATATCATTCGGACAATTGTCTAAACCTGGACAGTTCGAACAGTTTTTGAACTCTGTCACATATTGATACAGCTTGTTCATATTAATCTTTATGGTATAGTCATCAACAAATGGGTACTTTTGGCGAAATTTGTGAACTAAGACGTCGTCCATGACAACTTTAATTTTCGCTTCTGCCTTCCGTCTCCATTCGGATTGCGGCATTGATTTGAGTAAGTGAGACAGGGAATCCATGCTTCCTGCACCTCCTTATGATTCTCTTGTACGTTGTTTAAAACAGCATTCTCCGTTACTTTTCTTTACGCTTGCGTTAGTTTTCTTTACATCAAAGGCAGACTGAAACATCTACCCGTCAGCTCTTCCGATTAAAGCGCTCGTCCAGCTTCTGCGCCATCCTTCTTGCGGCTTCTAGCTCTTCATCCGTCAGCCTTGAAGCCGCTGCTGTGCCGGCATCCGGCACAACGATCGGAATGTGAGGCTTCTGCGTCTTGCCTTGTCGGCCTCTAGTTACAGAGCCACCGCTAGCCTTAGCGGCCTCCACCTTGGAAGCAGCCTTTTGTTTGTAGCTGATTTTCTCACGTACATATTCCACCGCTTGTTCGTAAGTGATAATTTGCTTGCCCAGCATATCCGATGCGACTGCTTCAATCGAGGACTTGGCCCACGAGCGGCGGTCGATATGTAGGAAGTGGATCAAGACATTAATGACTTCCTCTTTCAATCTATAATTCAAATCAATCTTCTCAAATATATTAAGTACACCGTCCGGAATGGAGCCCTGAGTGAAGAACATTTTCAGAACTGCCGTGTACGGCTCATTTCGCATAATGTAATTGTATTGATGATCTGTACATTCGCCGCGAAGCTGCTGCGGCACTTCTAGGTAATAAGCCATTTCAACTGACTTGTCTCCAGATGTGTCTAGCGTATCATCATTCGCTTCACCTTGTGACTTCTCTTCCGACCTAGACAACGTGCGCTCTCGTTCCTCATCCCGCTTCTTGCTTTGTCTGTAGAACAGATTCGCATTATACTGCATAAGATCCATTTGCAGCTCACCCTCTTCGGTGAATGCACCATCCTCATCTAGCAAACGGCATGTTTCCTGTAACGATAGGTTGTACTTCTTCGCCACAATATTAATCGCAGCCATCTGATCCGGCTTATGCTTGAGAGCCTCAACGAAAACACGATTGCTCGCTCCTCGCGGAAACCTCATAATAATATCCGCATACTGGAAGCCTTTGGTTGTCACATCCATGCGGGCGTCTCCCTGTTTACTGGCAGAGGCCTCATACAGGGCTTGCTCAAGCTCATAGTCGACCACCTGGGTATTGAGACGGAATAGATCATAGAACGGAACAGACAGGTTCTCTTCACTCGCGTCACGGCACTCTTCCGGCTCTGGTGAGAGCAGCTCTTCCCGGAGGGATAGGAGCATGAACTTACCGACTTTATCGCGGAGCAGCAGCGTCAAATGCTGATTGCGGAAAAACTCATTGGGGCCAAGCGGAGGGAACAAGGTATATACGAAGACATAGTCTTCTTCACCCGGCAGAAACTTGCGAGTGGTCTGCAGGAGCCCTATGGCTTCAAGCTTCGAAGATTGCTCAATGAGATATTTGCGCCCTCGCTCCCCCTGCTCAAGCTCGAGCAGCAGAAACAGCTTTCGCTGCTGTTCCAGCGGCGAATATCCGACTTTTTCTGCACTCATCTGCAGATAGAGTGCTTGATAGAGGCTAATAGCCAATCCGCCGATCATAGGCTGATACATAATAGCTAACATTTTATAATCCAGACTGCTCAAAGAAAACTCACGGTTCACACAAAACCTGTGGTTTTCGGTGAAATGCAGCATATTCGTCATTCTCATTCCGTTACAGCACCATCCTGCCTCAACCGATTGAAGCTACGTAAGCTTCTCGGTTTCTCTCTATTAGTCTACCACAAAAATCGACACGCTTGGTATCTACGAGAGAAAGATAATATTACCTAATATGAAAAAACCAACCTTTCGGACGCCAAAATTCCGACAATTTGGCCTTTAGACCTGACACTCCGACTTGTTTTTGTAAGCATTGCCCCATTCTTTCATAAGTAAAATAATAGGGACCAATGTTTGCCCGAAGTCAGTCAACGAATATTCGACCTTTGGAGGTACTTGATGATACACCTCGCGGTGGACAATGCCGTCCTCTTCCAGCTCCCTTAGCTGTAGGGTCAGCATTCTCTGAGTAATGGATGGACAGATTCTTTTGAATTCATTAAATCTTTTGGTCCCTCCAATCAGGTGATATAAAAGGACACCTTTCCATTTGCCCCCGATAACATCCAATGTATATTCAACTGGACAGCCCTCATCATTATGAAGGTTGCCGTACCCGCTTTTACGATCCCGCATTCACATTCAACTCCTTACAGTATATAAATTGATACTACATAACACGATTGTGCGTACTTACTATTTTAAAACGGAACGATTAAACTAACAACATAAAAACAATTATTTGAATGAGGAGATGGGAAAATGATTGAAAAAGACACTATGAAAGCAGTAGGTCTATATAAGTATTTAAATGTGGAGCATTCAGAAAGCTTGATTGATGTGGAAATTGAAAAGCCGGTTCCTACAGGCAAAGATCTACTTGTCAAAGTTAAGGCTATTTCTGTAAATCCAGTCGATACCAAGGTAAGGGCTCCAAAAGATAAGACGGAGGCATCACCAAGAATCCTGGGGTGGGACGTCGCGGGAATAGTGGAACAAACAGGACCGGAATGCACATTATTTCAACCAGGCGATGAGGTTTATTATGCCGGCAGCATTACACGCCCGGGTGGAAATAGCGAGTTTCATCTCGTCGATGAACGTATCGTCGGAACGAAACCTTCAACGCTTGATTTTGCTCAATCCGCAGCGCTGCCTTTAACAGCCATCACAGCTTGGGAGGCACTTTATGACCGACTGGGTGTGTCCCACGATAAAGACATGAACGACGGTAAGGTTATTTTGATTATAGGTGCTGCTGGAGGTGTAGGATCCATTGCAACACAACTGGCGAAGTATGCCGGCCTGACGGTGATCGGTACGGCTTCCCGTCCCGCATCAATCGATTGGGTGAAAACAATGGGCGCAGATCATATCATCAACCACTACCATTCTTTCATTCCTCAATTGAACGCTATCGGCTTACAGAATGCCGACTATATTTTTTGTTTAAATAGTACGGAGCAGCACTGGCAGAACATGGCCGATGCGATTGCGCCGCAAGGCAAAATTTGCTCCATCGTTGAGACAGACCAGCCACTGAATTTGACTTTGCTTAAAAATAAAAGTGTAACGTTTGTATGGGAATTAATGTTCACTCGCTCCATGTTCCAAACAGCCGATATGATTGAACAGCATAAGCTGCTGAATGAGGTTGCTAGACTAATCGATACTGGTACCATCCGTACGACTTTGGCCGAAAGGTTGAAGCCAATCGATGCTGCGAATTTGCGGAAGACCCACGCTATGATTGAAGCAGGCAACACAGTTGGAAAAGTGGTTTCGGAACATTTTTAACCTGTGATAAAAATAAAGCCTGTTGAGTTTTCTCAACAGGCTCTTCCATTCCATCAGCTGGTTTAATGAAGCGGCAGCTGACTTTCCTTAACATCCTCGCCATACTTGTCCGGATTCAGCTTCTGTGCAATCGCTAAGTCCAGCAGTACACGCTGTGTCTGATTATCTTCCAGGCTGTCCACCCAGAGGTGGATCAAGTCATTCATTTTTGATGGGTTTTTAAGCGGAATTTGATGCTTAGCCTCCTTTATGAAGTAGAGGGAGCTATGCGGAAGCTCTTCATGGAGTATGTTCGCATACCGATGAAAGGTGCGGTCCTTTTGACCATAAATCAATAGCATTGGATGCTGAATTCCCCGAAGACGGCGTGTACAGGTGTAGGTAAGGGACTGTTCATAATACGGCTTCACATTTTTTGCATCATCGCTAATGGATCTTTGGTACAGTTCGTGATAAGTAGAAGCATTATCCGCATTCCCAAAGGTGATCGCTTTCTTCAACAAATTCATAAAGAGACCAGAACCGGCCATCCGCGCGGCGAGCCATACCCTGCCTTTGTTATAAGGATCTGTTAATTCTGACATCCCGCTGACCACGATTCCCCCAAGGAACCTTTTTGGATATGTAAGTAGCGCTTCCAAGAGCACCGAGCTGCCTGTGGAATAACCACATAGGAACGCTTTTTCAATACCCAGGTAATCTAGCATCTGCCTTATATCTTCAACGATGAGAGCATAGCTAAATGCACGTTCTGACGACTTGCTCGCGCCATGCCCTCTGATATCAAAAGTAATGACTTGAAAATGGTCCGAAAGCTGCTCTGTTTGATAAGCAAAAGTCTGTAAGGTTAATAAGGGTGGATGAATAAAGACGATTGGGGTACCAGTCCCCGTAATCTCAACATTCAATTGGGTTCCGTTCACATGAGCCAAGGGCAAAATAGTCTCCTCCGAAAGGTCAATTTAGGCAACTCAACCTTAGAATGACCAGTTCTGCCTTTTTCTATGAGAACCTCAGAACATTTTGAAGCCTCTAATCCGCAGCGCTTTAATGGCCGATCCACTTAAAATAGCGCCAACTAAACCACCGATAGCTGGAACAATATCAACAATGGTGAAGCTGTCTCCACTGGAAAGAAAAGACGCCTCTCCTATTGAACCATAAATAACAACACCGATAACCAAAGCAATAAAAGCATAAAGCGGAAACCATGTTGTTTTCATTAGCATATTTAATATAAACCCGATCCCAAAAAATAACACTATCATTAAGACAGTGGCAATGACCATTTGTAACAATGTACGTTCCCCCTTAACAATGTAAGAAGCCTGTTCATCTATCTGACTTCCTTATAATTGTAATCCACGAAATGTCACAGGTAAAGTGTACACAAATTGAACATTTCCCTCTTCACCCTTTGTTCATTTGCCCTTTCCCCATGAATTGGATACAATGTAGGGGATATTAGCCCTTGAATGGAGGAAAACCAATGAGTGAAGCCGTACAAACGCTGGAAGGCTGGTATGCGCTCCATGATTTCCGTCTGATCGACTGGAATGCATGGCATGCTGCAACCCCGCAGGAGCGTAAGCACGCAACGGACGAGCTGAATACATTTCTGTCGCAGTGGCAGCAATTCGAGAATGATAAACTTGGCAGTACTGCCGTTTATAGCATCGTTGGTCAGAAAGCCGACTTTGTATTCATGCAAATGCGCGAAACGCTTGAAGAACTGAATGAATTGGAAAATACGTTTAATAAATCAAGCTTCGCCGCTTTTACAATCCCGGTCTATTCCTACGTATCCATTGTAGAATTAAGCAGTTATCTGGCTAAGCCAGGCGTGGATCCTTCGGAAGATCCAGAAATTCAAGCCCGCTTGAAGCCTATCCTGCCTAAATCGAAGCACATCTGCTTCTATCCGATGAATAAGCGTCGCGATGGCAATGACAACTGGTACATGCTCCCTGCCGAAGATCGCAAAACGATGATGCGCAGCCATGGCATGATTGGACGCACATACGCAGGTAAAGTTAAACAAATCATTACTGGTTCCGTAGGACTGGATGATTGGGAGTGGGGCGTAACCCTGTTCTCCGACGATCCTCTCCATTTCAAAAAGCTCGTTTATGAAATGCGTTTCGACGAAGTGAGCGCACGTTTCGGTGAGTTCGGCGACTTCTACGTCGGCAACCTGCTGACACCTGATAAATTTGCTAAATTAATTCAAATTTAAGATATAACGTAAGAGTGAAGGACTCCGTGTCCTTCGCTCTTTTTGCATGACTGTACAATCAACATTGTGCACATTTTTCGAAAAGGGTAAACAGCTATTGAAGATGAATGAATTAAAAAAGAAAGCTCGCTCAATGAAGAGCGAAGCTTTCTTTTCCATGAATTATTCCTCATCCTCGTCGTCACGCAGGGCAGCCTCTAATTCAGCTTCCATCTGCGCTTTACGAGCCAGATACGTTTCCGTGTCACGGTCACGCTGACGACCTTTTTCCTTCAATCGTTCAATCGCAGGAAGAATGAGAATATCAATTTCCTTTTGCACAACAGCTACATGATCATAACGTTTCTCAGTCTCTAGAAAGTGACCGACCTCGATCAGGGCATTGTAACGATCCAGTTCATCCCGGGTAAGAAGTCCTCTTACTTGGACACTGCAGTGCCGCATGGCGATCCCCCCGTTAAATAATGATGACTAGAAACGTCCCTTACGTATAACAAGTGGAATACCGCCAATAATGTAGAGGTATCTCATATCAACCACTTTTTTCATCATGGCTGCAACGTTACCTTTGAGCTTACGGGAGCCTACGATACCGATAGCTTGACCTTTACCTAAGGAAGCAACTGTACCTTTGTTGGAGTATTTGAAAGTTTTCATTTGCGAACCGCGAATGGAAGCAATCAGGTTGTGCGCAACAGCCTCACCTTGCTGCATAGCGATTTGAGCTGTTGGAGGGTATGGTCTGCCTTCATCGTTCATCACGATGGAACAGTCACCAACGACATAGATGTTATCGAAGCCTGGCGCATGCAGGTGCTCATCGACTTTAATTCTGCCGCGCATCGTTTCGAAGCCAGCTTCATCAAGCATATGGTTACCGCGGATACCGCCTGTCCAAACAACTGTAGCAGCTTTGATGAACTCATCGCCAGCGATCAGAACACCTTCAGGCGTACATTCTTTAATCGCTGTACCGATTTTGAAAGTAATGCCTTTGTCAGTCAAAACTTTCATCGCATACTCAACAAGCTCAGGATCGAATCCTGGAAGTGCCGTTGGAGCTGCTTCAATATTATAAATCTTCACAAGGGAAGGATCGACGTCGAACTCTTTGCAAAGCTGTGGAATACGGTCAGCAAGCTCACCAATGAACTCGATTCCAGTAAATCCTGCTCCACCGATAACGAATGTCAGGTAATCTTTGCGGTCTGGCTCACGCTTGTACTTCGCGAATTGATACTCAATATGTTCACGAATGAAACGAACGCTGTTGATACTGCGAATGTTCAATGCGTTTTCTTTAAGCCCAGGAATACCGAAAGTTTCAGCTTCGCCACCAAGACCAATAACCAAGTAGTCATAGGAAAGCGTACCATCTTCGAGAATAACCTTTTTCTCGTGCGGACGGATTTGAGTAACTGTAGATTTTACGAAATCAACTTTAAATTCATCAATCAATTTCAAAATGTTCACGCGTGCATTTTCAGGATTATCGGTTCCTGCAGCAGGCATGTGGAGATGGGTAGTAATGTAATGATAATCATGCTTGTTTACAAGTGTTACATCGGCTTCATTGTAGTTTAATTCTTTTTGCAAACGAATTGCGGATAGGATTCCGCCATAGCCTGCTCCTAAAATAACGATTCTTGGTATTCTACTCATGTCTCTCTCACTTCCATATCCGTATTTATAGTCCTATGGTTTCTCTATCTTGTGAAAATTTACACAAACAGCTTCAAAAGTAGTATACTGCCTCTAGTTTGCACCCAGCTGCAGCGAATTATGATGAAACAGGATGAAATTAGTCACAACATGCGTAAACCGATTCTCATGATATAATATAATTTTCATAAGTAAATATCAAGTGCTATTTTGGCTTAAAATAAGGCATAAGGGCCTTTCTAGCTTGCCCAACTATTGCAAACATAATTTATCGTATCTATAAGCGATTTATATAAAGAAATCTCATTTTTCTGTTTCCTTCAATAGAAGAGACGTTTATAATGAAATAATGATTATGGCAATACACATATATTACCACATCAAAAGTACTGAATCGGAGGAGTCTAAGAATGAACGAGAGAGAAACAAATCAAGATATCGTTGATATCATAGTAATTGGTGGAGGCCCTGCTGGAATGTTCGCATCTTTCTATGCGGGTATGCGTCAAGCATCAGTAAAAATTATCGAAAGTATGCCGCAGCTTGGTGGTCAGCTTGCAGCTTTATATCCTGAGAAATACATTTATGATGTAGCTGGATTCCCGAAAGTAACCGCACAAGAATTAGTGGACAACTTGTTAGCTCAAATGAAACACTTTCAGATCAACACTTGCCTGGAAGAGAAAGTACACCAAGTCATCAAAAAAGAAGAGCGTCTCTTCGAAATAACGACAGACAAAGGCACACATTTCAGCCGCGCCGTTATTATTTCAGGCGGGGTTGGCGCATTCGAACCGCGTCGTCTTGAGCTACCCGAAGCTGCGCAATTCGAGAAGAAAAACCTGCATTACTTCGTTAGCGATTTGAATGCTTTCGCTGGCCAAAAAGTGTTAATCAGCGGTGGTGGCGATTCAGCGGTGGACTGGGCCTTAATGCTTGAGCCTATCGCGGATAAAGTAACACTTATCCACCGTAGAGATAAATTCCGTGCACATGAGCACAGTGTAGAGAACCTAATGAACTCCAAAGTAAACGTTGTAACTCCAACGGAAATCACCAAACTTCACGGTAGTGACCGCATCGAGCAAGTAACCCTTAAAGATATCAAATCGGGCGAAGAAACTGTACATGATGTCGATGCTGTTATCATTAACTTCGGCTTCATTTCTTCCCTTGGACCGATCTCCGAATGGGGCCTTGAGATTGAAAACGGCTCAATCGTTGTTGACTCCAGAATGGAAACAAACATTCCAGGCATTTTCGCTGCCGGGGATATCACAACTTATCCGGGGAAATTGAAACTGATTGCTGTTGGCTTCGGTGAAGCACCTACTGCGATTAATAACGCTAAAGTCTATATCGACCCTAATGCAAAACTTTCACCAGGACACAGCAGTAACTTAAAATTTTAATCTTCTTAAATAAAATGGGGTATTCTAAACCTAATCTACGGATTAGGAGGAATACCCCTTTGTCATATATATGTCCGGTTTGCAACGGCCTACAGGAGCTAAATACCGTGTGTCCTGTTTGTTCACATCAGATGAATGATTGCGGGAAATGGAGTGACTATCTAGGTCCCTACTCTCCTTACCGAGAGATTGATGATATCTCCATGTCAGATGGGGCACTAGGCTCACAGAATAATCAATGCCTTCATCTGGTAAACTGCGCCAACTGCCACCAGAATTTTACCATCCAGATAACTTCATGAAGAAACGCTTTAGTTTAGCGGGGTTTCATCTTTGATGTAGACGTGAAGTTTTAAATTACGTCTCTGTATTTCTGCGAGCAACAGGTCAACAAAATCTGATTCCAATCTCAAATCCAATGCTTTGTAATAAGAGTCGATCAATGTTTCGTCACTAATTTGTCTCACTGAAATCACCTTTATTCTATAATTTGTAATTATATTATCATGGGGGCAAAATTAGAACAAGCGTTCCGTTATCCACAGATACCTGTGCATATCCTGTGGGTAGATTGTTAATATGTCCCATAAACACGCTGTATTTATAGGGGATACTGTGCATAAAGTTATGCACACGCTAAACTGTCAGTCATCCGATAAAAAAAATTGATCGAAATATCGGAATTATTTTACTCTCAGTTAACAAATCCTTAAGCTTGTTCACACAATTGAAAAGAAATTTTAATCGTCATTTAATATTCATAGGCTACAATGATAGTAGAAAGACAAAAACAAAGGAGCGAGAAATATGATCGTCTACGATATTGTGCTAAATGGTGAAATTAAAGAAACGATTAAACCTCGTAAGAACCGTTTGAAAGAGATTTACACATTCATGCTAGAGCAAAGTAAGCTCATGAAAGCCAAGTATGGCGATAATGTTAAAATTAAAGGCCGCATGGTGTATTAGGGATAAAGAACCCGTTATACACTAGCGGCCTTTTTTTCTTCCATGCCATTAGATGATCCCTTTCCGATGCAGAACCGTTAATAATCGATAGAAATCATAGCTCCCTTTCTCCGGAGTATCGATTAATGAGGCTTGGATCGCAGCGTCTACAGCAGTTTTCGCCCATTGCGGTACGACCTCCATCGCTGCTTGCTCCTCTAGGGAACTAACTCTATTTTGTAAAGCTACAATTTGTTCCTGCAGTTTCTCTAACATACGCACGACCTCCTCATCAAAGTGAGTTAAACCATAAGATTGAATTATCGCATTCAGTTTACTTGCATAAGAGGGATCCGATGCATAACCACTGCTTTGCAAAGCTTTCAATTGCTCACCAGGACTTCTCGCCATCCTGACGCTAGCATAACGAGGGGATCCAAAAAGGTAATCCTGATCACGAAAACCCGCTTCAACCGTAGGATATGCGCGAAAATCTCCTGGTACGTTATCATAGCGTATCCCCCCAATGACTTCCCATGTCGTTGTTGAAACGCGATCTCCCTGCCAATACGGCGTCAGCATGCCATTACCAACCTTATAACCGACTAGATTGTTCCACGCGTTCATATTGCCCCCAGTCTCCTGAATGGCTTGCGCGATTCTCACTGAAGGATAGATCGGTGAGTTCTCTATGCGAAGCTTCACAGCAATAGGCGCAATGATCTCAATAAATTCCTGCCTAGTTGCCATAGACACACCTCCTTCTTATATCACTAGTAAACTAAACCTTTCAATCTATTCTATTCTCTCAATGCTTAAAAGGGTTCCGCTAGTATTTTGTTTTTTGAAAATAATGTAAAAAAGGCTCCCGTAAGTGCAACGATCCTGCACTCAGGGAGCTAAAATATCCAATGACCAAGCAACATCATAAGTAATCCAAATATAGCCGAATATCTCTTTATCGTTCGGTTCGTCTTCGGGTAAAACAGCAGCAGCCAAATAATAAAACCAATAGGAATTAAAATGCCAACTTTTAAATTGAATGTACCTAAAATGTAATATCCAACTAATTTCCACCCTAAATATCCTTCGTCCTCTTCCCTATTTCTGTAAAACAGCATTAATACGATAATGACAACCATTGTAGAGATGATTGAAATGTTAAAATTCCAGTTCACTTAAAGGATTCAACTCCTCTCATCAACTGCAAGAATTCCTTTTTATGTATATTGTATCACTTGATGGTTTGTCTTTACTAAGATGAAAACAAAAAACCTCCCAAGACTAGTGTATTTGAACATACACACCTTGGAAGGATTGGTTCTCATTGTTCATTAAGCCTCGACTTTATCGTCGCATTTCTCAACTAAGCCCTCTTCATCCTTCACTTTGAAGGAAGAGCCGCACCCACAGGAAGCTACTGCGTTCGGATTGTTAATGGAGAACCCGCCGCCCATGCCTGCGTCTGTGTAGTCAATTTCAACACCGTATAAATATTTGGAGCTATCTTCATCCACAACGACCTTGAGGCCATGAATGGTGAATACTTTATCGTCATCCTTCTGCTCATCATCGAAGCCCATGCCATAAGAGAAACCGCTGCAGCCTCCAGCTTTGACTCCTAGACGCAAGAACAGGTTCGGTGATTCTTCAGAAGATAGAAGCTCTTTAATCTTATCTGACGCTGATTCACTAATGTTAATCATAACGGAAATCCCTCCCTAAAGTTCTCCTTATGGAAAACTGGCATTATACTAAGTTTTCGTAATGCTTACTATCAAGTATACTCCTATCTGACGCATTGCTCAAGGGCAGTTGCGCAGTCATTCATAGCCATTTTAGCCATAAACTTTACTGTTAGACCTTATCGCATAATATTGTAACAGCAATTGATCGAGCTCCCGACTGCACTGCTGCACTTCTGGATGAAGGAAGCCGTGTGCCGTACCTAAGGAAACCATATGGCCTCTAAGCTGTTCTATTTCTATATTTAATCGTTCCTGTGGTTCGGTCACGAATGCTGATATCACGATTTAATCACCTTTAGCCCTACGTAATCACATTGCAATAGTATACAGGAATTTGTTAATATTGGGAATAACATTTCCTAATATAGCAGGAAAAATAATGTCATAGTTGTATATTGTCAATTTATCTCCATCTAATGATATTGCCCCTCCCAACACGGAGGTTTATAATGGATGTGATGGATTGCACGTATAATAGAAGAAACAAGACGAAGAGACTTTGAGCTAAGCTCAAAGATCCCTAATATTAAGAGTGTGAATTCCTGAACCGAACTGGAAGAACAGGTACGCGAGCGTCTCACACCGCATAACGCATTTGGTCCTTATCTAGCTGAATGCGTCGATTCAGTATGGACTTTATTTACTATTCAGAGGAGGAATAATGATGAGTGTTGTCACTACAGATCCGGTCAAACGAATGGCCGAAATTGCAGACAAAGTTGAGAATGGTCAACGTCTATCTATGGAAGATGGGCTATTTTTGTATGAATCGGACGATTTGCTAACCATCGGTCAATTAGCGAACAAAGTAAATACGCGAATGAACGGAAACAAGGTTTATTTTGTCCAAAATATGAGTTTGTACTTTACGAATGTGTGCGAGGAGCATTGTGCTTTTTGTCATTTCCGCCGCGACGAAGGTGAAGAAGGCTCATACACACTGACACCTAGTCAAATGTTAGATTATGTAGCTGAAAATTTTAATCCAGAAATTAAAGAATTTCATATTAGCCAAGGGCATAACCCGCATTTGCCTTTTGAATATTACGTGGATTGCATCCGCCAACTGAAACAAGCTTACCCTGACGTTACGATTAAAGCTCATACAGCGGCTGAAATTGAATTCTTCTCGCGTATCAGTGGTCTTAGCTTCCGAGATGTCCTCAAAACGCTAATGGATGCAGGTTTGTCCACTCTTCCAGGAGGAGGAGCCGAAATTCTAACGGAGCGCTACCGGACGAAAATGAAAGTAGAAAAAGCGTCCTCAGAGGAATGGATTGACGTACATCGTAACGCTCATTTGCTCGGTATGAAAACTCACGCAACGATGCTGTACGGCTCAATTGAAACGAAAGAGGAACGCATTCGTCATATGCTGCTGCTGCGTGAGCTTCAAGATGAAACAGGCGGTTTCTTAGTATTCATTCCTAATTCCATTCAACCAGCAAGTAAAAACGCAGGCCTCAAACATCGGGTAGCAGCTTGGGATGAATTGAAAACCATTGCGATTAGTCGTTTGATGCTGGATAATTTCCCGCATATTAAGGCTTATTTCATTAACATTGGAACGAAATTGACCCAGCTATCCTTCGCTTTCGGTGCTTCGGATGCACATGGTACGATCGTGAAAGAGAAGATTTCTCATGCTGCTGGAGCATTGTCGCCAGAAGGCCTTACACGTGATGAGCTCGTGTATCTCATTAAAGGCGCTGGACGCGTTCCCGTTGAACGTGACACCTTTTATAATGAAATCAGAGTATATTAGTCATACTAGAGAAGAGATATTGTTCAGAAGGGATATTGGATGGGATGAAAAAGTTTGTAATTCTCGGAGGCGGTTATGGCGGTTTGACCATAGCCTTAAACATGCTGGAGAAGGATTTACCAGATGATACACTACTAGTACTAATTGACCGAAGCCCTTTTCAAGGATTAAAAACTGAATATTACGCACTGGCATCAGGTACGATTGCTGAGACACATATTCGTGTTGCCTATCCGAATGACCCGCGGTTGCTTCTTACATTTGGTGAGGTTTCTAGCGTTGATTTGAACAATAAGCAAATTCTTTTTGAAGATCAAGAACCGCTTTCGTACGACTGGTTAGTTATTGGTCTGGGTTGTGTGGATAGTTATCATGGAATTGTCGGTGCTAAAGAGTACTCTTCCAGCATCCAGACCCTTTGCCAAACACGTGCCACTTACCAGCGCATTAACGACATTGCACCATATGGACAAGTCTCCATTATTGGAGGAGGTCTAAGCGGTGTCGAAATGGCCGCTGAGCTCCGTGAAAGCCGGGCTGATTTGAACATTCGATTGATTGATCGTGGCCCAAGCTTACTTTCCGCTTTTCCGAGCAATCTGCAGCAGTACGTCCGCGAATGGATGACGGAACATCATATTGAACTCCGTCCGGGGGTATCGTTAGTCCGACTAGATGGTGGGGATTTGTACAACGGGGATGAAATTATTAAAACCGATGCTACAATCTGGACAGCAGGCATTCAGCCCAATCCAATCGTTGAGGCATTGAATGTGCCCAAAGACCGTCAGGGCCGTATCCTGCTTAATGAGTATCATCAAATTCCAGATTATCAAGAAGTGTTCGTCGTAGGGGACTGCGCTTCCCTGCCGTTCTCTCCAAGTGCGCAAGCGGCGCAAGCCCAAGGCAAGCAGATTGCCGAAGCCATGCTGTCGATTTGGAAAGGCGATACGCCTCGTCTTGGTAAAATTAAACTCAGAGGTACGCTGGGTTCACTAGGTAAAAAGGCCGGCTTCGGCATCATGGGTAAACGTACGTTAATGACGGGCAAAATCGCTCGTGTGCTCAAAAGCGGTGTACTTTGGAAGTCTAAGCGTCACTTCGGGTAAGATTAGTCTCCAAGAAGTTCGTACATTGCTTCTATTTCTTTAATACGGTCTAAAATGCGCTCGTGAAGAGCATCGGCGCTTTCAGCTGCAATGATTTCGCCATTCACAAGCGCATAAGGTTCCATATAGCACTGTCCGCAATTGCCTAGACAGCCGTATTCCATGACGTCGAAGTCAGGATTTTGTTCTAAAGCTTTCATGACTTTATCAGTTCCATGATGCATATTACTGGCACAAAACTCAATGATTGGTCTCATTATATAAATTCCACCTTATGTTGATATTCAAGTTGAAAACCATTTTCATTTAATCATTATTGTAATATAATAATAGAAGAAAGGAGATGAATCAAATGACTGAAAAAACAAAAGAAGTAATTTATGATGAAGTCCTTGAGGTTTTAGATAAACTCCGTCCTTTTCTACAACGCGATGGCGGTGACGTAGATCTCGTTGATGTAGAAGACGGTATTGTGAAGCTGAAACTGATGGGTGCCTGCGGCAGCTGCCCAAGCTCAACAATCACGTTGAAAGCTGGTATTGAACGCGCATTGGTTGAAGAGGTTGAAGGCATAACAGAAGTCGTACAGGTATTCTAAATACGACTATATCATAAGAAAGAGCTTACCTCTATGGTAAGCTCTTTTTGCCTATGTATTAAGGGCTAGTTTTTACGCTGGTTAAGCACTGGCAAAGGCTGGATCGGATCGAGCCCACCAGAAATATCCATTATATTTCCAGTAATGAAATCGGATGCAGGTAAACAAAGGAAATCAATGACTCTAGCCACATCTTCGCCCGTCCCGGGTCTTCCTACCGGTGTTTCCCCATCTACCTCCAGACGCGCTTCTTGCATCGTCCGTTCTTTGTTCTTACCTCGAATATCGCCAGGACATATCATATTGACGGTGATCCCATGACTCGCTTCTTCTTCGGCCAATGTCTTCGTGAAGGAAACTAAGCCTACCTTAGCCGCCGCATATACGGCGCGATGCGTCCAGCCCCTAGCTTCAGCCGCCTTTCCGAATCCAAAATGGATGATTCGCCCCCATCGTCTCTCCCGCATCATAGGCAGAACCAGATGATCAAGCTCCATGACGCCGAGCAAATTGCCGCGCATCAGATACTCAATCTCATCGATGTTATAATCAGCGAAAAAGCGCCGCTCTCTGAAGAAAGGTCCCGCATTATTCACGAGAATATCAATCGGACCGAGCGCAGAAGTTGTTTGTTCCACCATACGTATAATATCATCGCGTTTGGCGACATCCCCTTGGACGGCCACGCTGCGAACACCCAGATCTTCCAATCGATGGACGAGCTCAGCAGCTTCTTTTTCACTATTTACATAATTGACAGCAACTTGACAACCCCGCCGTGCTAGGGTAATCGCGGTCATTTTGCCCAGGCCCTTGGCGCTGCCTGTAATAAGAACCGTTCGGCCTCTTAATTCCATGGTCCTCTTACCCCTTTGCAATACTTGCCGTAATATAAGAGAAAGCTATTGTTAAGGTTCGGCACACCATTTCAAATCCCTGCTGAAGATCGGCGACATTTGATTTCACATTTTCAACGTGAATACGTTCCCCGGGAATCGGCTCTTTTTGCATAAGATCATCCAGCATTTCAGCGTTAATATAATGAATCTCCATATTCCGTTGATTACGCAGTCGATCTAGCGACGATTTGTAATCCATTTTGAGATTATAAAGCTGGAGCTCTAGTGAACCGTGAATATGCTTTTCATGCATTCGGCGCAGTACGGTAAAGTACGAGAAACGAGACTTAAGCGTCTCTGTTTGCAGCTCGAATAGATCATTCATAAACGTGCCCAATTTGTCCAAGATCGAAAACAAGCGAATGAAGGCATTTTTATAAAAATAAACAAATCGATGATATTCTTCGATCTCTTGCGGATTCATTTCCTCCAAGAATGCCTTGCTGATATGCTCAGCGTAACGCTCACAGCAATATTTGCTCTGTTCAAGCTCATCCAAGGCATCGATAAACCCCTTGCTCCAGATCGCCCGTCTATGATACTTGGGATACTCTGAGGCTAGGCGGCTATGCTCCTTAGATTCCAACAGCTCAATATACGTTCTAACCGCGTTGCCGGCTTCTAGAAGAAGTCCGCTATCTATTCGTTTCGGTTCATTGAACAATACTCGCAGCACGGGCACACCCCTTTTTCATCTAGCAAATTTGTTCGGTTATAGACTTGTTGTTTGTTCGCTTAGGGTCTGTTTCACCTTCTGTGAACGATCCCGCTGTACCAAATACATAGCTGCCAAAACCCCAACACCACCCAAACATTGATACAGGGAAATCGACTCATGCAAAAAGATGTAGCCCGCAATAGCTGCTGTTACAGGAAGTAAGTACCCATAAGCAGAGGATTTGAACGGCCCTAGCTTAGCTAAGCTCCAGTTGTGTATAGAAAATCCTAAGGCAGTAGCCATCAAGGAAGTATAAATTAAGCTGATCCAGCCTGTCGAAGAAATGGCCGCAAAATAGGCGGCGTCAGCACGCCAGAGAACGAAAGGCAGTAGCGAAAGCGCCCCCGCTGTCATTTCGAGTGAAATCAGCAGCGGCAACGGATAGCGCAATACAAGTCGATTCATACCGATGAGATAAATGGCTCCCATAACACTGCGCATCAGTAATAGAATATCCCCTCGGAACGTTTCGCCTCCAAGATGGAATCCATCAACCCCGCCTGAGACAATGACGATTACACTGCATAAAGCTAATGGAATTCCTATCAGGATACGCCATGTGAGCCTCACTTGACCGGCTATTAAAGCGAAAAGAACGGTTATGACGGGCATGAAGCCGCGCCCTAAAACAGCGCCATTCGCGGAGTTAGAGAATTGCAAGGCATACTGCAGAAGAGCTTCCATGCCAATGGCATTGAGAATGCCTAACCCGCATATAAGGAGCAGATCTCTACCGGCAATCTGAATCTTCAGCGAACGCGATCGATAATAAAAGTAAGTATAAACCCACAGCAAGGGAATCATACTCGCGAAGCGCAACCCGTTAAAAACGAGGGAATCCCACTCTCTTCCCCCAATCTTCAGCGAAGCTAGATTAATGCCCCAAAGGATATACACCAGAACAAACCCTGCATGTGGATAAAAGGAACGGAACCGATACGTATTCATACGAAATATTCCTTCCAACGGCGATCCACGAGTTCCACGATATCTTCCCGCGGGAACAACTCCTCTGGATATCCCGGTTTCATACGAGCATCAATCACAATCGGAACCTCGTAGGCGATGTGATGACGATTCACGCTGGACTGCGCGTACATGTCACTTGCCGGATTGAAACGAGTGAACACGGTCCATAAGAATTTGGTTTGGTCGTTCGCGATGCCGCTGGCGTCATCCACTAAGATGACCAGCGGCCACTCGTCTACTGGAGCCGAGATTTCAATCAGTTGATTTTCGCGGCGCAAAATGTCTAGAAAAGCTCGTAAATTCGTTGGTACCATGTAGGTTCCACCTTTGACTGTGGGATTGTAGATGAGTAATTGTAAGTAAAAAGGAAATAGCCTTCCGCGTCAGAAGGCATCCTCTACCGCAAAGATAGCCCTGCCGTGCTTTCAAGTAGCTCGTCCGTCAGGTATTAAGCTTTGCGGTCATATAGCGTAAGTACGCAGAGATAACATAAGAATCCAAACATGCAAGAAACAATAACCGCGTGAATCATGCCGGTAAATAAATAAGCGACTTCATTCCCCATTGACCAGGTCACAACGGCTCCGCTAAACACTTGCAGAGACACTAAAATTAGCGCCCATTTGCTGCCAAACCTCAGCTTGTCTGAGCCCTGATAATAACGTTTGGCTTGTAAGTAAAGAAACAAAATACATATAAAGAGCAGTAATGCCGCTACACGGTGGGTAAAGACAATGCCCGTTGCCCCGCTGAGTTCAGGGACTACTTCCCCATTGCATAAAGGCCAGCCCGAACATCCGCCTGATGAAACCGTGTGACGAACGAATGCACCCAGATAAACAACGACATAGCTGTATATCGTCGTTATCCATACAAGGGCTTTAAAACTGCTGCGAATGGCCGTATCACGCTGGAATTGCCCCCATGGCGTAAAAACAATGGCTAGCAGCAAAGAAAAAGCAAAGGCCAATAAGGATAATCCGAAATGTAAGGCCAAGACGAGTGAAGATTGCGGCCATACGACAGCCATTGCCCCCATTGCTGCTTGAATGAGCGTCATCAATACCGTAGCGGAGATAAAAAATTTGGCATCTCTACGTTTCACATAACGAAATACAAGAATGAACGTAGCAACCAGGATTAACGTCACAATGCCGACGACCAATCGATGGCTGTACTCAATAAGCGATGAAATCGTATGTGCCGGGACGAATGTCCCATGACACAGGGGCCACTCATCTCCGCAGCCTCTACCTGCGTCAGCCTTCGTAACTAAGGCACCCATTGCAAGAATAAGAAACATGCCAATGGCCGAAAGATTCGCTAATCTTTGAATCAATTTTTGCATGATTGCACCTACTTTTATGTCATTACTTCTGTTAATCATGTCGAATGATGTTGCTCCGCTTTCAATTATAGCTGTAATAAGTAGGCAAATCCATTCGCAATTGTTACAAAGCTCCGAAACCGCGCGGAAGGCCGTCCTGAAGTTCATAAGGCATTCAATGTTTCAACTTTTCGGACGAGGGTAAATAAAAGATGAGCACCAAATTATTGCTGTTCAACCAAAATCGATTGCAGGAGGTTTTATCTATGGGTAAGCACATTATTGGAGTATTCAATTCGGAAGAAGAAGCCATTCGCGTGATTAACCAACTCAAGGCAGAAGGCTACAGAGCAGATGATATCTCAGTTATCGGCAGGAATAACGAGGGTTTAAACCAAATCGAGGATGAAACAGAAACCAAAGCGGAAGAAGGACTAGCAACCGGTGCTGCTGCTGGCGGTGTATTAGGTGGCGTTACGGGATTACTCCTGGGTATAGGTGCACTTGCCATTCCAGGTATAGGCCCTATCATAGCAGCCGGCCCTATTGTTGCGACATTGACCGGCGCAGCCGTTGGTGCGGGTGCAGGCGGCCTCGTCGGCGGCTTAATCGGTTTAGGTATTCCCGAGAATGAGGCCAAAGATTATGATAATTACGTCAAGGATGGGAAAATTCTGGTCCTCGTCGAATCTGACTCCACCCGCGATCATAAAGCCTATGAAACATTTCGCAATAACAAATCGCTGAATGCTAACACCTATACCCCTGAGTATGGCTATCGATCATAAATCATAAATATATACTTGGTTATCAAAAAATCTCTCTTTGGTTAAATGGGGTCAACCTTGACCCCATTTAACTCAAAAGAGAGATTTTTGTGCTTACGACTTTAACGCATCGGACACTTCAATTGCACGGTCCAGGAACTCCTCAATTTCTTCGCGTGTTTTGCGTAATTTACTGACGAAACGAACCAGCTCTTGGCCTTCACGGAAGGCGATAAAACTTGGAATACCAAGGATATTCAACTGCTCACAAAGATCAGGCACTTCGTCGCGGTCTAACTCGATGAACGTGATACGTCCAGCATAAGCTTGCTCCACTGCCGGCATGAAGGGTTCAATATAGTGGCAGTCTTTGCACCAACTTGCTTTGAATACAGCAATGGTCAACGTGGGCTGCGAGATTTGTTCTTGAAAAGCTTGTTCATTGGATACTTTAATCATGACGAGCACCTCACTGCTTAGAATTTATTAACTTATAGCATGTCCAAACAATTGTGTCAAGATTAAAGATAGGCTGCGATTTATTTGAAATAGATTTACAATAAAAGTAAAAAGTGATATCATATAAATATCAAAAAGATATACCTTGAAGGGGTGCTGCAAGAATGAAAGAAACGAATGCTTGGTCGTTAAATGGTTTTCTCGGTTTATTGTTATTTATTATCGGCGGCGGGATTGGCGTTTTCCTTCTTACGCAGGAACGAATTGTGCCGGGCATCATCCTTATTATTCTGGGGCTGATATTCGTCTCGACAATCACTGCTGTTAATCCGAATGAAGCTTCTGTCATCACTTTCTTCGGCAGCTACTTGGGTACAATTCGTAAGAGCGGCTTATGGCTCATTGTTCCTTTTTCAAACAGAAAGAAAATTTCATTGCGGGTGCGCAATTTTAACAGTGTGAAACTCAAAGTAAACGATATTGAAGGAAATCCTATCGAGATCGCGGCCGTCATCGTGTTTAAAGTAGTCGATACCTACAAGGCCCTCTTTGATGTGGACAGCTACGAAAAATTCGTTGAAATTCAAAGTGAAACGGCGCTGCGTCATGTCGCCAGCAAATATCCTTATGACCGTTTTGAAAGCGAAGGCTACTCACTTAGGGGCAATGCAGATGAAGTTGCCGCTGAACTTAGCCTTGAACTGCAGCAGCGTCTGTCTGTAGCAGGTGTAGAGGTCATCGAGTCTCGCCTGACCCACCTTGCCTATTCGACTGAAATTGCCAGTGCCATGCTTCAACGACAGCAGGCTTCTGCTATTTTGTCCGCTCGCCAAATTATTGTTGATGGCGCTGTGGGTATGGTTCAGATGGCTATCTCTCGGTTGGAGTCCGAGGGCTTGCACCTAGACGAGGAAAGAAAAGCGGCTATGATTAACAATTTGCTTGTTGCGATCGTATCGGACCGCTCAGCGAGCCCGGTCATTAATACCGGTTCGTTGTACTAACGGGACCAGGGCTATGGCTCCTAAGAAAAATTTCCCGCTCCGACTTGATCCTAAGCTGTACGAGGCTCTGGAGCGTTGGGCGGAGGATGAATTCCGCAGTGTGAACGGTCATATCGAGTATTTGCTGCGTGAAGCGCTCCAACGAACCGGACGTGTGATTAAACCCGGAACAGAGCAAGCCAATTCGGAAAAGACGGATGAGTGATTTTTATTATGACCTTGCGATTAAGCCTCGCAAGGTTTTTCTAATTTATAAAAGTTTCTAGACATCGACTTCGGGGTAAATAGAAATAAAGACGAGATAAGGAGTGATACAGCATGCCAAGAACAACATATTGGGTTAGCGTCGGAAGGCAAGAAGTCGTTCCAGCCAGTGAGGGGCTCATTCGAGACCATTATGAGTTCGAGATCCACGCCGATGAGGCAGAGCTTCTCCGGCTCGCTGAACAATTTCAAGAAATCAATCTGGTAGATAAGCAATTGGTGAAACGGGCAAGTACACCGTATGAGGCGTTCCCGGAAAAAGACCAGGACATGAAAAACCGCGCTTATGATGAACAGCTTAAGGATATTTATTTTCTTGTATACCAGCTAGGTACGCCTGAAACCAAGAAGCATATTGAAGCTATGAATCTGGGGGATTTACCGGAATACCAGAATATCAACAGCAAGCCGGAATCGTTAAAATAAACGGTTTATGCCAACCTTGGGTAAAAGTGTTGTAAAGGTTGATGCAACCCCCCGCTACACCCAAAACGTAAATGCATAAAAAATCTATAGCACATAAAAAGGATAAATTGTTGTAGAACATACAACATCTTGAGCTTTTCAAGAAGAAATCAAGAAAATTGTTGCACGTTGTACAACTTGCCTTCCTAAACCCCCACTTCTCACAAAAACGCAAGGAAAACATAGTCATTTAACAAATAATTATGCATAAATATCCAAAAACTCACTTAGCTTGCAAAAATCCGTAACTACCTAGCCGAAATAACTTTTATGATGAAAAAAGGGGCCTCACGGCCCCTTCCCTATCAGATAAAGTATTAGGCAATAGTGCTACCTAACTGATATATTTTCAAATGATAACCAATTGCTTCCTAATTCGTCTTTCCTTTCAATCACACCCTGATACACGATCTTCCCTGTATCTAAGTCAGCAATAACTACCCCCGGATCTTTCTTTCCTAAAGCGAGCATGTATAAACGATTATTGGCAATTTGGGTGTTGTGTGCTCTGCCCCATTGTGTTTGCCAATCTTGAAGAGTAAGCTTGACGTCATGCTTAAGCTTATTCTCCACTAACTGGTACTGGAGAACCCGAGATTCCGAAGACTCTGACAACAAGGTAAGATAGAGATCATCGCCAATATATCGAATGGACAGATTTTCCGCGTTTCCCTTCATCAGCATGTCATGTACCGGATCGCTTTGAATCGTCGTCATTTGACCATTCCATATATCATAAACAAGAATATTACGGTTCACGATTCCTTGATTTTTTGCCTCTGCAGTATCCTCTTTCGTACCGTTTAGTTGGTAGGAGGTTCGATCAAAGATTGCGTAGTTGCTCGGCTTGATCAAGCCGCTTGACCAGATATTGGTAATTACTGTCCGTATCGATTTGTCTTGGGAGGTAACGGCTGCAATCAATTTCTTCTCCACAATACTCTTCTTATCGAGGTCCAGTGTATACATATAGTATTCTGAATTATTGGGTGTCGAATATTTACCTGACTGCTGATATTGAGATATCATCAGCTTCATCGTCCGCTCTTTTACCTGAACATCCAAGATACTGACGTACTCATCTTTATTCTTCTGCACCTTCACCTGGAAGGATTCGCTTTTTTTCGTTCCTTTTTGATAAAACGAGATGTCGAGGAGATCCGATTGAATTTTGTCCAAATCGAACTCCGTATCAAAACCTACGTATGCAATACCTTTTTCATCTTCAAAAAATGCATTCACATTCCTTTTCCCTCTCAGGAAGGAGCGATGTTCTTCGAGTAGACCACCTAATTCTTCTAAATAATAGAAGGATGAATCCAATCTTTTCATATAGGACTGCTGTTCGCTTGGATAGCTGCTCCCGTTCGTTTGAATATCAACCCTCTCGTTTTTATATCGAGCTTGAACAGTCATAGGTAAAGCTTCTTTTTCCTCGCCTCCAAGCGTTTTCAGATAATAATCTGGCTTACCATCCTCAGCAGCTGTGACGTAATATATACTAATTGACAATGCAGTAAACGGAATAAGCAATGCAAGTATCCAGTAACGTTTCATGGGTGCACCTCCTTATATGGTCACTTTTTTTCGTAATAAGTAGGAACTGAGCCACAAAGAAAGACCTGTGATACAGATACCAATGATAATTTGCAGAATGAGAACCTCGCTGGGGAACAAGTAACCCTGAAGCCAGTCTTCCGCAAGTAGAATGGGGACTAGAATAAAAAGAAGAGCCGCGCCACAATATACAACACCCGCTGCGATGCCTTTATATCGGAAGCTGCGCTCCAGTAAGATCGCTGTAAACATGACGACTACACCCATCACACCTGCTCCGTAATACAGGACAAATTCAATGAAAAAGGAAGGCAGCAATGTTTGCAAAAAAGGATGGCTATGGATTAGAGACGAGGCGGTCACGGCTTGTTTGAATTCACCGGGAATCATTGCGTCAAATACGGCCATTTGAATAGGAATCAACATTAATTGAAAGGCTACAAGCCCTAATACGAACAGAACAATGGCACTTAATTTGGCCAGATATACATTCATTTTGGATGTGGGGAGCATGAGAAGTCGATAGGCAAACGTACTTTTACCAAACCATTCCTTATACCAAATCAGAAATATATATAGGATGAGCGTCGCAGCACACAGACTAATGGGGCCTTCAAACCAAATAGATTGATAGCCATTTGAAATACTGATCTTACCGTACTGCGCTGCATACTGGATAGCTGAAATCGAATTCCTATCCATCAATTCTTCAGCCCTATTCATGTAGCTATTCGCCTCTAACCATATGCCGAAAAATTGCGAAAGCAGCGTTATTAGTAATAATGCGCCATAAAATTTGCTAAATCGGACGATTTCCCAATTCAGCAGTTTACCATAACGATTCATGCCAGATGCACCTCTCTCATGACATCTACAACAGACTTGCCTTCCTTGGAACGCATCTCCTCCGCATAAAACTGCTTCATCACTCGGCCCTGATCGAGTAGAACAACCTTATCAATCAAGTGCTCGATATCGTGGATTTCATGTGTCGTTATCAGGACTCCGCGGTCCTCGACGAGATGACTGGTGAAAACGTCCGTGATCTCCTCCCTGCTAAAGATATCAATCCCAGAAAAAGGCTCGTCCATAAGTAAATAATCAGCATCAAGCGATAGACCAAGCAGTAGATTGGCTTTAGCTGAATTCCCTTTGGATAGGCTGCCTATCCGATCTTCGGCTTTAAGCTTAAAAAAAGTTAGAAGCTCCTGCGCTCGTTTACTGTTCCAATTCGAATAGAAATCCTGCATAAACTGCATTGCCTCTGCAATTCTTAAATGGGTAGGCATGGTCAATGTATCAGGAATAAAAACAACCTTCTCGTACGTGTGTTTATCTAAAAGCTGACCGTCAATCCGAATCTGACCGCTGCTTATGGGTGTTAACCCCATGATGGATTTCATAATGGTTGATTTACCGACGCCATTTATGCCAATAAGACAAGTGATTTGGCCTTTCTCAGCCATGAATGAAACTTCATCCAGCACTCTTTTCCTGCCGTATTTCTTAACGATCTTATCTACTTCGATCATTTGTTGACCTCCTTCGAGTGTTGCTTAACAAAAAAATCTTCGTAAACATGCGGCATTACCCTCTAGCACGCTCCGATTCATACTTCTCTTTCACAAAGCGAAGCAGTTCATCCGTTGGCAGCTCGATTTTCTTAATGGATTGGACAAATACTTCAACAGCCTCCTGTATGAGCTCTTCACGAATCGAATTCAAAATTCGTCCATCCGTCGTAATTCGGCTAGGGGAATTTCCTTCGGTTGTAATCAACTTCTGTTCCTCCATCTCTTTGTAAGCTCTTTGTGCTGTATTGGGATTGATCTGAAGCAACCCCGCCAATTCGCGCCTAGACGGAATCTCCTGTCCTGAAGCTAGCTTGCCTGTGGCGATTTCTTCTTTAAAGTACTTCACAACTTGCAGATAAACCGGATCGCGGTTGTTAAACGTAATGTTCATCTACCCATCTCCTATGTCCCTTCCTTAGTAAAACTGGATAAATTTAGTGTGTGTATTAACTGGTTCATACATCTTGAAGTGTACTATACACTTCATACACTTATTCTGTCAAGAGATGATTGGAAGCCATAGCCATAATTGGCCGCGTTCCCACATACCTGTAAGTGAATAAGCAAACACTAGAAGCAATGATTCGTTGAAGGTCGGGGAGGTAATTGGTGTTGGGAGGAACAGTTAAACCAAGAGGTAAGAACATGAAAGGTGTTCTAAGCAAAATGAGAGGACTGCCGAACGCAGTTGCACAGCTGTTCAAGCAGCAAGCATCGCTTCTTTTGCATTCCTCTGCTAAAATAGTTGATCCTTTGGATGAAATTCCTGTCACGACAGCATTCATAGGGAGGCTGGAAAAGGGCTTAAAACATCAATTAGATCTGCAGCAAAGCGGTGTTGTAAATTCACCTCTCTCCACAGATGAGAGGGCGATTGTGCATCGAATTAAGGAACGAACCCAGCGGGAAAATCGAAATAATGTGACACGAACTAACGCGTATTGGTCTTGTTATCAGGATAACCCGGAGCTTCACTGGGCACTGCTTGCCCATATGGTTTCACGCAACGGGGGCTGGTGCATGACCGATCTTCGCGGGGAACTGCTGCCACATTTGATAAGCAATGAATTGGCTCAGCATCTATTTGCTTTTCTGGAACGAGCGAACGGCCTTATTTTTCAAGATGCTTATCCTCAACTACTGCTCTACGGCGAAAGCAAGAAGCGAAAGATGAGTTTGTTTCACCTCCTGCCGCATATGAATATTTCGTCCTGGATGGTCCCTGTTTGGAGCGACTTCTGGACGAATCAAGAATCGGCCGCCCTAACGATTGCACTTATTGTTAATGAACAAAACTACATCGAACAACGAATCGTAAAGAATAAGCAGATTCAGCAGAACGTGTTGAATACGCCTTTGTTCAAAACACAAGCATGGTTACAATTGAATCAAATCGGGTTTCCTTTTTTTCCCGCTTCCGACCAAACCCACGCACCTCAGCCGCATCTGGCTGGACTTGTACTTGAGAATTTCACTAGCTTAACAGAACGCATCGAATTCGGAAAAAGCTTGTATGCGATACTCTTCGGAGCACCGGAAGTACTTCAAGGCGTGCTTAGATTTGCGGCCGCAACTCCCCATACTGGATCACGTTCCGATTACTGGCCACACCTGTTTGCCCAAATTAGAAAAACCCCTCCCGATATGAAATATCAGGAGAGGCTGGATGGCAGCGCCCTTAAGAAAGGGACACAGCCGTTTTATAGTCCTAAGCTTACATCGGTATGGCCTGACAGGAGCTTGGCCCCTGTAGAGCCCGGTGACTGGTTCAAGAGTGTGAAGGAGCCGCTGGTGCATATGCGCTCCATTCCTGTACCGATTCCTTATGATTTAACGAAAGAAGTGTACTTTGGTTTAAGCAAGATTGAGTTAGGCATTGTAGCTGCCCAAGCGATTAAGAAAGTGATTCGGTGACTCAGCTTGGCTATGGCTAGGAACGTTTGATAAGACGACTCACTTTGCCGATTAGCTTTTGCACAGGGGAAGGGAAGTTTTTCACATCGTCCTTCGTTACAACACGTGTTACCATCAGCATCAATGGATACAAGGCAACCGAGAAGCCACAAACAAGTACTGCATTTATTCCTTCATTTAGCCGATACCAGCTAGTTGGATGCACATACGTATGTGTGAGCCACTCTGCCCCTAGACCAAGGATACCTATGACAACGATGGAAAACAGTAATCCGATGAAACGACGTCCAAGGATCGTAAAGTCGACTTCTTTACGAAGCGACCGTAAATTGAGCCAAGACATGACAATAAAACAAAGACCCGTTGAGCCGATGATTCCATAGATGCCAAACCACTGCGCAAGTAAGAAGCTACCAGCTAGTTTGACCGCAATACCAACGGCAACATGCAACATCAGCGGTTTCATTCGGCCCATGCCCATAAGGACAGCGCCCGATGTCTGCATCACAATTTGAAACATAGCTCCTAATGTGAGCAGTGAAATCATGTGAGGTCCATGGCTCATGCCAAAAGCGGTATCCTCATGCCCGAACATGAAGAAGTCTAATGGACGGGCAGCAATGGCGATCACCAATACGGCCGGTAACCCAGAAAGTATCGAGAGTTGAAGCACCCTTGTTGTCTGGTGGCCAACCTGTTTCAAATCTTTGCGTGAATAGGCTGCTGAGATGATGGGAACGACCGATTGGCTAAGCGCGATGGCCAAAATAATCGGAATTCCCGCCAGGGACTGGGCACGTCCTCCTATAATACCAACAAGCCCAAGCGCTTCGCTTCTGCCAATGGTCCCTTCTAAGAGCGGGATAATGATCGAGGTATCGATCGCATACACAAGTGTAACCGTCACTGAGAAAATAACGATAGGAATCGAAAGCTTCAGTAAGCTGCGATAGATTTCACTATATCGAACTGGCGTATGTGATTGTGTCGATTGCGTGCTTCCCGCAGCTATCTGCTCGGCCGCTATGTTCGATTGCGCATCTCTACGCTTCAGCTTCAAAGCATAGTAAAGCATAACGGCAAGTGCCGCAATCCCGCCCATGACCCCTCCAAAAGATGCACCCGCAACTCCCCAACCTAAGCTGATGTTCAATAAAATAAATGCGAGTCCGATTGAGGTTACGAGTCTGAATACTTGTTCCACAACCTGTGAAATTCCGTTAGGCATCATGTTTTGTCTACCTTGGAAATAGCCCCGCATAATGGCAATAAGCGGGAAGAACAGCATAGCTGGCGCTATAGCGCGAGTAGCTAGGGTGGCATCCGGTCCACCATGTGAAATGTTCTCGGCATAGATCGGTGCAAAGACATATAGAATCGCCGTCATTACGACTCCCGCAACGACTGCAAACCATATGGCCGCGTGATAAATCCGCTGTGCTTCTGCAGGTCTTCCGATCGCATACTTCTCGGACACCATTTTGCTTAGTGCGCTTGGGATACCGGCTGTTGCTACAACAAGTAAGATCGAATATAGATTAAAAGCAATGGAATAACTGCCCATTCCTTCCTCATGAAGCAAGTGTACCAGCGGAATTCGCTGGAAAACGCCGAGAAACCGCGCTATTAGCGCGGCCACGGTGAGAATGAGCGTCCCTTTTACTAGAGAATCTTTGGTTTCCTTCGTCAAGTCCGTTCCTACTCTCTTACAGTATTCATTCCATTAAAAAACCCAGATAAAAAAGATAATAATCATCGCTAGCTGAAGCGCAATTTTCACCGCACTGCTTGCAAAGAAACCGAGTACAGAGCCGACACCGGCACTTATCGCCTTTTTCCACGACGTACCTATGATGATTTCACCAATCACTGCGCCTAAGAAGGGCCCAATGATTAAGCCGAAAGCTGGAATAACAAAAGGCCCAATGATAAGACCAATTGTACTTCCGATGATAGCAGCCCTAGAGCCTCCAAACTTCTTTACCCCTAGCGCACCTACTGCGTAATCGGCCACCATGATGATAATGACAATCAAGGATTGGATAAGCCAGAACCAGAATCCGAACGGCTCAAAGCTGATCAACCAACCATAGATGAAAAAAGCTCCATAAATCGCTAACACACCAGGCAGCACCGGATAAACCGCACCAATCATGCCCACTACAAATAAAAGGATAACTAATGTCCAGCCTAAGGTGATCATAAATCGCATCTCCTCCAATCCAAGATGGTTTATCACTTCACTTCACTTCACTTCACTTCTACTTCTACTTCTACTTCTACAACATATAGGTGCGAATTACTTTAGCAATGGCATGTTCATTGTTGGTAACGGTCGTAATGTCCGCAATACGCTTCACTTCATCCTGTGCATTGCCCATAGCTACACCAAGACCTACTTCACGAATCATCGCGATGTCGTTCTCACTATCCCCCATCGCAATGACTTCAGACATGCTAATGCCTAGAAGCTGACATACAGTCTCCACACCGCTCGCCTTACTAATGCCTAATGGGTTAAGTTCAATATTAGAGGGATGGGAATTCGTTATTTCAAGTGTTCCCCATCCTTCTACGATGTCCCGGATTTGCTGCAATTTCTCCATATTTTCAGTGAAATAACCGAATTTCAGCCATTCTTGGCTGTCAATGTCCATGGTTTCGCTCTCGCGATTGAACACACCTTGCACCGAATAAGCCCACCACCAACAATCATGCATTTGAGCTAGACTATGCAAATTACGTACAGTGTCAACTGGAAGCAGGGTCCTCTTCAGCAATTTAGACGGAGACTCCCATACTTCACTCCCATTGACCACGACAAGCGGTGAGTTAAGCCCCAGCTCCTGAATATACGGCATGGCACTTACAGCTCCGCGTCCTGTAGACATAATAACGATCTTACCCGCTTTTGTGGCTTCTTGAATCGCTTCTCGGTTTTCAACTGATATTTTTTTGTCATCGTCCAGCAAGGTGCCATCCATATCGAGGGCGATTAATTTATAAGATCCCACGGTTTTCCCATCCCCTGTCTCTACGTCATTAGTAGATCTAGTAAGCAGCAAGCACTTTCTTAGGCAGTTCTTCCATGAATGTCACATGCCAGAGGGCAAATATATAGATGGTCCAAATGCGTCGAGCATAGTCGCCCTGATTATTACGATGCTTATGCAGCATGCGCTCCACAGCGTTGATGTTAATATAATCCTCTATCCCGCTGAACTTAATTTGCTCCAAAACCATATCGCCCATAGAGCCTTTCATCCAATCGCGCAGCGGTACTGGGAAGCCCAGCTTCGGACGGTTCAGGATGGGATCAGGAATGATACCTTCCATCGCCTTGCGGAATATGTACTTCGTCGTTCCATTCGCGATTCGGTACTTTGCCGGAATGCGGCGTGCCACTTCGAACAGTTCCTTATCGAGGAAAGGAACACGCAGCTCGAGTGAGTGTGCCATCGTCATCTTGTCAGCCTTCATCAGAATATCGCCAGGCATCCATAGATTCATGTCGATATACTGCATCCGGCTCACTGGATCAAGATGCTTCGTCTTGCTGTAATAATCGCCAGCAATTTGCACGGGATTCTTATAGGCGCGCAGCATCTCATTATCAAGGCGCAGCACCTCGGCTTTCATATCCTCGGAGAAAATTTTGGCGTTGCCGAGGAAACGCTCCTCAAGCGGTGTCGTGCCGCGCAGCAAGTAGTTGCGGCCCTTCACACTGCTTGGCAGCATCCGGGCAAAGCGGTTCAGCATGCGCTTCACCGATGTCGGCAGCTGGTCGATCGGACGCAAGGATTGCGGCTCGCGATAAATGCGGTAGCCGCCGAATAGCTCGTCCGCGCCTTCGCCGGACAGTACAACCGTCACGTGCTCGCGCGCAAGCTTCGCCACGTGATAAAGGGCAATGGCCGAAGGATCGGCGACAGGCTCGTCCTGGTGCCAGATCGCTTTCGGCATCGTGCCGAAGAAATCATCCTGCGTGATGATTTTGTCGTAATGCTCTGTGCCGAGTGCCGCAGCCGTTTGGGCGGCAATCGGCGTTTCATTGTTGGCGCCTTCGAAGCCAACGGAGAACGTGCGGATCGGTTCGATATTCCGCATATGTGTAGCAATCGCCGTCGAGTCAATCCCGCTCGACAAGAAGCAGCCCCGATCCACATCACTGACCATGTGGAGTTTGACCGAATCCTTCAATGTTTCCCGAATTTGCTCTACATAATAGTCAAACGGACGATCCTCCGGCTCAAACATGGGATCCCAATACTTATGTATCGACATTTCTCCGTCAAACGTGATTTTGACCGTATGCCCTGGTGGAAGCTTATGAATGCCATGGAACATCGTGTTAGGCTCCGGTACGTATTGAAAGGTCAAATAGTTCAGCAAGCTGTCCGTGTGGATCAACCGATTCATGCCGTCTGCAGCCAGCAGGCTCTTAATTTCGGAGCCGAACAAGAACTGGCGGTCATTGACATGATAGTAAAACGGCTTAATGCCGAAGTGGTCTCTCGCTCCGAACAGCTGCTTCTTTTTCTTGTCCCAAATAACGAAGCCAAACATGCCGCGCATGTATTTGACGCATTCCTCTCCATACTCCTCATAGAGGTGAACGATAACCTCCGTATCACTTTGCGTGCGGAATTGATGCCCGCGCTCCTGCAGCATGCTGCGCAGGGCTTTATAATTATAAATTTCCCCGTTGAAAATGATCCAGACAGAATCATCCTCATTAGCCAAAGGCTGATGCCCTTCTTTCAGGTCAATAACAGACAAGCGGCGAAAGCCAAGACCAATACGATTATCCGTCCAAAAACCGGAATCGTTCGGCCCCCGATGAACAATAACATCTGTCATTTGCTGCAACATTGCAGTGGTTGGTTCTCTATCTTCAAAATACATCACACCCGTAATACCACACATGGTGAAACTCACTCCTCCGTACCATTCATCAATCTTTCTATTCGACAACCGATATATTAGTATACCATATCTGTCCGTCATTCTGGAAATGCGATGAAAGTACGTGAAAGCGCTGTATCCTATAGAAAAATGATGGAAATCAGAAGTCGCTTTAATGAAGCTGATAACCTGGTTTTTTTCATGCCTTCCTCCACCTTTCCTCTGCGCATAAAAGTTTGCCTTGTGCAACTTTTGGGGTAGGAAATGTTCCTTCCCCTACACTAGGATATGCTCAAGGGTGCCAAACGGTTCCTGCACTTGTTTGCTGTATGAATAGGCATAGAAAAAGGACCTGCTTCCGCAGATCCCCCCTTTACTAGTCACCAATATCGATTACTGTTTGATAATTTCAATTTTACGGATTCGATTGGCATCTCTTTCACGCACAATAAATGTCAATGACCCGTATTTCCACTCTTGACCTATTTGCAGCTCCGGTTGCTTACCATATAACCAACCACCAATCGAGTCTACATTCTCATCAATAATGTCTGCTCCTACTACATGATTGACTTCATTCAATAAGACGGTACCATCCACTTCATAATGATTTTCTCCTAAAGACTCTATTTCTTTCTTTTCGTCTTTATCAAATTCATCACGAATTTCCCCAACAATTTCCTCCAAGATATCCTCAATCGTTATTAGACCTGAAGTCCCCCCGTACTCATCCAAAAGCAGTGCAATATGAACATTTTCTTGCTGCATTTTTTTAAGAAGAGCTTTAACTGGCATAACTTCCGGAACGGTCATCATCGGTTGAAGCAAGGATTTAAAATTAAAATCCGGGTTACTAATGTAACTCAAGAAAAACTGCTTGGTGTTGACGAACCCAATAATATCATCTTTGTTTTCTTTCGCAACTGGAAAGCGAGTATATTGTTCTTTCGTAATAATACCCATATTTTCTTCCAGTGATTTATTAGCATACAGGCAAATCATATCTGTCCGCGGCACCATAATTTCGCGAGCCAACAGTTCATCAAACGAGAAGACTCGATTCACATAACGAAACTCTGTCTTATTTATTTTACCGCTCTGATAACTATCCGATAAAATAATACGAATCTCCTCTTCCGAGTGTGCTTCTTCATGCTCACTTGCAGATTTAATGCCAAAAATCCTTACCAGCTTGTTCGCCGACCCATTCAACAGCCAAATGAATGGATACATGATTTTATAAAATAAAATAATGACAGGGGCTGTTAGTAAAGATATGACTTCTGCCTTTTGGATGGCTAACGTTTTTGGCGCTAGTTCACCGAGTACAACATGGAGATACGTAATGGATAGAAATGCGATACTAAATGATAAAATATGAGCTAAGCTTTCTCCTACTCCTATCACATGGAACAATGGGTTGAGAAGCTTCTCCACCGTCGGTTCACCTAGCCAACCAAGTCCCAAGGCCGTAATCGTGATGCCAAGCTGACAAGCTGACAAGTATCCATCTAAATTAGAGGTAACCGTTTGTACAGCAAGGGCATTTTTCTTACCTTCCATTACCATTTGATCCACTCTACTGGGGCGAATTCGAATAACAGCGAATTCTGTAGCGACAAAAAAAGCGGTGAGCAGGATAAGTATTACGATTAAGAACAAGTTGATTAGCATAGTTACCTTCCTTCAGCTTGTAGTTGTTCGGGATCATTATCACCTAACCCTTACAGGCTAATTTTCAGTCCTATTACCACGGCCTTTTCCCGCCGCCGAGCTTCGTCAGAATACCGTCGTTCGCCGCATCATATGCCTGAAAAATTTTGGCTGCTATCGGGGATGCCCCGTAGCGTCCGAATCCGCCTTCTGGCACAACAACAGCTACGGCTAGCTTTGGATTCTCTACAGGAGCGAATGCGATAAACACAGCATTTTCTACCGTGCCTCCCGAAACTGCTTGCGTGGATGTACCTGTTTTGCGTGCTACATTATACGGTAATTCATCAATGCCCTCGGCGCCACTTTTCATACCATGGATAATGGTATTCCAATCTTCTTTAGAAAATTCAGAGGAGGAATCCTCAATAACCTCTGGCTCAACTTTTTTAACTAATTCACCTTGGTAATCTCGAATTTCATCTACAAAAAGAGGCTTCATACGTTTCCCGCGACTAGCCAATGTAGCTGTATATTGAGCAAGCTGCAGCGTCGTCGTTTTTTCATTTTGTCCCCATGAAGCGTAGACCATTGCTGATTGGTAACTGTCTTTTTGGGCATTTTTAATGAAATCATTAGAACCTGCGAATTCACCTGGAAGACCGCTTCCTGTTTTCACGCCCATGCCAAATTTCGCAAGGTATTCGGCCCATTTCGCTGTGACCTTTGGTGATTCTCCTCCATATTTCAAATAGAAGGGAATGCCCACTTTCTCGGACATATACGTGTTAGAAGAGTGTTCAATAGCCCCAGAAGCATTAATATATCCGTAAGCTGCTTTCCCCGAGTTTGTAATGGTACTAGACCCGCCCTTACCAAAACTAAACGATCCTGAATCGTAATAGTTCTCATAAGCGCCGAATAATTTCTCCTTAAGTCCAATTAATACCGACAAAGGCTTAATGGTCGAACCCATAAAAACAATGGAAGACGGATGCTTCGCATTCTCTTTCTCATCTGGATATTTGGATTTAGCTGTCATGATAGATCCATTGGAAATATACGTACCAATTTCTTTGTAAATATCCGGCGAAATCCCTCCGGTCCATGCATTAGCATCGTAATCCGGATAGTTCGCCATCGTAACGACACGCCCTGTATCCACTTCCATCGCAACGGCAAAGCCAGAGGAGGCCTTCATCCCTGTTTTCATATACAGATCATTGGCATGAGTCGGGCTGCGTAAATATTTGATATGATCCTCTAGTATTCTCTCGGTAGCCTTCTGAATATCTTTATTAATCGACAGGTATAGATTATTCCCTTTGACAGGCGCTGTCACTTCGGCTCTTCCGATAATTTTCATAGCCGCGTTGACGGGATATTTCCTACTCCCATTTTTACCGCGCAGCTCATCCTGATACAAGCGTTCAATGCCGTCAAATCCTACATTTTCTGAGTTCAGGTATTCTTCGCTATTTGGGCTGTCTTTATAAATATCTTTGGCCGTTTGTGTAGAAAATGATTTCAAATATCCAACCAAATGTGTGGCTATCGTGGTCTTGTTATCATCATCCATTTCATAAGTACGGATACTCTCCTCCGTCACTTCTAGCCACTTAAATTCATCTCGGTGCTCTAGTAAATAGGCCATTTCCCCCTTGGACAAATCGGCTTTAATCCGCCGCGGAACCCAGTAGTAACTTGGGTCTTTCACTTTATTCTTATTGATATCGTAACCTAAATCCATCGCTAGAACGATCTCTTCCGGAGTAGGGCTGACCGAATTCGGTTTGGCATATTTATCAAAAACATCTACTTTTAGCCGCTGAGCAAGCGCAATCACTTCATCCTTGTTTTGTTGACCTGGTTCAATACGGAAAAACAAGGACTGAACAGGAATTGTATAAGCCAGAGGAGATTTTGTAGAGTCATAGATATTGCCTCGAATAGGGGCGATACTCGTTGTCTGATTCGTATTCGTATTTTCCGCCGCTTTAAGATCTTTGGCTTGAACGAATTGTAAGATGGCCAATCGTACGATTAATATCGAAAATAATAAAAAGGTGACAAAGAAAAATATATTGATCCGAAACGAAAAGTGCCGTTTTTTGGTAATTTCTTTTTTCTTCGGATCATCCATAATGGATGATTTCATCACTTCTCAGATCCTTTCTTATGCTATGGCTTGTTCATGGAACAACTCGAGCAGGGAATGAATACCCTCTCCTGTATGATAGGAATAACGGATAATTCGCACAGCATCGATACCGACTTGATTTGGCGCCCAAATATCATTCGTTTCATGGTCGCCGATATAAAGAATATCCTCAGCCTCTAACCCTGCCCTGTCCAGGGCAAGCTGGAAAATCGCCGGATCTGGCTTCTCTAGACCAACTTCAGTTGAAACAATGACGGGATCGAAATCATGCAAAATCCCCTTATCCTCCAGTATGGCTTTCAAGGTGGGAGCAAAATTGCTGATAATCCCAATTCGAAACCCTCGGGCCTTCAAACCGTCTAAAAATGGCTTAACATCATCAAATAATTCATAATACTCAGGTGCCGTGTAAATGTCGTAAAGCTCGTGGCAGCAGGTATAAATCTCTTCCTCTGTCCACTCCTCGTGAATGCCCAATTTATGAAGTACGTATTTATATAGATTAACCCAGAACTCACGGTCTGAATCTGGACTGCAAACCACGAAATTATCCTGCTTATTCACATAATAAAAAAGACGAAATGCTTCCGTAAATAGTTCACTAATATGAGCTTCATCACGATCCACAGATCGCAATTGTAAATACTGTTTGAGTATCGTTTGGGCTGCTGGAATCGTAAGTAAAGTGTCCCCAGCATCTAAGTAAATCATCTTATATTCCTGAAGTGGTTTCCGCATACAATCTCCCTTATTCTTATAAACAATCCTATCTTATTAGTGTACCACATTTAATCATCATATGAGAAAAGCCGCCAGATCTATCCATGATTTCCCTTAATAGATCGGTCGCCTTATATAAAAAGAAGCCCTCCTTTGATCTCCAAAGGAAAGGCTTCTTACTAATACTTTTCTAAGCGTCCTTGACATGAGTTTGATCGAAGTTGGGCGGATTGAACCAGTTGCCTCCGCTTGCCACCCAGGTGGAATCTAGTGGTACCCAGCGATCCGACTCTTTCAGGTAAACCTCATTCCAAGCGTGAGGACCGTAGCTGCCCTGCCCATCATAGCCTAGTCCAGTCACAACTTTCACATCAAGGCCGATGGATCTGGCCATCTGTGCATACAACCTGGAGTAGTCTATACAAACCCCTTCGCGGGTGTTGAAGGTATCCTCCGGCGTCTGTTCCTTCCAGATTCGTTTCTCTTCATAAAGAGTTACCTTATTCCAATCATATTTGACGTAGTTGCCTACCCATTTGTACAACAGCTTGGCCTTCTCTTCATCCGTCTTCCCACTGGCGGTTACTTCTTTGGCTGTATCTGAAATATTGCCTGGAATTTTCGCGTCTAGAACTTCATACTTACGCTGCAGGATATTCGTAAATTCTTGTTCAACAGCACGTGTGAACACGGGCACTTTGTCGGCAATGAAGTCACCCGTGAAGGGTGAAATGACTTCTTTTGCACCTTTCTGATACATCTGTGATGATTCAATATAAGGTGTGACCAAAGAGTGCGGGAATAACGTTACATAAATGAAAAGCACAGCAATAAGAATGAGCGCCCTAGCGAATCCTGCGACAGAACCAATGGCTCCACCAGAGACAGAACTAATAAAAGAGTTGCTGCGCTCTCTGTAAGGATCACGATTAGCCAACCAACTTCCTAACAAAGGATCAACCAATAGGTTCAGCAATTGCTTCACGATCATATAGCCAAGTAAAAACAGTACACCGAAACGCAGCAGCGGGAAATCACGGATACTCGTCATGACGGTATAATAAGTTTGTTTAAGCATGCTTATCTCTACGGATGGAATTTGTAAATTCTGTCCTTTCAGCCAGGTTTGAATCATTGGCGATACCCACTGGACCCCTTTCCATGCGATAAACATGGACAGGATGACGATAACCGCCTCCACGAGCATAGACAGAAGATGTTTGGCAGAACCTGAACCTCCCCGGAAAAATCCTTGAACGACAGAGCCTGCAAATGTGAGAACGATCACGATGGATATTAAATTTATCGAAGTTGATTGTAACCACGTCATATCCGTCATGATTTCTCACCATCCTATTTTAATAATCATATTATATTACTTACTGCTTCGCGTTTTTCTTTGCTTGCTCGATGAAAGCATTAACGGCTGCATTCGCGTTCATCTTAAACGTTTTACCAAGGAAGGTGACTTGTACTTCATCCGTCCCAGCTTTGCCTTCCACCTTCAAGCTCTTCGTCGTAATGAGGAAGGAACCATCGGGATTCGCTTTAAATTGGGCATCTTTGGCTTCCGAGGTCAACGTACTGACAGCCTTATCTTTGATTTCATCGCCAACTTGCGAGACCACGCTTGCCCCAATATCCTTTATTTTATCCTTATAGCTCGCTCCATAAACGACAAGAGCCCCAACAATCGCAATGACCAGAATCCATTTCACCACAGTTTTCACAATACCGATCACGATAAAAAGCACAATAATAGCGGCCACAATTAAGTACCAACGATCCTGCGCAAAGGAAATCCACTGATCCAAACTAACCCCTCCTATTTATCCAAAAGTCCCTTCCTATCATACTACAGGGAATCCTTAATCTTCATCTCTTTTTTTCCTTAACAGGGCTAACTTACGTTCGATCTCCTCTGTTTTATCGATTCTACTTCTCGTCTTTCGAAAAGACTGTCTCAACCGAAAAACCAGGAAAATAGCCACGCAAGCGAGTAAAACAATCACATATGCATCCATAAAGCCTCCTAAAAACAGAATTGTGTCATTTATATGGAAAGGTCATATCTATGGGACGAGCGGCGTACATCTTAAGAAGAGACAAGTCTAAAAGATTGAGGTGGTGAGAACATGCGAACGGCTATTTGGTTGTACTTATTTATGTTTGTTGCTTTTTTTGATTTACACGCACAGTACCCGATTCTTTCTCCCTTCGCCTTATCTTTAGGAGCAGCTCCTTCATTTATAGGGCTAATTATGGGCGTATACTCGATCACACACTTGCCTGGGAATCTTATCGCTGGCTATGGCGTAGACAAATACGGAAGTAAAATCTTTATTGTCTTTAGCCTGATTGTAGCAGGGATCATCTTACTTTTTCAATCCAATGTGAAAGATCCTTGGCACTTGCTATACATTCGTTCGATTAGCGGATTCGTACTCGCCTTCTTATCTCCTGCCTGCTTATCGTTGCTTGCACGCATAGCTAAGGATCGCATCCATCAAAGTAAACTGATGGCTGGCAACGGTCTCATACATACCCTAGCTTCCGTGGTATCTCCAGCGGCAGGCGCTGTATTAGTTGCCAAAATCGGTTTTACAACAGCTTTCTCCGTCTTAGGTTGGATTCTTATTATCACAGGCATACTTGCCATCTTCGGTGTGAAAGAACAGCAGCTCTTAGCCCAAACTGGGAGCAAATCCCCCATCTTAGATCACCATGGTCATGGCATGCTGAGTGATGAATCAGATGTACCCGCCAGCGTAACGATTCCATGGTTATTCTTTCTCATTCCAATGGCACTCTCCTGCTCACAAGGCATTCTTTTCTTTGAGCTTCCACTTATGCAGTCGGCCAGAGACTCTATTTTAACGTCCGGCGTTTTTTTCACTTTAATCAGCTTAGGCGCCCTGTTAAGCATCAGCTTCTGGTTCTTAAATAAGATTCCTCCGTTCATCCGAACGGTCTGTGGAAGTATATCGCTTGCGATCGTTTTCTTCGGTTTAGCCATTCAATGGCCGATACCGCTCACCGTCTCCCTTTTCCTAATCGGAATGGCGAAAGGTGTCATTTATCCCGCTCTCGCTGCTCTTCTTGCCGGTATAACAAGCAGCAATCGATATGGACGCGTCTTTTCCCTACTTTCCATCTCCTACTCCGTCGGTGCTTTTATCGGTCCAATGATGGCCGGACAGCTTCGCGACCACATTTCCTCTTACTTCATCGCGTTCTTCATCTTAATGCTGGCGCTTTCCCTCTTACCGCTGCGGACATTTAAAACGCCGATCACGACGTAAATTCCCGATAAAATGGCGGCTTGAGCTTATCAAGCCGTTTTTTGCGCTGTCAATCCCTGTCATTTCCCGGGAAATGACACCATCATATTTGTCTAATCGTCGAATGAAATTCTTGGATCACTTTCGAAAACGGGTTATACTACAAAAAAACCTAAAGCGAGGAAATCCCATGTCGATTGTAATTATTGTAGAAGGTAAAAATGACAAAAGCCGGTTAAAACGCGTCGTTGATGAAAGTGTCATGATCCTCTGTACATTCGGTACCCCCAGCTCATTAACCTTAGAAGAACTGAGAAAAAAAGCCGGAGACCATCCTGTTTTCTTATTTACGGATAATGACGCTTCCGGCAAAAAGATCCGATTTCTATTGCGAGAAACGTTTCCAGATGCAGAACAAATCTATACACGCAGAGGGTATGCTGGCGTGGAAGGAACACCTGAGGAATACCTCATTCAGCAATTAGAAAAAGCAGGGCTGGATGAGTATATCAAATACCCCGCTCCAGACCCTGCTTTTGAATAGTTAATACGATGAAGGATTGACTTACTTTCCTTTAGATAAGGTCACGACATCTTTGACAATATGATCAACATCCAACTCTGGATTGCTTGCATCATAATAATTTCGGAGTTTTCCTTTTGGATCAACCAGCAAAATAGCATTGGAATGCGAGAAATTACCATCTTTCTCTTTAATCACCATAATGCCAAAATCTTCAGCAAGCTTGTGAATCTTCGATTCCTCACCACGGAGGAATGTCCACCCGCCCGGAACTGGCTTCGATTCAAATCGGTTACCGAATTCTTTAAGCACTTCCGGTGTATCTCGCTTTGGATCGACTGTTATGGATACAATTTCAGCTTTAGTACCCAGTAAGTCTTTTTTCTTCAAGGATTCCTGAACCTGAGAAAGCAAGAATGTCGTCGGCATACAAACATCCGGGCAAAAGGAATAAAAGAAGTAGACAAGTCTAACCTTACCATCCATATCTTGCGAGGTAACAGTTTTGCCATCTAAGTCCTGCAGTTGAAACGAAGGAGCTTGTTTCATTGCTGTTAAACGTTGGTCCGGTTCACTGCTGTTAGCCCATAATTTATAGGCAAATGATGCAATCATGGCGATTAAAATAGCGCCCAGCGCTAGCTTAAACCAATTTTTTCCTAAAAACGTACTCATTACGTCAGCCCTCAATTCTAACTAATTTTCACGGTATCAATGACCATGAGGAACGATAAGAGAGTTAAATACAATAGTGAGAACAGGAACATACGCTTAGCCCATACCACTTCAGCCTCACCTGTTGCCTTAAAGCCTTTAATACTCATGAAAGCCCAAATCAATCCTAAGATGGTTGATGCGAATAAAAACATGTAACCTACATATCCGTAAGCCGTTAACATCACAGTTACAGGAACAAGTAAAACCACATAACGCACCATACTGATCTTGGTCACGTAAGTCCCCTTCACGACGGGTAAAAGCGGGAATCCTGCAGCGCGATATTCTTCCATACGGCGAATCCCAAGAGCCCAGAAATGCGGAGGCTGCCAGAGGAATAAGAAAGCAAAAAGGAGAATAGCACCTAGATCAACCGTACCACTGACAGCACAGTACCCAATAACGGGAGGTGTAGCGCCAGAGAATGCCCCAACGAATGTACTCCAAACCGAAGTTCTCTTAAACCATGCGGTATAAAGCCAAACATACAAGAACAATCCAATCAGTCCGATCAACGTTGCAAGAGGCGATTCCGCTCCAAAATATAGGACTCCCAGACCGATAGTCCCTAAAATAATACCGTACCATAGAACGACATTCGCACTCATTCTCCCGCTTGGAAGAGCTCTATTTTGCGTCCGCTCCATCTTTGCATCCATTTCACGGTCCAAATAATTGTTGAGTACCGTACCTCCTGCCATTACCAGAGCTGTTCCTAGCATGGTCATAATCAGGTGTACCCAGCTTACATCCCAACGGGCAGCAACCCAGTAGCCAGCAAAAGCTGTCATTAAATTGGAATAAATAATGCCTGGCTTAACCAAGCGATAGAAATCTTTCAAGGTCACCGGATCAGCCGATGCTTGCATATTGCTTGCTTCTATGGATTCTGTCCCAATGGTCCCTTGTGACGAACCGTTCGAAACGCTTTCGTAGCTAACTTGATTTTCCACGTAAACGTCCTCCTCTATGTCGAATTTCCGAGCAAACTGAATAATGAACATTCTCATCATACCAACCCTTACATCGTTTGACAATGAAGTGCAGTCAGTTGTCATCATATTGTCGATTCTCCTTCCAGTATGCGTGGAAAATGATCGGAACATTCGATTTCTATGTAAAAAGGAGCCCCCAAGGGCCCCCTTCCATGTTTAGTCCTATTATTTATTAACCAAGAGTGGCATTAATGCAAATAAGCTGCGGCGAATATCATGCCATGCCTTCGTCAAAGCCAGCTGTAATTCCCAAGCATGTCTTCCCATTACGGTGACGATTAAACCGTATTTATAAGTAAGACTGGCTCCAATGCGGACCTCTATACCCTCAAGCTTTTCAAGACTCTCCAGTACTTTCTCGAGATGCAGCTGTTTAAGTCGATCCGAGAAAATGTATAGATTGCCGAGATGTGTTTCCCGCTCCCAGCAACCTGGCGCTGATAGCTGCATAGATTGCGGTTCAATTCTTTGATTCTGATAAAAAATCAATTCCTTGCCATACCAAACTTTCATACGATTCATATAACGGGAGTACTGAAATATTTCGCCACGCTGCGTTCGTCCCGGGCAACATACGTCCGAGAAAATCAAGGCTGACCCTGGTGATAAATGAACATCCATTTCTGCGACTAGGCTTGCATCCTTATAGAGCATTAAGGGCTCTGGGATGAATTCCAGCAGCGCGTCAGCTTCCAATTGCAGCGTCTGACGCTGCGTGCTTCCGTGACCAACCTCAGACGGATGAACCTTCGTGAACGATTGGTTCGTTAGAAAAACACGTGCGCCCTCCCCAAGGCGCACGTTGATTTCATAATGATCCCCCGACATGAGTCCTGGGGAGCAGTCCATCATATAGACGCCCAATTGATCCGCAGGATGGGCGTCCTGGATAAGCGTTTCGTTCTCGTAACGGAACGTTTTGGCGATTTTGAGCGGGGAGGCGTGGTATTTGTGGACGAGCTGCGTCAAGCCGCTGCGTACTGCAAATTCCGCCTTAATCTCCCCGGTCACGCTAGGCATGGCTGAACTCCTGTTCCACCCATGTGACAATATCGTTAAGCCCTGTGCCGCCCATCAGGTTTGAGAAAATATACGGACGGTCGCCGCGCATCTTCTTCGTATCCGAATCCATCACTTCCAGGCTGGCGCCTACATAAGGGGCTAGATCGATTTTGTTGATTATGAGCATATCGGAACGCATAATGCCAGGTCCGCCTTTGCGCGGTATTTTCTCCCCTTGGGCGACATCGATAATATAGATGAAGCGATCCACTAGCTCTGGGCTGAACGCTGCTGCCAAGTTATCGCCGCCGCTCTCGATGAAAATAATATCGAGATTATCGAATCGCTTCTCCAGCTCTTCTATAGCTTCGAAATTCATCGAAGCATCCTCGCGAATCGCCGTATGCGGGCATCCGCCTGTTTCTACCCCAATAATGCGGTCCTCGGGCAGTGCCTCGGAGCTAATCAAAATTCGGGCATCTTCCTTTGTGTAGATATCATTCGTAATCACCGCAATACTGTAGCGGTTGTTGAGTTTCCGAGCCAGACGCTCCACTAGCGCTGTTTTACCAGAACCAACAGGCCCGCCGATACCAATACGCATGGGACGACTCCGATCCACCGCTGGTTTTTCCCATTGGTGGTGATGGTGACCTTGACCTTGACACATAGTCATTCCTCCTAAAATGATGATTAGGGCATAATTGCCTTTACGAGTTGCAACATTAAGACATGAATAAACGCGAATACAGCGTTTCGTGCTGCATCATGGCCAGATCTGCGGCTGGTGAATTTGTGTACGCATCCAAGGGATCCAAATGCGCTACACGCTGCCACTCGCTTCCGGTCAAAGGAAGCAGTTTCGCAAGAAGAATTTGTCCTTGAGTTTGCCCCATGGACATGAGTCTGAGCGCACTGTTGATGCAGGTCATGATACAGCTGTAAAGATAGCCTTCCGCCGCTTGATGTACGGGCACACCGAGGTGATAGCTCACCCATCCATGGACAATCGGATGATTGGAGCTGCAGCGGCCGGCTTTCACAGCTTCGTCCAAAGGCAGCCAGTTCAGCTCGGGATACATTGAGCGTGATAACTGAAGAAGCCTGCGGCCCATCTTTTGAACGCCGCTCCTCGCTTCACTCGATACACGCTGCACATACAGCATGTGATCGATCTCCCAAAGCTGATCCCATTCCTCTCTTGGAATATGGGTATAAGCAGCTTTGATTACCATCGCATCTGACGTTACCCAGCTATTAGCGAGCATCGTGCGAATATAAGCTTCGAGCTCTTCAATCGTTGTTAATCGCTCTTGCTGAACGAGCGTTTCCAAACCAAAGGAATGTGAGAATCCGCCAATAGGCAATGCTGAATCTAGAAGCTGTTGATAAGCTAGCCAGTGAAACCTCGGCGTCATCTCTTCCATGAATGTCGTTGTCTTTGTTGTCATCGCTTTTATGTCGTCACCTCGATCGGGGACTTCCCACTCTTTTAAAATAAGAAATATAACTGCGCCATTGGCAGCTCGGTCGCCGGTTCACAAGTAATGGCTTCCCCATCAACTTTCACTTCATAGGTCTCTGGGTTTACCTCTATTGAAGGTGTACCGTTATTATGAATCATGTCTTTCTTCGATATATGGCGACACCCTTTCACAGGCTCAACACGCTTATGGAGCCCTAATTTCTCAGCGATGCCGCGATTATAAGCTGCTTGAGAGACGAAGGTAATCGAGCTCTGCGTCAAAGCTTTACCAAAAGCAGCAAACATCGGACGCCCAAATACAGGCTGCGGCGTTGGAATTGATGCGTTCGGATCTCCCATTTGCGCATAAGCAATGCTGCCGCCTTTGAGCACAAGATCCGGCTTAACCCCGAAGAACATCGGGCTCCAGATGACAAGATCTGCGAACTTTCCAGGCTCAATGGAACCGACAAGGTGCGAAATCCCATGCGTAATCGCTGGATTAATCGTATACTTCGCGATATAACGTTTAATCCGGAAATTGTCGCCTTCTTCTGTATCGGGAGCCAGCGGCCCACGCTGTTTCTTCATCTTATCGGCCGTTTGCCATGTACGAATAATGACCTCGCCAACCCGCCCCATTGCTTGGGAATCTGAGCTTAGCATGCTGAAGACACCTAAATCATGAAGGATATCTTCCGCAGCAATCGTTTCCGGGCGAATTCGAGAATCCGCGAAAGCAACATCCTCGGGAATACGGCTGTCCAAATGATGACACACCATGAGCATATCCAAATGCTCTTCAATCGTGTTGATCGTATACGGACGTGTCGGGTTTGTCGAAGACGGCAGTACGTTAAGCTCAGCAGCCGCACGGATAATATCCGGCGCGTGCCCCCCGCCTGCTCCTTCCGTATGATACGTATGAATCGTACGACCCTTAATGGCTGCGAGCGTATCCTCGAGAAATCCCGCTTCATTTAATGTATCGGTATGAATAGCTACTTGAACATCATAGTGGTCCGCTGCTTCGAGACAAGTGTCAATTGCTGCCGGCGTCGTTCCCCAATCTTCATGAAGCTTCAAACCAATAGCTCCCGCTTCAATTTGTTCCGTCAACGGAGCTAGAAAAGAAGCATTACCTTTGCCCGTAAAACCCAAGTTCATGGGAAAAGCTTCAGCTGCCTCCAGCATACGCTGCATGTGCCATGCTCCTGGCGTACAAGTTGTGGCATTCGTCCCTGTAGCAGGCCCTGTTCCTCCACCAATCATCGTCGTCACGCCAGAGGAAAGGGCCGTTTCAATTTGCTGGGGACAAATAAAATGAATGTGAGCATCGATCCCGCCCGTGGTTACTATTTTACCTTCACCCGCAATGACTTCCGTGCTTGCGCCCACGATCATATTGGGATGCACGCCATCCATGATGTCCGGGTTCCCCGCTTTACCGATACCCACGATATGACCATCCTTGATGCCGATATCACCTTTGACAATACCCCAGTGATCAATTATGACAGCATTCGTAATCAGGGTATCCAGAACACCTTGATCGCGGGTAGCACCGCTGGATTGCCCCATCCCGTCGCGAATGACCTTGCCGCCGCCAAATTTACATTCATCACCGTAGACGGTGTAATCATGTTCGATTTGCGCCCAAAGCTCGGTATCAGCCAAACGAATGGCATCTCCCGTTGTAGGCCCGAACATCAGCGCATAACTTTTACGATCTATTCGATTCACCGAGCTTTCCCTCCCATGCTTGCCATCTTTCTCTCGCAGCACTTGACATATTCCCCTTAGCTGCTAAGCCTTTACTTAAATTATTTAGTCCATAAGAAAGTTTGGCTCCGCCAAGTTCAACGAGCTGAATAGGTTTCTGTTCCCCCGGCTCAAAACGGACAGCTGTTCCAGCGGGAATGTCCAATCGCATGCCGTAGGCTTGTTCTCTTGTGAAGTCCAAAGCTCTGTTCACTTCAAAAAAATGAAAATGCGAACCCACCTGAACGGGACGATCTCCTGTGTTCGTAACGATAAGATCAATCGTTTGTCTTCCTATATTCATTTCAATATATCCCTTGACTGTTCGATATTCCCCTGGAACCATCTTCTCGCCCCTTTCGATTATTCATTATAGTTAGGTTATTGGTTCGTGTACGGTAACTAATTTTGTACCATCAGGAAACGTAGCCTCTACCTGAACCTCATGAATCATTTGAGGTACACCTTCCATAACTTGCTCCGCTCTCAGAATCGTTGTGCCGAATGCCATCAATTGTGCAACGGTCAATCCATCCCTTGCTCCTTCCATAATCTCGGATGTTAGCAGCGCTATGCTTTCGGGATAATTCAGCTTCAAGCCTCTGGCAAGTCTTCGGCGTGCAAGATCAGCAGCCACAGTAATGAGCAGCTTTTCTTTTTCTCTCTCCGTTAAATGCACATCTTCACCTCATTAAAATCCGAATAATGGTAATCCTTTATCCTTATTATATTCGTGTATTCCACGATTGTAAATCATTAATGTTAGATTTAATGACATCAAAACAACAATTTCTGAAGTCTTTTTTCGTATTTTATGTGATTTTCACAAAGGAATACCTAATTTTTGTGCACCATTAACAAAAAAACCTTTATATATGTCATGTATATTGACACTAACTTGTTTCGCACTTTATCATAAGCCTTGTAATCCAAATCTTGTAAACAAAGGGAGTGGGACGTGAATGAGAGAGATACGAAACAAAGGTAAGCTCACAGTCGCTTTGAGTATGGCTTTGATGATGGTCATGGCTGGCTGTGCAAAGACGGAGCCAACTACATCCACGACAACTACACCTATGGCTACCAAAGCCGCAGAAGCTAAAGCGGAAACGAAGGATGAAACAGTACCTGTTGGGATTCTTCACTCACTCACAGGCACCATGTCCATTAGCGAAGTATCTGTAAGAGATGCTGAACTTATGGCGATTGACGAAATTAATGCAGCTGGGGGACTCTTAGGTAAAAAAATCAAGCCCGTGATTGAAGACGGTGCATCCGATTGGCCGACTTTTGCAGAGAAAACGAAGAAGTTACTGCAAAAAGACAGCGTCGTAACGATCTTTGGCTGCTGGACATCGGCCAGCCGCAAAGCCGTGCTTCCGGTCGTCGAACAAAACAAAGGTTTACTGTGGTATCCGGTACAGTATGAAGGCGTGGAATCATCACCTAATATCTTCTACATTGGCGCAACAACGAACCAACAAATTATTCCAGCAGTAACTTGGCTTCTGCAAAACAAAGGCAAGAAATTCTACCTTCTCGGCTCCGACTATGTATTCCCAAGAACAGCCAACAAAATTATTAAAGAGCAGTTGAAAGCTGAAGGCGGATCGCTAGTTGCCGAAGAATACACACCACTTGGACACACAGACTACAATACAATCATTAGTAAAATCAAAAAAGAGAAGCCAGATGTTATTTTCAATACGCTGAACGGCGACAGTAACGTAGCCTTCTTCAAGCAATTGAAAGATGCAGGCATTTCATCCAAGGATCTAACAACAATGTCCGTAAGTATCGCTGAGGAAGAGGTTCGCGGTATTGGAGCATCTGTCCTGGATGGACACTATACAGCCTGGAATTACTACCAGACAACAGATACGCCTGAGAATAAAAAATTCGTTGAAGCTTATAAAGCTAAATACGGCAAAGACCGCGTAACGGATGATCCGATCGAAGCTGGTTACACAGCCGTTTATTTATGGGCTGCAGCGGTTAAGAAAGCAGGATCCTTTGAGGTAGAGAAAGTGAAAGCTGCTGCCAAAGGTATCGAGTTTAACGCACCTGAAGGTAAAGTGGTTATTGATGGAGAGAACCAGCATATTTCCAAAACGGCACGTATCGGTCAAATTACGGCTGATGGCCAAATCAAAGAAATTTGGAACTCCGGCCAACCACTCAAACCAGATCCGTTCCTCAAAACATACCCTTGGGGCGGAGAAGTAACGAAAAAATAAAAATTAGTTATTGGAGCCAGGACTGCCTAACGACAGTCCTGGATTTTCACCAAAATATACGAATTTATATGTTTCACACGATAAGTCGGCTATATTTCAGGATAAACGCCCCCGTCCGAGAAGGACGGGTAGACGTTTATTTTGTTTACTTGGGGTTCACTGGGAGGGATTGTCATGAGTCTGCTGCTTCTTCAATTATTTAACGGTCTAAGCCTTAGCTCCATTCTGCTGTTAATCGCCATCGGTCTTGCGATTACATTCGGCTTGATGAATGTTATGAATATGGCACATGGCGAATTCATCATGATTGGCGCCTACATGGCTTATTTAGTCCAGCAGTGGTTCCAGAAGTTTCTACCGGCTTCCGCTTTCGGATGGTATTTCATCGTATCGTTAGGTGTTGCGTTTGCGGTAGCCTTCTTTGTCGGTTGGCTGCTCGAAGTTTTTCTCATTCGATTCATGTACGGCAGACCGCTAGACAGCCTGCTTGCTACATGGGGAGTAAGCCTTGCCTTGCAGCAGCTTGCGCGCACCATCTTCGGTGCTCCTAATGTGGCTGTTAAAGCACCCCAATGGTTGGAAGGCGGACTTCATCTGTCGGCCGACCTCATTCTCCCCTACAAGCGCCTCTTTATAATTGCATTGGTTGCGCTATGTATCTTGGTGATTTATTTGTATTTGTACCACTCAGCCGGAGGAAGACGAATGAGAGCTGTTATGCAAAATCGCGAAATGGCTGCTTGTCTCGGTATTTCCACACGGAGAGTAGATGCTCAGTCCTTCGCTTTCGGCTCCGCTATGGCAGGAATTGCCGGATGCGCCTTAACGCTGCTTGGACCTATTGGACCAACCATAGGCACTTACTATATTGTGGATGCTTTCATGGTTGTTGTACTTGGTGGAATCGGCAAACTGATTGGAACCGTTGCAGGAGCATTAGGTATTGGGGTTTTCAATACAGCTTTGGAATACACAACTAGTGCTACGCTTGGTAAAGTACTTGTCTTTACGCTCATAATCGCCTTCTTGCAATGGAAACCGATGGGACTTGTGACGATCCGTTCAAGATCCTTAGATTGAAGAAAGGATGTGGCATCTTCCATGCTCTTAACGGGACAATCCAAGCTTAAATTGATCGTCTATTCCGTTTTTTTGATTGCTATCGCATTGGCTCCTCTGTTCATGTCAGACTTCCGTCTTTCCCTTCTTGGCAAGTTTCTCGCTTATGCCATCATTGCCATGGGAATTGATCTCATTTGGGGATATACCGGGATTCTTAGCCTCGGCCATGGCGTCTACTTTGGACTTGGCGCTTATTGTATGGCCATGCATCTTAAGCTCGCCGCGACGCCAGATCAGCTGCCCGATTTCATGTCATGGAGCGGTGTTGAGAAATTACCCTGGTTTTGGGTTCCTTTCCATAACGCAGGCGTTGCATTTCTTCTCGCCCTCATCGTTCCAATGATCGTCGCATTCATTTTAGGATACTTTACCTTCCGCAATCGCATTAAAGGTGCTTTCTTCTCCATATTATCTCAAGCACTAGTCATTATTACCGTCACGTTATTTGTTGGTCAACAAGGCTATACAGGTGGAACTAACGGACTAACCAATTTCACCACTTTTCTTGGCTTAAACCTGCAATCACAATCTACGAAATTATTATTTTTCTATCTCACTTTAGCTATTGTTATTGTTGTTCTTATCCTATGCAGCCTGCTCGTTACCAGTCGCATGGGGAACATCCTCACAGCTATTCGTGATGGGGAAAATCGGGTTCGCTTTATTGGCTACAATCCAGTCACCTTTAAAGTATTCATTTACTGCGCTTCAGCAGGATTAGCCGGACTTGCCGGTGTTCTCTTCGTCCTTCAGGAAGGTATTATCTCACCCGCACAAATGGGCATTGTCCCTTCTATTGAAATGGTTCTTTGGGTGGCAATCGGGGGGCGCTCAACGATCGGAGGCGCCGTTCTTGGAGCGTTAATCACCAACGCAGCCAAAACAACGTTTAGCGAGGCTTACCCCGCTTGGTGGCCTATTATGCTAGGTGCCATGTTCATTATTGTAGTACTGCTCCTACCCAAAGGTATCGTTGGTACAATTGCACACTACACCTCCAATTGGAAAAAACCCGTGCTTCCTAAGCCGATTTCTTCATCGCAAGAAGCAAGCTAACCATACACCTCATCCTTATTGTTATGAAATTTGAAGGGGGAACATCCCAATGCTAGGACAATTAGCGAAACAACAACCTGTAACCGGCGAGAAAATCCTTAGCGTTAAAGGGCTTGAAGTGAGCTTTGACGGATTTAAAGCCTTACGCAATCTGGACTTTTCCCTGCAATATGGCGAGCTTCGGTTTCTCATTGGGCCGAACGGAGCAGGTAAAACAACGCTCTTGGATGTCATCTGCGGGAAAGTGAAGCCTTCACAAGGTCAAGTTTATTTCAAAGAATCAATTGATCTTACCAAGCACCAAGAACACCAAATTGCACAGCTCGGCATTGGACGTAAATTCCAAGCACCTTCCGTCTTCTCAACATTAACCGTTTTTGAAAATTTGGCTCTTTCTATGAAACAGCAGCGCGGCCTCCTTAGCGCACTGTGGACCAAGACGACGAGTGAACAGCGAGAACGTTTGCATCTCCGACTCGAGATGATTGGCCTGCAAAGCAAAGTCAAAGAGAGAGCAGGATCACTCTCTCACGGCGAGAAACAGTGGCTTGAAATCGGGATGCTGCTCATGCAGGAGCCCGATCTACTGCTGCTGGACGAACCTGCCGCTGGCATGACAGATAGCGAAACTGAGAAAACAGGTGAGCTGCTGCACGAAATAGCGGCTAATCAGACGATCATCGTAGTTGAACACGATATGGAGTTTGTTCGTAAGTTCGCTAGAACGGTCACGGTACTTCATGAAGGCACTGTGCTTCGGGAAGGCACGATGCAGGATATTCAGAATGACGATAAGGTTGCTGAGGTTTATCTAGGAAGGAGAGTGGAACGAGGTGCTTAACCTTCAGAAGATAGAAGCCGGTTATGGTGAGAGCATGGTTGTACGCCATGTGAACCTTCAAGTAAAACCTGGGCAAATCGTTTGTCTAATGGGCCGCAACGGTGTAGGGAAATCCACACTCATGAAGAGTATTATGGGACTCATTCAGCCGAAGTCCGGCACGATCCACTATAATGAACGGCATATAACGTCATTCCCACCAGATCGACGGGCTAAATTAGGGATCGGCTACGTGCCGCAAGGCCGCGAGATTTTCCCACAGCTTACGGTCGAGGAAAACCTGCTGCTTGGGCTTGAAGCTGCAACAGATGGAAGAAAAAAGCTCCCTGATTCTCTTTTCGACACCTTCCCCGTGCTTCGTCAGATGCTTCACCGCAAAGGCGGCGACCTCAGCGGCGGGCAGCAGCAGCAATTAGCGATAGCCCGTGCCTTAGCCCCAGGCCCCAAGCTGCTGCTGCTGGATGAACCGATGGAGGGTATCCAACCTTCTATCGTCATGGAAATTGAAGCCATCATTGAATCAATCAAACGTAATCGAGAAATTGCTGTATTACTGGTCGAACAAAGCTTAGAGTTCGCTACAGGCATCGCTGATTACTATTATGTATTGGACCGAGGGACAATAGCCGCCGAAGGTCATGCCGAGCATTTGAGCGAAGAACAAGTCCGAAAGCATTTAACGGTATGATTCTCCTTACATGGACTCACATTATAGAAGGAAGCTGGATTACTTGACCTATGAAATTAGGCGTCAAGTACCGTCCAGCTTCTTTTTTTTCATACGAAGGAACTAATTATGAAGTTAAACTGGACGTCACAAAATGTATAATGATAACATGGATATATAGGATCGAATGTTGCGTCCGGCATATCGAGCACCGAACCTTTGGAAGGAAAAGGAGGGGGAACGTTTATGTCTAAGATTTTAATTATTGAAGATGATTTAAGCATTGGTGAAATGATGTCGATTTATCTGTACGAAGAAGGCTATCAAGTCATGCGTGCGGAAAATGGCCGTCAAGGTGTCGTGTTATTCCGAGATTTCGAACCTGATGTCATCGTGCTTGATATTATGCTGCCAGATGTTGACGGAATTCAACTATGCACGGACTTCCGAAATTCGTCAACCATCCCCATTCTTATGGTATCCGCCAAAAATGAGGTCTCCGATCGCGTCAAAGGCCTGCAGACTGGCGCTGATGATTACCTATGCAAACCATTCTCAATGAGGGAATTATCGGCAAGAATACAAGCTTTACTGCGACGTTCACATGCTTTTCCTCCGCTAGTTCAATCTACCGGTACGACCGAGCAAGTCGTTCAACTGGATCTAGAGAAACGCTGCCTTTTTGTACATAGCAAACTAATAGAGACCACTTTCTCTGAATTTGAAATTATGAAACTTTTTTGGCAGAATCAAGGACGAGTATACAGCCGGGAGGAGCTTTTGAACCGGGTTCGCGGTTTCGATTCCTATGTAACTGAACGAGCAATCGATGTACATATCGCAAACCTTCGCAAAAAAATAGAAGCTGATCCCAAAGAACCGAAATATATTAAAACGGTTTGGGGTGTCGGTTATAAATTTCTACTTACGTGAGCTCCCATTGGGGCTTTTTTTGTTTGGGTAATTCAGCAAAAACCAGTCACCAAATAGGCAGATGCACAATATGATGATTATGGATAATGACACGAACTAAGAATTTGTTTCAAGTTTCAATTATGAAGAAAGCTTTCTCAAGGAAAGCTCAAGGAGGAAATACCAACATGTTGAATAGCCCTTACAGAATCGGAAACCAAGGCATGACCTCGCAAGCCCCTTACGGATATCCTTATCCGGCATATCCCGTTCCAATAACGGGTACGAATAAACCTGCACCAAGCGGAGCTGGATTTCCACCTGCTGGAACTGCTTTTCCACCGACCGGAGCGCAATTTCCACCTACTGGCGGTCTCCAAACCGGTGTAAATGTACCAGGTCTTCTCCCCATGGAAGAATCTTATATCGAAAATATTCTCCGTTTGAACCTTGGTAAAATGGCTACAATCTACATGACATACGAAAATAACTCGCAATGGAATGCCAAAATTTTCAAAGGCAAACTGGAGGCAGCTGGCCGCGATCATATTATTATCAGCGATCCAGCTACCGGTATGCGATACTTATTGCTCATGGTGAATCTAGACTACATTACATTCGACGAGGAACTCCAGTACATGTATCCATACGCGGGCGGAGCCGGCCCCCAGAGATAAAAGTTAGATCACATATAAAGCCGCTTGCTCTTTCGTAAGAGCAGCGGCTTTTTTTGTCATGAAGAAGTCACTTCTGTGAAATGCCACATATGCAGTTTGCGCAGGCCGCCTTCAATCCACTCTTCCCATACGGCTTGGTGTGAAGCATGCTCGGTTCCATGCAAACGTTCTTGTTTCAACGAGAGATACTCCTCATAGGTAACTTCCTTCCAAATTTCCACAAAAAGCCCTTCCTGATCCGTTCCCTCCAGCAGTTCAAATCGCCCTTCCCTCCGCTGCCATTCCTGCATATAGATGAGAAAAGACGCCCGAAAAGCGGGTTTTATGGCATACTCTACAAAAACTTTGGACATTTTTAGATCTCCCTCTGATTTATTTTTTGCTCCAAAATGGTAAACTAATAAAAAGACGGAAAAATGACCATGCTTACAAGGATAAATGATTCCCTCGTCTTATAAGAACGAGCGCGTTTATCAAGGTGGTTGATGCGTAGCAAAAGTATAATACTTATACTTTCTTTTCAACTGAAGTAAGTTATTCTATGGAAAACTCAGCCCATGCTTACGAAGAAAATTTTCTACGGAAAATTCTTAGGAGGAAACCCATTTGGACACAGGCACTCATCTCGTAATTGGTTTAGGGTTAGCGGGACTGTCACAAATTGACCCAAGCGTTTCTGCGGACACAGCGGCAACTACTGCAGTCTTCATAGGAACTGTTATTGGCTCGCAGATTCCGGATGTGGACGGGCTGCTTCGTTTTAAGGGGAACGCCACTTACATTCGAAATCACCGTGGTCGTTCTCACTCTTTGCCAGCTTTACTTTTATGGACGCTGCTGATCACTGGAGCTCTCGCTCTTTTCTTCCATGGAATCCCTCTGCTGCACCTTGGTATGTGGGTAGGAATCGCCGTTTGTTTTCACGTCTTCACAGATTGTTTCAACACATACGGTACACAAGCGTTCCGGCCATTCTCTGAAAAGTGGGTGTCATGGAACATTATACACATCTTTGATCCCTTTATCTTCTCAAGCCACATCGCTGCTATTTTCATGTGGTCTTTCCATGTCGCTAGTCCAAAGCTGGTATTCCCGACTTTGTACGGGGTTATCGCTCTATATTATATCTGGCGCTCTCTCGACCATTATATCGTAGAAAAAGGGCTTTATCGCAAAGACCCCACTCATATGCCTGGGGATAAATACACACTAATTGTAACATTCAACCTCTATGTGTGGAACGTAGTGAAACGAAGAACAGACGGTACCTTTCAGTTGGGTGAGCTGAAGAATTCGAAGCTTAGGTGGATCGACACTGTCAAATGTGAAGACCATCCAGCCATCGAGGTGTCCAAAAGTCACGAAGACATCCAAGCCTTACTCTACTTCTCATCCTTCACATGTGCTGAAGTGAAAGAACATCGTTGGGGGTACGAAGTAAGATGGGCTGATGTGCGTTATCGTCACCGCAAGCAGTATCCTTTCGTAGGTGTTGTCCGGATGGATCACAATTTCCAAACACTCGATTCTTATGTCGGCTGGGTAAGTGACACTAGGCTTGAAAAAAAGCTAAAAGTGGATCTTTATTAGAAAAAAGGCGCGTTAACCAAACGCGTCTTTTTTTCATTTAAAAAAAGACAAACAAAAAACCCAGAGGTTTTTAAGCCCCTGGGCTTTATTGTTACATAAAACGGGAAAGCTATGAACGAAGTCAGGCTTTCTAGCTGCGGAAGCCAGATTGTCCTGCTAGCGTTTGCTCAGCAATTTGCACCAAGCGACGAGTAATGTTACCCCCGATTGCACCAGCATCGCGAGTAGCCATATAACCCATGTAACCATCTTGAGGAATTTGGATGCCCAGCTCTTGAGCTACCTCATATTTCAATTGATCTAAAGCTTGGTTGGCTTGTGGAACTACCAATGTGTTACTGCTACGATTTTGCGCCATAAGGATCAGACTCCTTTCAGTCAGCTATAATCTTTGATGTATTTGCAAGCTTGCAAAGATAGTATGTGGAGGAAATGAATTTATATGCACAGCGATCAAAAAAGTTTAAAATAAGAAGACACTGTTCAATCTTCAAGAAAGTAGGTCACATTCATGAGCAAACCACTCGCTCTTCTTTTCGCTTTTGTTGGCACCCTGCTGCTTGCCTCCATCAGCTTATTCATTGCCCTCAGGCAGCCTTGGATGGTCTTTGCCTGTTCCATCATCTCCTTAGGCTTTATCGGATATGGATTTGCAGTTAAAGCGAAGATTCGCAAAAAAAATACGCGGTCTTAACGACGGAATCAACAACTGCGTCAAAAGAGAAAGAGCCCCAACAGCTATATTAGCTGTTCGAGCTCTTTTTTGTTTTTTATATAACGACGAAGCCCATCCGCTTCTTCACTTCGAGCAGGGTTTGATCAGCCACTTCAGCTGCTTCCTGTGCACCCTTTTTCAAAATGTCGAAAATTTCGCCTGAGCTGCGAATTTCACGATAGCGTTGTTGGATCGGCTCGAGAACAGCCACGAGGTGTTCAGCTAGATCCTTTTTGAAAGGACCATAGCCTTGCCCATCGTATTTGGCTTCAATCTCAACTAAACTCATCTCAGCAAAGTGTGAGTAAATGGACATCAAATTACTTACCTCAGGCTTGTTTTGCGGATCATATTTCACTTCACGGCCTGAATCAGTGACCGCACGGCTCAGCTTCTTACGGATCACATCCGGCTCATCCAGCATGGCGATGTAACTACCTGCATTCGGACTGCTTTTGCTCATCTTTTTGGATGCATCATCCAAAGACATGATTCTCGCACCAATCTCAGGCATATAAGGCTGCGGCATGACGAACATTTCACCAAAACGGTTATTGAAGCGGTTCGCCAAATCGCGCGTCAACTCCAAATGCTGCTTCTGATCGTCTCCAACCGGAATTAAGTCGGCATTGTACAGCAAAATATCAGCAGCCATCAAAGATGGATACGTAAATAGGCCAGCACCAACGGAATCCTTGCCTTCAGACTTGTCCTTGAACTGTGTCATACGCTCAAGTTCTCCCATATGCGTCAGCGTCGTCATAATCCAGCCGAGCTCAGCGTGCGCATGAACATGGGACTGTAGGAAAATGGATGCTTTACTAGGATCTAGTCCCGCAGCAATATAAAGTGAAGCTATGGACTCTGTTTGCTCCTTCAGCGCTGCCGGATCCTGAGGAACCGTGATAGCGTGCATATCAACAACCATAAAATAACAGCGATGCAAATGCTGCAGCTTCACATAATTGCGAAGTGCGCCAATATAATTGCCAATCGTCAGCTGTCCGCTGGATTGCATACCGGATAATACTCGTTTCATTGGATAATCCCTCCAGAATTCTTAACTTCGTATGGTCTAAAAAAAACAACAAAAAGGCCTCTCCCCGCAAGGGACGAGAGACCGTGGTACCACCCTAATTTGTCCGTGAACAATTGTTCAATAAGACCTTCAGGCTCTGATAACGGGGAGCTGCCGTTTGGCATACTTGGACAGATGAGGATGTTCTCCGGCCTAGGTTCCGGCAACCTGCATACTGTGTTCAGCCTCATGCTCAAGGATCCATTCGGTTTGCTTGTTTCACCGGTTCACACCAACCACCGGCTCTCTGAGAAACGAAAGACAAACTTACTTGTTCCTATCATCGCGATTGATTTTATATTATTATACACCCTTACAATCCATTGTCAATCAAGGACGTTGTCCTATCTGAACCTGCATGTACATAGGATAGATCATACTAGCCTTTCCATGGGTAAAATAACTTCGCGTCCTTCGGGGACGCATCAACGGACAAAGGGGTGTCAACGAATTGCCATCGACTCTATACCGCTGGAGCCTTCCTATCTCCACCGTGATTTGCGCGTTTCTCCTCATCTTAATCGCGACAACGCGAGAGCTACCTCCTATGGGTTTGGTCATTTATGAATTCAAGCACGTCTTTACAGCCTTCATGAGTATTTTTCTCGACGCTTTGCCTTTTATGTTACTGGGCGTTCTTCTATCCACAGTCGTTGAAAACTTTATTCCTGAAGCGTTCATCAGACGCATGACGCCGCGGCACCCGCTAGGAGGCATCTTATTTGCCTGCGTACTCGGCATCATGTTCCCGCTCTGTGAATGCGGAATGATTCCTTTCGTTCGTCGGCTCATGCGGAAAGGAATGCCAGTGTACATAGCCGTCATCTTCATTCTAGTCGGTCCGATTCTGAATCCTATCGTCTTCGCCTCGACGTTCATGGCTTTCCGAGGCGAGACTTCGATGGCCTATTCGCGAATGGGGCTTACATTTGGCGTTGCACTCATCGTAGGATTGCTGCTGACACGTTTCCTGAAAGGCAGTCCTTTGCGTCATCCTATCGAATTTCAGGCAAATACGCTGCACCACCACGGGGGTTCCAACCCTGGACATCACGCCGACCACATTCACACTCACGACCACGACCATGATAACCACCATGGCCATAATCATAACCATCATGATCATGGACATCATCATGATCATCACCACGGTCACAACCACTCGCACGACGGTGGTCGCATGATGGTTATGTTCAGTCACGGTACGACCGAGCTGTTCGAAATGAGTAAATACTTGATGCTGGGCGCTTTCCTGACCGCTCTTATCCAAACCTTTGTTGCCCAAGACAGCTTATCTGAGATCGGTCAGGGACCTTTCATTTCACATGTATTCATGATGGGCTTTGCCTACCTGCTCTCCCTGTGCTCCACAACAGATGCTTTCGTGGCTGCCTCCTTCGCCAATTCCTTCTCTCCAGGCTCCTTACTGGCTTTCCTTGTATTCGGCCCTATGATCGACGTGAAAAGCACGCTGATGATGCTCTCCATCTTTAGAGCCCGTTTCGTGCTGACGCTCTCCATCGTCGTCGCGGTTACGGTATTGGCGGGATCGTTGCTCATTATGCATTTCTTTTTAGCTTAAAAGGAGATTTGGAACCAGCATATAGGATTCTCAACCAATTAATCAATCAACAGCATAAGCCTCAAATAAATAAGCGCGGAAAACGCGCTTAATCTGGAGCACCCAAACAATTAAGCGCGAAAACCGCGCTTTCAGTGAGAGCTCGCTGCCCCAAACCCAAAACATATAAAAAGGGAGCTCGCATCTTCAATCGCGAGACTCCCTTTTTTGAATACATCAATAATTAAAACTTCAGAATGGCGCCTGCACTAGCATTTGTCACCATTTTCGTATAACGCGCCAAATATCCAGTTTGGATTTTTGGTTGGAACTCTGTCCAGCTCTCGCGGCGTTTCGCGAATTCTTCATCGCTGATTTGCAGTTCGATTTTACGGCCGTCCATGTCCACATCAATGATGTCGCCATCATGTACGAAAGCTAAAGGTCCGCCCTCAGCTGCTTCCGGCGAGATATGACCGATCGAGATCCCGCGGGATGCCCCGGAGAAACGTCCATCAGTAATCAATGCAACCTTCGCGCCAAGACCCATACCAACGATTTGGGAAGTAGGAGCCAGCATTTCCGGCATACCAGGTCCACCCTTCGGACCTTCGTAACGAATAACAACGACATGGCCTTCTTTAACATGACCGTTCGCAATACCGTACAAAGCTTCATCTTGCGAGTTGAAGCAAATCGCTGGACCAACGTGACGTCCGCCAACGGATTTATCAACCGCGCCGACCTTAACGATACTGCCTTCAGGTGCGAGGTTACCGAACAGTACAGCTAGTCCGCCTCTTTCGCTGTGCGGGTTCGTAATTGGACGAAGCACTTCATGGTTCAAAATTTCACAGCCCGCCACATTTTCACGCAACGTTTTAGCAGTTACAGTCATGCGGTCACCGTCAAATGCACCCGGCTTTTTGAGCAGCTCGTTAATAATTGCACTCACACCGCCAGCCAGATGTACATCTTCAATGTGATAATCGGAAGCTGGGGCGATTTTTGCTAAGTGAGGTACACGTTCTGCCACTTCGTTAATGCGTGAAATTGGGTACTCGATACCCGCTTCTGCCGCGATAGCCAATGTGTGAAGAACCGTGTTCGTGGAACCACCCATAGCCATATCAAGAGCAAATGCGTTATCGATCGCTTCGATCGTAACGATATCACGAGGCTTGATGTCTTTTTCAATCAGGACCATCAATTGTTTCGCACAATCTTTCACGAATTGCTTACGCTCTTCGGCAACAGCCAGAATTGTACCGTTACCCGGCATAGCCAGACCAAGGCCTTCAGCCAAACAGTTCATGGAGTTCGCTGTAAACATACCGGAACATGATCCGCATGTCGGACAACCGTATTGCTCTAACTCTTCTAGGCCTGCTTCATCTAATTTACCAGCTTGGAAAGCACCCACGCCTTCGAAAACGGAGGATAGGGAAATGGATTTACCGTTTTTATCTTTACCGGCTTTCATCGGACCGCCACTAACTAACATCGTAGGGATGTTAACGCGGAGGGCACCCATGATCATACCCGGTGTAATTTTATCACAGTTAGGAATACAGATAAGACCATCGAACCAGTGAGCATTAACAACGGTTTCCAAGGAATCAGCAATAATCTCACGGCTTGGCAAGGAATAACGCATACCAATATGCCCCATCGCAATACCATCGTCAACACCAATGGTGTTGAACTCGAAAGGAACACCGCCTGCTTCACGGATCGCTTCCTTCACTAGTTTACCGAACTCTTGCAAATGAACATGTCCAGGAATAATGTCTATATAAGAGTTACAAACCGCAATAAACGGCTTGCCGAAATCTTCCTCTTTAACGCCGGCTGCACGCAGCAAACTGCGATGCGGAGCACGGTCGAATCCTTTTTTAATCATATCGCTGCGCTGTTTTGGATGAGCCATTCTCAATTCCTCCTAGATTTTATTTCGTTTGAGAAAACAATGAATCTATCATACCACACTTCTCGTAATATTTCCGCCTTTAGTGTGATAACGCGTCAATGTAGCACCAACCAATCCGCTTTAGGCTTTGCGTCGATTCAAATGGACGAAAGTAATAGCCAATGCTAGCACAAGTACTCCGCCTTTGACAATATCAAATCCGAAATAAGGCACATTCAACATGGTGAGTCCATTGAGCAATACGCCAATCAATACAGCGCCAAAGAAAGTCCCTATAACATTAGGCTTCCCTGCACCAAGCACGGAATACCCGACGAACACCGAGGCAACAGCTTCCATCAGAAGCGGAGCACCCGCATCAATCTGTCCGGAACCGACACGTGAAGCATACAGAATACCTCCGAACGCTGCGAAAATACCTGACAGCACATAGGCCGCTAAGCGGATTTTATTAACGGAAATCCCGGAGAGACGTGCTGCCTCCCGATTGCCTCCCGTAATGTAAAGCTGGCGCCCCCAGCGGGTGTATGTCAGAAAGACATGCACGGCGATAACAGCCACAATCATAAGAATAACAGGCACAGGTACACCAAGGAGCTTACCTTGACCGATCCAGAGAAATTCCGGCGTAAACTTTCCTTTGGCCACCGTGCCGTCTTGGAATCTCATATTATTATAGATGGAAAAGCCTTTCGTATACGTTTTTTGCACGCCACCGATGATGTACATTACCGCTAAAGTAGCAAGTAAATCAGGAATGCGAATTTTTACGATGAGCCATGAATTTATGAGACCGATGACAGCTCCTATAACAAGTGGAACAATAATAACCAAAATGAGTGGCTGTTGGTACCAAACCATCAAAGCAGCCGCAGCCACTGTTGATAACGAAACCGTAGAACCTACGGATAAATCAAATCCGTCCACAATTTGGGATAACGTGACCCCAATAGCGACAAACATTACAATCGATATTGACCTTAGGATATCCGCGATATTGTCATAAGTCATAAAATTTTCATTAATGAACGAAAAGACGATAACCACCAACGCAATGATGAACAAAGCGCCGTATTTAAACGTAAAATCCAAACTTCTTTCCTTCATGCTATTCAGCCTCCCCCGCACTCGCATACGTTAAAATGAGATCCTGCGTCGCTTCCGCGCGGGAGAGCTCCTTCACCACAGAACCATAGCTCATTACTAAAATGCGATCGGCAATTCCTATAATTTCATTCAGCTCGCAGGATAAATAAATAATGCCTTTACCTTCCGACGCCAATTGACCGATCAAGCGAAAAATATCGCTTTTCGCGCCAACATCGACCCCTTTGGTCGGCTCATCAAACATATAGACATCGGCATTCGTCGGCAGCCATTTGCCCACGGCCACCTTCTGCTGGTTGCCGCCGCTCAGATGCTTCACCACGCGATTCGGATCGCCGGGCTGCACGCCCAGCTGCTCCACCATCTTCACCGCGTGCACACTCTCTGCGCCGCGCTGCACAAAGCCGAGCGAGCTCAGCTTGCGCAATATCGGAAGCGACAAATTGTGCTTCACGGTCTCCTCCACGAGGACGCCCTGCTTGCGGCGCTCCTCGGGCACGAGCGCGATGCCGGCGCGCACGGCATCCTCCGGCTGGCGCAGCGCGAGCTTGCGCCCGGCGAGCCACACCTCGCCGCCGTCCGCGGCGTCGGCGCCGAAGATCAGCCGGCTCAGCTCCGTCTTGCCGGCGCCGACCAACCCGACGACGCCGAGAATTTCACCTCGGCGGAGGGCAAAGCTGACGCCGCGCACCTTGGTGCCGCGGCGCAGCCCTTTCACCTCGAGGAGGGTATCGCCGATTGGAACATCGGCTTTGGGGAACTCCTCGGTGAAGGTCTTGCCCAGCATCGCCTCAATGACCCCGGCGATGTCCATGTCTGCGGCCGCCTGCGTGAGCACGTGGCGGCCGTCGCGCATGATCGTGATCCGGTCAGCGACACGGAACACTTCCTGCAAGCGGTGGGAGATGAAGATAATCCCCACCCCTTCGCGCTTGAGGCTGTCCATGATCTGGAACAGCCGCTCTGACTCCTCCAGACTAAGCGGGGCTGTCGGCTCGTCGAAAATGATGATCTTGGCCTTATGAGCCATCGCTCTTGCGATAAGAACTAGCTGCTTCTGGGAGATGCTCAGCTCGTCCACCTTGCTGCGGACAGAGAACGCTGCCCCGATCTTGGCTAGAATCCCTTCAGCCTCCCGATGCAGCTTTCTCCAGCTGACCCAGGCACCACCTTGAACCATTTTATCCATCATGACATTTTCGGTCACCGTAAGCCCAGCCACCAAGGCTGTATCAACTTCTTGATAGACGCAATAGATACCTTGGTTCATAGCTTCCTTAGGCGTCTGTATATGGAGAGACTGGCCGTTTATCGAAATTTGCCCCGTATCATGGGTATAAGCGCCGGATAAAATCTTCATCAAGGTGCTCTTGCCAGCACCGTTAGCCCCGAGCAAGGCATGAATTTCTTTGGTTTGCAGGTCAAAATCAACCTCCTGAAGCGCCTTCACGCCGGGGAACGATTTGGAGATGCCTCTCATATGCAGCAAAGATCCGTTGTTTACCGACATCATCATTCACCTCTCATCTTAATCTGAAAGTCCCATCGCATAATGACGATGGGACCGCATTGGACAACACTATTTTTTTTCTGCAGCTTTTAACCAGTCGGTATAGCCTTGCTGGCTTCCGCCCCAGCCTTTGACGTATTCGCTAAGCTGTGTTGTATTTACTTGCTTGTCCTTTGGCAGTTGGTCTCTGGATACATAAACAGGCTCCAGTACCACTTTCTCAGGCGTTTGATCACCATGCAGCTTTTGATACAGGTAACGCACTTGCACGCGACCGATATCCTTCGGATCTACCGCAGCTGATGCTACCCATGGACTTTTTGGATCTTGCAGCAATTGCAAGTCTTCATCGCTCAAGTCAATCCCGTATACTTTAATTTCTGTACGACCTGCTTGTTGAATGGCACGGGACGCGCCTTTCGCAAACTCATCCCAAGCTGTCCATACCGCTGTGATATCACCTTTGTTTGGGTATTTCTTCAGAATCGCTTCCATTTGCGTTTGTGTATCTAACGCAGGATCTTTGGCTGTACCGAAAGCAGCGACTTCTTTAATGTCTGGATATTTCTTTTGGAAAGCTTGGTAAGCGAGTTGTCTGCGTTCCATCGGTGCAAAGCCGGCTACCCATACTTTCACGATGTTCCCTTTACCGCCGGCATCCTTCGCAAGCTGCTCTAGCGTAGCTTCAGCCATCTTCTGATCGCCTTGCTCTAAGGACGTAACACCCGGAACAGAAAGGATCGAATCGAAACTTACGACTGGGATTTTCTTTTCAAGTGCTTTCTTCACACCTGCTTCCAATGCTTCAGCTGTTCCATGATCGATGAGAATACCATCGAATTTCTGATTGATCGCTGCATCCAGATTGGATGACATTTTCGCCAGATCCGTATCAGCAACGAATACCGTTACCTTACCGCCAAGCTTCTCTACTTGTTCCTTCACGCCTTCTACATACTGAGATGAAAATGTACCTGTATTGAATTGCATCACGAGTGCAATTTTCTTTCCGCTTAAATCTGCTGCTTTAGCTGCGTCAGTTGCCTTCGCACTTGCTGCAGGTGTTGCCGTCGCGCTGCTGTTCTCTGTTTGTCCGCAGGCTGCAAGCAAGCTTCCTACTAAAGCCAAAATGATGAATAAACCGCCTAATTTCGTTCTTTTCATGAGTTACCCTCCCGATCTAATGCTTGACTCTATTTCCTATTAACTCTACCAAAACATTATGCCGAGTAATTTAATAGGAATTACTGTATATTAGCATTGGGAGGATTTCCCGTCAATACATTTGAAGATATTTTCTCTTACATTTCGACTTTTTTTATTTCCTTCCAAAATCAGCCTTGATTTCTCCCCATTTCCGCGTATCCCACTTCATAATTTTATTGGAATAGGTGTTCGTTTTGAGCCATTTCAACGCTCGATCAACTAATGTCCAAATTTCTTCTGTGGAAGCATCCCTAACTAGATTGGTGGAAACCTCCTTTTTACGTATCCAGCTCAAAGCTGTAACTGAATCGGTATAAATGGTTTTATCACTTCCTTGCTTCTGCAAGTAAGCGAGTCCATGAACGATAGCAAGAAACTCACCTAAATTATTCGTCCCTTTAGAAATAGGGCCTTGATAGAAAATAATCTCACCCGTCTTCGTGTCGACGCCTTTGTATTCTACAATTCCTGGATTCCCGGAACAGCCAACATCGACAGAGATACTGTTATAATCAACTTCTGGAGCTGTCTCAGGGGTAGCGGACTTCCCCTTTGCAGTCGCTGCTGCCCCCCCATTTCCAGAGAAATTCAGCGACTTCTGCCACCCCTTCTCCAGCGCTTGACGCGCTTCCAGCTCCGATTCATACGATTTAAATCTAGCTTGCGGATAACCTTTAGTCTGAGCCTGACAATCCGCCCACGTTCGGTAGATCCCTGGTTGATGTCCCACCCAAACAACATAATATTTCACTGCCGCCATCTTATTCACTCCGTAATTGTTGATTTATTTGATGTACAAGATCCTCGACCACTTTCACTGTATCACCGAAATAAGGCCGATAGTCCAAACCTTTAATAAACTCAAGATACGCTTCGCCTACCGCCAAAACCTTCTTACTGTACTCCAAGCTAGGGATCATATGCGTTTCAAGCTCGCGATACGTTCCGTTCGAGCGCTCCTCAACGGATACGAGTTCCACTTGATCATCCGCCAGATGACGGACAACGAACGAAAAACCTCTACACTCCGGATCTCCGCAGCCGCATACAAAGAACGGCATTCGCTCCCATTGATCCGCTGGCGCAAACCGATTCGGCGCGGTATCATGCAGGGCACTGTGCAAGAACGCCGGAAGCCCCACATCTACACAGAGAGGCTCTTCAATAATGATACTATCGTCCACCGCCATAAGGACATCTGCCTGAATAATTTGTAAATCCTTATCTAGGGACCAGCCCTTTATGGATATATCAAACATAACTCCTGCCTCCGCTCTCCCATTTATTCGGTTTTCTCATTATAGCAAAGACTGTGCATTCCTGCTTTTAAGGTTTTTAATGTGGTGAAAATTTCCAGTTTAGGTTATGAGTATAATTCCTAAAAAAGATTATACTACCATTACTGGAGGTGATATCAGATGGCATCAGGACAATCTCGTAGCAGCAACCAACTAGTTGTTCCACAAGCTACACAAGCTCTAGACCAATTGAAATATGAAGTTGCTCAAGAATTGGGCATCCAAATTCCTCAAGACGGCTACTATGGCTACATGGCTTCTCGTGATACAGGAGCAATCGGTGGTAACATCACTCGTCGTCTCGTGCAAATTGCTGAACAGCAACTTGCTGGCGGCGCTGCCGGTAAATTCAGTAGATAACAGTTTCCCCTATACTTACGTTTTAAAAGGGCTTTCTTTAAGTAGCAACCTACTTGGAAGAAGCCCTTCTTTTATGCTAAAGGATAAAAATAATCGGCTTCCGCCGTCATTGTGCGAGAAGCAAGCTTCGCCCAAGAGATGTAATGCTTCTGCTTGCTTATGCGGCTTGCCCACTCGATTCATGCACTATGCTCGCTAACCAATGGTAGGAATGCCTCCAAAAATTGATTCTAGTGTCTTTGGGAAGCTTTGTTAGGGGAGATTGGGCTATTTCGCATATAAATGTTGCATTTCCTACAACAATTCACACGCCTAAAGGCTATGTTGCACCTTGAAGTTGTAGTTCGTACAACATTTCTAGCCCAATTGCTGCGAAATCGCTTATATAGGACCCAATTGTTGTACATTTTGCAACAACGAAGGGAAAAAGGCGAGATATAGACAGCTATTGTTGCACTTTTTACAACATCTGTTTAAAAGAGTATTCATTCACCCGGCAACCTCAAGTGTGCCTAACACAACATAAACAAGACCTATGCACAAGTGCATAGGCCTCTTATAGATCCGTATGGCGAGTTGTCGCATACGGTTCCTCCGAGCTTATCCCCTCGGGGGATGATATTCATAGTAAGGTAGCCGCAGCCGCATCGTCTATATCCCGAATCAGATCTTGCGGATCCTCAAGGCCCACGTAAAGGCGGACAATGTGCCGCTCGGTATCTCCGCTCCGCACCACGTTTACATTCACTAGACTTTCAAATCCGCCCCAACTAACGCCAATCTTGAAATATTGGAGCTTCGTTGCCCAAGCCTTCAGCTTCTCTAACGGTTCTAACGATTCGAACGAGAATAAGCTGCTGAACCCAATTAGCTGCTGAAGCGCCAATTCATGCTGCGGATGTGTAGAGAGACCTGGATGATGAACGTGGGCAGCGTAAGGTTGGTTGCTAATATGCTCGGCTACGAGCATTCCACTGCGCTGATGGCGTTCCATTCTAAGCGGAAGCGTCCGCAATCCACGCATAACTAGCGCCGCAGTTTGTGGCGTCATGATCCCGCCGAACAGCATATACTCTGAGTTACTAAGTCGATTCATGAGATTTTTAGAACCGATGACAACCCCGCCCAAACAATCACTATGTCCGGATATATATTTTGTTATAGAATGGACAACCAGATCAATACCTAACGAGATCGGTAATAGGTGACATGGTGTAGCCCAAGTGCTATCGATGATCGTCTTGATCCCCCTGCTCACGGCAAGCCCAGCACACGCACGCAAGTCTTGAAGCTCGAATGTCATCGTCGTCGGACTTTCCAGGTACATCAACTTCGTATTTGGCTTGATGGCCTCTTCCCAGTTGTTGAGTGAAGTCCCGTCAACGAAAGTCGTCTCTATACCGAACTTGACCAGGTATGATCCGAGAAACTCGCGTGTCGGACCGTATGCATGGTTCACGCAAACAATATGATCGCCTTGCTGAACAATAGACAGAACTGCCGCTGTGATGGCGGCCATTCCCGAAGCGAAGCACTTCGCATCCTCGCCGCCTTCCATTTCGGCAAGCCTCTCCTCGAGATTGCGAACGGTCGGATTATTGCCACGCGAATAGACGTGATGTCCTAATACATTTTGCATAGCCAGATCGAATTGCTCGTGAGTTTCGAAGGCGAATAAACTGTTTTGATAAACGGGGACGTTAATCGCCCCATGGTGTCGAGTATCGTACGGGTCATGCGCCGCTTTGGTGTAAAGCGAATCCCCCGAATGATCTTTATTCATAGTTGTTTCTCTCCGATCCGATATTTACTGCTAGCCTTTCACTGCGCCTTGCGTGAGGCCTTCTACGATAAAACGCTGCGCGAACGCGAACAGAAAGACGGTTGGAATGACGGACAAGACGGTGCCTGCCGACATAGCGCCCCAATCGACGTCATATTTGAGAATAAGTGAATTCAAAGCCACAGGCATCGTTTTCAATGCGTCGTGATCGATGAACATGACCGCCATAAACAACTCGTTCCAGTTCTGCACGAATGCGAAAATAAAAGTCGATGCGATCCCTGGCATCATGATTGGCACAATGATCCGGATTAGGGCAACAAGCCGCGAGCAACCGTCAATCATCGCCGCCTCTTCTAGACTGGCAGGTATGCGTTGAAAGAAGCCTCGTAAAATAATAGTCGAGAATGGTATTAACCCAACCGTGTACATGAGTACGAGAGCGATTCTGGAATTTATTAAATCCAATTGCGTCATCATCAGATACAGGGGTCCGAGTGAAATGAAACCTGGCAGCATCTGTGTCGCGAAGAATGCCAACATAATTTGCCGATGTCCGCGAAATTGAAAACGGGCAAGGACATAAGCGCTCAAGACCGAAATCACAATAACAATTAGTGCTGATGAGATAGCTACCAACAAGCTATTACCGATGTAGACATGAAACTTCGATATTTTAAAAATGTTGATATAATTGTCGAACGTAATATTCGTTGGCCAATATTTAAGCGGATATGTGAAAATTTCGTTCTGGGGTTTTAATGAAGTAATCAAAATCCAATATAGCGGGAACACCATGATCACTAGATGAAGCGCTAGAAAAAACACCTTGAATGGACCTATGAATTGTAAGCGCGTCTTCATGGTTAGAAATCCCCCATCTTTTCAGATTTGGTTACGGATAAGTAAAACAACGTGTAAAGCAATAGAAGCACAATCATGACAACCCCGATTGCGGATGCCGCGCCGTAATCCCCGGCGTAAATGATTTTATCCAGCATTAATGACGATAAAATATGTGTACTTCCTGCTGGTCCACCGTTCGTCATGCCGTAGATGATTGTTGGATCGTTAAAGATCCAGATAACCCGAAGGAGCGTAGTCGTAATGATCGTCGGTAAAATATAAGGCAGCGTAACGCTAAGCAGCTTGCGCGTCTCGCTCGCTCCATCCATCTCGGCCGCTTCGTACAGCTCGGAAGGCACAGATTGAAGTGCTGCGAGCAGCATAATTGCGAAAAAAGCGATGCCGTACCATACGTTCGCGATAATGACGGAAATCATCGCCCATTTGGGATCCGACAAGAATCCGATTCGCGTTTCGATCAGACCGGTCTTGAGCAAAAGATCGTTAATGACACCGATTTGTGAATTGAACATCCACTTCCAAATCATCCCGATCAGAAACCCCGAAAGCGCCCAAGAGTAAAACACTAAACCTTGGTATATCCCTCTACCCCGGAATTTTTTGTTCATTAATAGCGCAAGCGTCAGCCCGATGAGAAATTGAAATACTAAGGAAAAAACCACCCAGTACGCACTATTCTGCAAGGCAGTCAGGAACTTCGGATCCTTGAATGCATCCTGAAAATTTTGCAGACCGACAAAATGAACATTTCTAAGATCGAACAGCTTGTATTCTTGAAACGCCATAATGCCGCCCTTTAGGAACGGATAATATGTGAAAACAAGGACCAGTAATAGAGCGGGGAGCAAACCAAATAAGATGAACGGCTGCCGACTCTTCATTAGATGCACCACCTCATATAGAAAAATGGTAATGGGCAGCGAATCGCCACCCATTACGAAGGTTAAACGCTATTTTTTCTTCGACTTTTGATCCATCCAATAGGCGTCCCATTTCTTCAGAACGTCGACGACAGTGAACTTACCGAGCAAATACGCTTGGCCAGATTCCATGCTCGCTTGATTCCATTGACCCGTACCCGGATATTGGAACGGCGGCTTGTAGTTCATGAATACGTCCGGCTTGTTGGACATATCCAGCAGCGTTTTGTAAGGGCCTGTTTTGAAATACTCGTCGTTTGCAGCTGTGGTGTGAATCGGAACTAAGCCGTACTTTTTACCAAACTCGGTATTCTGCTCAGGATTAGACAAGAAGGCGATCAACTTGAAGGCCGCTTCTTTGTTCTTAGATTGGGATGCGATACCCCAGCCAGCTCCACCTGCTTGAATGAGAGCCTTGCCGCTTGGTCCTGTTGGCATCGGTGCTGTTGCCCATTGCTCAGGCTTCATTTTCTCCTGAATGGTTTGAATGACGTCCGGATCTTGCAGCAGCATGCCGGTTACACCAGAGGTGAACGCTTGCACTTGCTCTTGGAAGCCCCAGTTAACAGCATCCGAAGGGGAAGCTTCTTTATAAATTTTCATATACAATTCAATGGCTTCCTTAGCTTCTGGTGAAGAGTAAATCGTATTGCCGCTCTTTAAGAACTGGGCATCCTCCAAATTCACCTGATCCCCGTTATAAGCGAGTACCATCTGGTCGGTGATGCCTGCAGACCCCATACCGCCTCGGAACGAGAAACCGTACCGGTTTTTAGCAGGATCAGTTAGCTTCTTGCCCGTTTCATATAGTTCTTGGTAGGAAACCGGCGGTTTCAAACCTTTCTCCTCGAACCAGTCTTTGCGGTAGAACAATTGACGCTGGTACAAACCATTCGGAATGAAATAAAGTTTATTGTTATTCGTTGCAATCGACTTGGCCACTGCTGTTACTGTACCGAAGTCTTTCCAAGTACCCGTGTAAGTATCGAGCGGATCAATGTACCCGTTGTTTACATACTCCGCGATGTTCAGATCTCTTACTTCTAGAACGTCTAGTTCTTGTTTAGCTGCAAGCATAGTTCTGATCTTATTATCCGCTTGATCGAACGGAGGCGAAATGAGATCGACCTTAATTGTCGGATTCTCTTTCTCGAATTGGGAAATCATCGCTTTGAGAATATCGGTCCGTTTCGGGCTCGTCAAGCTCTCGATCATATGAACGGTAACCACTTTCCCAGAACCTGCTCCGGCACCCGCTTGATCACTATTGCCTTTCGCATCACTTTTTGCAGTGTCCGTATTGCTGCCGCAAGCTGCGAGCAACCCCATTAGCATCGTAGATGCAACTACTGTTGGCCATACTTTACGCATTTGTTTTCCCCACATAAGAAGATACCCCTCCTCGGTTGCGATTCGTTTATGATGTATCATCCAGTCATCCTGTCTGATAGGTTGATCATAATTGATACCGCTTTCTCCGTCAAGTAAAAAAATCGACATTTTTTTTAATAGGTTTTGATCAGTTTCTCGATGCAATCCATCATTTGATGAAACTCGCTTGTCGCTCGTTCTGGGTCATGCTGGGAAATTCCCTCGTAAATCGTATGATGGAAAGGATAAGTCTCGTCAAATAAACGCTTCTCTCCAAGCGGATCGTTGAAAAACTTTTGATAAAGGCCGCTCATGGAGTTAATGACGCTTTCCAAGATCGGATTACCTGAAGATTTAATAATGTGTTGGTGAAAAGCAAGGTCGATTTGCGAGGTATCTTTCTCGTTTTCTTTCAGCCTTTTATACTCTTGTAAAATTTTCTCCAACTCTTTCAATTGATTAACATTGATATTCCGTGCGGATAGCTCCACCGCTTTGCCCTCGAGTGCGCGACGCACATCAAGAATGGAAAGTAAGAACTTCTTCTCGTTCTCCACCTTCACTTTGCCGGTGAAACGAAACGTATCGACATCGCGCACAAAAATCCCCTTGCCGTTCTCTACGCGAACAATATCAACAGCTTCCAAATAACGCAGAGCTTCCCGCAAGGACGAACGGCCAACACCAAACATCGCGGTTAGTTCTCCGGCGGAAGGCAGTTTGTCTCCCTCTTTCAAAGCATTTTGCTCAATATATCGTTGAATTTCTTGTGCTACTAGTTCATGAACATTGTATTTCTGAATTTTCGGCATCAATTTTTCCCCTTATCTTCGAACCTGTGTACCTATCAGACAGGTGAATCATAGTATGAATTCTATGAACTTGTCAAGCCTAGCAAAAATCCACAGCTAACTATCCTAAATAAGGTGAGCTACATCGCCTTAACCCCTATTCTCAAAAAAATAAGGACTGCTCATAATAAGCAGTCCCTTCGTTTTAAGGCTTCACTTGATATAGGTTATACAAATCATCCAGCATGATGTTAGCCGCCTTGACACCGCCAGCTGTATTCCAAGTCGCATCATTCACTTTGATTAACTTATTCTCTTTAACTACTTTTAGATTCTTCCAGAGCGGGTCATTCATCCATTCCTGCTCTTGCTTAGTCCCTTTGCCGTCTCCGGTCTCATAAGTAAAATAAAACACTTTATCCGCAGCATCAAGCTCCGTTAGACGCTCCTTGGTAATGTCTTCAAACGATTTCTCATCACTTTTAGCATCCGAGCGAACGATACCGATTTGTTTAAAAATAACACCCGTGAACATATTGCCGTAATAGTATCTGGTTTTGACACCCATAAAACGGACGACAGCCACTTTCTCTTTCAGCTTATCGCCTGCTTTGCTTTTGAAATCCTCAATGCGTTTATCGAAAGCTGCGATGACTTTATCGCCTTCGGCTTTTTTATTTAGTGTATCAGCGTATAAAAGGAAATTACTTTTCCACTCACCGCGCAGCGTCTCCGAATAGACCGTTGGAGCAATGGCTTTTAATTGATCGTAGACTTTCTCATGACGCATCTTATTGCCAATGATCAAATCGGGTTTAAGCGATGCGATCAATTCCAAATTCGGCTGTGATTCACCGCCAACTGTCGTTACACCCTGCATATCAGCTTTAATATGATCAAACCATGGGTTTCCATAATAAGATTCAACCGCACCTACCGGTTTTATGCCTAAAGCAAGAAGCGCTTCCGTTCCTTCGTTAGTCAAAATGACAACACGCTTTGGATTCGCTGGTACGGCTGTTTCTCCCATGGCATGTTTAATGGTTCGAGGACTATCCGCCTTCGCTGTTTCTTGAGCTGCTGCAGATGCCGAAGGCTGTGAACCTGGCTTATCACCACAAGCCGTCAAAACAACGGACAAAATAAACATAAGTGCAATAAGAGCCCAAGCTCTTCCTTGTTGCCGATTTCTTTTTCCAAACATATAAATGAGTTCCCTCCACGCAGTCAATTGATGATAACGATTATCATTATCTATCACATATTACTAATTTATCACCAGCCTGTCAATCTATATTGATAATGATTATCATATTCGTTGACTTCGCTAGTCAGACTCATTAAAATAAATGAAGCAGCATTTAAGGAAGCAGGCACTCATTCATGAACCATTCAAGTTATTCAAGCAAAGAACGTCTCCACCATTTCTATAAAAGTATTGGATTATTCGCAGCTTGCTGCTTGTTGACTGCAATGATGCTCAGCAGCGTCATGTTCGGACTACATACGTATTCATGGGATCAAATTGTGACTTCCTTTGCGCAAGCAGCCCAACCAACAAACGAGGCTATCATCATCCAAACCGTACGCATCCCAAGAGCCTTGATAGCTGCCCTCGTTGGAGGAAGCTTGGCCGTTGCAGGCGCGCTTATGCAAGCTATTACACGGAATCCGCTGGCTTCCCCAAGTATGTTCGGCATTAATTCAGGCGCTGCCTTTGCCATCGTGTTATCCGTTGGATTTTTTAATGTTTCCAGCCTTACTCAGTTTACATGGATTGCATTTGTCGGTGCTGCATTCAGCTCTGCCCTTGTCTATGGACTCGGTTCCTTAGGCCGCGACGGCTTAACTCCTATGAAAATTACGCTAGCAGGCTCAGCAATGACAGCATTTTTCGCTTCGTTAACCCAAGGTATTTTGCTTGGAAACGGTAAAGCCTTTGACCAGGTCTTATACTGGCTTGTCGGATCCGTCGAAGGACGGACAATGGCCATGCTCCAATCCGTTTACCCTTATATCCTAATCGCTTGGATTGGCGCTATATTCTTATCGCCGCACATCAACATATTATCTATGGGGGATGATGTAGCCAAAGGGCTTGGACAACGCACCGTATACGTGAAATTCATTGCCGCAGTTGTGATTGTCATTCTTGCCGGAGGCTCTGTAGCTGTAGCCGGTCCGATTGTTTTCGTAGGGATTATCATTCCGCATATCGTTCGCTTTCTTGTCGGAATCGACTATCGCTGGGTCATTCCTTATTGTGCGGTTCTAGGCGGCATTCTTTTAGTTGGAGCTGACATTATAGCTCGTTTCATTGTTATGCCTAAAGAAGTTCATGTCGGTGTAGCTACAGCCATTCTCGGAGTACCCTTCTTCATTTACATCGCTCGCAAAGGGGGACTTCTGAAATGAGTCATTCCCATCGATATGTCACCATACGAAACAAAGGCTTCTCTTATCTGATCAGTAAGAAATCTCTGATTGTTACTCTTTTTCTGCTCCTTGCCGTCATTATCGTGATGATTCTGAGTACAGGAATAGGAAGCATTTATATCAAACCTGCCGAAGTCGTTCGTGCTGTCTTTGGTTACGGGACTGATCCAAATATGATGATCGTCAGGACTTTACGTCTACCTAGAGTCATTGTTGCCGTCTTAATTGGTGCATCGCTTGGTGTAGCTGGAGCCATCCTGCAAGGCATTGTACGAAATCCACTAACCTCACCGGACACGATTGGCACAACGGGTGGAGCTACGCTTGGGGCTGTTTCTTTTTTCTTTTTTTTCTCAGATAAAATCAGTATTCACTGGCTGCCAGTTGCCGCTATTATTGGCGCTTTCGCCGCTACCTTACTGGTCTATTCACTCTCATGGAAAAATGGGATCACGCCTCTGCGGCTTGTCCTGATTGGGACGGGACTTACTGCTGCGATGAGCGCACTGTCCTATCTCATGCTGCTTTCCGGACCGATTATTCTGGCTAATCAATCTCTAACCTTTATGACTGGCAGTATTTACGGAGTTTCCTGGAAAAAAGCGGTTTACCCGCTCTTACCATGGGTCTCACTGTTAATTCCCATCATCTTCTTGTATGCGCGTCACATTACCATACAGTCCTTGGGTGAAGATATCGCCCGTAGTGTTGGAAGCAGCGTTGGGCGTCAACGCTTCCTTCTGATCATCCTTAGCGTTGCACTGTCAGGGGCTGCAGTCGCCTTCGGAGGTGCGATCAATTTCATTGGTCTTATGGCTCCGCACATTTCCCGCAAGCTCGTAGGTCCAAGCTTCGGCGCGCTTATCCCTGTGTCCGCATTGACAGGTTCCCTGCTTCTGCTGTTAGCTGATTTAGCAGGACGCTTCTTGTTCAAACCGCTCGATATTCCGGCAGGTGTTTTCACGGCAGCTATCGGCGCCCCTATCTTCATCTATGTGCTATATCGCAGTAGAAATCGCGGTTAACAACAGCGGTTTTACTTAAAGGAGAATAGACCCATGCCCACCCTGGAAAAAGAAAAAGCACTGGAAGCACAATCGCTACAGTTAACATACGGAGAGACGACCATCTTTCACAGCTTGAATTTACAAATACCTAAAGGCAAAATCACCGTATTTATTGGCAGTAATGGCTGTGGGAAATCAACACTTCTACGCTCACTTGCTAGACTGCTGAAGCCGAAATCAGGTGCAATCCTACTGGATAGCACGGAAATCGCCAAACTCTCAACCAAAGAGGTAGCTCGGCGAATGGCCATCCTCCCACAAGGACCTTCCGCGCCCGAAGGGCTTACCGTACGTCAGCTTGTGAAGCAAGGACGCTACCCCTATCAAAGTTGGCTGCAGCAGTGGTCATCAGAAGATGAGAGCAAAGTCATGCAGGCCCTCCAGCTTACGAATATGCTCACATACGCGGATCGCAGTGTGGATTCCTTATCTGGCGGGCAGCGCCAAAGAGCTTGGATCGCCATGACACTGGCGCAGGACACCCCTACACTGCTCCTTGATGAGCCCACTACCTATCTGGACTTAACCCATCAGATTGAGGTACTGGACTTGCTCTTCGAGCTAAATGAGAACGAACAACGCACGATCGTGATGGTACTGCATGATATCAATCTGGCTTGCCGTTATGCCCATCATATCGTCGCCATTAAGGATAGTTCTGTTTATGCAGAGGGTAAGCCAGAAGACATCGTGAACGAGCAGCTGCTTCTAGATGTGTTCGATATGAAATGCAGCGTTGCGCCTGATCCCATCTTCCGTACACCCATGTGTATCCCTTACGGAAAGGGTCGCATTCTTCCCCATAAATAAGAACAACCCCGGTCTCTATTGACTGGGGTTGTTTACAATTAAAAGGTATAAGTGCTAAATCGTTCTTGCAAAATTAGCCATATTATAATTACTTTCGAACATAATACTTGCAGACACCATGTTTTGCCTAATTGTAAAATCGAACAAAATTTCACCATGTGTCCAGCTTTTCTTCCGTTTCAATGATTCAATGGCCATCTGCCGAAAGGATTGATACTGCAGCTCTGTCAAACCTTTGGTCGTGGTTGCAGGCAATACGCCGTCCTTACTTTCAAACGGAAGGTGCTTAATACCGAATTTACCAATTTCGTTGTTGCGAATGTGCACAAACACGGTACCAGAATTCACATGCGATAATTCTTCTTTGATCTTTCTAAACACCAAATCGATTTGTCTAGCGAGTGGTATTTGATCCAAATTCATTACTTTCCTCCTTAAGTTTTAATTTTTTACTTATTATGTAATTTATGCGACTGTAGACCTATTATACTCACACCATTTACATAATTCAACAGTAAATTTACATTATTCACACAATTCTTACTATTTTTTATGTAATGTTAATGTAAATCCCATTTTACATGTAAGAAACGAACGATATTTGTCGAAATGATGTAGAATATTTCCAGATTCAATGTTATAATTTGCAAACACACATCATGGATTCCAACACAAATAAACAAATTTCGCAGAGGAGTCGGTCGGATTGGATAAAGTATCATCCTTATCGTTCAGAAAGAAACTACAACTTGGTTGTTATGCACTTATTGGTTTGAACTCAATCTTTATGCTGATTGTTACATTTGCCTCAGATTGGAATCGCTTACTTGGTATCATATTCCTACTTATTATTCTTGGAGGAAGCTACCCGTTCATTCGATGGTTCGAGAATCAGCTAACGGAACCCATTGCTGATTTATCCCGAATAGCGCTCAACATTTCCAAAGGGGACTTCTCTCAAAAAGTAACCGTAACCTCAGATGATACCCTTGGACAGCTTGGCCAATCTTTTAACAAAATGATAGATAAACTCCGCGAAATTCTTCGCGATACAGGAACAATTTCGAAGCAGGTTTTTCAAACAAGCCGCGATATTTATGTTAAAAATGAAAGCTTCCGTACTGTCCTAGAACAAGTGAGCATTTCGGCCCATGAGCTGGCCTCAGGTGCCGGGCAAATTTCAGAAGAAGTTTCTGGTGTTTCGATCACCTCCAAAGATATTGAAGTGAGAATCGTCAATTATGCCGGGTCTGCGAAAGAAATGAAAGATCGCTCGGATCAGATGATGACCCTTGTAGAGAAAGGACGCACGTCCGTTGAAAGCCAAGGCATCGGTATGAAACGAAATGTAGAAGTTACACAGCAGGTGTCCGATACGATCGACATGCTGGCTCGTCAAGCTGAAGGCATCAGCAGCGTTACTCGTTCCATTTCCGAGATTGCTGAGCAAACAAACCTCTTATCCCTTAACGCTTCCATCGAAGCTGCTAGAGCTGGCGAACATGGCCGGGGCTTTGCAGTCGTCGCTCAGGAAGTGCGCAAGCTAGCTGAAGAGTCAACCTCTCTTACACGTGAAGTATTTGGTTTCGTGAAAAGCATCGAGCAAGGCATACAAGAAGCCATTCGCAGCATTCAAGTGAACGAAGATGTCGTGAAGAAACAAACCGTGTTAATCGAGCAAACCGAAATTGTTTTCGCTGAGATCGTTGGAAGCGTAGGTTTTATTTCGGAAGAAATTACCCGCTTCGCAGAAGAAAGCGAGCAAATGCTGACAAGCTCCGAACAAATTGCTGCGGCGATGGAGAACATATCGGCGATCACGGAGGAATCCGCGGCTGGTACACAAGAAGTTTCCGCTTCTATGAATGAGCAGATTGCTACGGTACAAGGAATCGTGACGCAAGCAGAAGAGATGACGCGTGTAGTCACACAGTTACAACAGACAATTCAGATTTTCAAATTATAAGTTTATTCGCACAAAAAAGGCTTTCCCACTTTGATCATGGGAAAGCCTTTTTGTTTACACTTTGACTTTAGCTTCTGTCAGTTCCATGAATTGCTTCACATCTTGAGCTGCCATATCGACTGCGCTTTGCCAGAAATCCGGCTCTGTCAGATCAACGCCGAGATGCTTCTGAGCAAGCTCCTCCACGTTCATGCTGCCTGTGTCTCTAAGCAAAGAGATGTATTTTTCTTCAAAGGCTGCGCCTTCCTGCACGGCTCTCGCATAAATACCTGCACTAAACAGGTAGCCGAACGTGTAAGGGAAATTATAGAAAGGTACATCCGTCGCGTAGAAATGCAGCTTAGCTGCCCAGAAATGCGGGTGATAACTGCTTAAAGCATCTTTGTAAGCAAGCTTCTGCGCATCCACCATGAGCTCATTCAAACGCTCAACGCTAACTAAACCTTGACTGCGTGCTTCGTAAAAGTTCGTTTCGAAGATGAATCTCGCATGGATGTTCATGAAGAAAGCGATCGCCCGTTGAATTTTATCCTCGAGTAAAATGATACGTTCTTCATCTGTAGAGGCACTCTTCACAACTGCGTCCGCTACAATCATTTCAGCGAAGGTAGAGGCTGTCTCGGCTACGTTCATCGCGTACTCCTGCGCTAGCGCAGGCATATCTGTCATGACATGCTGATGGTAGCCGTGACCTAGCTCATGAGCTAATGTAGAAACATTGTTTAGCGTTCCGCCGTAAGTCATGAAGATACGCGTCTCACCCGCAATCGGGAAAGATGTACAGAAGCCCCCAGGCCGCTTCCCTGCTCGATCCTCAGCTTCGATCCAGCGCTTCTCAAAAGCTTCTTCCGAAAAGGCCGCCAGCTTCGGACTGAACCGTTTGAATTGATCGACAATCAGAGTAGCGCCTTCGTCATAAGAAATTTTCTTCGAGGAATCGCCCAGTGGTGCATCCACATCAACCCAAGCCAACTTTTCAACACCTAACAGTTTCGCTTTACGGTTCAAATAGGCAACGAAAATATCCTTGTTGCGGTCAATCACGTCCCACATGACATTCAGCGTTTTCTCTTCCATACGATTGATAGCAAGCGGCTCTTTATGTATATTTTTCCAACCTCTGTATTTATAAACCTGAAGACGGAAGCCCGCCAAATGGTTTAATGCTTCGGCACAATATTCCTCTTTGTCCGTCCATGCTTGTTCCCATTTTTCAAATAGATCCAGTCGTTCTTCACGATTCTCTGTATGCAGTTTATTAAACGCTTGACCGGCGGATAGCTCTACCTGTTTACCGTCAACCTCTACAGGCATGCGGAATTGACCAACGGTCGTATTATACAGATCTCCCCACCCATGATAGCCATCTACGGCCAAATCATTAATTAAGGCTTCCTGTTCAGGCGGCAACTTCTCTTGGGCCAAGGCACGTCGCTCATGGAGCGGAAAAGCTATGGCTTTGAACGGCTCTTTTTGCAGTAGAGCTGACCATACATCGTCTGGGATCCCCGTCAGAACTTGATCAAAATGGGTGAGCGATGACAGATGCTCTGCAAACAAGCTTTTGACCTGTCCGCTAAGTACAGGCGCTTTCTTATCCTTCTGATTATCCGCTAACAAGCAGCCTACGAAAGAATCCGCCTCATGGATATGCTTCAAATTATGCTGAAACAATTCGATCAGCTTCACTAGCGAATCTGTATCTTCTGCCTGTTGTGGTGAAGGGGTATTTCGTACTTGTTCTTGAAAAGCTGCAATCGATGCTTGAAGCTCCTTCAGATGAGCTGCGAATGCTGCAGATTCGCTTCCCCCAGGAAAAAAGGTTTCTAAATTCCATGTTTGATTAAGAGGTAAATTAAGCAAAGCTATCACCTTTCCTTTCCATCTTTTATTAAATCATAAACGCCGGCTGATCGCCAATAATACTCATCTTACTCATTGCTTATAGGTAAAAAGTATGATTCAATTATAGATAGTTCCCACACTATATATTCGGAACAGGATGGGTGATTTTCAATTATGAAACCGTTACAAATTTCTCCAGAAACGGCCGTTAAGCTAGCTGAACAACTTAAGGTGCCTTTAGAACATCTCATGCATATGCCACAACATATTTTACTGCAAAAATTAGCGGAGCTCGCTAAAGCTTCCTCTCCAGAAAATAGCGATCCTGAATCGAAGTAAGCTTTGATCCCTTTCGCTAACACTTGGCCTTATGACATTATTATGAAGGACATTTATGTGGCTGAGTGTCCCTTTTGCCATAGCCCCAATGTGCTGCTGCCGCTCAAAATCCACGAACTGACATCTATTCACGAAGGTAAAAAAAAGCTGCTTGTGTTTCCTTGCTGCCATAATAAGCTGACGCTCGTTGACACCGATCGCGATTATTTATTGGCGGACACCGCAATACGCAAATGATTCGTAGCTTCAAGCGCAAGGAGTAGAAAGAGTCCCTATGAATGAGTACCTCGTTCCTTTGACAAGCGCATGTACGTTAGTTACGTTAAATTACATGGCAATGAAAGTTCGCAGCAAGATGCTTATTGATTCTTATGAGCAGTTGCTTGCACCATTGCTCACTGGACTAGCCAGCATCATCATGATGCTGGTACCCCTACCAGAGCTATTTGGCTTGGTTGATTTACGTTCGGTGCCCATCTTTATGGCCGGTTTGCGTTATGGACTGCCTGTTGCACTGCTATCGACCGTAATACCTTCGGGATTTACCCTCTTCACGCAAGAAAGCCATGAATGGTTCATCATCGCACAAGAACTATTAGCCCCAGCACTGATTAGCTCCTTGTTTCACAACAAAGAATACCGCAGCGGTTTTTTGGACATTCCTATTCGTCATGGGCTCCAAATATGCTCATTCGTCTTTCTCCTTCGCCTACTCATACAAGAGCTTATAGAGAGCAATTTATCATGGCCATACGCCCTAGATCAGTTATTTATGTTAGCCATCATATCAGCTACTTTCATCATCATTATCGTCATGGTCAATGATGAGAATAAAAGTTGGCGGCTGCAGCGCCAGTTAGAGCTGCAAGCCAATCAAGACGGATTAACCAAACTGCCGAATCTGCGCAGCTTTATGCCGATAGCCAGCAATGCGCTTCGCAAACGAAGAATCTCCATCATGATGATTGATTTAGATAATTTCAAGCAATACAATGATCAGTTTGGACATTTGGAAGGTGATCAGCTGCTCCGTGAGATCAGCAATGTTCTCCGACACCATATCCATGTACAAGATTATTTGGCCAGATACGGGGGGGAAGAATTTATTCTTCTCAGCTCAGAGATTGATCCCCTGCGGCTTAGCAAATATGCAGATCTGCTTTGTACCATTGTCGCTGATACGTTCCACCATAAGAACCTTACGGATTCTGCACCAATTACAATCTCAATAGGAATTTCAACCGCGGAAGAGCCTCAGGTGGAACTGAAACGAATCATCTCTGAAGCGGATCATGCGCTTTATGAATCCAAGCATCGGGGCAAAAACCGTTCTACCCTTTTCAAACATGTGCAACTAAAAATAACCGAACAAAAAATGAACGCTTAATCATTCAAGGGCAGAAGTCAACTCCCAGAATGGATAAGCGTTCATTTGATTTATCGGCAATATTCACTATGTAGCTTGTTTCATTTCGTCTGGGAGCTCCATACGAATGGCAAGCATATCCTCACGGGTTGCTATCCATTGTTCACGACTTGCTCTAATCATACCAGCATCCATAATCTTGCGGTCATTAATAATGCGGGAAAACCATTTTACCGCCTCATTGAAGCGGCTTAATCTGCGATTCAGCTCTCCTATTAAGTACATGAGTCGTGCATTATTGAGATCCATACCTTCTGTTTCATACACACTGACATATGCGTCCAAGGCAAACGTTAGGAAACGCTCCTCCTGCTCCCAATCTCCTTTGGAACGATACAACCATGCCAAATGGTGGAGAAGCCCTGCAACAACACGCGATTTCTCTTCTCTAATCTGTGCACTAAGAAGGGCCAACTTGTAACTCAGAAGCGTATCTTCCCAAGTTCTTTCTCCGCAATAATTGCGCATGGACCAGTTTTGAGCCACTCTCTCGTAAAAGACTTCCCTCTGCGCCGGTTTCCATTTATCCGAAAAGTTTTCCGTATGTGCATATCCGCAAAACGGACAGACCCTCACGACATAAAAGTCGGGGTTGATGTCTTTATAATGAACACAGAAATCTGTATCCGTTTTGCTAGCTTTCTTGAAGCTTGGGCGAACCTTCATCGTTTTGTAGGAATTCTCGCAATATGTGCATTTCACTGAAATATCATATAAAGGTTCGACCATCCTTGAAACCCCGCCTTCACTATATTGTATGTAGGAAAGAAGAACTATTCTTCTTCTGATGTGTTAATAAAATGATAGGCAGAGCCTTTCAGCCGTTCCAGTAAAAAATCCCGTAAATCAGGCGGTAGTCCTACTTCAATCATTGCTTCCGACATACAGCTTAACCATGCATCTGCACGTTCTACTGTAATAGGAAATGCCATATGTCTTGCTCTCATCATCGGATGTCCATGCGCATCTGAATACAAAGTTGGACCACCAAAAAACTGACTTAAAAACATGAACTGTTTATCTATAACGGGTCCAATATCCGAAGGGAACAGAGGCGAGAGTAGTGGATTTTGCTGAACTTTTGGATAAAAGGCTTCCACGAGTCTGCGTACCGTCTCCGCTCCCCCCATCAATTCGTACAACGTGCTGCGATTACTTTCTGACATTAGGGTAAACCTCGCTATTCGTATTACTTTAATAATTTTCTAAATCCTCATCCCCTGCATGCATGAGCGTTTCCCGAATGACAAATACGAACATACATACAACCAAACCAGCAATGACACCTGTCATTTGAATCACTCCCGCTGCCTAGGATATAAGACTTTACTAGTTCTATTTTACCATAAAACCAGGCTGTGAACAGTACCAAAGTCTAAGTATTTTGGGACGGCATGTATGTCCCATCCTGTTCATATAGTTGAGTAGGAGGAGGTATCCAATCTCATGAAGAAACGAAATTTCACGGCTGCGTTACTTATGGCTTTTGTTGTTGTTGCCATTATTCTATGCTTATTTGCGTTCCCTCATGACGGCCTTCAAGCTGCCTTACGCGGCGTTTCCATTTGGTGGGATGTGCTCTTCCCAGCACTTTTCCCTTTCTTCGTCATATCCGAAATTATGCTTGGCTTCGGTATCGTTCATTTCTTCGGGACACTGCTCGATCCGATGATGCGTCCCGTCTTCCGTATCCCTGGCATTGGCGGCTTCGTAATGGCTATGGGCTTCGCTGCCGGTTATCCGGTCGGAGCTAAGTTGACCTCCCAGCTGTGGGAGCAGAAGCTTGTCAACCGGGAGGAAGGTGAGCGACTCGTTGCGTTCACAACAAGCTCCGATCCGATTTTCTTAATCGGAGCCGTTTCAATAGGCTTCTTCCACGATCCTTCTTTGGCTATGATCTTGGCTATTGCTCATTATGGAGGCTCCGTGCTTATAGGTTTAATGATGCGATTTCACGGCAGAAAGAGCTTGCCTACAGAGCAGGAACCCAAGAGCAAGGGCTGGGTCTGGAAACGTGCATTTGAAGCGATGCACAGCGCTCGAACCAACGATGGCAGATCCATAGGCACACTACTGAGTCAATCCATCCTACAGTCGCTCAGCTTGATTTTCGTAGTAGGTGGATTAGTTGTTTTCTTCTCTGTTGTTTTAGAAGTCTTAACAGCAGCTAAGGTCATGAATGCCATTTACCTGCTTATATCCTCCGTCCTGGAAATCGCAGGACTCCCCCATGAGTTATCACAAGCTGTTATGAATGGTTTGTTTGAGGTTACGCTCGGGGCGAAGGCTGCCGGGAATGCTCCCGCGTCGCTAGCTCTCTCCAACAAAGTAGCTATCGGCGCTTTTATTTTGTCATGGGGCGGCATGTCCGTTCATGCTCAAATTATTAGCCTATTAAGTCATACGAATCTGCGTTACTTGCCATTTGTCATCGCACGCTTCATCCATGCCTTGCTCTCCGCTGCTATTGTTCTCGTTTTTTGGGAGCCTATGCAAATTTTCCGAGAACCAAAATCTGTTTTCTTACCTCAATATGATTCGGCTTCTCCTGTTCTCAGCTATCTCAGGTTAATGCTGCCAATTAGCGGAACGGTCTTCCTTGGTGCTTTTTCTGTCATTGCCGGACTCTTTGCTGCATATTCCTTACTTAAACTCGTGTATGAAAAGGTTGGTGGAACAAGATAATATGGGTAATCACGATCATGATCATAAAGGGAGAGAACATCCAGATATGCAAGTAGCCTTCCCCCAAGAAGCGAAACATTTGCCTCCTGCGATTGAGCGTTTGAATGAGTTATCATTCAACTTATGGTTCAGTTGGAACCATGACGCCTTGCAGCTTTTTGCACAAATGGATCCTGTAAAATGGGATCAATGCGGCCACAATCCTGTTCTTTTACTTCACCTGTTGGACAATTCACAGATCGAGGCCCTCAGCGGTAACCAAGATTTTGTAGCAAGTTATCAACAAGTAATTGCCAAGTTCGACGCTTATATGAATGGCACCACTTGGTTTCAAGAGAAGCATCCGGATCAAGGTTATGTACAAATTGCTTACTTCTCCGCAGAGTTCGGCTTTCATGAATCTTTGCCGATTTATTCAGGAGGACTGGGAATCTTAGCTGGTGACCATACGAAATCTGCCAGTGATTTGGGTATCCCTTTGATCGGTGTTGGACTGCTTTATAAAAAAGGCTATTTCACGCAGAAAATCGATGCCTCCGGTGGTCAGCAAAGTGAATTATACCCCTATGACTTCACCAAGCTTCCAATCGAACCTGTGCAGCAAAACGGCCAACAGCTCGCTGTTTCCATTGATATGCCTGGTCGCGCCATCACCCTACAGATTTGGCGTGTGCGTGTCGGCCGTAATTCAATCTATTTGCTGGATGCCGATCACGAAGCTAACAATGCAGCGGACAAAGAGCTGACCGCTCAGTTGTATGGGGGCAATCAAGATACCCGGATTGCTCAGGAAATGGTTCTTGGCATTGGAGGTGTTAAGGCACTTCGGCTGCTTAACATCTACCCTAACGTGTACCATATCAACGAAGGGCATGCAGCTTTCCTCACGTTGGAGCGACTGAAGGAGCTTCTGCATCTAGGTCTTCCCTTTCATGTGGCGGTTGAAACCGTTCGCTCAGCCACTGTATTTACGACCCATACGCCCGTACCTGCGGGGCATGACACATTCTCCATCGAGATGGTGGAACACTATCTCGGACCTCTCCTGAGTGAGCTGTCACGGCACAAACAGGACATCGTAGCTCTAGGGCTCGATCACCATACGGGCCAATTCAATATGACCCATTTGGCCATGAATACAGCCGGACTGCGCAATGGGGTCAGTAAGCTGCACGGTCAAGTATCCCGAGAAATGTTCAAAGAATTTCACGGTCACATCGATGCAAGCGAAGTTCCCATTAGCTCCATTACAAATGGTGTACACATGGATACATGGACAGCGCCGCAATGGAAAGAACTGCTTGATCGTTTCCTGCCCGGTTCATGGCGGGAAGAGCAAGCCAATAAGCATCAGTGGGCGCAGATCGAGGTCATTCCAGACGAATCTATCTGGAAAGTGCACCAACAACTGAAAGAAAATTTAGTTCGTTACGCCAGGCGAAATTTGCTCGAGCAGCGAAAACGCAACGGAGAATCTGAAGAGCGGATCGAGGAAGTCAGACAATATTTAAATCCCAAGGCATTAACCATCGGATTCGCCAGAAGGTTTGCGACCTATAAGCGAGCTAATCTCATTTTTAATGATTTGTACCGGCTTAAGAAGATCATCAATGATCCCGAGCGACCCGTACAATTTATTTTTGCTGGCAAGGCTCACCCTGCCGATTACCCAGGTCAAGAGCTTATCCGTGAAATTTATCGCGTCTCGCAAATGAAAGAGTTCGTCGGGAAAATCGTTATTCTCGAAAACTATGACATGAATATGGCACGTTACCTCGTACAAGGCGTAGACGTCTGGTTAAATAACCCCCGTAGACCTCTTGAGGCCAGTGGAACGAGCGGTCAGAAGGCCGCCATGAACGGGGTACTTAATTTTAGTGTACTCGACGGCTGGTGGGAGGAAGGCTACAACGGAGCGAACGGCTGGGCTATCGGTTCCACAGGAGCAGCGGACTGGGCTGCACAAGAGAAAGAAAATACGCAAGCCATCTATCACATTTTAGAGAAAGAAATTATTCCGCTGTACTACAATCAAGGAGCACTCCCGCATCAATGGATCAGCCGCATGAAGCGTTCTATCCAATCGCTGAGCCCGGTCTATAACACGCATCGCATGGTGCAAGACTACACAGAGCTCACCTATTTGCCGACAGCGCAGCGAGCCCGTCTCTTTGTTTCTAATCACTATGATGTTGCAACGAAGGTTGCCGATTACAAACAGTTCATCCGTTCAAACTGGTATCATGTGAAAATCATTGGCATCGATGACCGCTCTGCCAAATTATCAACGGAAGTGCCGTTAAACGAAATAAAACCATCAACGAAGGAAATTACGACACAAGTTCACTTCGGCCCCATTTGGCCGCAAGATACGGCAGTAGAAGTCATTTATTACGAGGAAAATGGCGAAACATGGGAGCAAAAAATTATTCCAATGGTGCCGATAGGTGAACTAATTGAACAGATGCAGAACTATAAAGCGACCATTCCATCGCATCTCATTCATGGGCCTCACTTCTCTATTCGCGTGCGCCCCATCTCATCTAACTTCGCACATTCCTTTGAACTCTCCGTAGTCACCAGTACATTATCGTGGCAGTAAATACGTGAATTCCTAGATAAAGCCCCGTTTGGGGCTTTTCTTATTTTCTTTTATAAATTATTATGAATAGAGAACTTACGGTATGTGCATGCGTTCATGAATGCAAATCTAACCACTTGGTGATGCTATGGATTGGAATAAGGCACTGGAATTGGCATATATCGCACCGAATACAGATTGTCATTTGATCATTGTCGGAGAATGCAAAGATGGGCAGCCTTTTTGCTATGAAGAAAATTTCTCCGTTGATAAAATAGGTGAAGCTTCATTCACCGTTTGTTTAGAGCTATCCGGAATTTTTCCATTCGACAAATTAGAGCATATTTCTTTCATTGAGTTTTCTTTTAAAGACAGTGGAATTTTATATTACGCCTATGTCGATTTAATTCAACTTGAATTAAAGAAGACGATATGTTACCTCTCGCTATCCATTCCCGAAGAAATTCATCATCATCAGAACAGAAGGTACAGCCGAGCTAAGCTCTCCCTTCGAACACCGATCACACTGCGTATTGTTGGCATTCGCGGCATATCCGCAAGCAAGGGAGTCGCTTTTTCCGGACAACTGCTTGATATTAGTGCCAGCGGGCTTTCTTTCGTTACGACGAATCGGCTCTTCTTTCCCTTATTTCTGGAATTCAGCTTCATTCTCCCTGGGTACCCCCATCCTATTACGGCTTATGGTGAGATCATTAGGGTGACGAATTTCAGTAATGATTCTTATCGGGTCGCCGCCGAATTCCGACATACACCTGAATCGATACTTCAGGACATTGATAAATATTGCTCGATTACAAGCTAATGCTTACGAACAAAGTTTGCTTACGAAAACTCAGCTTATGCTTACGAAGAAAGTTTTGCTAAAGCAAAACTCTTAGGAGGAAACCAATTGAAATACAACGTCATTGAACGAGGCGATGACATCTCCAAGGGGCTGACAGAGCGGTTCCACCAACTCGCCGCACAGCAAGGCATGCCGAGGGATGAAGAAAATCCGGACATTGTCCTTTCTATTGGCGGAGATGGCACGATGCTGCAAGCTTTTCATAAATATGTGCAGCAGCTTGATCACATCGCTTTCGTTGGTATCCATACAGGTCACTTAGGTTTCTTCGCAGATTGGAAACCAGATGAGCTGGATCATCTAGCTTCATTGATATTTAGTGTCACCACACCCGAGGAGCTGCGTGTTGTACAGTACCCCGTCGTTGAGATTGAAATTACGACAGAAAAGGGCTCCGAGACGCACCTGGCGCTCAACGAATTTACAATACGAGGAATCGAAGTATCGCTAGTCGCGCGACTTCACGTTAACGACGAAATGTTCGAAATGTTCCGCGGTGACGGAATTTGCATCTCCTCGCCTGCCGGCAGTACAGCTTACAACAAAAGCTTAGGCGGGGCAATGGTTCACCCTTCGCTCGAAGCCATTCAAATTGCTGAGATTGCTTCGATTAACAATAGGGTCTACCGCACACTCGGCTCTTCTATGATTTTACCGAAGCATCATCACTGTGACATTTATCCCAAGGCGCAGCAGAATATGCTTTTATCACTTGATCACTTGTACTTGCAGCGAAACGACGTTGTTTCTATCCGCTGCCGTGTAGCAGCCAACGTGAAGGTTAAGTTTGCCAGGTTCCGGCCATTTCCTTTCTGGAATAGGGTTCGGGAAGCTTTTGTTGGGTTAGAAGTGAAATAAAAAGTAAGAAGACGCCCCTCACTCCGTTGGAGAATGAGAGGCGTCTTTTGGTTTCAACTACATTAAGGAGTAGTTGTAATCACTTCAGAAGGCACTTGCTGCTTTGCGCCATTCACTTTTTCGATAATGAAATAAGCGCAGCCGAAGTTGCAGTACTCATTCAAGTAATCTTGAAGAGCCGCGATGGATGATTCTTTTGTAGCTTTAGGATGGATTTCTTTAAAAAATCCTCTCAGCCTTAGCTGGCTGTAACCCCAATCGCCGACAATATAGTCGTATCGCTCCAACACTTCGCTAAAACGTTCTTTAAAAACTTCAAAATTCCAGCCATTTTTATGGTCTGTGACGAGCTCGTATGTTTTATTTGCAATATGAATCATGATGGTAGGAAGCTCTCCTTTCTATGATCCGTTCGTTAATTTAAACGTTCGATGCGGCTTGAACCTGTTCATGGGCATGGTACGAGCTGCGAACCAATGGTCCCGACTCAACGTGCTTAAAGCCACGTTTCATGCCCTCTTCTTTGAGCATAGCAAACTGTTCAGGCGTATAATACTTGGCTACAGCCAAATGCGTTGTAGACGGCTGCAGGTACTGCCCAATCGTCATAATGTCGCAGCCAACCGCGCGTAAATCCTCCATCGTTTGCAGCAGCTCGTCCCACTCCTCGCCAACGCCAATCATAACGCTGGATTTGGTTGGGATGTTTGGAGCGATACGCTTCGAACGCTCCAGCAGTTCCAGAGAACGGCGATATTTCGCCTTCGAGCGAACGCGGTCTGACATGCGTTCAACAGTCTCCATGTTATGGTTTAAGATATCAGGCTTAGCCTCTAGAACCGTGGCCAGTGACTCTTCCCGACCTAAGAAATCGGGGATCAGCACTTCGACTGTGCACATTGGCAATTTGCGGCGAATCGCTTTGATGGTCTCAGCGAATATCATCGCGCCGCCATCGGCCAAATCATCGCGCGCTACGGAAGTGACGACACAGTGCCGCAGTCCCATTTGCAAAGCGGCATCCGCTACACGTTCTGGCTCTTCCAGATCCAGCTCGGTAGGCAGCCCTGTCTTGACTGCACAGAAACGGCATGCTCGGGTACAAATATCGCCCAAAATCATAAAAGTGGCTGTACGATTCGCCCAGCACTCATGAATGTTTGGACATTTGGCTTCTTCGCAAACCGTATGCAGCGTCTTGGAACGCATCATTGACTTTATTTCTTTGAAATTCTCGTCTGTCTTGAGATTGATTTTTAACCAGTCTGGTTTTCTCTCTAATGGCTTTGTAGGCACTATATTTCCCGCCTTTTATTTGGTTTCTCGTTCTTGTTATTATAACATGAATGACTGACAAAACAATCCACTTTGCCACTCAGTTGTGATACACTTATCAAGATGGCCAAAACAGCTTAACCTGTCACGTAAAGGCTGTATGGGAGGGAAGAAACATGAGCATACAAGAAGTAACGCGAGAGAAAGACCGCAAGCTTGGAGAAATTTTAAGAGGTATGGGCCGAGTATTAATCGCCTTCTCCGGAGGGGTTGACAGTACATTCGTCCTCAAACGTGCGCAGCAGGAGCTCGGAGATCAAGTCTTAGCCGTCACTGCAGCATCCGAAACGTTCCCTTCTCGGGAATTTGATGCCGCCGTTGAACTAGCAGAACAAATCGGTGTCCCACTGTACAAAACAGAGGTCAAGGAATTAGAGAATGCGAATTTCGTCGCTAACAATCCAGATCGCTGTTACCATTGCAAAACGGGACTTTATTCACATTTGCAGCAACTAGCCAAAGAGTTAGGGTACCCCTATATTCTGGATGGTTCGAACATGGACGATCTCGGTGATTACAGACCGGGTCTACAAGCCAAGAACGAGCAAGGCGTCCGTAGTACTTTGCAGGAGTCCGGCATGACCAAAGACGAGATCAGACAGCTTTCCAAAGAGCTAGGACTGCGTACTTGGAATAAACCGTCTTTTGCTTGCTTGTCTTCTCGTATCCCTTATGGGACGCAAATTGAGAAGTGGAAAATCGATCAACTCGACGAAGGCGAATACTTCTTGTCCCAGCTTGGATTATATCAGGTGCGCGTACGTCACCATGAGAAAATTGCCCGGATCGAGGTTATGCCGGATGAGATTCATAAAGTCGTCGAACACCGGGATGCGATCTATGAAAAGTTCAGCAAGCTCGGCTTCACTTACGTGACGCTCGATTTACAAGGTTACCGCACGGGCAGCATGAACGAAGTGCTGTCTAAGGAGACGAAAGACAAGGTGAAAGAAGCATCCCTATGATGGACTTAGAGAAAATCTTAAAGCTCGTCCAGGCGGGCGATCTGGACGTAGAAGAAGCCAAAAAGCAAATCATCAAGGAAGGCAGCGCCGCTGGCCCAGCTAACCTTGATCTTGGATTTGCTCAGCTCGATATCGATCGCGAGAAGCGAACGGGCTTCCCCGAGGTCATTTTCGGGGAAGGCAAGACCGCCGAGCAGATCGAGGCGATTTTCCGGCGGCTGATGGAGCACACCGACCGCGTGCTCGCTACGCGCGTAGACGCGGCCAAAGCCGCCCATGTTACCGCTGCCGTGGAAGGTGTCACCTACCACGAAACTGCGAGGTCGCTGACCTGGTTCAAGCGGCCCATGCTTAAAGTCCACGACGGTTATATCGCCGTCGTGTGTGCAGGCACCTCCGACCTCCCCGTGGCGGAGGAGGCGGCTCTTACAGCAGAATGCCTAGGCAGCCACGTTGAACGTATATTCGACGTGGGTGTAGCCGGCATTCACCGGCTCTTCCGCCGGCTAGAGCTCATTCGCGGTGCAAACGCGATTGTGGTCGTTGCCGGCATGGAAGGCGCGCTCGCCAGCGTCGTCGGCGGGCTAGTAGCCAAACCGATCGTGGCTGTGCCGACAAGCATCGGTTATGGCGCGAATCTTGCAGGTATCGCCCCCTTGTTGTCGATGCTAAATAGCTGCTCTCCAGGAATCTCAGTAGTGAACATCGACAACGGCTTCGGAGCTGGCTACTATGCAGGGCTCATTAACAAAAATATGTCGAAACGAGCGTGAGATCCTACAATGCGCATTTTATATTTAGACTGCTTCTCCGGGATCAGCGGCGATATGACCCTTGGTGCTTTAGTAGATGCGGGAGCAGATCGAGCTTATATTGAAGAAGAGCTTACCAAAATCAAGCTAGAGCCGTACATGTTGGAATGGAAGCGCGTTGTTAAGCGCGGAATTTCCGCCTTAAAGCTAGATGTCATTCTAGACCCACAGCATCCGCCGAAACATCATCGTCATTACTCAGAAATCGTACAAGTCATTCAACAGGCAGGATTCAATGAGCGTGTAACAGCTCTCAGCTTAGCTATCTTTGAAAAGATCGGTATTGCTGAAGCCAAAATTCATGGTATACCCGTTGAAAAAGTGCACTTCCACGAAGTCGGAGCCATAGATTCAATTGTAGATATCGTAGGTGTGGCCTTAGCCATTGACTCCCTACAAGTCGAGCGCATCTTTGCCTCTCCAGTACCACTAGGTTCAGGAACGATACATATCGATCATGGTATATATCCCGTACCCGCTCCAGCAACACTGGAAATGATGCGAGGATTACCTATTGCTTCAACCAACTATAACCTAGAGATGACTACGCCAACTGGTGCCGGTATTATTTCCGGAATCGTGGACGAGTTCTCCAAAAGCTTTCCTCCTATGATCGTTGATACCATCGGTTACGGTGCAGGCACAAGAGATTTACCTAATCAACCTAATGTGCTTCGTGTCGTAGTCGGTAAAGTTGATCCTTATATTGGAAAATGGCAAGTAAGCCACGAGCACCTTGCACATGATCATGGTCATGGACATACACATGATGATCATCATCACCACCAACATGAACATTCACATACACACCCTCACCATACATGAGCCTCCAAGGAGCCTATTTGTAAAATCCAAAAACGCCTCTTCCTTCAAATCAGGAGGAGACGTTTTTTTGTTTTTGCTGTATAAACTGCATCCTAACTTCCTCGTATACTTGCTTCAAAGGTACTTGATGCTCCTTAGCGATTTGTTCGCATTCTTTGAACTCTGGCGCATATTGTACCAATTTCCCTTGATGATAACCGACTTTTACCGTTAAAAGTCCCCATCGTGTTAGCACTTGCTCGAATTCTCTAGCCAATCTATGGCAGGACGCGTGCATATACCGGATGCCAAGTGTCGTTGTCTCGCTAAAAATAACTTCCTCTACAAGAGAAAGCCGTTCATTTTCAACCAGCACATTCAGCATTATCCCTGGTCTGCCTCTCTTCATAATTATCGGAACTACAAATACATCATTCGCACCTACTTCAAAAAGCTTATCCATTATATAAGAAACCCACTCCGGATTCATATCATCCAAATTTGCCTGAATCAACAGCATACTATCGTCCACATGCTCATCCCTATGATTAAAACCCACGTTCCTCACCTCTTACAGGCATCATAGCAAAAATCGGATAACAACGAAAGATGCAGGGATAAACATTCATAGAAGAGTACATCCTAAGAACTAACATTTCAGGAAGGATGATAGAGATGAAAAGCAGACCGTATTGGTCGCGGGTTCTTGTTCTTAGCCTCCTCCTATCAGCAACCGAATCCGTGACTCTTTCAGGCAGTGCTGAATCCCATGCCGCTGCATCTGACCAATTCTTTACCGCGGCTCCATCTAAGGTTAACCCGAACTTGAACGCTGAGCGGAAAGAGCTTTTTGAAAAAACAAGCATCTTATCAGGCATTCCATGGGCATACCTTGCCGCAGTTGATCAGTACGAAAGAACGATGAATTTCGCCAAAAAAAGGCCCGTGCATCAAGGGATTACCAGCATTTACTTCCCTGAATCAGATTGGGTGGGCTTATTGAATCCAGACCAGCAAGATACGAATCCTAGAAGCATCTCCTTCTTTCATGGTTACGGGCGAGATGGTTCAGGTGACGGCATCGCAGATCGAAACAACGATTTAGACGTACTGGCGGCTATGGCCACACTAATGAGTAATAATGGCAACCAAGAAGAAAATTTACAAATCAACTTATGGAATTATTATCAAAACTCGCGCAGTGTTGAACGTATCAAACAATTCGCTACAATCTATGCCACACTAGGTACCCTTGATGTTGGTGAGCATGCTTTTCCACTGCCAGTGAACACAGACTACTCCTATCGCAGCACATGGGGAGACAGTCGCGGATGGGGCGGGCATCGTTCTCATGAAGGAACAGATTTATTCGCGGGTTATGGTGTTCCTGTACGAAGCACTTGCTATGGCATTGTGGAAATCAAAGGATGGAATCCCTACGGAGGCTGGCGGATTGGTATTCGAGATGTGAACAATATTTATCACTACTACGCCCATCTCTCTGGTTTTCAAAAAGGAATCAAAGAAAACGATATTGTAAAACCTGGACAAACCATCGGTTGGGTAGGTAGTTCTGGTTATGGTAAACCGGGAACATCAGGTAAATTTCCACCTCATCTTCATTTTGGACTTTATCGTGATAATGGGCTAACCGAGTGGAGCTTCGATCCTTACCCCTCCCTTCGCAAATGGGAACGTGAAGATCGGATGAAAAAGAAAAAATAAAACCGCTCCATTATTGGGGCGGCTCTTTTTGTGTCTTGCTTTCTTGCGTTGTAACTCCCTCTACCTTTGGTGTTGTTGTTCCGGCATTCGGTATACTAGGCAAGGATAAACTCGGCGGACCTGCATCCTTATTACTACCCACAGGATTTCCCTTATTATCATAATAATAGGTAGGGACATCCCCAACCACGAGAGAATATGAAATAGGAATTTCAGTTTCCACAATTTCAGTATCGGAATCAAAGGGAATAATCACAGATACTTCAGCAATAATACGAACATACACTTCAAACATAACCATATTGATTCCTGCATTTTGAGAACGCGTATTCAGATCAACCTTCACATTACCAACTGGCAGCAGCCGAATCGGAATATCAGGGCCAAATGAGGAGAGAATCGCACTATTCATCGCTTGCCCAACCGGAATATGCTCTGAAATACTTTGTAAATCTTTCAGTTCACCTTGCACCGTTTTAATCGTATCCGCAGTTATACGCATATGCTCATTATAATTAAGCATGAATCCTGTTATTTTACCGTTTTTATCCATCTTCCAATCAATTAATTGCTCCGCACTCGTACTTCCAGCCACATGATCCGCAATAGCGCTATTGATCGCCTGTGTTGCTATCTGCTTTATGCGTACTTTTGCCAAATTCATCAGTGGAGGTCTAAGATTACGTTCTACGAAAATAAAAAACTGCACGCCAAATAAGACAAAGATGAGAAGACCGATCAACAGCACCTTTTTGCGGTTTGTTTTCCCTGTAGGTCTGCTTCTCCAGCGTCGCCTTAGCAGCATCCCATTCCCTCCCCTAGCCACTCAAATCAATTAGTACTACCTTATGCGGACATGGAGTGAAAAAGAAGACACGTTCCCAACAGCAAGTCCCCTCAACGGTCATACGTTCATCTCCTTTGTTAGTCTAACTCAACTCCCTCCCGATTCTACTTGAATCCCGTCCCATGATACTGCGACCCATCATCATTGCTACTTCCCACGTCCGTCTCATCCACTTCGTATCTACACACACTGCGACCCATCATCATGCTTACTCCCATGTCCGTCTCTTCCATTCTTTATCTACTAACGTCTGCACCTTATCAACTCGCATCTCGCAAAATTACTCACCACATCCTTCAGCAGACAGAACTTGTCCTGTCCAAGTCCTTTCCGTTCTGGTTTGTCTCAATACATGTATCTCAACTCATTAGTATCTTCCCTCCCACGCCACCTCACTTTGCATCCAACCCAACTTTTCACCACCTCTATGGACACTATCCCCATCACTCAGAAATCAGAAAATAATCCGAGTTTCAATCAAGTATTTTCCTTCTCCTCTTGAAATGAGATCATATGTTTGGTATAATATAAACAGGAACGTATATTCTTATTTTAATGCAAACGGAGAGATGCATATGAATTTTGCAAGTATGTCACTTGATCAATTTCAAAATCATTTTTCCACTGATAATGCTTGCATCGAGTATATTTTTCATACTAAGTGGCCTGAAGGTTTTAGCTGCCCGCGTTGTAAACACAGCCATGCTTATGTGACAACTACCCGTCGTCTTCCACTTTACGAATGCAGTCACTGTCGCCATCAAACGTCTCTAATATCCGGGACAATTATGGAGGGAAGCCGAACTGATCTAAGTAAATGGATGCTGGCTCTTTTTCTTTTCTCCCGTTCAAATAAAGGTACGACCGCAATCGAACTTTCTAATTTTATTAAGGTTACTTATAAAACTGCCTGGCTAATCTTATATAAAATCCGTTCTATGATTCATAATACCGATAATGAAACTCCGCTTTCGGGCTCAGTTTGTATTCATTCAGCTATCTATGGACGACCTTATAATCCTTCTGTTCACAAACACCCGCAAGAGCACCTTCTTCTCATAGGCTCATCAGTTAATGAATGGAATGAATCTATCTACCTCAAAATAAAGCACGTTCTTCTTACGAATCCAAAAGAAAGACATATTCCTCGTTTTGAAACAAAAGCCTTCCAACAACAGCACATAGAATCCGATACCCAAATTATTGAGATTGTTACAGGTTTTTATACCCCCACACGACTTCGCCCTTTACACGTATTCGCTAAACAGGCTAGTAAATGGATAAATAACACCTTCCATGGCCTCGGCCCCAAACATTTACAAAAGTACTTAGACGAATTTAGTTATCGACTAAATCTTTCTTCAAAAAACACACCTATTTTTGCCCATTTAATTCAACTCTGCTTCAAACCCGCTAGCTACTAATAAGACTAACAGTAGCATTCTATTTGGCTATTCAATTTCTTGTAATTACAGAAATAAAATTTAGTTTCATCCGACGAGCAGCTTGATCATGCATACATGCATACATACATACAATCATTCAATCATTCAATCATTCAATCATTCAATCTTCAATCTTCAATCTTCAATCTTTCAATTATTTAATCTTCAATCATTCAATTATTTAATCTTCAATCATTCAATTATTTAATCACTCGATCACTCACTCACTCACTCAATCAATCATTCATTCATATCTGGTTTCATTCTGAGTTAAAGGGATAGTGAACATAGTGGGCTGGAAGAGAAAGACCACCTTTGTTGAAAGGTGGTAGAGTGTTGGATTCATGGGTTGGGGTTGGGGGTTGGTTCTGGGGTTCTGGGGTTCTGGGTTCTGCGTTCTGGGTTCTGGGTTCTGGGTTCTGGGTTCTGGGTTCTGGGTTCTGCGTTCTGGGTTCTTGGTTCTGGGTTCTGGGTTTTTAATTTTTGATTCTTGGGTCGCGGCCCCCGATTCTCGGATCTTGGCTCTCGGATGGCTCTTGTTCTTAGCTCTTGGTGCTTCTTGATACTTCTTGGTTCGTTTATTGTCGGTGTCGTATAAATAATCTTCTTAATACCGATCCATAATTAGTTGTGTTTTCAGTGAATCTTGTGCGAGGAACCAGCCTTTACTTTGTAGATAGGTAATTAATTCATCGTGTTTAGTGGATGCTGTCGATTCACTATTTGTTTTAAATGAAGCTTCAACAATGTATTCAGTTCCCGTACCGGCTGCATTAAGAATTGGCCACACTTCGATATAAAGCTGTTGGCCGCTCCACGTTCCGACTGAACGTTTGGCTAGAACTGGGCCGTATACACGGGAAGAAGAAAGCATGCTAGTCCCCCATCCACTGTAAAGCCAATTATTAAATTTATCAGGTGCATTATTAATCAGAAGACTGCGGGAATCGGTTTGGTTTGGGAGGTCCATACCGCTATAGCCTGATTTAGTGCCTGTCTTTGGACGTGTAATACTTAGTGTTTTCTTCTGATATCCCCACTCGACTTGCGCCTCATAGCCCGTATCGCTTGAATCAAAGCCCTGTTGGTTTGCAAGTGTTAAGGCACCATTAATATCGTTGCCAATAATTGCATAGCGCTTTTTGTAGGTAAGCTCGAAATCGCTCTCTCCCTCTGTCTTACGAATCCGCGGACTCCACCCATTGTTATAAATGTCCTTGGCGTTCGTATCCAGGAATTGGACGTTCATCTTGGTCACGCTATCTGGCATGCCAAATGCAGTCTTTACGCTGCTTGTAAGTTTAAAGTCAGATCCAAGAACTGCAATTGGATTAAGGAGAAGCTTCACTTCATAATTCGGTACCATGTTGCTCGCAGCTGCGGCAGGCTTAGGCGCCCCGCCTAGACCAGCAAGTAAACTAGTTCCTACTACGGCCACTAGGACGGCCATCAGAGCATTTTTCTTTAACATCAATTCATCTCCTCTACCCAAATGGAAGGTTTACCCTCATAGACTGACATTAAAGGAAGAATGTCATTGGATGATTATCTACACTTGTATTTATTATAAATCTAGTAAAATGTGTAAAAAAGCTGAACCCCTTAACATTTAGGAGTTCAGCTGCGTTTCATTTTATAATTTCTCTGAGTTCATCCCAAGATACAATCCTTGGCAGGTTCAAGTGCTGATTATACGATCTATCTTTCACATATAAGTTCAATGGGAGGTGAGACAAGGTTTCCAGAACGGCCGGTTTATCGTCAAAATAATAATCCAAGTTCAGTTTTTCAATAATATGTACTTTCTCGGAATCACTCATCCCACAATAAAAATGTCCTTCAACCACCGGGAAACCATTGGCTATTAACCAGTTTTTCGTTCGGTCTGTATGTTCTTTAGCCCTTGCCGTGATATAGTACACCTCATGACCTTGATGCACTAGTTCCTGCAAGATGTCTACGGCGTGGGGAAAAGAAGGGCACTGAGAATAGTAAATGTCGTCGCGGAGACTAGACCATAGCTTGCCTCCTTCTTCTTTCGTCAAACCGAAGGCACTATGGATTTCCATCGTCGTTAAGGCGTGGAACGCATCCAAGCCAATATTTTGATTTAGCTTATGGTTATAAATATGAAAGGCATGTTCTCTTAAATTAATAAGTGTATCATCGATATCAAAGCCGAATTTCAAGGTTAACTCCTCATTTCACGGATATACTAGGCTGCCGGAGCAATTTCCTTTATTATTTTCCCCTTATTCCTTCAATATAAGTCCGAAAAGACTTGCAAAAACAGAGGCTTGTCCCCTCGAAATGATGCAGCCGCGCAAATCCTCTATACTCACACCTAAACTTGTAAATTCACAGCTGCTTATATCAATACCTGCGAGCTTCACACCTGTGAATTGTGCCCGGTCCAGCTGACAGTTATCGAAATACACTTTTTGCAGCGTGGATTCATAGAAATCCGCATTTAAAAGCGAACATTCCTGAAAAATAATCTGTTTGAAATTAGCCATTCGAAAGGTCGCATAGTCGGCCAAGCATGTATGTAATAAGACGTTTCGGACGGTTGCTTCTGTCAGGTCAATGCCAATGATCTTGCAATTTCTAAATTCAGTCCGATGGATCGTAGCTTCACCAAAATCAACGTTGGATAGATCGCATTTCTCGAAAATAACATCTGTCAGCTCTATGTTTTTCATCGATATCCGAGTAAAAGTAACATTACGAAATATCACTTTATCAAACGCGACTTTATCTCCGGACTGATTGTCAATGATACAATCACTTATAATACCCGTATGAAAGCTATCTTCCGGCTGCATTTCCTCGTTCGGCAGTGTTATGGCTGGTATTTCTTTGGGGATTTTTGGTGTTTCAATTTTGGGAATGCTCATCTGGTACTCCTTTGTAATCAAGTGATAGGGCAAAAAAATAAGCCTTACGGCTTTATGAACATGTACTCTTTGGTATTTAAGTCTCCCTTTATACTACCATCTCTTCTTCCCACCAGACAAATCTTGATCGCTTAACCCATTCAATTTCTCATATGATTCTTTCCACATCATATAAATGGATTGAATCTGGATAAATTCCTGGTCCGCCGGTCCTGCTCCTTGCATGAACATGGCCTCTAACATTTGTTTATAAAACGTCATTCGTTTATAAATAATTTGTTTCTCCAAGTCTATAATTTCATCCAAGGTATGATAATCCATAAATGACTTTATATCGTCCGGGAACTCATCATCCAGTTCTTCTCTAGGTGAAGGAGTAGGCCTAGGTGTAGACATGCTCGTTCTATTACTTAAATCAACTGTCGTCCTCAGCTCCGACAATAGGATATTCTCTTTCGCGCACATGACATGAAAATATTTATTTTTGAGCAGCTCATTAATCACAAGCTGACACATATCTTTATTCCGTATTAACATACCATCAAAGGGATGAAGTGTCCAAACATGATCTTTCTCATATATGTTGAAAGTGAACCATTCGTTGGCATACAAAATTCTGGTATTAATTGTATACTCGTCAACAATCTCAAATGTAAAATCCAGCAACGTACAGCCCCCTCCCCAGCATCACAAATCTATTCTTATATTCTACCAAATCATAACAAAAAAAAGAAACCTTTTCAGGTTTCACAGACGACTATTTTTCAATGAATTTAGACACATATTCTGCTTTTTCAGCGCTTGCTACGACAATGAGCACAATGATTATTCCAGAAAGTATAATCCCGCTTATTATCATCCTGTGCACCTTCTTTGACAGATTTGTTCATCTTATTCAAAGATATGATGCACGGTTTCTTTTATTCGCCTAAATCCATAATAACGTATTTCTCAATATGACTGGCCAGAATGCCATAATTAGGCTTTTGGTTGTCCACATGCCCACCCAAAATTGATTTCACTGCTAAATAAGGGAAATTAATACCTGATAGACAAGTCACATGCAACCCGCCAGACATTCTCGGATTAATCTCAAGTAATTTAGGCACACCCTGATTGTACTTCACTTGAATGTTGTAATTAAACGGGATCTTGTAGGTGGCAGCAACCTGATGTGCAATTTCAATTAGCTCAGGCACTTCCTCAAGCAGCCTTAGCCTTCCATCCGCTTTGCGGCGCGGTACAGCGGCAAGTAATTCCCCAGAAGCCGATGCTAAGCAATCGATACTGTACTCAAAACCGTTTAATAATTCCATCACCATCAAGTCCTCGAAACGATCTACGGATGATAAGGTCTTGTATACCTGTTCCGTAGAGAGATATGGAGTAACTGTACCGAACAGGTCGCTTAATGTATCCCGCCCATTGCTGATGATTCTGAAGCCCATACCGCCTTCAGCATTCGTTGGCTTCATACAAACCTGATGACCTGCACTAACGAGCGCCTCATAGGCTGTCATAAATTCATCTGCTGTATTGACCACATGATAATCAGGGATTGAAATAATGTTCTTTTCCCTAATGGATTCATAAAACTTTTGCTTTTCCAGCAAGTTCTCTAATAGTTCAAGGTCACGACAAACCGTTACTTTCGTTCCTACTTTTTCGAACAAATCAATATGCTTCGCTATTGCGTACATATGCAATCTGGGAATGAATACATCAATACCATGCTTTTTGCAGAAATCTAGCGCGAACTCCACATAATCATCATCACTTAAAACAGGTTCGGTATCCGCGTAATCAGCCGCCTGTAGAGCCATGTGAGTACGGTCCGGATGTGTAGCGTACATTTTGAATTGGACGCCATCCTCATTATTGCGAATGCTATTCATATAATGAAAGGCTACTGAAAACCAACGGTTAAACCATACTTTTTTCATGAGGACTCCTTAATGACAAATAGATTCGTTTGTTCTATGTTTACGGATTCAGCAAACTTAAGTATTTCGTCCGTAGCGAAAATCCCGGATTCCTCGGTAAATAAATAGTTCCCCGTCGATTGAAGCTGCTCTTGTCGAAATAATTCTCCGTGCCTAGGAGCGATAGAGAAATCAGCGAAATCAATCAAGATCCGATCCAAAAGGGAATCACCAGATGCCACAACTTGGCTCTCTCCTGTTAATTGCTTGAGATGCTGAACGGCATCTCTTTTATTAACGGATTGGGGAACGACATAGACCTTTCTTCCTTGAATGGAAGTGCTCCAGCCCATACGCAGAAGTTCTGCACTCATCTGGGTAATTTCCTCCAGCGGCAGCTTTGCCCGGTCAATGATATGGGAAAAAAATAGCTCGTCGCAATAGCTGGAACTGATAACCCATTCCGGACTAAGGACACGATCAAGCAGTATCCTGACATCCTGCACATGCTCACTTGATTCACTTACGCGTGCAACTATAGAAGCTTTCCATTCCAGATCGGGATGTCCATCTATCAGAATATTCCCGCCGTTGCTCGTAACGGCATAGGTGGGCTTCAACATTTGACTAATTAAATGTATACGATTGTACTGCTGCATGGTTCGTGTTGTTACCGGGATGAAAATGAGCTCCTTCATCAACTTTTGAAGCAGCTGGTAGGAACTTGAGGACATATACGATCTCACTTTACCGTCAATGAGCTCTGCTGTAATAATGCGATCTCCTAATTCTTCGGCACGCTCTAAAGGCTGTGAATAGATTAACGTTTGATCTAAATCACTTGCAAATATCATTCGGCATCTCCTTTTACGGATTTAATAATACCACAACAGGAATAAGTGAGACCTGGGTACACTTCTATTGGTACTTCCCTAGCTTCAGCTAAAAGGAGGATATGGCGTATATTCGGGTTATCTAAACGGTCAACTAATATCCGCCAAGGCACTCTACGGAGCAGTACACGGGTCGTTTCTCCAACACCGGGCTTGATCAAGTTGATATCCGCAATCTGATATTCGTTCTGAATTGCCTGAATATCTCGCAAACCCTTCCATGAAACTGTCGGAGGAGGCTGGAGTAATTCACGAGCACTATGCTGCGCTTCTTTCACTACCTCGCCAAAAAAGGGTACAATCTCCGCAATAAAATGATTGGAGAGATCCTGGTCCAACCACTCTTTATAATATTTGGAACCATGAAAGTCATATGGCCCAATGAGATCCTCGCGCAGCACCGTTCGACTCATTAAACCGGATACCACCGCATTCAAGCATGCACTCGGAATCAAGAAGTCTTCCCTCGTTCCAAACATATCCGTGCAATGACCAGGATCAGCAAGTACAGCAAGATCATCGTCCAGCTTGATCCCGTAATCTCGTTCCAGCTTGCTGCAAGCCTCTATAAGCACTTTACGGATTGCTCCCTTGCCGGTCCACCCGTCGACGAATTGAAGTTTCGCGTCTGGATGCTTTTGCAGGATATAAAACATTGCGTTCTCATCAATCCCTTTACCTCGAATAATCGAGATGCTGTAATGAGGCAAGTCCAACTGATGCACCTCTTGCAGGTAACGTCTTATTAGAATACCGACCGGTGTACCCGCTCTCGCAAGAGAGATCAGCACCGTATTCGGTCCTTTCTTATTTCGAATAAGCTCTGCCGTAGTACCGACGGCTAATGCTACCTTCTTGGATGACATCTGCAGCGTCTCTCGGTACAATTTTAAATAATCGGACGTTGGCAGATGCTCCTGCGGCAGCATTTCTGAATAATGAGTACCCGATTGAATGGCTAGCTCTCTCGCATCCATCGACTTTTCCAGCTTAACCTCGCTCAAATCCTTAAGAAGGAATGTCACATCAGAAGCTGGATAGCTTCCCAAGTGCCTAGGCTCCACTATTGGTCTAGCTCGCCAATCTTCCATACTGCATTCTCCTTCCATTCAACCGTTTGAGGAGAGAAAAATACAATATGAATCCTTTTCAGCCCTCTCGTTTGAAGAATTTGGAGCAATGGCTGCATTGAAGCTGGATCAGCTTCTCGTTCCATGAATACATAGAGATCGTCATACTTGCCTACAGGAACGTTGTATAGGAAATGAGTAACGTCGGGATCCTCCGGAGATGAGTACGGATAGCCTACCTTGACTGCGTAATCCTCTGTATCAATGGTATGAATTGGACTCCTCGTCGTCGATTGGTATGACACACCTTCTCCCATTTCAGCGGCAATTCGCATGGGGATATACATAAACTCACCTGTGCCTACGCACAACGTCTTCTTACCTATACGAGTAAGTTTCAACTGCTTGGCGGCTTGAGATATCGAATGACTGGATTGTTCGCTTTCCTCCGGCGTAAGACCAAATCTTCCGCTATGCTGTAAATAAGGATGTTGGCTCACGTAAGGAGCATGAGCGAATAGATGATCTAAATACGTGAAGTGAATGGGTCCCATTTGATTTGGAACAGGAAGGACAGGCACTTGGGGAGTTAAACTTTCTGATGAACCCGTTACTTTTACCTCACCTTTGACTAAGGAAAGCACGTGGATGGAGATTCCTAGCTCGAGCTCTAGCTTCAGAAACTGCTGCTGATCCTCTGGGGTTCTCCAATCAAGCAGAGCAAGGATATAATAGGTTGTCTTCGGAAATTTCCCCTGCATATCTCGAATAATGTTCAAAGATGTCTTACCTGTCGTAATTTCATCATCAACAAGGACTACAATCTCAGGATGCGTAAGCATATGAGGATCCTTCGCGTAACAATAATGAGCTACCGCATGGGAATGCTCCTCACTGAAATTAATGATGGATGCCGATCCTTTGATCACTTCGCGCGTGGTATGAATATAGCTGCCACCCTGACCAAAGGTTTCATAAACGGCATGTCCGATGGCTGTAGCCGTTTCAGCAAACCCTATAAAAGCAACAGATTGCGGTAAACTTAAACGATAGGACATAATTTCTTTATAGGCCGCCTCGGCCTGAGAAGGATCTATAATGCCTTGAATGGTTTGAGGGATTAACTGCTGCGGTATAGAACCTTTTAAGGCTTGTTGTAAAAGTAGTGCCAATGAAGCCCCGCTTAATAAGGAGGAATACGGGTTCACAGGGATATGTTTACCCAGCACTTTGCTAACAAACAGAAACGATCGTTTCTTATTGATTCTCGCCGCCATGGCGAACAGAGAGTCGAGAGGAATCTCAAAAGGATTAGAGGTCAATGTCACTTGAAGCTCTAAATCACCTGCGATTTTATACGTATGCTCGATTATGCTTGAGCAATAATCCGTCATATTGTTGTTGTTCATGCAGCACCCCATAAATTTGTGATCGTAAAAGAATACGTCTGGCCCAGCTTAAATGAGGTTTGATTTCATTCATTTTATTGGCATACGCGCTCTTAATAACGCCATGATCGCCATTATTGCTCGTAATAATGCTTGTAGCATCCGTATACTCTTCATGAGTCACCGCGTATAGCGATTGAACGGGTTTAATATGAGTAGGATGAATAATCGTCTTGCCAATCATGCCGTTCTCTTTATCCATAATCACTTCGCGAACTAAACCCTTTTGAGGGAAATATTCCCATACGGGTCCAGAAATAACGTAAGAGGCGTCAACGCGTCCAAATATATTAATAATGTCAGCCACACAGTCTCTAATCGGCGTTATGTCATAAATGGTCATGTCTGGGCTGCGTCTCAAACCAAATAAGCTGGAGAAATCTGTGGCGCCAATTCTTACATTGAGGACCAAATTCTTATACTGCTCTAGGATCTCCTTAATCGTTTGAAGCGTATAAGTACGGCTTTCCTTATAAATCACAGGTCCGGACTCTAGAATTGGAAGACCATATAGCATGGGGGAGGAAGGCGGTTTCTCATCATTATAATTTTCTAGTATTTGAAAATAAGCCTCACCATTGTCTGCAGTAAATTTCGGGAATACAAATCCCGTTAAAAGGGCTACATTTTCCTCTAATCTTTCAATCAAATAATTTAACTGATTCACCCTTCTTACTCGTACGAATAAAAGCGGAAGATTATCCGTATGAAGAATTCCGACCTCAATGAAGGTGGCTAGCTTATTCATTTGATTCACCAAGGATTCTTCTGCGGCATAAACCTCATTTTCACCAACGGCATCTTCCAAATCAAGAATAACTGAAACTAGACCTTCAATTTTACCAAAAGCGATATCTTCTGCGAACGTGGGACGTGTAGCCGGCATATAAAGAGCAGCACCAATGGAATAAGCAAGGATTTCTTTGCGCGAATGATTATGGAAGGAAGTCGGAGGTAAATAAAATAGAGCTTTCTCTTCATCCGCTGTTAAATAATTAAAATATCTCAATCCCGATTCCTCCCTCTTTCGTTTAAGAAACAATCCCCCCATAAAGGAGGGATTGTCAATGTTAGTCGGTACTATTAGTTAGCTGATTCCTGCTTGTCCTTTTTGCGAAGTAAACTAAGAACTATCGTGCCTCCGAATATGACAATAAGGGTTGAGAAGAAAAGAACATGTGAAATATGGACACCGAATGCGCCTGCAATCATCTTAAGACCAATGATGATAATAAGGATGAAGGCTGCTTTCTCCAACTCTGGAATCTTGTCAATGAGCTTTAAGAAGACTTGCGCCACGCCTCTCATCATAAGTACACCTATGATGCCTCCAAGGAACAATACCCAAACCTTGTCACTTACGCCAAAGGCAGCAAGTACGCTATCGACACTAAAAGCAATATCCATGACTTCTACAGCAAGAACAGTTCGCCAGAAGGAAAGTCCTTTATTCTGAACCTCCCCTTCCTCTTCCTTCTTCTTGAAGAAAAGATTACTGATGGCAATCCAAAGGAGATAGGCGCCGCCGAGCACTTTAATCCAAGTAATTTGAACAAGGAATGTACCTACTCCAATAGCTATGAATCTGAAAATGTAGGCACCTAGGAGTCCGTAGAATAAAGCTTTTTTCTGCTGTTCCTTCGGTAAATGCTTTACCATTACTGCAAGTACCAATGCGTTATCAGCGGATAAAAGCCCCTCTAAGATAACTAGTGTCCCGATAATTCCCCAGCTAACCGGATCTGAAAGTGTTGTTGACAGCACTTCCCAATTGAAAAAGTTAAGGAAGTTATTGATAAAACTTTGAAAAAAATCTGACATGCCTTGACCCTCCTGTATTTTTCGCTAATTATTTACTTATTTCCTGCAACCCATCTCATTCCCCATCCAAAGGCTTCATCTAGCGCCTTATGTCCGGAGAAATATTGAACAAGCCGTTCAATGCTAAATGTTTCATTATTTTGGTTACGAATTAATGCAATGGCACACATGCCGTGACGATTATCATGTTCGTTCAATTTCACTTCGATGTCAGGTCCGCCATCTTGTTTGATGGACACTATTCCATCTGCTTCAGACCAAGTGGTTGCACCTTCGTAAATGAAAGTGAAAATTAGAATGCGTTCAAATTCAGAGAGCTTATTCCCATTAATTCGAATGTTCTCTCCTGTTGTTACCGAGCCCGTACGATCATCACCGTCTAAGGCAATATACGGCTCTCTATTAAGTGAGCCAAATCGGTTGCCAAGGGCTTGAATAACGCCCTTCTCACCGTTCTTTAATTCATATAAACAAGCCAGATCCAGATCGATTCCTTTGCTTTTCCCAAAAAATCCACCAGGTTTCTTCTTCTGATTCCAGTTTAAATTAATAACAATTTCCCCTAGATTGCCTGTTGTCTTCTTCTCAAGACTAATGCGATCGCCCTTCTTCTTCAATTCAATCTTATTCAGATTAATTGGAGCCGGAGGGATAAGAGGAGGTTTACTCGCTTGCGCCGGAGTTGAAACTGGGGGAGGCGTCGGTGTCGGATTAGGCACAGGGTTAGGTGTAGGTTCATCCTTAACCTCGATTCCGAAATTACCGCACAGCGCTTTCAGCCCACCGGAAAAGCCAGATCCAATCGCACTGAATTTCCATTCTGTGCCGTATCTATATAGTTCCCCTACAACAATAGCTGTCTCAACGGAGAATTGATTTCCTAATTCATATCGCAACATATCTTGCCCTGTGCTAGGATGAAAAATCCGTAAATAAGCTTGTGTCACTTGGCTGAATTGTTGCTTTAACTTCTCACCCTCATGAATGGTTAGTGTGATAGCAACTTTCTCAACATTGGCTGGAATGCCCAAAAATTGAATAGAAAATTGCTTCTTATCGGTCCCTTGAGAGGGTTGATCGATGAAATTCACACCGCTTTTGGTAGGGTTGTTGTAGAATACCAACTGTTCGTCATTATCTACCTTCCCATTAGCGCCTAGCAAGAATGCTGAAGTATCCAGATCTATGTTCGCAGGAGAGTTCCATCCGAGTCCAATACCAATCTGTGAGAGTCCCGGATTTGTTTTTGTAACATCCGTCTTTTGGCCTTTTACAAGAGATATATGCATAAGGGCTGTCCCTTCCGTACTCAATAATTGAAGGGTGATGCCTTACTTGCACCACCCCACCTGTTCTGAATTTACTGGGCATCAAGTCCGTAGTTTTTACAAAGGGCTTGAAGACCACCTTGAAAACCACTTCCAACAGCTTGGAACTTCCATTCTTGACCTTGGCTGTCTCGGTACAATTCACAAATGACTACAGCCGTTTCTACAGAAAAATCCTCACCCAAGTCATAACGTAAAATCTCCCGATTCGTTACCTCATCAACAAGCCGAACGAACGCATTCGATACTTGTCCGAAATTTTGGTTGCGGTTCGCTCCATCATGAATCGTAACAGCTATTCCTACTCTGTGAATATGTGCAGGGATTTTGGAGAAATCAACTTTGATTTGCTCGTCATCCCCATCGCCATCACCTGTACGATTATCGCCGGTATGCTGGACGCAACCATTAACACCAACCAAGTTGTTGTAAAAAATGAAGTCCTCTAGCCCTTTGGCTTTACCTTCAGCATGAAGCAGAAAGGCTGATGCATCCAAATCGAATGAATGCCCACCACTATATTTGTTCGTATCCCAACCTAACCCAATGATAGCCTTGCTGAGGCCAGGGTTCGTCTTGGTTAAGTCAATTCGTTGACCTTTTGACAAGCTGATTGTCATTGCTGCATCTCCTTAGAGTTTTCGCAAGAAAACTAGCATCGTAAGCATGATAAATTAAAATCTTAGGAAGTTTGTAAACCGTAATCGCGAGCTAATCCTGCAAGACCGTCTTTGTAGCCGCTGCCGATTGCGCTGAATTTCCACTCGCCGTTGTTACGGTACAATTCACCGATGACTACGCCTGTTTCAATGGAGAAGTCTTCTCCAAGATCAAAACGGATCAATTCTGCGCCTGAACCTTCATTAAGAATACGAACGTAAGCATTGGAAACTTGTCCAAAGTTTTGCGCTCTTGCTTCAGCATCATGAATGGTGATGCAGAAAGCAATTTTCTCAGTTTCAGCTGGAACTGCACTTAGATCAACACTTACTTGCTCATCATCGCCATCGCCAGCACCTGTACGGTTGTCGCCGTTATGTACGATTGAACCATTCGCATTCTTCGGGTTGTTGTAGAAGATGAAATCAGATTCAGATCCTACTTTGCCAGAAGCATTAACAGCGAAAATGGAAGCGTCTAGATCGAAGTCTTTACCGCCATCATATTTGTTCGTGTCCCAACCTAGACCAACAACAACTTTAGTTAGACCTGGGTTTGATTTTGTTAAATCAACTTTTTGACCTTTGGATAGTGAAATTGCCATTGAATATAACCTCGCTTTATAAGGGGATTTGGTGTTGCTATTATTGATATCGTTTAACTAATTGTCCAACCGTTGTATCCGTGCTGCCTTCACCAATGGCGTTGAATTTCCATTCGCCGCTATGACGGTAAAGTTCACCAACAATAAGAGATGTTTTACCTGAATAATCTTCGGTCAGATTAAATTTAATCAATTCTTGGTTATTCGAATCATTCACTAACCGGATGTAGGCGGATTGAACGAGACCGAAATCTTGTTTTCTATTGACGCAGTCGTAGATATTAACAACGAAAACGATTTTACTCACATCCGCAGGAACTTGTCCTAAATTAACAGATACTTGCTCATCATCGCCATCGCCTTCCCCCGTGCGGTTATCACCGGAGTGAACCACTGAACCGTCAGGGCTTTGCAAGTTAGCGAAGAAAACAACATTTTTCTCTTTCGTCAATTTACCATTCTCATCTAGTAAGATGACGGAAGCGTCGCAATCAATTTCAACTGCTGTTTTTTTGGATCCGAAGAAACCTTTCTTCTCCACAACTGCAGGATCCCAACCTAGTCCAACTACAACTTTGGAAAGACCCGCATTACCTTTGGTTAAATCAATCTTTTGACCTTTGACCAAACTAATTGTCAACGAGGTCACCTCCCTTCATATCCTGTATTCGTACACTCTTTCATTTGATACGGATGAAGTTCGAACACGTTTCATTTTTCCGATTAAATGTTTTGTAAATCGATGATCACAGACTAAATTCGCTAGGATTGAGGTTCAGCGCTGTACAAATATCTTTGACAACCTTCTTCTCTTGATCATCAAAATCTCCGTCTGCAGCACCAATTGCGCAGCATACCGCAATGATAATTCGTCCAACTTCCGGCTTATTGTTAAACTTGGAAATAACTTTAAGCGCCTCTTGCTTGCCTACAATGTTTGAGAACTCAAAGTTGCCAGCAAAGTGATTGAAGCGAGCGATGACATTACTGACATCAAATACTTTAAGCTCTTCGCTACGGCTGATGTAACCAATCATCTTTTCCTTTTCTGAATTACCAATGCTGCCGTCAGCTGCCGCTACAATCGCACAACCCGCTACTACGGCATCCAGAAAATCTTTGTTTTGAAATTTTTTGACTTGATCGGATAAGCCTGTTTTTGCATTTGAAAACCATGATTTAAACGTACTCATTTCAGCACCACCTATAAGATTTAGTAACACATTTTGACTATAGGCTACATTTTTCTCCACAATAGTCTATGTTCACAGTTTATACGATTACACATTTGTTTTCAAATTTTGGAATTTCGGAGCTGCTTTGGGAAATAATTCAACCTAAACGCCATAAAACCGCCCAAAACGGGCGGTTAAAGACTAAGTAAATGAAATGGAAATGAGTACCACGACTAACTGATTTCTAGATAGTAGCCTCAACCTTCGTATAACGATTTGCAGGAATCGGTACGCCTAGGTTCCCCCGCAATGTGTCAGATTCATACTCTTTCCGGTAAATACCGCGCTCTTGCAGGATTGGCACAACGAGATCGACGAAATCGTCCAATCCTTTGGGAAGAGCTGCAGCAATAATAAAGCCGTCTGCCGCTTCTTCTTTGAACCAGAGTTCGACACGATCCGCTACTTGTTCAGCTGTTCCTGTGAACTCATTGCGCGGTGTTGCCACGCTAAGCGCCACTTGTCTCAAAGTGAGATTTTTCTCCTTCGCCGTCTGCTTGATTTTATCCGTACCGCTGCGGAAACTGTTGCTGCCGAAATCACCAAGATCCGGGAACGGTTCATCAAGTGGATATTGAGAGAAATCGTGGTGCTCAAAGAAGCGCCCCAGAAAATCTAATGCTTTATCAATCGTAACTAAGTTAGCAATCTCTTGATATTTGCTTTCTGCTTCTTCTTCTGTGCGTCCGATAATCGGACTAATCCCAGGAAGAATAACGAGATCTTCGGCTGAACGGCCATAAGCTACCGCTCTGCTTTTAATATCCTGATAATAAGCCTTAGCTTCCTCAATCGTTTCATGTCCGGCAAATATGGCATCAGCGACTTTAGCCGCGAAAGCCCGACCATCCTCAGAAGCTCCTGCTTGGAAAATAACCGGCTGACCTTGCTTCGAACGCGCAATATTGAGTGGACCCTGTACGGAGAAAAACTCCCCTTTGTGGTTCAACGTATGCAGTTTGCTCGGATCAAAGAATACGCCGCTTTCTTTATCCCGGACGAAGGCATCGTCTTCCCAGGAATCCCAAAGTCCACGCGCTACTTCCAAGAATTCATTCGCAATTCGATATCGTTCAGGATGTGTGGGGTGCTGGTCTTTGCTATAATTTCTAGCCGATCCCTCTAGAGGTGAAGTCACGATGTTCCAGCCTGCACGCCCATCACTAATCAGATCCATCGAGCCGAATTGTCTGGACACTGTAAAGGGCTCGCTGTAAGAGGTCGAAAGTGTACCCACAAGACCGATGTTGGACGTGACGGCAGCCAGCGCCGAAAGAATTGTAATCGGTTCAAACCGATTCAAAAAGTGAGGGATGGATTTCTCGGTAATATAAAGACCGTCCGCAATGAAAACCAGATCGAATTTACCTGCCTCAGCTTTCTGGGCTTGTTGTTTATAAAAGCCAAAATTGACGCTGGCATCTGTAATCGCCTCAGGATGGCGCCATCCTGATATGTTTCCACCGACACCATGAATGATAGCTCCAAGCTTCAATTGCTTTTGTTTTGACATCGTCATCACGTCCTTATGATTATTATTGAAGAATCGCTGCTTCTTTGAGCTGCAGACGGTAGCTTTTTACTACGTTTTCGCCTTTTAGAATATCCTTATCAAATGCCCGTTCGAAGCCTAAACGCTCATAAAGCTTCACGGCAGATTCCATCATATCGGAAGTGTGCAAATGCAGCGTTGATGCCCCCAATTCCAGCGCTCGTCTGGCGCTTTCTTTAATGAGCTCCGTTGCGATTCCCTTGCCTCTAGCTTGCGGGGAAACAGCCAATAAGCGAATAATCGGCGTATGGATATCCAATTCAGGAAGCCCATAGGCAACCTGAGAAGACAGGAACAAGAGGGAGCTGCCCACGATTTCCCCATTGATTTCCGCAATTAGTCGTGCAGAAGGAGCGTCGCCATCTACGGAGGCAAGAATGTTGTCTCTGTATTGCTGCCATCCTTCGGGTGGAAGAACTGCTTCGTATTGTCTGTAGGCATCAATAAGAAGCTGCCTAATCACCTCACGGTCTTCCGTACGAGCTTCACGAATCCGAATCCTATTTGTACTCATTTCCCCCACACCACTTTCTATCACATATAGGTTTAGTCGGCTTTATATCATTAAAGATCCGCTGCTTGCCAAGCTTGTTTAATCCGCTCTATTTGGGCAAGATGCACCTGCACATGTGCGGTAAAAGATTGAACGACATCCGTCAATGCTAACGTCTGTCCTTTGAAGTTAACCCCCGTTTTCTCCCAGTCTTGGGGGGATAATCTTCGCAATAATAGACTGTTATAGGTCAACAACGCTTGGAAAGCGTCCAAAATATCTATAGCTGCGCCTTCATTCGCCTTAGCACTACTTACCCAAGCATCTTGCCCAAAGGCAGGCAGTGGGACCGTGGATCCAGAAATGATCTCGCGAATACGAAAGGAAACAACGATGTTGTGATCGGTCAAATGAGATAGAACTTCCGTCACACTCCATTTATCCGCGTTCTCCTTCCATTTCAACTGCTCTTCCGTAAGACCTTCAATCGCTGTTCTCAACTGATTATTCGTATCTAAATAAGGTTGAATATCGATGACAAGTTGGCTCATCCTGAAACCTCCACTTCGAATTTGGAGCTTATTTGCTTAAGAGCTTGCTCCGATAATATGGCAAAATAGTTGGCACTGATTGGCAGCGCGCGCTCATCGAGATCAAATGCGGGATGATGCCACTCCTGCGGACCCGACGTGCCCATGAATAAGAAGATACCTGGCACCTTCTTCTGATAGAAAGCAAAGTCTTCCCCTGCTAGAGATGGAGTAGGTGCGATGACTTTCAAGCCTGCAAGATCCGCAGCTCGTGTTGCTAATTCCGCTAACCCCGCATCGTTCTGCACGGCTGGTGGACCCTTGATCCATCGTACTGATGCCTTCGTCCCATAAGCAGCCGCTACACCATGAACCACCTGATCGAACCTGCTCAAAACCGTGGCTCGAACCTCCTCGTCAAATGTCCTCACCGTTCCATCTAAGACAGCTTTATCCGGTATGACATTCCAAGCGGTTCCACTGTGTATCTTGGTGACGCTTATCACAGCGCTTTGCAGCGCACTCACATTCCGGCTTACAATCGCTTGAAGTGCTGTGACGATATGTGCGGCGGTTACAATGGGATCTATCCCTGCTTCAGGCACCGCAGCATGTGTACCCTTTCCCTCGATTTCAACAACGAACCCATCTGCAGATGCCATGAGGGGTCCCGGTTTAATGCCGATTGTGCCCACAGGAAGATCAGGTTTATTGTGCATCCCAAATACCGCACGAACCCCCTCCAATGCTCCGCTTCGGATGACCTGCTCCGCTCCTTGCGCTTTCTCCTCTGCCGGTTGGAAAAAGAAGCGAACCGTGCCCTGCAGCTCTTTCTCTCGCTGCTTTAATAAGAAAGCGGCGCCCAGAATGGCTGCGGTATGAAAATCATGTCCGCAAGCATGCATGGTGCCCGGAACCAATGAGGCATAAGCCAGTCCAGTAGCTTCCTGGACAGGCAAAGCATCAATATCGGCTCGCAGCGCAATAATGGGGCCTTCGTGCAGACCACCAACCTCCGCGACAAGACCTGTTTTCAGCGGAAAGTTAGCCACTCGGATACCCGCTTCCTGCAGCCAGCCTCGGATCGATGCGGTGGTTTGAACTTCTTCGTTCGATAATTCCGGATTTTGATGCAGATGACGCCGAATCGCGATCAGCTTCTGCTCAAATGCCGACTGTGATTGTTCCGATAGCGCTTCGCTCATGCTCATTCCCCCTCCAAAAAGATGTATGGCGTTTTTACCTACACAAGCAGCTCCGAGAACGCCTCACTAAGCAATTCAAATGACCGCAGACGCTTGGCGAAATCTTTCACCGACGTGGTAACAATAAACTCATCTACCCCATACGTTTGCTGGATGTCCAGCAGCTTTTGGCGGACGGATTCTTTGGTCCCTTTCGTTATCTCCGCTTCCTTCTCTTCTACGGTGAATTTAGCTTGTGTTTGCCGTCCATACTCCTCGGCCTGTTCAAGCGTTCCAACGGTCAGTGTTTTACCGTTTTCCAAATGAATTTTGACATTCTTATATTCGCCAGCCAGCACTTTGGCCTCTTCTTCTGTGTCAGCCACAATGATGGACAGAGCCAAAATCGCCTTCGGCTGCCCGCCATGTTTTAGATTAAATCCAGTGTGATACGCTTCAAAAGCAGCGGCCGCAACAGCAGGATCACCATTAATGAATTGGGCAAATACGTAAGGAAGCCCTAATTCAGCGGCTAATTCTGCACTGGCCGCAGTGGCGCCAAGCAGATAAATATCCGCCGGTTGTGTCGGAATCGGTGATACCCGAAGTCCTGTAAGCGGATGATCAGCATCCAATCGATTATGAACAAATTGTTTGAGTTCCTTCAGCTTCTCCGATAAAGTAGCTGGCTCTGTGATGCCCTGCTGTAGAGCTTTCGTAGAACGAGGAAGCCCGCCAGGTGCCCTTCCGATACCGAGATCTACTCTTCCAGGTGCTAATGTTGCGAGGACATTAAAGTTTTCGGCTACTTTGTACGGGCTGTAATGCTGCAGCATGATGCCGCCAGAGCCAATGCGAATGCGCTCTGTTTTCGCTAATAAATGAGAGATTAGCACCTCGGGTGAAGAACCGGCCAATTGATCGGAATCGTGATGCTCTGATACCCAAAAGCGGTGATAGTCCAGCTTTTCCGCTAATTGCACAAGCTCTATTGTATGCTGCAGAGCGGCTTCCGCATTCTCCCCCGGGAAAATAACGCTTTGATCCAAAATACTAAGTTTGATCCCCATGTCATCCACTCCGTATTCGCTATAAATTTAAATGTTAAACGTATACTCCGGCGTAATTCGTTTTAGAAATTGTCTCGTACGCTCTTCCTTCGCATCGCCAAAAATATCCTGAGGCCTTCCTTCTTCCACAATCACACCTTGATCCATAAAAACAACATGATTCGAAACTTCACGAGCAAAGCCCATTTCGTGTGTAACGACGATCATCGTAATGCCTTCTTTGGCGATTTTCTGAATTACCTCGAGCACCTCACCGACTAACTCAGGATCAAGGGCTGAGGTTGGTTCATCGAACAAAATTACTTCTGGATTGAGAGCCAGCGCACGAGCAATACCTACCCTCTGCTGCTGTCCGCCTGACAGTTGGCTTGGATAAGCGTCCAGCTTACTGCCCAGCCCCACTTTTTCCAGCATTTGAATACTCGTTTGCCGTGCAGTATCCTTGGATTGCTTTTGCACAATGACAAGGCCTTCCATCACATTTTCCAGCACCGTTTTATGTTTAAATAAATTGTAATGTTGAAATACCATCGCCGTTTTCTTGCGCAGCGTGTGAATATCCTGTTTGCTCGGGCGCTTGCAATGGATGGTGAAATCCCCAATCGTTACCTCACCTTGGTTCGGCTTCTCCAAGTAATTGATGCAGCGAAGCAGCGTCGTTTTGCCTGAACCGCTTGGGCCAAGGATGCAGACGACTTCTCCTTTTTTCACCGTCAAATTGATACCTTTCAACACCTCATGCTTGCCGAAAGCTTTGGTGATATTCGCCATTTTGATCATCGTACACCACCTCGATTGTAAATATTTATTCGTTTCTCCAGCAGCTCTGTTATCTTCTCGATCAGAATCGTCACTCCCCAGAACAAGAAAGCCGCGGCAATATAAGATTCAAAAAATTTCCAATTCGTCGTAGCAACGATTTGCGCTTTGGCATTAATTTCAACAACGGATACCGTGAAAGCCAGTGTAGAACCGTGAAGCATTCCAATGAACGAATTGGATAAGTTAGGCAAGCTCACAGCCAATGCCTGAGGAAGCACGATGCGCCTTAACGCTTGCGGTGTTGTCATGCCGATGGAATAGGCAGCTTCGATTTGCCCCTTATTCACGGCTAGAATGCCTGATCTTACTACTTCAGCCAAATAGGCTCCTGCTGTAATCGAGAAAGAAAGAAAGGCGAAACCGATCATTGGAATAGAAGTCGATCGGAAGCTCCAACCGATGGCTGTTGCCAAAGAATCAATAATCACTGGTAATCCGAAATAAATGAGCAGCAAGTGCATCAGCATCGGTGTCCCTCGGATGAACGTCACATAGCCGCTTGCGATGTAATGGATAACAGGTACGCGGTATATTCGGATGATCGCCACGGCCGATCCAATCAGAAATCCGAAAAAAACCGATACGAACGTAATTAGCAGTGTAATAGGCAAAGCAGAGAGCAGTTGAATAAAGGCGGAACCGATAAACCCTAGATCGAGTTTCATGGTTGATACCCTCCTTTATCCGTTTGAGCGGATGCAGCCCAAGGTGTCTTAAATAACCGCTTAAATGTAACCCTCGATTCACGTTGAACAATCGCTTGTTCATGCCGCAGCAGTCTTTTTTCGATATCCAAGAACAGCTTCTCCAGCCCGTAACAAATGACAAAATAGATGAGCGATAAACAAATGTAAGTTTCAATAAAATGCTGCGTTGCCGCTCCAAGTGTCTGGGCTTTCCCCATCAATTCCATCGCGCCTAACGAAAACGCTAGTGAAGTATCCTTCAAATTGGCGATAAGCAGATTCGCAAAGTTCGGTATCGATATAGCAAGCGCTTGTGGCATGATGATACGTGTAAAGGCTTGGTAACCTGTCATACCTATCGCATAGGCAGCCTCCATTTGTCCTCGATCCACGGCTTTCACGGCTGCCCGAATGACTTCAGAGATATAAGCACCGCCATGCAGGCCAAAAGTCAGAATGACGAAAGTCAGGACGGGGGTTTTAGAGACGTCGACGTTAATGAGCTTCAATATCTCGGGAAGACCATAATAGATGAGGAACAACTGTATGAGGATCGGTGTCCCCCGGAAAAATGACACATAGATTTGGGATATCCTTCTTAACACCGGAACCTCATACAGCCTTGGCAGCGCTATGAGGAATCCGATTAGCACACCCAGCAGCATAGAGCTAGCTACAATAAACAATGTGATATGCAGATAAGAGACTAATTTGGGCAAAAAATCAAAGACATAGGTGATTTCAAATTGTTGTTCCATTCGGACGATCTCACCTTTCTGTACCGTTCTTACTCAAAGCTTCCTTAATCTTTCTTCGTATAGTCTCCGCCTAGCCATTGAAGGCTAAGTTTGGAAAGCGTTCCATCTGCCTTCACAGCCTTTAACGCCACGTCGATTTTATCCGCAAGATCTTGCCCGTCTTTATCATTTTTACGGAAGAGGAATCGAACCTCAGCTTCTTCAATAATCGGTCCCACTGCTTTTAATTTGCTTTGCGGGTCGACGAGCGGAAGCAAGAAATCTGCTCCTAATGATCCGTCCGCACGTCCTGTTGTAAGCTGACTAACCAAATCGTTGGCAGCACCGTTTTGATAAACAATTTTGATCGCGTTATCGTTTGCTTTATTATAATTTTCTAATAGTGTTGCTTCGGCACTAGTCGCTGTCGTTAACGCTTTTTTACCTTTCAAGTCATCAATCGATTTAATGTTGGTATTGTCTTTAGCCACGATAACTTTTGTTTTCCAGTAGGCATAGGGCTCGTTGTTGAAAAGGTATTTTTGCTCTCTTTCTTTGTTTTTCTCGATTTCGTGGGCAACAAAGTCAACTTTGTTCGTTTCCAAGCTGAGAAGCAGGTTAGCGAAATCCATCGTTTTGAATTCAAACTCGTAATCAGGAAGCCGATGATCCAGTTCTTTGACAAGCTCAATATCATAACCGGTAAGCTTACCGTCTTTATCTAGGAAAGCTACGTTCGGAAATTTGGTGCCAGTTCCAACAATGATCTTCTTCACTTTGACAGGCTCCGCTGCAGAAGCTGTAGCTGCAGCAGCCTTCGTACCTTCAGCGGCTGCCTTTGGTGATGCGATTGTTTCTGTATTTTTCGCCCCGCAGCCTGCTGCTACCAAGGCCAAAGTTAGTGTTGTTCCAAGGATTGTTAATTTTTTCATCTGTGTATACCCTCCATTTTTCGGTTACAAAATATTAAACTTATAATTCCTACTTGTTTTGTATGAATTAACATTAGCATTAATTTATCATCAAGTTTCACAACTGGATAATAGAGTTTTTCTATAAGCATATATAAGAATCTGATATTACCCTTTCGCTCGGCCCCATAACCCTTTGCAAATATCCAAAATACTGTTGAAGAATAACGTATTCTCCCCATTTAACGTAATCAAGTTCGTCTGCAAAGCAATGCCTGCTGTCTCTGGAAAGTCGATTGGAAATAGCTTATTGTCCTTAACTTCCTGACTGACGCTAAGCCCAGGCAAGAAAGCGATACCTGCACGCTGTAGAACCAGCTTCTTGGCTGTTTCGGAGTTATCCGTCTGAATCTGGATGTTGGGCGACTCCTTCAAACTATCAAATACACGGTGAATTCGCATCCAATCTAGCGAGCCGCACTCAAAGAAAATAAGAGCCTGACGTCCGATATCTTGGATCGTTAAGTTTTCTTTTCCAATAAAGGGATGCCCTTCATAGACATAGAGTCGAATAGGATCCTCATAAAATTTCGCTGACAAAATACTTGGATGGGTGATTCCCCGCACAAAGCTGATATCCACATCTCGGTTCAGAACCTTGTTGACGAGATCATCCGTTATTCCGGTCGTTAGTTTAAAATTGATTTCCGGGTATTTATGCTTCATCTTGGGGATGATTGCTGGCATCATGTAATTAGATACAGATACCGTACAGCCGATTCGCAGCTCATTAGGCAGCGCCTTTTTCTGCTTAAGATGGATTTTACTCTTCTGGAAGGTTTGCAGTAATTGCTGCGCGTAAGGGAGAAACTTCCTGCCATCATCCGTTAAATGAACTTGCTTGCCAATTCGATCAAAGAGCTGACAATCCAGTTCCCGTTCTAACGATTGAATTCTAGCTGTTACTGAAGGCTGGGAAAGGAATAATACTTCCGATGCTTTGTTAAAGCTGCCATAGTGGATGACATACACGAACGCTTCTATATTCTCAATATTCATCGTAGTGCCCCTCCAGATGAGAAAAAAATAATCATGTATATTATTCCAATAAGTTAACTCGGAATTAAATATTTTCATAACTATAAGCTATCTTCCAATCACTGTCAATATCAGAATTGCTGTTTCATTAGAAAAAGACCTTAGCTCGTTCCGCAAATTCTTGCGGGTGAACTAAGGTCCTTGACTATGTATACTTAGGATCGTAAACAACGGTACAATTCCGCCCTTTTCCTTTGGCAAAATAGAGCGCTTGATCCGCATGTTCTAGCACTTCATGTGCCGTCACTCCGTCTGTTGGGAATGAGGACACTCCCAGAGATACCGTGATGGGTTGCCCTACTGGGCTTATTGTCAATTCCAACTTATTACGGATTTTCTCTGCATATAGATACGCATCCTCTTTCGTCACATGGGGCATTAGAACAATGAATTCCTCTCCGCCAAACCGGAAGTAATAATCGTTCCCACTTGCCATTGAAAGCAAAAGCTTCCCTAAATATTTCAGAACCGTATCTCCTGCAAGATGCCCATGCGTATCATTAATAATTTTGAAATGATCAATATCCAGTAAAATGAGAGAAAAAACTATGCCTTCTTCCAGCCAGTCGAGCATTTGTGTTTCCATGCTCCTTCTGTTGGCAAGACCTGTTAAATTATCCGTTTGAGCTTCCAGTTCATATTGATTCGCTTTCTTTTGCAAAGCATCGATCGTGATTAACATGGTTTTGTACAAATGATAGGCTTCATACGTATTCGTTCTAACCTTTGGCAGATCTGCGACTTGCTTGCCATTCAAGATTTTATAGGCGGTCGCAGCCAATCGAGCAAAGGGAAGCGTCAGCTTCTTGGCCAACCATGCTGTTAGCATAAGTATGAGCAGGAGAAAGGGTAATGAATACAGAATTGCATTTTGGATCAAACGCATCGATTTATCATTTATCTCTTCCAGCGGCGATTGCACAACGATTCCCCACCCGTTAGCAGGGACATAAGAATATCCAGCAAGCATCGGCACGCCCAAAGTATTCACGACTTTTTCCTTGCCGCTATGACCATGAATGAGCTTGGCTACCACTGGATTGGCACTTACATTCTCACCTAATCGATTGTGTTCTGGATGATAAATGAGATTACCATCCCCATCGACTACATAGATATATGAACCCGATGGAGAGTAGCTGTTGGAACCGAATATATCATTTAATACATTATTTTCTCGTAAATAAATAGCGCCCCCTAAAGAACCCATATACTGGCCAGAGGAATTAAATATGGGATTTGTCATTAATACAATAAGCCTATTCGTTATAGATTCATAAGGTGCTGAGATCGCAGGCTTTCGCTGCTCAATCGCATCTAACACGGCTTTCGATGTCAACTTCTTGCTAGTGAGCCCTACCGAAACAGGGGAAATAGCTAAGACATTCCCATCGGCGTCATTGACCATTTGTGAATTAAAGTAATTGCTGCTCCCCGTTACCAAATCCAATTGGGCTTGGATAGAATCTTGTGTTTGCATACTCTTCTCCAGGTGTTCAGAGGTCACTTTCAAGCTTTTCTCCATCGCTTTGAACAGGGAGTTCATGGTCACGCTCATCTTCTTTGCACTATCATAATTAAGCTCTAATGTCGTTTCATACAAGGAATCTCGTTCTGCCTTAAACGAAGCAGCTATTTGAATGATAGAAATGATCGAAATAGATACAAGCATCAATAGAATTATAAAATGAACAAGTCGTATCCGCGGAGCAGCATCGGCTGTTCTCATACTCCTCATCTCCTAAAAAGATAGATATGAGTCGTTTCGACAACTTTCGACAGATTTCCTTCATTTTTAATGCCAAGCATACAATTAAACCTAAATAATGATAAAACCTTCCGCCTATAAGCGAAATTAAACGGTTTCGTGGTAACTAAACCTTCCAGTTCAAAACGGTTTCCAGCATGGACTTCAGAAGCTTCACCCGGTGCAGCTCTGGTTTTGCTTTCACTATTTTAAAATCATTCCTAATATGCTGGATAAAATCCATCCGTAAATGTTCTAGCTGCTCTTCCGTTAAAACGTACAAATAATCTAGGACTGATTCGTACGTATGATACCATTCGCTGTTTTCCAAAAACGTAAAGGTTGAGCGTTGGTACCACTCTTTTACATGACTCTTCAATGCAGCTGTTATAGCATCATCGTGCCCCGATAATGCGTAAAGTCTGTCAGAAGACAATAGGTTTCTGTACTTGATCATGCTATCATCAGGGAACGAATTGGGAAGTGCATGAAACTGGATTACATGGTCCAAAATTTCAATATAAGCATGTGGTCCAGCTAGTTTTGGACTAAATTGACACTTAACCGCGGCATGGGCGATACGCTTAAGCAAATGCAGTGCTTCTGCGGCTTCCTTTTTATCAGGCGATCCTTCAAAAAATAACCCTTGCTTTCCCGCACGAATTTCAGCCCGGTCAATCGCATCATGGAGCGCATCTTCAAATTGATCTTTGCTGTATGGTGCCCACTGATGGATATGATCTGTAAGTTCCACGCTCATGCCAAACTCCCTACGGATAATGCTCAACAGGTTAACACCGCCGCTGCCGTTAACTACAGCAAATATATCGTGTAAAAACCTTTCCAAGTTTTTTGCCTTATTCGTGGCCCCCATTATTTCACTGGGAATCGTATAAATGACCTCAGCCTCTTTTTGTTCGAGATCGGTAATAAGCTGCTTCAATTCTGAGAGTAATGGATGTTCCATTCTTCAATCCTCCACGGTCTGTTTACTACTAGATAGTTCCCCCTCCAACTCGTTTTTATCAGGTTCAGACCATTCAAGAAATACAAAAAGGCCTGCTCCGTTATTTAGGAGAAAGCCTTTTGTACCTATTCAGTGCCTAAACTTCATTCTCAAAAATTTCAGCGCATTGCTGAATCATCTGACAAAAGGAACGGTTGTGGCCTATGTAAAAGGATGAAAGATCGTATCGGTTCCTTGCTGGTTCAAAGGAGATCAATAAGCGATGTCTCATGCGCTTCATGGTCAATTGGACAAATTGCTCGGCTCGCTCAGAGGCTATGATCGTGAGATAAGCATACAGGGAATGGTCTTCCGGTTCGTCAAGCGGGCTTACACCTGCACAAGAGAATTCAGTCACTATTTGCTTCTGCTGAAGCAGTATCAAGGCAGGAAACAATTCGGTATCCACGTTGATATGTCCGAGAAGTTTGGTCTTCTTAGCGTGCTTGCGCTGTTTCTCACGAGCCGCCCATTGCAATAATTCCTGCTCGCGGCGGTGCCACTGAGCATCCGTGTGATGACTTAGAATGACATCTCTTGCCTCATTGGTATTCAAACTCATCAAACCCATCAACCTCCTTTGGGATATTATAATCCCTTTCGTAAAGCAGAAAACCCGGACAAGTAAGCCCGGACTTTCTTGGTTTATTAACGTGTTTCACGATGAAGCGTGTGACGCTTCAGACGTGGACAATACTTCTTCAGCTCCAAACGAGAGGTTTGGGTTCTTTTATTCTTCGTCGTTGTATAGTTTCTGTCACCAGTTTCGGTACAAGCCAATGTAATAATGACTCTCATACTGTTCACCTCCTATCATACATCATTACTGAATTTATTGTGGCAAAGGGCAGGCTTCCTCCAACTCCATTATGGCATTCGGCAGCTCATCCTTGAAACGATTCCAATCTCCTTGCATTTCATCATCCGTTAACAAGCAAGCATCCAAAGATGCCACTATACTAACCCGGTCCACCTCAATGCCTATAAATACAACCTTGTTAATGCGATCTCCATAGGTATCATCCCAATGCTTGATTTGATCCGCGTCTTCTTCAAGAACCGCTTCTCTTTCACCATCTGGCAGCGCCGCCACCCAATATCCTGCTGGACCGAAGCGAATAGAAGGACCTGCTTGGCTTAAGTTCTGGGCGTAATCGTTGCGCGTGGCAAGCCACATGATCCCTTTAGCTCGGATGATCTCCGCCGGCCAATCTTCCATCCAACTCATCAGTCGCGAAGGCTCGAACGGGCGAATTCTTTCGTAGACAAAAGAGGAAATGCCATATTCTTCGGTTTCTGGTGTATGGGTTTCCTTCTCCATTTCCCGCATCCAGCCTGCAGACGTACTTGCTTCATCGAAATTAAATAAATGAGTATTCAAAATATCTGTTGGAGCTACCTTCCCGTGAACCGAACGAATGAATTTGGCTCTAGGTTGTAATGTGCGCAGCACGCCCTCTAGCTCAATCAGCTCATCTTCTTCCAGCATGTCACATTTATTCAAAATCAGGACATCACAAAACTCAATTTGGTCAATCAGAAGATCAACAACTTCGCGAGTATCATCTTCGCCCACATTTTGACTGCGTTCAAGGAGCGTTTCCCCAGAGGAGTAGTCCGTCCAGAAACGATAGGCGTCTACGACGGTTACCATCGTATCGAGACGGCAAAATTGCGTAAGATCAATCCCTTGCTCTTCATCCAAGTATGTGAATGTTTGTGCAACCGGTAAAGGTTCACCTACACCCGTTGATTCAATAAGAATATAGTCAAATTTATTCTCTTTAGCAAGCCGCTCTACTTCCTTCAACAGGTCTTCACGTAATGTACAGCAGATACAGCCATTGGACATTTCAACCAAGCTCTCATTCGTGCGGGAAAGCCCGTTACCTTCTCTAATCAGCTCAGCATCGATGTTAACCTCACTTAAATCGTTGACAATAACGGCAACTTTTAAGCCATCACGATTATGTAGGACGTGGTTTAATATTGTAGTTTTGCCTGCTCCCAAATAGCCGCTTAAGACGGTTACAGGTATTTTACGATCCATCAATATCACAACCTCTTTCTATTCGTAAATTTTACGTATTTATATGATTAAAAAAAGTAACCTCATGATTCTATTTATTCATTTAACGCTTTTTTCAATGCTTCCAGGTTATTCGTCATTACACCTATGTAATCAAGGTTTTTCTTTTTGTCATCGTCCGTTAATCCTTCAATTGGGTTCAGCACAGCCGTTTTCGCACCGACTTCTTTGGCAATTGTACTCGCAACCTTTGGATCTACTAAAGTTTCAAAGAAAATCGTTTGTACCTTATTATCTTTCGCAAATTTAATAATATGGGCCATTTTATCAGGAGCTGGCTCTTCTTCAGGGGAAAGTCCAGCAATAGGGACCTGTGTTAGCCCGTATTCTTTGGCCAAATAACCAAAAGCAGCATGCTGCGTGACGAATTCTTTACGCTTAACATTCATAAGACCTGTTTTAAACGACTCATCCAAGGCTTTAAGCTTTCCGATATAGGCATCCGCATTTTTCCGAAAATCCTCTTTGTGAGCAGGGTCAGCTTGCGTTAATCCAACTACAATGGCCTCAACCTCTTTTTGAGCAAGAACTGGAGTTAACCAAACATGCGGATCTTGGATTTTGTCTCCATGCGCTTCGTTCTTGTGATCCTCTTGATGCTCTTCTTCCGGTAAGCCTTCGATTAATTCAATTCCTTTACTTGCTTCAACAACAACACGATTCTTATTTTCAGCGCTCTTAAGTGATTGCTCCGCCCATCCTTCAACGATACCGTTGTAAACGAACACATTGGCGTTCTTCAATTGTTTCATGTCTTTCGCACTAGGCTCCCAATCATGGGGTTCAGCCCCCGGCGGGATTAATGCAATCACATTGGCATGATCACCTGCAACCTGCTTAGTGAATTCATACATGGGATAGAAGCTTGTAACGACGTTTAATTTGCCATCGCTTGAAGCGGTTTTAGATGCACAGCCCGATAAGAGAGCAGCTGATAGTACGGTAAAAGCAAGTGATTTCGTTACCCAGATTTTTTTCATTACATTTTTCCTCCTGCTATTTGTTGAATGATGAAATTGTCGTTTCTTTGGAAAAATGAGGGATGATGTCACCTGCATTTTTTGCTTTGCTTTTGCTAAATGTCAGAACGACCTTTTTCAATCCCAAGCCAGTAATAAGAATAAATAAGAGAAGCAGCGCTATCGTTCCTCCCGGGGGTGTACTAAGCTGATAGGAAGCGGTAAGTCCGGAAATGACACCAAGTAACCCAATACTCATAGCTATAAAAAGTGCGGATGTAAAACTAGGTGCAATTCGAATGGCAAGTGCCGCGGGCAGCACGATTAATGCCGAAACGAGAAGAACTCCAACAATTGGCATAGCCGCAGATACAATCATACCTGTTATGACGCTAAAGCCAAGTGAGATCCATTTTACTGGAAGCCCATTTGTCTTAGCCGTATCTTCATCGAATGTAATCTGATAGAGCGGACGACGGAATAGATAGAAAAAGATGCCCCCGAATATCGCTACCACAAACATAAGGAGAAGCTCGGTTTCATTCACCGCAACAACAGATCCGAATAAATAAGCGGAGAAGCCTTTATTAATGCTTTGCTTGAGACTCATGATGATCACAGCTGTAGATAATCCACCCACCATGATGATGGCAACCGAAATTTCACTATAGGTTTTATATGACCTCCTTACATATTCAACAGCTATAGCTCCCAGCGTAGCTGCGACGAATCCAGTCAAGGTTGGATTGATGTTTAGATACGCACCTCCTGCAACCCCTGCTAAGGAAACATGGGATAGCATGTCAGCCATCAGTGCTTGCCTGCGAAGCATCAGATATACCCCCAGAATCGAAGCCAGGATGGCAATTAACCCACCGGCACAAAATGCCCGCTGCATGAAGTCGTAGTGCAACATTTCCATCCGCCATCCTCCTTCCTCTCCAACTCAATAATACGATCCAGATAGGGTGCTACCTCGCTAAGGCCATGCGTCACCATAACAACGGTTCGCCCGTGAGCTTTCACTTGATGATGCATCAACTCGTAGAAGCCAAATCGGCTGTCCTGATCCATCCCTGTCGTCGGTTCATCGAGAACAAGCATATCAGGTTCCTGTGCAAGCGCTCTGGCTATGCAAATACGCTGCTTTTGGCCGCCTGAGAGCTCACCGATCTTGCGCTTGCGCAAATCCCACATCCCAACCTGACGGAGTGCTTTCTCCGTCTGCACTTCATCTTCTTTGTCGAGTTTACGAAACCATGAGCGGCTTGCATATCTGCCTGATTGGACAAACTCCAATATCGTGCTAGGGAATCCACTGTTGAAGGCGGAGATTTGCTGAGATACGTAACCTACTCTCAGCTTCCTCCCCTCTTTATTGGTTGAAGACAAGAAAATACTCCCTTTCCAAGGATCAAGCAGGCCAAGAAGTAATTTAAGCAAGGTCGACTTGGCTGCACCATTGGGGCCTGTAATAGCTACAAATTCACCAGACTGAATCTCCACACTGGCGTCTTGAATACAAGGGACGTCATTGTAACCGAATTCCACTTCATCCATGGAGGCAACTAGCATAAGAACAAATCCTTTCCAGCTTTATGTGTAAAAATTACGATTTGTGTTTGTGGCTATCCCTCGATTCATCTGTCAAAGCCCAAACTACAAATAAGTTATTAGGCATTGCGATCGATAAATCGTAATTATTACTTATTACACTGAAGAATATATCTTTTTCCAGCGGTTGTGTCAATAAGAAATCTTATAGCAAGAGCTGGAGCTCGTCGACAGAGTCCGAGAAGAAGTAAATCGACTTCTCGGCAGATCATCCCGCACATCCATTCTGATTAAGCTCGGAGGATATCACTTTCTCCTCTTGATCAGGTACTCGCGATGCTCTACGTGTTGATTCCGACCTTTCTTGTGGATCGAAACGGTAGGCTATTCTTGCTTTATTCTTGTTCATCTCTCAATCACTCCTCGTAAAATTTACTTGGAATCGGGCATATAGCCGCGTCGTCTTGTCCAAATCTTCTGTTACTAGATTATGATTGAGAGAACCCCATATGTTTCTTTCAGTAAAAAAGTGGTCAAATCCAGTGGATTATAGGTCGGCTTGAAAGCAAAACTCTGTGGAGTGATTTCGAACATTTAGGTTGCAAATCTTAGGATCGCGGGGAACGAGGAGCCGTTAATTCGGTGATTATGTCGATGCGGGACCCGCACGCGGAACGTAGGGTCGCTATTTTGCCGTTTTATCGGTTTTTCCACCTCGAAAGCGGGAAATAGAGGCTCCTCGTTCCGCGAAAAGGTGAATTACGCCGTTTTGAGAAAAATAAAGCTTCTACGTTCCGCTAAAATCTGGTGATTCCGGTACGTGTTGAGTTTGGGAAAAAGATATAAGAGAATATGTTCACAGATGGATGAACAATTATTGTTTGGCTACTTGGTAGAAGGAGCGGCTGGGAAGATCACCCTGACGGTCCTTTTAGGTTTTAGAGAATATCCGTAATTCTGTATTCACGTCCCCGTGGGACTACCTCTCAACATGTATCACTTCCATTTCCGTTTTCATTTACAACACTTATCCACAGATGGGCGTCTATCATAATTTCCTAAATATTAATAAAAACGGCATTCACCCAATGGAGTGAACGCCGTATATGGAATCTAATGCGCCTCCTCTTCTATACTCAATAGCGCATTCGTTTTTATTTTTTTATTAATCCAAACGAGGTATTTAGAATGGTTTCGATTTGCTCCACCGGCACCCCTGTTTTCTCTAGAATGCGGGTACCACGCAAGGCATTTGCCAAGAAGGCTCCTAATTCTTTGCTTGTGAAGCTTGTCGTAATCTCTCCAATTGCTTGCCCTTTACTAATTACTTCCTCGAGCACAAGCTGGACATCACTGAACATTCTTTCAACCTCATTAGTTACTTCCTCATCGCTCATTCCAAATTCCAACGCTGTGTTGACCATTAGACATCCGTTGCGGCTATCTTCGTTTTTCGAACTAAGTGAAGCGGACTTAACGGCGTTTAGAATTTCCGTTGGCGACCCGCCTTGATCGACCATTTCTCGAAGTGACTCGAGATTTTGCGCTCGATACAGGGCAAGTGCTTTTAGAAAGAGTGAGCGTTTGTCTGCAAAGACGCCATATAGACTTTGTTTTTTGACATGAGTTTTATTGGTGAGATCTTCGAATGAGGTTGCTTTGTAACCTTTTGCCCAAAAAACTTCCATCGACTGATTCAATACTTTATCAACATCAAATTCTCTTGGTCTGCTCATAAGTGAATCATACATATAGTTGACTATGAAGTCAAGAATGTGGGGAGATAATTTCCTGAGTTTTGTGAAATTAATTTTTAGTAAAATGAATAAAAAACCATTTAATCCACAAAATACTTTTACACCACAAAAAAGGAGTGAATCAAATGGCTAGAAGAAACAGCAATACATTAGTCGTGCAACAAGCAAGAGCAGCTCTTGACCAAATGAAATACGAAGTCGCTCAAGAATTAGGTATTCAGATTCCTCAAGACGGTTATTACGGCTACATGGCTACTCGTGATACGGGCGCAATCGGCGGTAACATTACGAGAAGATTAGTTCAATTGGCCGAACAACAACTAACCGGCGGAATTAGACGCTAATTCCTTTGGTGATGTGCAAGCAAACAAAAAGACTGTAACCACCACTTCCTCCTTTGGTGATTTCAGTCTTTTTTATTTAGATAACGAATTCCATGAATACTGGCGACCTAAGTTTTCCGCTTTTCGTCCAATTTCTAGTCTTAATCTTCGCCATAATGCGTGGTTCCATATAAGCAAAATTCTTGTCTTCCTTAAAGACCAAACGATTCTTTACACTATCAAGGGCTTTCTGATGACTTATTGTAACACCTGACTCAATAACCCCTACTGGTAACTTGGAGCCATCAGCTGCATCAATAGAGGCCAATAAGGCAAAATTATTTTTTCTGTAACCGGATATGTATACATCCGCATAAGTCCAATTGATCACCTTTTGCCACTGTTTGGAGCGTTTTTCTATTTCGTATTTGGAATTTTCTTTTTTAGATTTAATGATGATGCCCTCAAGACCCCGCCCACGAACCTGCTCAAAATATTCTACTGCGTTCCCTTCAAACACTTTCACCTTTTTATAGTTCTCATTTTCAATGAAAGCCTTGTCCAACAGTTCTTTACGCCCCAGTAAGGTTAGTCCCGTGACATCGATTCCTTTGTATCTTAAGATGTCGAATGCGCAGAATATCACAGGTGTTTTGTTTTTCCTTGATAAAAACCTGGCCGACATGGCTTCAAAGTCTGGTTTCCCTTGCTCATCAATAATCATTAATGCACCATCAAGTATTGTTCCTTCAGGCAGAGGGCATTTATACAACTCCGGGAATTTATTTGTGATCAAGTTATTATGCCCCGTATAAACATAGAGTTTATCCATATTGGAAATAATACACCTAAGACCCTCTAATTTTATTTCCGCTATATGATTTTTACTGTAAAATGGTTTATTATCTTTTGCGTTGTATGCAAGCATAGGAGAAATGAACATTTTTAATCACCCTAAGCTAAATGATACTTCACTGTTATTCATCTGCCTAATGGAACTTGGAGGAAAACTCATTTAAGGTAAGGATGCAAAAGGTTTTCCAGTAGCGGTTTTAGTGCTTCACTCATTCTCTTATAGCCTAAATCGGACGGATGTATGCCATCTACTGTGCATTCCCCGTATTCTAATCCAAGCATCTCTTCTCCATTAAGAAAATGGATGTGATGATCTCCGCTTCGCCGCAATCGTTCTACTGTTTCCTGTTGGAATTGCCTCCGCTCCTCCCGTGTTCGAAACATATGGACATCGAATGCCTCCTTCGCAAGCCGGATTTGTGAAACGACCAGAATGGGCACTTCGGAGTATCGGGATCGAAAAATTCGAATAAACTCAGGGAGTGTCTCTCTGAGACGTTCCGTACTGGGCGCAAAAATGGGATTACGAGTACTTGAAATCATTGGGTTCGGATAGTGCTCACGGATGAATAGCTTATTATTCGATTGGACAATGAGCGATCTAGATTGAAGCACGCTTTGCTTTAATTTCTCTAGCTCCTGTTGCGTCAGGTTACCAGATAAATCGTCCGTAGCAACGATGCGGGAGATGAGGGGGATACCACTCCACATATATGCTTGATTGCTTCATAAGCTCTAGTCTGCGCTGAAATCTCTTCATCGCTTCTATACGCTGATAGGTTGACATGTTGTCCTTGGTTAGACTTAAAGCAAGCAAATCATCGTCATTCACATACTCACGCTGTAGACTTACCATTCTATACATCTCATTCTCCAATAAGATGCGGTAAAATTGAACTTAAGACTGCAGCGACTTGGAAATTTCGTTTTTGACGATATCTGATCCCCATTCGTTGATCCGCGTTCCAAGCTTTACAGCGGTGAAATCACAATTAAGAATGTCAGGACAAGCTTAGTAAATATCGAAAACCGCCATTTCCTCCACTGTATGTTCATACGATCACCTACCCACTTCTCAATTAGAACTTAGAAGAATATTTAAAGCCTGCGCATATAAGCTATGACCATAATCGTTTGGATGGTTCACATTATTAATTAGCAAGCTTTCGTGTGTTTTACCCGCAGCAAGCTCGTCTAGCCATATCCGCTGAAGGTCAGCGACCCCGATTCGGTTTTTAAGCCCAACTCTCGCAGTTTGTCGGAGTAGTCGGTCACATTCGGGCTGGCATATTTCCATAACGGATTCGGAAGACAGGGGGTGATGAGAACGATGTCTGCTTCCGTATGCTGCCCAATCGCTTCGATCATTGTTGCTATATTCCGTTCAAATTGCTCGGGGGAAGTCGCATTCGTTCCATTTGCTTGCTTATTTTGATCATTCATCCCGTAACCAATCGTTACCAAATCAGGAGCTTGCGCGATGACATCCTCTTGCAGACGCTTTAACCCTCCCTCGCTGCTTTCTCCGCCGATGGCTTTCATCTGCACATCGATAACCGCCCCGGGGAATCGCTTTCTGACCATTTCTGCAAATCGATTGTAAAATTTATTTGCTTCCTCGCTTACTTCCGCACCTGTACTGATGCTATCGCCGAACACGACGTATTTGATGGCTTCGCCGTTTGTCAGCTTTGCGAGAATCCGTGACATCGTTTCTGATCCGACCGCTGCGGCTTCTGTGGCCGCAGTCGGATCGTAATATTCATAATCAGCATAAAGGGTATACGAATGATTCGTGATATCAGGGTAATCGCTATGATTGTAGTCTAATTTCCCGTAAAGCGGATGCTTGTCCCAATCTGGGATGGAGCTGGCTGCCGTACGCCGGATCGTGCCGCTCTCATAATCGACGATGAAGTCTATTCCTTCTGAGTACCGTGTACTTTCAAGATTTTGAGAAGATGCTTTGCTGCGCAAGCGAAAGCTGTTTCTCACCAGTTGACGGAAACGCAGCTTATGTGGTTCCGCAGCTATCATAACAATCGATTCGCTTACCTGATTATGAGTATTCATATTTTCTCTCCCTAGAAGATGACCTTTACCATGATATATCAATTGTACCGCTAATCTTAGATAATAGTACGCGATTTCCTATTTTACCGGATAAATCCAAATATTGTTCACCATTTTTCACTTCAACAATACCTGACTGCAGGGCTGCAATTGGCGGGTAAATGGTCACGTCTGCCTCAGTTAGATTGTAAACGCTAATATTACGGACAGGGCGTTTCTTCGATGTCGGAAAAGGCTGGTTTTCTCTGGACGTAATGAGGGACGTTTGTTTTTGATGAACAAAAACTCGGCATTCGTCATGATACGTTCGATCAAGCGCATAAGTAGCTTTTCCTTCCCCAATGATGGCGGATTGTCCAGGGATGACCGGAGCACCATCTGGAAAGCGAAGCTGCAGCGTTACGGAAGTGTCCTGTTTGCAACCGGTAAGAATGAACCCGTTGTCGTGTCTGGCGATAAACATAAGCGCTGGATTTGCACCTTCGTCTCCCTTAGTCTGGAAGAAGGAATAACCAAATTGCTGCAGCAAATAACGCACAATAACTGAGCTATCCATGAACTCCATTTCCTGCCTTACTGGCAGATGTGTCACTCCGGCCGATTGAAAAGGCAGCGATCCGCGTACCCAACCGACCTTTCCTCCGTCCCATTCAGGTAAGGCTCTAGTTAGCGTAAACGTACGCTCTAGTCCATTCTGCTTCACTGTTGCATGTACTTGCGTAAAAGGGTCAGCCGCATCATTCACGACCTCACTCAACCCACCGCCAGAAATGTGCGAGCTGTGATCAAGCAGATGAGTCCCTTTTCCCCTCTGTTGTTCAACACTCGTGATCGTATCTTCCGGCAGTGACAGGTTAACAGAGAAAGTACCTTCGAGCGCATGCTCGGCTCTGAGATTTAGCAGTTGGCGTAGAGCCGGATCTTCAACAGTGCCGTAGATGAGTATCTTTCCTCCCTGACGGACATACTCGACGATTCGCTGCGCCTTCTCCCCTTTTATCCAAAAGGCTGATGTAAACAATATCGTATCTTGAAGCTTATGGATGGCTTCGTCCTGCATGGCGAAAAAGTCATCGGTGCTAAGAACCGTATTAAGCGGCAGCCCTTGGTTAATCGCATTACGCACAAACCAATCATTGAAAAAAACGTTGCTCGAATACTCGCCCGATTCAGCCATAGCTTCATGCAGCTCTCGAAACGGATACAACCAGGTTAGAATTCCGGGCTGATCAGGCGCGTCTTTGAAGGCCTTCTTGATATGAGGAATAACCTCCATCGGTACATCTTCATTTAGCTCGCCTTTTTCCGTATCAATGGTCAAAATTTCCACGACACGCGGGCTCTCCAATTCTCCATCAGCGTTAACGCGAGCAACAGAGAGCGGACAATAGATGTCATGCGGTTCTCGGTCGTACAGATCCCACCACGGATTCTGCCAGAACCAAGGGTCATTGGCATAGAAGCGGTACGGGTAAGTCTGTCCCGGCAGCACAGCAATGCGCGACATGTAACCTGTCAACTCCAAGCCGAAATCGTAATTAAGTGCTCCCCAAGGCGAGTTCGGCGGTGGAAATTCGATATAGTTTCTTTCGTAAAGTTCAAGCAAAGGAATGCAATCCTTGGCCAGATCCATGCCCGTTCCGTAGTTCGTCCCGCGTATTTCGGTCCGGTAAGTCGAGCACTCCTGCTTGAATAGTTCCCAGAACGACAGCATCTTCGACGACAGCTCTTCATACTCCGCCAAAGCAAGCTGCGTGCCATCGTAATTAGCTCCCAGATACGTCCAGGGAAAGTACGATAAAGCGAATCCATTGGAAAACCAAATGTAATCAAAGCCTAATGTAGGTAAAAAGCTTGCACACTGCCTACCGAGAAACTCCCCAAACGCTGTGTCATTGGGAATACCGTCAGGGTAAGCCGCATAAGAGGCGTTATCCGATTTCAGCTTCGACCAACCGCATACGACCGTATAGTCCGCCTTCAGGGAGATGAATTTCCCATTTACTTCGGCGCGATTGATTTCCGGATGCAGCTTGTATTTGAAATCCGAGTAGGCAAATTCCGGCCCTGCATCAAAGGTGGCTCCCACTTCCATGCGAATGCCGTAACGCTCAGCTGCAACTTTTTTAAAGGTTGTGATAATGAATTGCAAATCACCGTAGGTGATTCGGGCCGGCTCGCTGATGTATGGTTTGGCGATTCGCGGATCTTTGTCATCCTTGATGTGGCCGAAGTACTCCTCATTGGCGAATCCGATGTAGCGGGCCCATTCGATCTCACGCTGCAAATCGCCGTCCCAGACTAGGATTTCGCTTCCGTCAGCGACCCACAACAGCATGGAGCAGCTGTCTGCCATGCCGATCAGAGGAAGCCACTGGCGGATCGCTTCCGCACATACGGCTTCTATGTCTTCAGGCGCCATACTTTTAAAAGGCTTTAAGCTCATTTCCAATGTGACTCTTTGCAAAGTACGTTTTGGATTAACGGGTATATTCATACTCATACGATTTCCACCTCAATGCCCAGTACTTTGGCGACATTACGGATCTTCGAACCCACATGCCCCACGCCAAGCGCAAAGTGATGCGTAGGACCCGCTGAACACCATCTTTCCACGAATTCTGCAACGCTGTAATTAAATTTACAACGTGTATTCGTGTTTCCTGTCTGCGGAATTTCCCCTTTGATGGATTCGCCTTCCGTGGCGATCATTTTGAATTTACCTTCAGCTGTTTGTGAAATACTCAGCAAAGTAACAGGACCCGATTTGATGCTGAATTCGACGCCGATTCCCGAACCGCTTTTGCCATGAAACAGATCCAATCCGCGAATGATCGGCTGCCCGTCGCTAATCTTGATGTTGTGCGGTCCGTCATGTCCAACAAGTACGATATCATCGACGAAGTCGCATGGATGCAGCTCCGCGAACGAGCCCCCAGCATCGAGACGATCCATGATCAACATCGCTGCGCACGTTTTCAAGTCGGCTTCACCGGCAAGCGGAACCCCTTTGCCCGTCAACAGTGAGTTGCCGAGTACCATATTCGATCCGATCCGTTCATATTCATTATTGTCCAGCCCTCGGTAATAATAGGCCAAACCTGTTAACCCAAATTCCAAAATCAGCTTATCCAGCCCGACTGCCACTTTAGCTGACCATTCCAAATCTTCCTGCTTAATCGGTCTTGTCACCGGATCGATAAATGGATCGGATATTTTGAAAACGCTTTTAATTTCATCCAGTTTGTCGGCCGTTTCCTTAGATGTTGCCCCATTTACCAGCTTGGCTAAATCGCACATCTCCAGCATTTGCACATGGGAGCCAAAGAAAGCCGTAAAAGCCGTCGGATCGGAGTTCATATCATACATGCCCTCATAGGTATGCCCCATATAACCGATTTTGGCATATTTGAATGCTCTGCGCGTATTGGCGACTTGACACCATCCTTGTAACTCCTTCATCGCGCGTTCATCATCATAGAGCGTACCTACGATCATCCCTGCCGCAGGCTTTCCTGCTCGGACAAGCACACCGCCTATTTCAGGGAGTGAACATATATTATCGTTGACTAACTGCATATACGTCGTTGTATTGCGGTAGTCAAGACGCTTCCTTGGCTGCAAAGCAACAAGTACCGTCGGAACGGACAAATTCAGGATAGGGGTAGCAGCAGTCGAAGACGTCACATACGTGCTCAAGAAGCAAAATAGGAAATCAACATCTTGGCTTTTCAAATATGAAGATGCAGCAAAAGACTTATCTACACCATCGACAAAGCCTGCCGAGACTACCTCGACGTCATGTTTGCGAAGCATTTCCTCAAATTCACGGCCGTAGCCCTCTAACTCCTCTTTTAATCCCGGAAATTGTGCCCAATAAGGCTCGTGACCAACCGTCATAACGCCGACTCGCGCTTTTGCTTTTTTGAATAAAGTACTCATTTCACTCTTCATCCTCCTCGGCAAGTTTACCCTTTAAGCTTAGTAAAATCGGTCTATTGAAACAATGAACAATCCAATAATTATTTCAATTATTCTACGATTTCAGTTACAATAAGAAGATGATCATCAACCTCAACAAAGACGAGAGAATTTGTCAAAAGGAGCCTTCTATGATCGAACCGGTTGCTATCTATTTCGAGCATTGTGAGCCAAACAACTGGCATGTACCAAAAAGTAAGACGAACAATCATATTTTAATCCTCATTACAAGTGGAACCATTTTCTACACGGTTGAAGACCATACCTTTACTATGCAAAAAGGCGATCTTATATTTGTTCCCCAAGGGGTTTGGCGCAGTGCGTTGAATTCGAGCAAAGAAGCTCATGACATGTATGTCGCTCACTTTCATTATCAAGGTGACGGGGATGGACTTCCTATGCTAATTGCCCCAGATCGTTGTTTAACCAAGCCTTTTAACTTTGACTATATCAAGCAGAGATTTTCACTGCTGACCCAGCATTGGCTGCGCAAATCTCCCTACTCGGACACCATTTGCCACAGCATCCTGCTTGAAATGCTTGCTATCATCAACGAAGAAATCGATTCTCAATCGATACAGGGCAAATCCTATAGTATCGTTATGCTGCTTCAAGCCTATATTCTTAATCATTATCACCGCACCATCTCCGTGACCGAATTAGCTAAACACGTGGAGCGAACCCCTAACTATGTCAGCACCATTTTCAAACAGGTTACCGGACAATCCGTCACTGACTACATCCAGCAAATCCGCATTGCCGCCGCCTGCGACCTGTTGACCAACTCACAGATGAACGTAGGAGAAATCTCCGATTTTCTCGGATTTTGCGAGCAGTCTTATTTTAACAAAGTGTTTAAAAAATGCACCGGCACCCTGCCCTCGACCTACGTGAAGGAAAAGGTGAAGATATGGAAATCTTAAGGAACCAGGGGGCGCTATTTCGGTGATTATGTTGAATTAGGTCCGGTTCGCAGAACGTGAGGGCGCTATTTTGGCGTTTATCGGTTTTTACACCTCGAAAGCAGGTAATAGAGGCTCCTCGTTCCGCGAAAACGTGAAATACGCGGTTTTGAACAAAATAAAGCTTCTACGTTCCGCTAAAATCTAATGACTCCGGATTCGTGTTGATTACGGCAGGGGAAATAATATTTTCAGAAGAGGCCAGTTAGCCTGGGCTTGTAAAATAACGGAAGGCTCCGGCTGACAGTTTGCTTAAACCATTCGAATCACGGACGACGATGGGGTATCGACGAATGGATTATTGTTAGCCAGATCTATGAGTTGAGTCTAAACGTAAAATAGCTTATTGTTGCAGATCCAAGTCATCGTTCTCCAGCGGACCGTCAGGCAACACAGGATAAAAGGTCAATTCCAGCAGCTCTTTCTTGCCTTCGACGGGCCCCCCAAGCGTTCCGCCGATATTTTTACCAAGCCATCCCCAGTATACGATTCGATAGTAATCCTGTTCATTTAAAATGCTGATGCTCATGTGTACTCCTCCGTCATTTGATATAATGGTAATAATTTCATTATAGGAACGGCTCCTTCATGGAGCCATGTACATAGTTGTGTTCTCGAAAGAAATAACATCGGAGGTTGTCATGCCATGTACTACGCTCTGTCCCGATTGTCCAAGCTCGATGTTAAATGGGCGGATCTTTTCGATGCGAATAATCACACCTTTTTCGGTCGGCATCATAATCCCTACTACGAACTGATCGTCATTGCCGACGGAACGGTTCATTTGCAGACTAACGAAACCCGCACGACGCTACAAACCGGTGAATCGCTGCTTATGATGCCATGGGAGTCGCATTCCGGTTGGAATCCCCATGAACGACAGGGCCAATTTTTTTGGGTGCAATTTTCCTGTGAACCCGGCCTGAATGAATTCGTGTTGGATCGGGCGTCCGAGCTTAATATTGTCCATGCCGAGCGTACGGAACTAAGAACCACTGAAATCCTTCATGAGGATTTGCTTGTAGTGCCTCGTCAGTTTCGTTCCTTACAGCGGTATAAGCTGCTCGGCTTATTTGAAGAACTAGTAGAGACAATGAAACAACCGAACGGTTATTTTCGTTTTCATGCTACCCTTTTGCTGGGCGAAATACTTCGGCTCATGGCGAGTGGTTTCTTGGAGCAGAGCCACCTGGACACGGCTTTCCCCGCTTCTTACCTGACATTCCGCAAGCTGGTCAACCATTTGAACAATTTTTACGAGTCGGACATTTCCAAAGAAACGTTGGAGCGGGTGCTGGAGCGAAAATATGAATACCTTTGTCAGGTGTTTAAAAAATATGCTGGAACGAACATCCATCACTACATCCATGAACTTAAAACCCAACACGCCAAACATCTGCTGCGCAATACAGCTAAAAGCGTTAAGGAAATTGCTGAGGAAGTCGGATATCCAGATCCTTTTTACTTCAGCCGGATGTTTAAAAAGATCGAAGGCGTCGCCCCTCAGCAATATCGGAACACTGGACCTGTGAGGTAGTATGGCGCATGAACGCTGCGATGAGTAGGAGTGGAAGGCTGTCACGCAAGCGCAAAAAAACTAAACTAGCTTAAGAGGAACAGGATATTCTAATCATCCCCTCTCTGTTGGCGTAAAACATCAAAACGACAGGGGAAGATAATCCCCTGTCGTTTCTTCTACGTATCTCTTTTTAGAGCGGCACATTTCTAGCTTTGACCAACAGATCACTTTCTGAGCGTTGGAATAAGCCGATGATGCATGATTAACAAATTCAATCCATCAATTACGTCTGTGACGACAATTTTACTAGCCATTAAAGCCGCCGTTGCACAGCCTTCTTTCCCTATTACAGCGATTGAAAGATCGGCTTCACGAAACATTAGCTCATCATTTACCCCGTTGCCTAGGACAGCAACACCTGATGCAAGCTTACGAACAAAACTGCTTTTCGCCTCCCGTTGATTATCCTTGCCGATAACGTGCAACTCCACGGGTAATTCCTCACATTCTCTAGCCGCACTACCGTTACTATCAGCGGTTAATACATGAATCTTAAGTAATTTGTCTAGTTCTTTAAGCTTTTCCCTAACATGAGGCAAAATCAGTCCGTCTAGAGCAATCGTTCCATTAAAATCTAAAACGAGATGATTAATTAAAAGGTTTTCTTGTCCAGGAATAAGTAGATGCATAGCGTCTATCCTTTCGGTCTGGCATACAGAATATATAGTTTCTGATATTTAACTATAGTTTCCCACATCTATTTTAGCGGGGCAAGGAATTCTATATGGTTCATTTAAGAAGTCATACAGAAAGCGCGATCTAAGTTTAAAATCCTGAAGAAGCCCGAATTGATTCATTTCAAAATTTTTAAATCCAAGCTTTAAGGCCGGCGACTCATTCCTCACTCTATAATCATCTTGCTCCGGATCAACGAATAATGGATCGCCATATACCGAGTTTAGATCAAGCCCAAGCGTTTGCCATTCCTCCAGCGTAAAGGTTTTGCTGCTGCTGCCAAGCGGTCGGAAATGAACAGTGGCTAGGAAATGGCCTAAATCGTTATAAAACAAATTACTGTCCATTTTTTCTACCCAGCTGCCTCGTAAAGGGGGCCCGATAAATTCGTACAACTTCCCTTTGGAATCGCCCTTTTGAAAATCGATATCGGTTTCAGGGTTGTCGAACTGAGAATTTGCGACAATAATGTTATGTAAAAACCTGTCGTGGTTATCCTCATAACCGATATGAATCCCTGGCGGATTGGCTCCGTTTGCAACATCCATATCGTGTACTGATACATTCCGAAATCGAATTCTGGAGGAAGCCCAAAAAATGTTAAAACACTACTGACATACTGTTGTCAGTAATGTTTTTTTATAATCGGAGTAAGTAATCATAAAGGAGTGGGAGATAAATGCGAAGTATTTTGGCCCAAAATGATATGATACGGTATTGTATCATTTATTATAGGAAGGATGGTATCTCGTGAATTTTGCTTCTGTACGCATCATTACCGACGACGTGGATCGTCTCGTCGAGTTCTATGAGAAAGTCATGGGTGTTTCGGCGGAACGCCCCGCGCCCGTCTTTGCCGAACTCATTGTGCCATCGTGCACCCTGGCAATCGGCCACTCCCAGACGGTGCAACTGTTCGGCGCTGGTTCCGCAGTGGCGGCCGACAATCACACTGTCATCATCGAGTTCCGCGTCCACGATGTCGATGCCGAATACGAGCGCTTGAAGCCGTTTGTCAACGAGTGGGTAAAGGAACCAACCACGATGCCGTGGGGGAACCGTGCTGTGCTGTTTCGCGATCCCGACGGCAACCTGGTTAACCTCTTCGCGCCGGTGACCGAGGAAGCGATCAAACGGTTCAGCGGTAGGCGTTAACGGACAGTTGAAGTGAATGAGGCGAGTTTTGTAATTAGTAATTTTGCTGACCGCTTCATAGAAGGAGACCATAGCAACGAGCTATGGTCTCTTCATTTTATCTAGGTTCTTCATTATTTATTGAGAAATGGATCTATTTCGCGACCCTCGCTGATGCTGGCAGCCTATTTGTAATTGAGCTATCGTTATCCGTTAGTTTAACCCGCCCATCGGGTGTGGCACATACGGCTCTTCCAGGCACGCGACTTCATCGGGCGTCAGTTTCAAAATTACTCCTCTTCTTAGTACGGTAATACAATTTGAAACGGCATACCAAAATCGTTATATTTACCAACGATAATACAGCCAGCCATATAATCAGAGATGGCATGGTGGTCCATAGTCCGAACCAAGGCAAAACTCGCCCAGCGCCAATAAATGTAGATAGTGGTGACAGAAACAAGAGAATCAAGATAGGGAGCAGTCTCCCTACCGATGAAGTAATCAATTTTCCGGTCGTGATGCTCTTTTTGCTCCTATTGATATGGAAGAGTGTATATACACCCCTAAGAGTCGTCGCAATCACCAGCAGAATCATAACCATCTCAATGTTTCTGCTGTTAAAGATAGAAGTTACGGCCTTTTCGCCCTTTATAATCCGTGCGATCCCGTCGACAAAAGCTGAATAATCGACAAAAGCGTTTAAACCGGAGTTAAACATCATCGTGATGCCCAACTGCTTATCCAAATATATTGTTTCTTCCGCCTTATACGTCCAGAAAATTCCGCTATGGGAAATCGTCCGGCCCCCATGTTCATCCTCTTCTGCAAGCCACCCCATTCCATACGGGCTGCTCTGTCCGGCTGTATGGTATTGCTCCATCAACTCTGGGGGAAGAAGACGGCCGTTATATTGGGCAAGCAACCATTTTGCCATGTCTATTGGAGTTGAAATAATACCGGCGGGACCATCAATAAACCAAATGGGCTCAGCTTGGCTTACAGGATGGCCAAATAATAGATAATGCCCCCGCGGAATGGCAGGATTCTCATTGATTTGCTTTGTGGTACTGACGTTAAAGGTATGGCTCATCCCCAGAGGATCAAATACATTATTTTCCAGGTAAGCAGAGAAACTCTGTCCGCTTACTTTCTCCACAAGAAGAGCCAAATATTGATAATTAGGATTGTGGTAGCTATAGTCTGTTCCAGGATCATTGGCAAGCTTAACCGTGTTCAATGATTGGTTAATCTCTTGCAGCGATAGATATTGAGGGGAATTTGTCATGTCGGGATCCACTTTGTCATTAAGACCGCTTGTCTGATTCAGTAAATTCCGGATCGTAATATTGCGAACACGTTCGTCCTCAGGTGAGAGGTCGGGAAAGTATGATGTGTATGGCGCGTCAAGGTTGATTATTCCTTTTTCCACCATCTGCAGGACGGTTAGTGCCGTAAAAGATTTGCTTAATGAAGCAATGGGAAAGGGGGTACTGCCTGTGATATCACGGCCATCTGAAAATGCACCGTAACCTTGTGCATAGAACACCTCTTCGTTATTGGCTATTGCAAGAGCCGCGCCCTTAATATGACTGACTTTCATGTTTTTTGTGACGTAGTCATCAATTTCATGTTGAATCTCAGCTTTGTTTCGAACTTCAATTGCGGAAACAGGTTTAGACAAGATTGACAAAATCAGCAGTAAACAACTCAAACATAGACATATTTTCTTTTGAACGAATGTCATAGTAGCACTCCTTAATCACATGATAAGGAAATACTAATTGATAATTTTCAACTATTTATCAACCCCGTAAAGAAACTTGCTGTTACGTTCCCGCCACCATGGGAGCTGTTTTCAACATGCAGACTCCCCTCATGCTTTTCGCACAGTACTTTGCAAATATAAAGTCCCAATCCATGATGCGCATTTGCATCCCATACATCTCCGCGATAAAAAGGAAGCACGGCCTTTTGAAGCGCTGCGTCAGAAAAACCGGTGCCGTCATCCGTGACTGTTATGGAAAAAAAGCCCTTGCAGACGCTATAATGAATACTCACATGGCTGGAAGCATAACGCACTCCATTAGCTATCAAATTCTCAAAAACCTGCATCACCAAATGTATATCGACAGCTATTTTTTTCGAATCCGCAGCAATGGACGAGCCGAAAGTCTTGCCAGATTGTCCGGTTATTTGTCGGGCGATGTCATTCAGCAAGGAGGTCAGAAGATCCATTTCAACCGCATGGCTGTGTACAGGCATGTCCTCCAGCTTTTGAATCGAATTCATGGCCTCAGTGTAGCTTTCAAGACGTACAATATGGACTTTCATAGTTTGAATCATGTCCAGGAGTTTTTCCTCGGATATGTTGTTTTGGGGCAGATAGGTGGTCAGAAACTCGGAATATCCTTTCAGGACAGATAAGGGCGTCCTCAGGTCATGGGCAAAAATAGCATTAAGTTGTTTGCGTTCCTCAACCGATCGCCAAAGAGCTTTATAATTTTTTTCCAATTGACCGCGCATTTTTTCAAATGCACGGCACAGATCGCCCATCTCATCATTACCATCATAAGAAATATGAAACCCTAAATCGTTCGCCGATATTTTCTCCGATGCCTTCATCAGTATTTCAAGCGGCTTTTTCAGTTTCCATCTATAAAAGTGGCTGGCCATCAGGACTATACCGACGGCAACAGTTAACAGCACCATCGAAACGAGGGAAGGCAACACCCAATCGTTTACGGAAGAATGGTCGGCAAATCGTAGCCGTATGCTTTCCGCCCATCTAAACTCCAATGTGATGACGACTAGAACGGTGATGAGCGTAAGACAACATAAGAAGATGAATGATTGCAGCAAGGTCATACGCTTCAGTCGCAGCCAGCTTATGATTTTCGCCATTTGTATCCTACTCCCCAGACAGTTTCTATCCTGTTTTCGCAGCCATGCTCTTTCAATTTGAAACGAATTCGCCTGATATGTTCCGCTATCACGGTGCTGTCGCCTTCATCATCCAAACCCCATACTTTTTCATAAATGCGCTCTTTATCAAACACCATTCCGGGATGTGTCGACAACAGCTCAATAATATCGAACTCCTTTTTTGCCAAGGAAATTTGTACGTCATGGAAAAAAAGTGCACGAGCAGAATAATCTATGACCAAACCTTCACTAAACTTTATCGACGTTTTATTTTGACTGCGCATTTCCCTGCGTAAATGCGCCTCTACCCTTGAGCCCAGTTCATGGATACTGAACGGCTTTAGAATATAATCATCCCCTCCGGCTCGAAACCCTGATATTTTATCCGCATCCTCAACGCGGGCTGTTAGAAATAAAATAGGGCAGGATACAAAGTGCCGGATTTTCCTGCATAATTCAAGACCGTTAAGCTCAGGCATATTGATATCCAGCAAAACAAGGTCCGGTTGATTTTCAATTTGCCGCAACGCCTCATTGCCGTTCCTCGCCGTCATAACAAAATACCCGTTAATTTCAAAGTAATCCGTCAGCAGTTTTCGAAGATCGGCTTCATCATCTATGATCAGTATCTTTTTCATATGCCTTCCCTGCTTCCCATTTACAAATCGTCTATATCCAGCATAACAAAAATCGTTTGGCATCCCAAGCGGTGTAAAGTGGAGCCTACTCCGATTACTTTGCGGGGACCCCGATGTACTAGCTACGCTCACTCCGTACAGTATGACCCCCTTGGAGGGAGGCACCTCCCCAAAATCATAAAAGAAAAAAGCCACCCTGCAGGTAACTTTTACTTTTATGGAGCCGAAGGGGGTAGAACCCTTGACCTCATCGCTACCAGCAATGCGCTCTCCCAGCTGAGTTAAGCCTTCTCTATTCCACTAAACTGCCCGTTACTTGAATGAACAAAAGGGGAGCTGCCGCGTTGCAAGCTTCTTCACTATTTATTCTAGGTGATTTTTCTTAGTTTGTATCTACTTTCCAGCTCTTTTGTAGCTTCCGAATATAACAGATTTGACCAATGTGATATGCATTATGAGTTGACACATTTCCGAGTATCTCCCACCACTTGGCAGTCTCTGGGAAACCATTTACATCACTTTCGACTTTTTCTTCAGTAAGTAGATCTTGCCATTGTAAAAGCACCTCTAATAATCGTTCTTTTAAGTCAGTGAATTTTTGATCTTTCGGGATTATAAAACTTTTATTATTATTTCCTATGGAAGGCACAGCATTGACATGAGATTTTTGGTACCTGGTTTGCCAAGTTTCATTCCAATAAAGTAAATGCTGCACAATTTCAGCGATACTATTACTATCTTCACTAGGTTTCCAAAACGCTACTTCCTCTGACAAATTTTCAACTGCATCTGAAAATGGTAGGTACCAACTAGGGTCATTAGCATTTGCTAATAACTGATCGGATAAAATATCTTTTACATGAAACATACTTTCCACACTCCTTCTTAATGATATGCGGCGGCCTGTTAATGTTCATGTTGAGCTGACGTTCCTCGTTAGTCTAGGCTCCGTTCATGCAAGAATTACATTAAATTACTGACTTCAAAACTACATAATGGTATAATTTTCCTATTAATTGTAGGGAGATGATGATATTATGCCAGATGACATCCAGCTCTATATTCTAGTCAAAAAAGAAACTGTTGAAAAATCCTTTAATACACTCGACGACTTAACAGAAGACGACACCAATGAAGAACTTGTTCCCTTTACTCAAGAAATCGTTGAAAAAATCGCAGCCAAGTTTACCAACTTTGAATTAAACAATCTTCAAGTATCTGTGAGCGCAAAAATAGGATCAGGCAACGCATTAAAATGGGTTGTGAGTCTAGAAGGCACTGGTGGACTTGTTCTTAACTTTAAGAAATTGTAGAGTCAACTACCTTCGGGTAGTTTTTTGTATTACTTACCAGTGTTGGTACTATCGTTTTCCGTTAGTTTAATATAATTTCCTTCCTAATTTTTGCTTTTAACCTCTATTTTCCACGCCAACATCTTAATTCTCTCTTAGTGGATTTGAGGCAAATAAATGCGTTGATACAAAAATAAATCTGACCCTGTGGGTTATTTGATCAAATGTAAATGAAATAACATAAGTATTGTTTGGATCTACAATTTGAGAGCGAGATGGGCGAGGTATTAAATCGTCACCGACCTTTCATAATAATATTCAGCAATCCCATTTCCTCCATAACCTTCCGTTCCATATGTCTGGAGTACATCGAACAAAGTATTCTCATTAAGAACTATCCGTTGATTTGTCTGGAAGTTAGATTGTATGAGGGAAGAATCATCAATTGACCATGCGTCCATTCCACCATTCTTATCAAAATGAACAGAAAGCTGCCCATACATCTCCATTTTGACAACATTTTGCTCTTTAGAAACCCCGTATTTACTATCAAAGTACTCCTTAGGGGTTCCAAATTTGATGACTACATTTCCTTGCTTATCTATTAAATTTAAATCTTCCTTCAGCAAGGGAACCGTTACGAAATCTTGAATATCCTCCATAACTCCTGAGTTCAAAGGCGGTAAGAGCTTGGGGTCCGAAGGGGTCGTTGGCCTTTGAAGAATTTTACCAACACCCTTCAATTTTAATCTTCGGATCCATTGGACGGCTTCTGCTCTCGTTAAAACATCACTACCAGAAAAGCCTTCTAGAGTAGGTAAAGTTTTACCCGATGCAAGCCCATTGCCTAACAAAAACTTAATTGCCTCATCACCTTGATAATTTACACCTTGCGCTGAGGCAATGATCTCTGCAGCCTGACTTCTTGTGATTGGCTTAACTCTTAATGATTTATCGTCAGTTCCTTGTACGGGGTGCTTCCACATGAAGGCAAGCCTATAGGGGCCATTCGTCCAATCTTCCCCTATACTGACGGAAAGCGCTGCGCCAAATGCCCTATAAAATGTTTTCAAAAACTCTACCTCGGACATCGGACGGTTAGGCTGATAGCTTCCATCCGAATAACCATCAATCATATTATTTACTATTGCCCATTGAAACACGCGTTCTGCCCAATGATTCTTCAGGTCGACAGGATCCATATTAATATCAATCCACTTAAACTTTACCTGTTCAGCAAGGTCGCTTGAATCTATTGTGTGACGACTAACAATTCCATCATTTGAAGAGGCAAACGAAACCGTATGCAACATCAACATATTAAGAGTTATTCCGCAAATCATTAATTTCATTAGTTTTGTTTTCAAAATCCTTCTCCTTAATATAACAATTGATAATTCGAGGGAATCAGATACCGAATCTATGATTCAGGATCCATTATAACATACAATTTATTCCATTATCCTGCCCGATAGTTTAATCATAAGTGAGCAAAAAACTTTAGTAAATCGTGCTATCTTATGCCTGCTGCGTCGATGATCATAAGCGGGTGCAAATTATCCATGGCACAGCCGTCAACGATGCGTGTTGTTATCGGATCAATCTCACCGAACGAAATCGGCAAAACATCTGAAGTTAATATTGAAATGAAACTTGATGCCGTAACTATCGTGGAGCCCGTGTGAATATGTCAATCGCATTTTGAGAACAAAACAAAAAAAGATCTGTCCCTGGATTTAGACATCCATGACGACAGACCTGACTACTCACATTCTCCAGCTTGCTTCTCCAGAAATTCGCGGATGGAGGGATCCATGCACAATCCGATGGCGCGGCTGTACGCGGCACGGGCTTGTTCGAACCTCTGCATCCGCTTGAACAAATGGGCGCTTAGGGCCCAATAAGGTTGATAGCTCTTGACCGCATCGGCCGGCACTTCTTTCAGCACCGCCATCCCGATTTCGGCCCCACGCGCCTCAGCAACGGCTGCCGCCCGGCCGACGATTGCGCCGATCGTTGGCGCGATACGTACGAGCCCCTCGTACAGCAATGCGATCGCTTCCCACTCCGTTCGGCCAGTCCAGGCACGCTGGGCGTGCACGGATTGAATCGCCGCTTCAAGTTGGAACCGCCCGATGCGGTTTCCTTGCGCAGCAACACGAAGGCAATGTTCCGCCTCCTCGATCATCATGACTGACCAACGAGAATGATCCTGTTCAGTTATCGGAACATAGTCACCTGCCTCATTGCGCCGCACATGGCGGCGTGCTTCGCAGTGCAGCATAAGCGCCATTAATCCCAGCGCTTCCGGTTCTCCCGGCATGAACCGTAAGATCAGTCTTCCCATGAAAATCGCTTCTTCGGCCATTCCTTTCCGGCGTGGATCTACACCTGCCACATCATCCCAGCCGCTTCCATAGGCTGCATAGACAGCTTCAAGTACAGCTTCAAGGCGCTCAGGCCATTCGTCCTTCCCAGGCAAGTCGAATATAATGACACCGCTTTTCAGTTTCGCTTTCGCGCGGGTAAGCCGCTGCCCCATCGTTGCAGGCTTAACAACGAAGGCAGAAGCAATGCGGGCTGCGTCAAGGCCAAGTACTGACTGGAGCATGAGCGGTGTACGCACGGCTGGATCAATTTCGGGATGGGCGCAAATGAACAGCATCTTGAGCCGTTCATCCGGAAAAGACGCTTCGATTTCGGACCATTTCTGCGTATTTTTCGCCATTGCGATCAAAGTCTGTTCCGCACCAGCATGCACCCTGGCATGCCGGGTACTGTCGATCAGTCTGCGCTGCGCAGCAGTAAGCAGCCAGGCCTCGGGATTATCTGGCACTCCTGTCGCAGGCCATGATTCAAGCGCGGCCAGGAAAGCGTCGGCAAGCGCATCCTCCGCTGCGGCTAGGTCACGCCAGCGCACAGCCAGAAAAGCAACCAGACGGCCGTAGGAATCACGGGCCGTCTGTTCAATCAGTTGATGAGCATGCATGGTGCTCATAACGAAACTGGATGCAAGTTAGGGCGAACCTCAACCGAGCTACCGGGACAACGTGCTGCCCATTCCAATGCGGTGTCCAAATCTGGTACGTCGATGATCATCAAACCGCCAAGATGCTCCTTGGTTTCGGTGATCGGGCCATCCTGAACCAGCAATTCACCACCCCTGAGGCTAAGCGTGGTTGCGGTTTCGGGGGCCTCGAGACCTGCACCGTTTACAACAATGCCTGAATCGAGCATCGCTTTGACATAATGGGCCCAGCTTGCGGCATATGCCTCCTTGTGAATCGGATCTTTTCGTTTGGCGAAATCCTCCGTCGTTTCATACATTAACAGTGTGTAATTCATGGTTTTTGCTCCTCTCAACATTCATATTGGGGTTGTTTCATGTCTTCACTATAATGACGATCCAATTCGATGGATTTCTACATTATGCGAAAATATTTTTTTGAATGTCAGATGGCCCGATGTCGCTTGCTACCATTTCTGCTCCGGAGCATACCTTTGTTATTAAATTTCTCGTCATTCTATTATGTTAAAATAATATCACATATTGGGGATATCCTATCTGTTATTTGAATGAAGGGCTGCCTCGGCAGCTTTTGATATTGAACTATAGTTATCCGTTAGATTAATGAAGGTTTATTGAATAGGTTGAAATGCAACGTTCCAGATACCATCTTCGTCTTTAATCATTTGGAAACCAGACTTAGCTTCTGCGTCTTTTCTTGATAGATACTCAATATATCCTTCAAAATCGCTTGTTTGTATGAACTTGCCTGTTTCAATATTTCTAAATGGTTTAAGAATCTCTTCTTTTGTCCCTCTGTCTGAAACTGGAAATTTTTCAAACTCTTCTTTTGTCCATAGAACATGCCCTTTTCTATCCGTATACAGAGCATAAATGACATCTCTTTTATTATCCGATGTGGCTTGAACGTATATCTTAGCTACACTAATTGGTTCTAACCCTTTTAAATGCTGTTCATTTAAATCTTTTTGAAAGTTGTTATATACCTCTTGTTCTTTGGCTGATAACTTAAAATCAGGTGATGAGGTTGGAGGTGTAGTCGAAAGTGGTGTTTGGTCAGCAATCTTGCTTTCCTTGTTTAAGCAACCTGTAAGTGCGACAAGTATTACCGCCAATGTTAAAACAATTTTCATATTCATTATTTAATAGCTCCTTTTCAAACCAGCAAATTTATGTATTCTACGCAACTTCAGTTAATGTTTCCCTTTAGATAAGACGGCATTCTACATAGGATTGTTGGGAATCACAGTTTGGTAAAATAATCCACATCCTTTTTTATACTTAAACTTATCTATTTTACAAGCTTTTGCAAAGCTCTACTGCCCGTTACTTGAATGAACAAAAGGAGGAGCTGCCGCGAAGCAAGCCCCTCAACTATAGTTCTTCGTTGAACAAAGGCAATTGATTTAATTAATTGACTACAATTTCTTGATTATCACTTGTATAGCCTTTCACTTGAAAATTAGTTATTGGAGAATTTGTAATAGTAAACCAAATCGTCTTTCCACTAGTAGAAACTACCTTAGCGGGTTCACCATTAAAAGTTATTCCGATAATCTTTTCGTTTGTTATAACACCACAAGCTAAACCAATACCCCGATCAATTACATTTGTTACGTTCCAGGAAACACCATTTTGAGGGAACTCTTCAGCACTTCCTCCACCAAAAACCCATTTCCATCCATCAGTTTTTCGTTCAATGAATCCCTCGTTTAAACCACCTGTAGTTATATAATAAACAACAACACCTTCATCAATTATTTCGATATGATGAATGGATTCATAAGTTATATTTGCGTTGCCCATTGCGGTTTTTATATCTTGAACTTGTTGGGCTTTTTCGGAAGAACAAACCGCAAGAAAAAACAATAGTAAAACAGTAAGCATCAATACAGCAAACTTGAAAACCGTTTTCTGCTTCATACCATCCCCCCCATCTTATAATCATCTTTTCCTTTGAAGATTTTCCATAAAATAGGACGTTGAACAACTGAAAAGGTTGCGTTAACCTGCCCTTTAGCTTAATAACAAAAAGAGACCCACAGCAACGGGCTGTGGGTCTAAGTTATATTTTAAAGGGGCTCGGTTTTTATTATAACCTTTAATGATTAATACCAGATGAAAATAAGATTTCAATCGTGTAACATTTACTCAACTCTCGTTCGCCGTCCCTCGGTTTTAAGGGTTTATCTCACGTATACTCACTCATTCGCAGGATTTCATCACCTTGAAAATCAAGATCGTTCAGATAGTAAGTTGCTTAGAACCGTTGGTTCATACTATGGGCATACGGGAACAGAGGAATATATGGAATAATTCCCCATATCATACTCTACTGCACGCATACTCCACAATTTCCTTAGAGGTTCACCCTCCCACGGCTCAACGGGTCTATGCCCTTACATTCCTCCCTCAGAATGATTAGATTTTCTTACGTATGCTCGCTTGTTCGCAGGATTTCACATCCCATAAAAGTGGTGAACGATAGAATCAGATAGTGGTGGGAGTCCCT
>NZ_JCAUAS010000017.1:0-180403 GCF_059692075.1 Paenibacillus sp. J31P190 | reverse complement strand
ACCATAAACGAATAAAGGCAAAACTAAAAGGCATGAGCCCGGTACAGTACCGAACTCATGCGCTAAAGGCAGTCTAACTATATACTGTCTAACTTTTGGGGGTCACTTCAACGCGGCAGCTCCTCTTTTTGTTCATTCAAGTAACGGGCAGTTTAGCGTGGTAAGTCGCCGGTTGCTTTTGTTGAACTATTTAGCAGGTTAAAGGGAACAATCTATTCAACATTTTTGCTCCCCACTTACTATGTTAAATAAGATTAGTATACAATCTTTTCTCAATATAGCTTCATATAATAGATAAGCTTCGTCAAAAAGGAGGTGTATTTTAATGGTAAGGTTATTAGATGTAAGAACATCGCAAAATGCCAGTTTTCAACAATCGATCAGTTCTTCGACCCCTACTTTTAGTTTAACCCACGTATTTTTCCTTCTAAGCAACGATTTTGATTTGAATGACAGATATGAAATTATACGGGGTGTAAAAAAACGCCGGTGACCTTAAGCAGGTGGCCGGCGTTTCCATATTAGCGTTTCGGCATTTTGCTCTCATCCATGTACAGCAGGTTCCAGCGGTGACCGTCCAGGTCGGCAAATCCTGCGCCGTACATCCAGCCGTCAATTTCACTCGGCTTGCCAAAGATGCTTCCTCCGGCAAACTCTACTTTTTGAATAAAGGCATCTACTTCTTCTCTGCTTTCAGCGCCAATGGAAAATATTACTTCTGCGCTATGGGAAGTATCTGCGGTTTTTGAACCTGTAAATTTCTCAAACGCCGCATCCGGGAACAGCAGGATCGTTGTTTGGCCTATGGCAAGCTTGGCTCTCTCGTTACCAACGCTCACCGCATGGAATCCAATCTCATTGAAAAAGGCAGTTGACCTCTCAACATCTTTGACCGGCAGGTTAATCCAAATCTCCTGTGACATGGCTCTAGCCTCCTGGAATATATTTTCAACTACTCCTACTATACTCTACTTCTGGCAGCAGAAGCGAATCTTATAAAAGAAACCGCAAGGTATGACATTCCTGTCATGCATCCTGCGGTTTCTAAACTTATTTACTTGTCTGCTTCAGCATCGTCTCCGTCAAGGTATCTGGCAAATTAAGAAGTTAATATTTATGTTTCGAATCTTTAAACTAGCGCAGGATAGCGGGGATGAAAGAATGCTAAACATACGAAAATCAAATAAAAATGACCGTGAGTTTTTAGTTCTAATTGACTTGAAAAATGATTGGTACCACTATCGGATGTAATTGATATGACAGAACAAAATAAAGAGGGACATAGTAAGAAAATAGAAGGGTATCTCACTGACTCAGATATAGGTGCGTTTGTTATTGAGGATTCTGCTTCCAACAAACCAATTGCGATGATAATGTATTCCATAGCAAATAGGGATTCCGTGTATCCATGGAAAACAATTTACAACGAGTTAGACAGAAACCTATTTCAATTTGATGGGCGGTTTATCGAGATATTTCAATTATGGGTTCATCCAAGTTATCGAAGGTTAGGATTAGCGACTAAGTTAAAAATCAAGTTGGAGGAAGAAGCTCAAAATCAGCCGGCCAGAACGATTGGTTGCCTTTGCTCACTAACGGCCAAGATAGCAACTGCTTACTTAAAGGCATTTTTATTACTGAGCTATAGTCGTATGGTAAAAATTGTGTAGCAAATTGCCAAAGGAGAAGAAAATTATGGAGGATCAATGGAGGATAGCTAAACATGATCCAGAATGGAAAAATCTATTCATGGATGTAGCTTCAAAATTAAAAAAAACATTGGGCGATGTAGCAATTCGTATTGATCATGTTGGCTCAACATCGGTTATTGGTTTGGATGCAAAGCCAATCATAGATATCCAAATATCGGTTTTACATTACGATGATGTTTTAAGCTATAAGGATAAGATTGAAAGTGTGGGTTTTGTATTTCGGGAGGAAAATCCTGACAAAACTAAAAAATATTTTCGGGAAATACCAGGGACTATAAGAACTCACATTCATGTTAGACAAGCAGGTAGTTTTTCAGAGCAAATGACTTTACTTTTCAGAGATTATTTACGAGTACATTCTGCAGATTGTTTGAGATACGCACAAGAAAAACACCGACTAATGGCAATTTTTAAGCACGAACGCCCCAAATATGTTGAGGGAAAAGGACCGATTGTTTGGGACATTATGCAGAAAGCCCATTTATGGTCGCAAGAAATGGGTTGGAAGCCAAGCATATCCGATATGTAAAGTTTAATTCTGAACTAACGGCAACCCATATTCAATCACGATATGACGGCAGCCGGCACATGATCGGCTGCCGTTGTCCGTTTAAGTAACGGGCAGGATAGTGTGGGAAGTTTCAGTTATAATAGCTGTTAGTAAGAGTACAAAAGGGAACCTCGGAAACCTAATGTTTTTCCCTTTACTGTTTACGCTAAGTTAATGGTACGCGGCTAGCCCCATTTAAAAAACCTCTTATACATCACCATATTTCCTTGAAAGGGGACATCTGTTTTGGATGCGCAGTTTCTAGATTTATTGGCCCAGAAATATGATACGGAAGAAAAAGTTGTAACAGAAATCATCAACCTTGAAGCGATCTCCAATCTTCCCAAGGGAACTGAGCATTTTGTCAGTGATTTGCATGGGGAGTTCCAAGCTTTTCAGCATGTACTAAGAAACGGTTCGGGTACCGTAAAAGAGAAAATCAAAGCCTTGTTCCATGAGGTTTGGACGGACCATGAAATCAATGATTTTACGGTGTTAGTTTATTATCCGGAAGAAAAGATACAGCTGGTTAAAGGAGACCTGTGCAATAAACAAGCCTTGAACCAATGGTACAGACAAACGATTGAACAAATGCTTAAGCTCATTTCTTATGCCTCTTCCAAATATACGCGCTCAAAATTGCGTAAAGCTCTGCCGGAGCAGTTTGTATATATTGTAGAAGAGCTTCTATACAAGACGGATTCGACCAACAACAAGGACCCTTATTATGAGGAAATATACTGGCAAATTATTTCCTTAGGCCAGGCGGACAAGCTCATTATCGGCCTTGCTTATACGACCCAGCGCTTGGTGGTTGACCATCTTCATGTGGTCGGAGATATCTATGACCGGGGGCCGGACCCCGATAAAATTATGGACACACTGATCAACTACCATTCTGTAGATATTCAGTGGGGGAACCATGATGTCCTGTGGATAGGCGCCTATGCGGGTTCCCTTGTCTGCCTTGCGAATATTATCCGGATCTGCGCCAGATACGACAATCTGGACATTATCGAAGACGTATATGGAATCAATCTTCGCCCACTGCTGAACTTGGCGGAGAAATACTATGATGACAATCCGGCCTTTAGACCGAAGCTGCAGGCCGACCATAACGGTTCGGAGCAGGAAATCCTGCAGATTACCAAAATTCATCAAGCCATTGCCATGATTCAGTTTAAGCTTGAAATCCCAATTATCAAAAGACGGCCATACTTTAACATGTCTGAAAGGCTTTTGCTTGAGAAAATCGATTACGACAAAACTGAAATCAAGATCGGCGGTAAAACTTACCCGCTGGAAAACACCTGTTTCGCAACCGTAAATCCGCAGCAGCCTGAAAATTTACTGGAGGAAGAACAGCAGGTGATGGAAAAGCTGCTGTTCTCCGTTCAGCATTCCGAAAAGCTGGCCAGACATATGAATTTTTTTATGAAAAAAGGCAGCCTTTATTTAAAATATAACGGGAATTTGTTATTTCACGGCTGTATTCCTTTGGATGAAGAAGGAAACATGGAAGAAATGCAGATTGAAGACAAGACGTATTCGGGGCGGAAACTGCTCGATGTTTTTGAATATTATTTACGTTACGCCTTTGCGCATCCGGAAGAGACGGATGATCTGGCTACGGATATGGTATGGTACATCTGGACAGGGGAATGTTCCTCGCTCTTCGGAAAGAGAGAAATGACCACCTTTGAAAGGTACTTTATCCAAGATAAGGAGACCTATAAGGAGAGAAAGAACCCTTATTATCATTTGCGTGAAAATGAGGAGATCTGCCGGAAAATCCTGCTGGAGTTTGATATGAATCCGGATCATGGACATATCATTAACGGCCACACGCCAGTTAAAGAAATTCGTGGAGAGAACCCCGTTAAAGCAAACGGGAAAATGGTTGTCATTGACGGCGGTTTTTCCAAAGCCTATCAATCCACAACGGGCATCGCCGGATATACCTTGTTGTATAATTCCTTTGGTATGCAGCTCGTTGCCCATCAGAAATTTAATTCAAAAGAAGATGTGTTATGTAACGGAACAGACGTATTGTCTGTAAAAAGGCTGGTGGACAAAGAACTGGAGCGGAAGCTGGTGAGGGAAACCAATGTCGGGGAGAAGCTGCTGCAGAAAATCTCAAATTTGAAGAATCTCCTGGAATATCGCTACATGAAATGAAACAACTGCTAAATGAAACAACTGGTACAGCCGCGTTACGCTAAGGGGGAACGCAAACACAACACACAACTTATGCGTTAAGATTAAACCCTCCTAATTCTAGCAAAGCTAGAGATAACTTATATTTGGGAGGGTTTTTATTATGACATTGAAATATCCTTAAATATGCTAAAAGATTATTTTGCAAGGGTATCAGAGCGATTAAAACCGAGTAGCTTAGGTCATCGAATTCGATTTGTACGCTCCCTTTTTCGCTTTGCATTTGAAGAAGGTCATATGAAAAGAAAATGGCCCCTCAAAATGAGGAGCCTCGTAGAAATAATTATGTTTCACTCTTGCTGTTTCAGGTGCAGGTTATTTTAGTCTCAGTGAAAGTGAATTGTTAGGTTGGGATAAGTTGCAAAAATTTCAGGGATACGTTTCGCTACAATTTCCCTGTCAAAAGTGGATTTAAAAATTTCTTGATCAGGTAGAAAAGTAACACTTGTTCCCGTTTCTTTTGTAACACCTACTGTCAACAAACCCGTTTGAGGAATTCCATGTTTATAGTCTTGCCTGAAGACTTTTCCTTCTCGACGAACTTCGATCGAAAGCTTTTGAGAGAGAGCATTAACAACCGCAATGTTAATACCTTTTTCTCCTCCTGGAGCAACGAAAGAGTCGTTGGTAAAATGGCTCAATTCAGTGAGAACTGCTTGCACACGGGATTTTTCTGTGTTCGGAAGGACTTGAACAGGGATTCCTCGCCCGTTGTCAGAAACTGTGATGCTACCATCACCTTGAAGGAAAATGCCTACTTCGCTGCTAAATCCGGCTCGATGCTCTAGGATGGAATTCTCTAACACAGCCCAGAGAAGATGGTGCGGGTCGTAACCATCCTGAGTGTTACCCAAATAGGCACTAGCGTTGTTTCTTGTTTCAGCTAATTCCATATAGTCACTTGTATCAAGTAAGTCGGAAGTCGCTGCTAGTAACAAAAGTAGTGGAAGTGCTCGGTGGGAGGGAAGAGAGTACATTCCACCTCTTTCTTCTTGGACAAGGAGGTCAGCCCCAAGCAACGCTTTAATGTGATGGTAGAGTTGTCCGGTTGTCCCCATGTTTAAACGTTCAACAATTTCTGAACCCGAAAGGGGTTCTTTCAACACCGATCTAAGGATGTCCAAGCGCTGTTTATGACCAAGTGCTGCTAAAACTTTGGCGACTTTCTCGCCATCCAAATCCATCAATTGACTAACACGTCTTTCTTGGGGCTCCCATCTGTACCGCCATTTCTCCCCACGGTATTGCCCTGAGTAAAAAACCTCACCAAGTTCCAATTCATTGTTGTTCATTTCGATTAACAGGGTACTTTTGTCGACTGTCTGGCTTCGAGATACTTTAGGCGAGCTATCATTTACGATTTGACTTACTAGCTGTTGAAGATCACCCAATTGCTTTGTTAAATTATCCAATTCTGCGCCGAAGTCTCTAGACACTGTCAAATGGATCACCCTTTCACTAAATTATTTAAATACGTAGTTACGTAATTACGTATATCTTAACATGCGATAAACTAGTTGTAAATAATACCTAAAACAAAAAAACGTGGTTTATCACGGTTTTGAAAGTACCAAAAAACTTGCTTTACAGACAGCGCGGTGAACCGTACCATAGATAACAAGTGAGGTCATTACGGATAACGATAGTAAAACACCAAACATTGAGGCTGCCGCGTGCAGCCTTTTGTGCTAACAGGAGTAAAGTGTAACAAGGGGCGTATATTACTAGAAACCTTGTCCATTGCATTAAACTAAATTATTACTGCATGCACCAGTCCCAAGAGTATCTGACCCAAGAGAAATAAGAATTACTCCCATGCAAATTCATGAGTTGAAACTCTGGGCATTAACGGGCTTGGGGCTATTTTTTTTATATTCTTCGCAGAACTTTTTACAGGCGACTTAATAAAAAGAGGTCAACCAGTAAAAACTGGCTGACCTCACACTGCACCGCGCTCCATTGGAGTAACATTTACATCGATGACTTTTCCCAAATCGGGCAGTTCCTTTTAAACTTGCCCAGTTGCCTTATGCGGCTTCCCAACGTATCACGGTAGGTCGTCGGCTGTAGCTGCGCGGTTTTAATAATGTGGATCCCTATTGACCGGCAGAGATGATTTGGAGCAAGTCCTGAATCATATGTTTTATTGTCCATATCTCCATTTTATACACTTTACAAAGAGCGATGAGGATTTAGCTGGTAGGGGTGTAAGACGTAACGAAGACGGCACCTATGCGTCTTCCGGAGGCTTCAAAACCTCCGAACAAGGCGCCGACACATCCGTATGGTGCGCAGTCAGTCCAATGCTGAACGGCAAGGGAGGCGTCTATTGCGAAGATGGCGATATCGCGGAGGTTGTACCGGCAGACAGCCAACTCCAACGAGGAGTTCGTTCGTGGGCCATCGATCCGGCGTTGGCCGAAAGGCTGTGGACGATCAGTGAAGATTTTCTGCACATTCCTGATGGAACAATTCCTCGGAGTCGTGATTGACTCTCGTGGGGTAGAACAAAATAATTATTAACTTGGTGAGATGGAGGGAAACTAAAAATGAAACCAGTCGAATTGGGAATATAGGGTTTAAAAGGGAGTCTTCCGTAACCTTGACCCTCGTCTAAGCGGAAAGAAGTTAGAGACCAACATGCGTTTCACCGATGCTAAGAAGAATTGTCATTCTGTACAGGAGGGAGTCAATACGAACTATGAAAACAGCATCTAATGAGATTCCGCTTACGGTAGCAATCGGTGGTGAACTGACTGTAAACCGGATCGGGTACGGCGCTATGCAGTTGACCGGGCCGAAGGTTTGGGGCGAATATCCTGACCGCAATAAAGGGATTGCATTGCTGCGAGAGGTGATCGATCAGGGCGTTAACTTCATTGATACAGCCGACGTATACGGTCCACACTCCAACGAGGAACTCATCCGCGAGGCACTCCACCCTTATCCGAAGAATCTGGTGATCGCCACCAAGGGCGGTTTCGTGCGGGGCGGTCCTGATTACACCGACTTGAGCGCTGTGGGTAATCGGAATTACTTACGCCAGTGCGCGTCATGAGCTTGCGGCGTCTGGGTGTCGATCACATCGATCTCTACTATTTGCACACGCCGACAATGACCGACGTGCCTTTCGAGGAGATCATTGAAACACTTGCAGGAATGCGAAAGGAAGGTCTAATCCGGCACATAGGCCTGTCCAACATCAGTGCAGAACAGCTTCGAATTGCAATGAGCCTCACCGAGATTGCCGCTGTCACGGCTCATTACAATATCGGTACCCGGCTCGGCGCAGCATTGCTCAAGGTGGCAGATGAAGCCGGTAACATCTTCTCGCCGTGGCACCCGGCTGCTGTGCCTTCGGGCGAGGAAGGCAAAAGGTTCCGCGACGTTCTGGGCCCTATTGCGGAGAAACATCGCGTCACAATCCAGCAACTCGCCCTAGCTTGGCAGTTGCATCGTTCGCCGCGGATGCTGCCAATCCCCGGGACAACCAGCATTGATCACCTTAAGGATAATCTCGCCGCTGCCAGCATCCGTTTGGCGCCGGAGGAAGTAGACACAATCACCCAACTTATCCCTGAGGAGGATTGAAGCTGAAGATCCACGAGAAAGACCGTCGCCTGGATTAGAGATCGATTTTCGAATTAGAACTTTAGTTTTCAACAGAGATGATTTTCGGAGGTGGCTGTAAGTGAGCTGCTTGCGCAGCGACGTCCCCATCGAGGCGGATGCGGCGTGCAACTTTGACGCGGTTATTGCTACCGCACGAGTTTTCACCGAGCAGGGGCCGAATTGGCGTTAGAAGAGATCGCGAAACGTGCGTGCGTCGGTATTGTCACACTTTACCGAAATATCCCCACTCGACATGATTTAGTCGAAGCTGTGTACGTGGCGGAAGTGAACTCACTGTGTCGCTAAGCCGTAGATAGCCCCCTAAAAAAATAGGGGCTGAAGTACGAAAATTAGGTTAGATAGGATTAATTGCATTTGATTCTAAGAGTAATTCTTTTTTTTCTTTCTCCATATTTGATTCAATACCATTAACAGCAACTAGTTTAGCAATGTTGCTATCTTCGTTTAAAGGTAATTGAGGCTGAATATCTTCGTTACTATTTTCAATAGCGTGCTTCAAATTACTCACTGCGTTCCGGGAAGTATTAATCATTTTACCATCTAATTCAGCAGCTTTTCTTTTTAGCAGTGCGGAGCGCTCGGGGGCGCTTGCCCAATTTAATGATTCGCTTTCAAGTGTCAATTGAGCCATTTTAACACTTTTGACTTGTTTAACTTCGTTGCTTGTAGATATTAGTGCCTTCATCATGTCCGAAGTAAGTTGCATAGTAGAAGAATGTTGGGAGTCTGATGAATCGGTACTCTTAACGGTTTTGTCCACTACACCATCATCTTCTTTGAGGTTCTTATCACCTGAACCAGTCGCTTTGCGGAACTCCTCTTGCTGCAATTGTTGTATTTGTTTATCAATATCTTGGATTTGCTTATCAATCTGTTCAAGTCCTGATTTCATTTCATCCGGACTAGCTCCTCTTTCTAAGCCGCTTGATATGTAGTCATTACGTCGATCCAAAATATTTTGTTTATGTTCCATTAAACGTTCAAGTATTGGTTTCTTCCAACCATTTTTACTGAACAAGTTATGAGCTTGTGGACTTATCGTTATATTATCCTTATTTTCTTCTCGCTTGTGCTTGTCAATTGTTCTATGATGAACACTCGGTCCAATGGCAGGTGAAATCTCTAACATTCCAGGAGTGCGTTCGTTTTTTAGATTTATTGAAATGTTCATGCATACTCTCCTTTATTATTTAGCAATCAGAATATACTAATAATAATATATCTAAAACTAGTTAAACTTATATATATGAATCATAAGCTCAATTAACTAATAAATCAATATTTTGTAAAATAATCTTCGAAAAGGGGTATATAACTTTTTGAGGCATTCCCAGCCTGATATAGCTTGGAAAGCATACGATTCATGGGAGGAATTTTGGAAATGTAAATTTTTGATCCATTATTTACCTGGAGAACCTTGGCTGGAGCATTTTTTATTGAAGTCGTTGATGAGGAACGGGGAATTATCATTTAGTAGGAAGTGATAAAACCTTTTTTAACAAACTAATGAGAAGCAGCTGGTACAGGGAACTCCTGGAGCGGCTGCTTTTTGCTTTTATCACGTCATAAGTAACTGTTGTCAATAACTATACAGTTGTGCTAAGGTGTAACAAAAAACAGATAAGAGTTCCGGATATGGAATGAAGAAAGAGGAGAACATTATACGATGACCAACAAGAACAATCAGCATGCCGTTAGACTAGCGCTGCTGTTAGGTTTATTTTCGACACTCGGGCCTTTTACCATCGATATGTATTTACCGGCCTTTCCTCAGATTGTAGAACAATTCGGTACGACAGCATCCCTCGTCCAGCTCAGTCTGACCGCATGTTTACTCGGGCTGGGTATCGGCCAACTGGTCATGGGTTCGCTCAGCGATGTCTATGGCAGGCGCAAGCCGTTGCTAATTTCCATGGCTATATATGTTGTGGCATCCATAGCTTGTGCGGTTTCGCCGAGTATTTGGCTGCTGATCCTTTCACGGCTAGTGCAGGGGTTTGTTGCTTCGGCAGGCATTGTCATTTCCCGTGCAATCGCACGCGATTTGTTTAGCGGTCACGAGCTCACCAAATTTTTCTCGCTGCTCTTACTTGTCGGAAATTTGGGTCCGCTTGTGGCGCCTGTAACGGGAAGTGGTGTTCTAGCGCTCACGAGCTGGATCGGCGTCTTTATTGCTTTGGCGGTACTGGGGACATTCCTCTTTGCCATGACAAAATGGAGACTCCAAGAGACCTTGCCTGTCGAGCGTCGCAGTCCCAGCAATTTTGCTCAACAACTACGAAACTATAGATCGCTTTTGCGAGACCGCTCATTTACGGGATACATGCTCGCGCAGGGGGTCATGATAGCGGGGGTCTTCGCATACGTTTCCGGAACACCTTTTATTTATCAAAATATTTACGGGGTTTCCCCTACGGTATTTGCAATGTTGTTCGGTTCGAACGGCATCACTTTGATCATCGGCTCGCAGTTGGTTGGTCGGATGGCTCACCGTGTGTCGGAGCAGACCTTCCTGCTGTTCGGTCTGTGGCTTGCCGGCGCAGCCAGCATCGCCGTCTTGCTGGTAGCTATTTTCCACGGGCCCCTGTACGCACTTGTGATTCCGCTCGTTTTCTTTGTAGCGGCCATCGGTATTACATCCACGGCGGCTTTCCCACTTGCAATGGAGAGCCAGGGGCATATGGCGGGCAGTGCGGCTGCGCTGATGGGCGTCATTCCCTTTTTGCTCGGTGCGGTCGTTTCTCCGCTAGTCGGTATTGCCGGGGAAGACACGGCTGTTCCGCTGGGTGTCATTATTTTATCCACTAGCGCCGCAGCGATGATGTCCTACTTCCTTTTAGTGAAAAAAGGGTCGAAAGAGGCGGCTTGACGAAAACCAAATATTTTTTTCTAACAAATTCTGCGAAACAGTAATTTCTCCGCGGCACACAACAAATTCTAAACAATTCTTAATCAACAATAACGGAGTCCCGCAGGTTTTGCGGGCTCCGTTTTATAATTAATTCTGGAATATCACACTTCACAAAATCGAGTTCCGCGTGCACAAACGCATTGTGTTCAGCAAAACATTGTCCAAGCTATAAAGTCTTAGCTGTTGAATCCTACCATCAATTAAGGTGATCTGCACACGGGATCAGCGATTTTCAGTGCAATCCCCCTCGTGGTGTTGTTGCTTAAGGGGGGAATCATATGAGTATATTCTGGGATAACATTGAAAATGATTTCTCTGTATACCGGTTATGTTCGGTGCTTAACCGGGAACTGGGCTTCTCCATCCGAAGAACTGATTCATTTATGTAGTTGTTGATAAGCCGATTATCAGAAAAAAACTCGTCCAGGCGCAACCGGAGTGATACCAATTACAACCGTGCTAACCGCGGATAGCCAAGCTGCTGGAGATGCATTGCCAGCGGGCGGAGAGGGTAAGATCAATTCAGGAAACGACTTAATTATTTGGACGAAGCACTTTACGCAATTTGTCATCTACACGACAGATGGACTTCCTGCTAGCATAGATGGAAACGGAAACGGAGGCTCCTTTTCAACGAATTCAGATTACATCTATGTAAGTACAGGAGGCACACTTACTCTTAATGGGGCTAAGATTACCGTTCCAGCGGAGGTAGTTGTCGGCAAAGTTAGCAATTTCAAGGTTACCGTGGATAAAGTAACAGATACGTCCAGCTTGCCGATGGATGCATCGTCGAAACGGATTAGTGATGTTTTTGAAATCAAGAAAGACATAGACGGTAAATTTACTAAAGCGGTATCCATCACACTACCTTTTGATGTTAAATATGTAGATTTCGATCAAGCAGTAGTTGGTATCTACTGGTTGAACGAAGAGACGCAAAAGTGGATTCTGTTAGATAACATACAAGTGGAAAATGGGTCAGTGACTGGTTCTGTCGACCATTTCACTAAGTTCGCCGTTTTGGCTACCGCAAAGCCAATAATTCCGCCCATTTCTGTCGTGTTTTCTGACATTTCTGGACACTGGTCTGAGGCGAACATCAAGCAAGCGGTAAGTGGCGGAATCATTACAGGTTACCCAGACGGCACGTTCAAGCCGAATGCGGCCGTGACCCGCAATGCTGATGAATGCGATAAAGACGCAAGGAACAGGAACGGAGCTGAAGTTCACAGACAAAGCGAAGATCGGGGCCTGGGCGCAGAAAGCGGTCGCGCAAGTGATGCAAGCAGGCATCATTATAGGCTACGAAGATGATACATTCCGCCCGGATGCCGTTATTACACGGGCAGAAATGGCAACGATGATTGCCGGCGCTTCGGGTCTGTCTATCGAAGCGAATACGGCCACGGGCTTTGCGGACGATAAGGACTTCCCGCTTGGGCGAAAGGCGCTGTTGCACTCATGAAAAAACTTGGCTATTTGGAAGGCAAAGGAAACAATGCCTTTGATCCAAATGCCGGTACGACAAGAGGAGAGGCCGTGACTGTACTATTGAAAATGTTGGCATCAAAGAGTAAATGAATTAGAAACAACAAAATGTGTCAATTAAACCGCGAAGGCTTGATGCAGCGCAGTTTTTTTCTATTTATGGAAGAATTCCGGAATCTTTAAGCTAAAATATATTCAACTACCCTGAAAATTTCACATAGCTGAGAACTAAAAATGGCAATACTAGTTGCAGCTTTGACGTTTTTATCTATGTAAAAATGGAAGGAGCGAGAACAGAATTGCCTAAATTAAAGAGGATTATTGCTATTCTAAGTATATTAACCCTTGCGATATCATTTACTGGCTGTAATGCAAATCCAAAAATAAAGGCGAAGAATGAAAGTTCCAAAAGTTCATCTGATGATTCAGAGAAACAAAAAGATAAACAAGAAGCAAAAAAGACTGATAAAGAAGTTGAAAAATTAAATGGTAAAGATGAAAGTACGAATAAAGTAGAGGACAAAAAAGATAATAAAAATGATGATAAAAATGATGATAAGGATAAGTAAAAAGCGAGATCACTACATAATCAGTGAGTATCATGGAAATTTTTATAACTAAAAAACGTTCGTATAATTCATTACTTTAAAGACACAATAACTTCTGTTGTGCAACTTGATAGTTAACCAATAGGAGGTAATGATTTTGAGAGGAATTGTCAAAGGTAGTTTCAAAAGTGGAAATTGCAGATGAAATTGCGGATACGGTCAAAATGGAAATCGCAAATGAATTAACTCCTTTAGAAAATCAATTAAGCCAAATGCAAATTTTATTTTGGATTTGAAGAATAAACCTTAATATTGGAGGGTTTTTATGAGTAACAGCTTAGATGCAATTAAAGTAGATCAAGCAAACTTTCTAGATAAAACCGAGGATGAAGTAAAAGAAGTTCCTGCAACAACGGATGTGAATGAAGCAGTAGAAGCCATGACAGCTCATATTAACAAATACGATGAGCATGAAGATGACGAGACAATTTAATAAGACTATCGTAATCTCTACCTAATTATTGTTGATTTGCTGCTAGGAGATTCAATGGTACCCTTTATTAAATTACCTATAACGTTTGTTGCTATAAAACCTTGAATATAAAATAGGCCCGTTAGCTTAATTTATGCTAATTCGGGCCTATTGATTTTTAATCATTTGACTATGTTAAAGTTCTACACTATTTAGAAACGTATTTAAATTGACTTTTAGACTGTTGGAACTGTTCCACCATCTATATTATATTCACTTCCTGTAATGGAACCGGCTCGATCGGATACCAGAAAAGCAACAAGCTCAGCGACTTCTTCTGGTAGTCCTGGACGACCAATTGGAATTCCTCCCAACGAGTCCATCAGTTGCTTTAATGCACTTTCTCGGTCGCCTGTCGTCTCAGCAATCCGATCAATCAACCTTTGTGCTGCATTCGTTTCGATAAAACCTGGCGCAACGGTATTAATACGAATGCCTTGAGGCGAAAACTGCTTGGATAATCCTTTGCTGTAAGTGGTTAAAGCTGCTTTGGCCGCAGCATAAGCCAATGTTGCATCATACAGCGGCAAGCGACGTTGAATGGATGAAATATGAATAATAACACCGGACCCCTTTTCCACCATAGCCGGCAGCAGCCCACGGTCTAAACGAACGGAAGCGAATAGATTGGCGTTAAAAGTTTGCTGCCAAAGCTCGTCTGTCAAAATAAGAGCTCCGCCTGATGGGGCTGACGAGCCTCCAACATTGTTGACAAGAATATCTACACCGCCTAGGCGTTCAAGAACACCATTCACCACTTTATCTACACCTTTAGGCGAACTAATATCGGCGGGAATAAACAGGTCTGGATTTTCTAAATGAACTGGAGTAGTTCGAGCCGTAGTTATTACGGTAGCACCTGCAGCCGTAAGTCTCTTAGCAATGGCCTCGCCCATTCCTTTGGTACCGCCTGTGACCAAGGCTTTTTTGCCTTTAAATTCACTTAAAATGCTTTTTAATTGAAAACTCATGCGAATATTTCCTCCTTACTTCTCTTGGGAACCTTGTATACCTTTGACAATGACACCTCGGTACCGACCTCCGCGAAGTCGATGCTTTAGGGCTTTTTGATAGGCTGGACTATTGTACCAATCTTGTGCTTCCTCAAAAGTGGGAAATTCCAAGATAGCCAGCCCTTCAATCTCCGGTCCTTCTAGAATCTGGTATGCGTCATACAGGGCAAGAGGTTTGACGGAATGCCCAGCCAAACCTGCCGGTGTCAACTGAGAATAAAGTTGGAGTTCACTTTGATCAATACTCTGTTCCCGTATAAAAACAACATAAGCGGGCATAAACGTTTTCCCATCCTTCTTATTTTTAATTACATTATGAAAGTGTAATAATCAGTTCTTTAATTTTATCGTTGTTTACTTGGAATTGATGTTTAAGAAGGAGTGGATCGGGAAGATTCGATTTATCAAAGTCTCCGTTTACTTTTGCAGTTACGACAACGTAATTATTCGTGTAATCCGTATCCACGATCTCGAAGGTGACATTCGGCCCTATTATTTCTGCTTCACACCATGATTTTATGGCATTCATACCTTTGATTTCGCGATGGTTATCCAAGATCAACGCATCTTTATCAAAAGCGAAAGTAAATGCTTCAAGCCCGGATTTGTTCACTGATGTAAAGTAAGTTTCTACTGCTGCTGGCATGGTTCTATGTGGATTCATTGATCCTTCAACCTCCTATGGTGAGTATGTTGTGTGCGATAACTTCAAACTCATCATAGCAGTCATAATATGACTACATGGTGTCATGTTTAAAAGGATCTTTTAAATTTTTTTTCATTGTTTCTAGATGAGACAATAGTCTCGTACGTACTTGTTCGGGACTAACCTCTGTAAGGAGGGGGCCAAAGGACAGCAGATAACTGTCCAGCCAATTGCCTACAGGAAATTGTGCCGTGATAGTAAAAGAGCCGTCTTCCTCCTGAGTAATCGTTTTCTCAGCAAATTCGTCGTACACTCGGTAAGCACCTTGAGCCGAAATTCGAAGAGTCACTTCAATTGTATGAAGTAAGTTGCTTTGCTTTGTATCTGCAAACGTTACCACCGTTCTTGGTGCATAACTAGTTTCGGTAACTACAATATCCTTCATTCGGTTAATCTTAAACACACGATGACTTTCGGTATTTAAACAGTGACCTTCCACATACCAGGATTTATCTTTAAATAAGAGCTTGGCAGGTTCGATACTGCGATAGCTCTGTTCCCAGGCGACGTTATAATAGCGGAATTTTATAATACGATTCGTGATTATGGCGTTGCGAATGAGAGAAAATAGCTGTCTCTGGCTGTCTGGGCTTCCCCATGGGGAAAAATCCACCTCGATCCAGTTACCCATGTCTTTTTTAAACAGCCTACTTAATTTGTTCAGTACTTCTTCTATCTGTGGGATGGTAGCGGCAGCCACACTCTGAAGGGCCATTAAGATATCACCTTGTTCCTGCTCGGACAGTAAAGAGGTGTTAAAGACATAATCCTCCATCAATGAGATTCCGCCACCCTTGCCTCTGCTGCTGTAGATGGGGATCCCGGCTGCGCTTAAGGCATCTATATCCCGAAATATCGTTCGTTTGGAAACCTCAAAATGCTTTGCCAATTCATCAGCAGTCACTTTTTTCTTATGGAGTAACATATAAACGATTTCAAAATGTCTGCTTAACGACATAAGCTTCACCTCTCTTGTTAGCATACACCTTAAAACATGACATTATAAAGTCATATTACGTGATGGTTTGACATCACACTTTAATGGATCGGCTTTCAGTGAAGCGCTAATGACATGTAATCATGAAAACGCGCTAGTAAATGCTATTTGCATATATCCATCCATTGAACGATTTTTTCAAGATTTTGTGTTGTTTCGAACTTCGAGGACACAACGTCAACAATACAGGCGAAGATTTAGAGGATTTGATCTCCATAGGTACGATCGGAATGATGTGTCTTAGCCTAATGTACGCTGCTGGTTTAAGTGTACCTTTACATAAGAAAGCAAAGTATGTTTTTTTGATGGTAGAGGTTGTAAAAGGAGGGTATCGAGATGTCGGAGCTAAGACAACAAATTCTAATCCTACACTTAGCCATGCCTGATTTAGAATCTTCAACAGTTGCTTGGGCGCTGTATGATGGTTCGCTTCCAGAGAGCCAAAGGCAGATGAATACAGGGGATCAGCAAGAGCCACCCTATCCATCCGTGCTTCACGCAATGAGAGACGGATGGTTCGTCATTCAATTAGCAGCATTGCCTGTTTATTTACGGGGGAACGAGCACGAATCTGGGCATCTGCCATACGAGTACGTCCTGGAGAGGAGAGTAACTGTCCAATGAAACTCATAGGAAAAGAGCACTTACTATCGGCCAAACAAATGGCCAAATTCGTAACAGACGGGTACTTGCTGGTGGATGATATCGTGCCTCAGGAGTGGAATGAGCTTGTTGATGAAGAGCAGCGGCTGGAAAACATCCCCGGGCACTTATATTGGAACCAGTCTCAATACATTCAGAAGGTGTTCGCTCTGCCTCAAGTCAAAGGAATAATTCAAAGTTTAGTTGGCGAGTATTCGATCTATGATCATTCTTACTTGCATGTAGTAAAACCCCAGCACAGCAAAGCGCAAGAATGGCATGCGGATTCCATCATTGATACAAGAGATTACGGCTTTGACATTCAAGCCTTCTATTTTGCCCACGATGCCCCAGAGGAGATGGGACCAACGCTTGTTCTTCCAGGATCTCATCTGCGTAGAGTTAATACGTCCAGTATCGGTCGATATAAAAACATTAAAGGTCAGAAAAAGATGGTGTCAAGAGCCGGAACGATGTTTTTCGTTCACCAAGGCATCTGGCACTGCGCTCAGCCTAATTCTACGGATAAGACGCGATTCGTGTTTAAGCTTCGGTTACGTCCCGGGCAGCAGCAGCGTGCGTTGTTTAACACCGATGACTATAGGGATCCGGAGGTTACGGCGATCTTGGATAGAGGCTATGAGCAATGGCAAGGAAATGAGGCAAGGCTCGATCATGTCATGCGGGCAAAACTATGGCGTTACGTCACGGGTGATGATCACATCGATGTCTCGTTTGAACGTTCACTAACCAGAATGAACATCACCATATGATAAATGGAAGTGATTCCCCCGGCAAACGCCGGGTTTTTTTTATTATCCGTACTGATACCGCTTCTATTTTGGAAAAATGCCTTATTTCGACAGACAATGTCTCATTTTCGTTTTATAATAGCCAAAATTGAAAGCGTTTGCGTAAAATAAATTCTGGTCATATATGCCAATTGAGGTGAATAATCCGTTATGAAGCTGAAGTTTAATCTGAAATTCAAGCATTCCCCCATTTTCAGAAGCTTCCTTATTTCTTATGTGCTCATCTTGCTTATCCCGATGCTTACAGGGTTCATCTCCTATTTTGTTTCCTCGGACATTATTAAAACCAATTCACTTGAGGCGAGCGCGATGCTGCTGAACCAGAGCAAGGACATTTTAGACAGAAGAATGGAAGAGGTTGAAAATATCACAAGGCAGCTTTCACTGGACCAAGACCTGAATTATTTGCTGAACGAGCAGGTGGATGTGGATTATTTCAATGTTTACGCACTTTGGAAATCTTGGCGCAATACCTCGGCATATAGCTTGACCAATAACTTCCTAGAAGATTTCTACATTTATTTGAACAATTATCAAGTTATTTTTACACCTTCTGGTGTTTTTGTGCGTCCTGATGATTACTTTGATTTGTACCATTATCAGGATATGGAACGCAGCCAGTGGAAACAGGAAATTCTGGGGAAAATTCATCGCAGAGAGACGTTGCCGTCGCAACCGTTCATCAATAATGGAAAAAAAACAAACGTGATCACGTATTTGCAGTCGATTCCCTTTGATACCTTTCAGCATTCGCTTGGAACGGCTGTCATCTTGATTGACGAAAGTGAAATTGCCAAAATGCTGCATCGTGTACCGGAACAATATGGGGGCTGGGCCTATATATGTGATAAGGAAGGTAATACTATTGCTAGAGTCGGCATCGAGGATTCGCAAATAAAAGCACTAAATATACCGGATCTTATCGGCAAGGGTTCAACCAACACCTTAGTTGAAGACAATACGCTGCTCATTTCCTCAAAATCAACCTATAATGGGTGGGTATACGTCGTTGGTTTGCCGAAAAATACCGTCATGAGGCAGTCGGCGTTCATCGCAAAGGTGACGTGGACGATAACCGCTTCTACGTTATTGCTAGGGATTGTGGCCGCATTGTTATTTGCTTACAGGAACAGTGCTCCGATAAACCGGATTGTCACGGTCTTTTGGGAGCAAACCAGTCAAGCCGGTTACAAAGGGAAGAATGAATATGATTTTCTACAAGGAAACATCTCTAATTTGCTAGCAAGTCAAAAATCTCTCGAGGAGGAGCTAAAACGCCAGCAACCCTTATTGGAGGATGCTTTTGTTAAGCGGCTCCTGAAGGGAGAGTTTGACTCCCTTCAGGAAGTACGGACATTAATGTATTCACTGCCTAATATGAATTTGAAAGGAGATGCCGGTTATGTAGCGATCATCCGAATTAACGGCTACAGCGGTCTAGTCAGTAAAGAAATTATTCACGAGCTGAATGCAGCCAGATTACTTATGAAAAAGTTTCTTTATGAGGTTGAGGGTGTATTTCAACTGAATGTGACCGATATAGACTCGGATAAAATGGCTATTTTGATCACTTTCGGCGAAGCGGTCCACTCTTTGGAGGCAAATGAGCTTGCAGCCGTGTTTGACCAGCTTCGGGATTATGTAAAGGCGGAATATCGGATTCAAATTACCGTTGCGATCGGCAGCAGCTTCCAGGCGCTCTCCGACAGCAGTCGCTCATTTGAAGAAGCGAGACAAGCGCTTGATTACTCGGTTCTGATTGAAGAAGCAAAAACAATTTGGTATCAGGATGTGATCAAGGAATCAACGACGTATTATTATCCAATCGATATGGAGCTACGGATCATGAATGCGGTTAAAATCGGCGAACTTCAAGAGGTTCATCGCATTTTTGAACAGCTGCTGGAGCAGAATTTCTCGGAACGACAGTTATCGGCGGAGATGGTTCAGCAATTATTCGGCGAATTAAAAGGGACGTTCTTTAAGTTGCTGCTGCATAGTCCGTTTACGGATCAATCCGTATCGGAAGGGTTGAAACCCCGCGTGGAGCAATTACAGTTATCAACAAGTTTGGACCGCTTCCGCAATGAAATTCTGGGGCTTCTTGAGGCGCTCTGCAATAGGGTGTTGAAGAAAAAAGAAGATAGCACCGGAGAAATAATTAGCAAAATTGTGACCTTCCTGGAGAGTCATTATCCTGAATCTGATTTAAATCTTTATCGGATATCGGTAGCCGTTGAACTCCCGGAGAAGTACATTTCGCAGTTATTTAAGGAGCAGACAGGCGAGAATCTATCGGACTACCTAGAGAAGATCCGCATTAAAAATGCGACTGATCTTCTCTTCAACAGCGAGCATACGATTGATGATATTTCGCAGCAAGTTGGCTATAACAGCGCACACGCGTTTCGGAGAGCTTTCAAGCGTGTATCGGGTGTCTCGCCTAGCATTTACCGAAAAACCGTAAATTAATTGTTTATATGCTGTTAGAGAACCCTCATAGCGAAAGTGTACCTTTACTTGCCTGTGTTTTTTAGGCGAACCGGAATCCGAGCATTTGCAGCTGAATGAAGATCGTTACGTAAACGGCGGGTTCCATTGAATCCGTCGTTTGATGTTTCATTTAGTAATGTCCCCGTTAGAAGGAAGTGTACCTTCCAGCTAAAAGACAGGTGTACCCTTCATTTTGAGGTGTACCTTTACGGTGTAGTGGCAAATGTGGTCTTGTAGACATATAGAAAGCGCTACCAAATTAGGAGGGATTGTTTTGAAAACAGTAACAGTCAGAGAGGCACGTGCTCCGAGTATTACGAAGAAGTCTAAAATTTGGACAGAGGCGAATAAGAGCTTCCGGAAGCATTGGCAGTTTTATTTGCTCATCCTACCAGCCGTTCTTTACTTTATTATTTTCAAATACATTCCAATGCTGAACGCCATCATCGCATTCAAGGATTACAGCGTCGTCAAAGGAATTTGGGCGAGCCCTTGGGCAGGGTTCAAGCATTTCCATCTGTTTTTCAACAATCCGCAATTTTGGGTGCTGATGAAGAACACGCTGTTCCTCAGTCTGTATCAAATCGCAATCGGGTTTCCAGTTCCCATCCTGCTGGCTTTGGCGCTGAATGAAATCCGGAACGGGATTTTCAAAAGGGCGGTCCAACTCGTTACCTATGCGCCTTACTTCATTTCAACAGTTGTCATGGTTTCGATGATTATGTTACTTCTCTCCCCGAGATTGGGGGTTATCAACATCATTTTACAAAGCTTCGGGCTTGAATCAATCAACTTCCTCGGTATACCAAGCATGTTCCGTAACGTCTATGTGTGGTCCGACGTATGGCAGGGTTCGGGGTACTCGGCCGTCATCTATTTGGCGGCGCTTGCTGGGGTAGACCCGTCGCTGTACGAGGCAGCTAAAGTCGATGGGGCTTCAAGATTTCAGAAGATAATTCATATCGATATTCCCGGTATTATGCCAACGGCTGTCATCATTTTAATCTTAAGTGTAGGCAACGTTATGTCCGTCGGGTTCGAGAAAATTTATTTATTGCAAAATCCGCTTAATTTGGAAACGTCCGAAATTATTGCCACCTACGTGTATAAGATCGGGTTGTTGAATGCGAACTTCAGCTTTGCTACTGCTGTTGGTTTGTTCAATTCCTTTGTCAACCTGATTTTGCTTTTGCTGGTTAACACGCTCGCAAAAAGAATTTCCAGTTCGAGTCTTTGGTAAAAGAGAAAGGAGGCGTCGACATGTTTGGGTATGGGCGCAGCATTCGTGAATCGAATGGGGATCGGCTATTCCTCATGGGCGTGTATGTATTTCTAGTTATCGCGCTTATCGTAGTTCTTTATCCGTTGGTGTTCATTGTTAGCTCGTCGTTAAGCAGTCCGCTCGCGGTTTCATCGGGACGAGTCTGGTTATGGCCGGTGGATATAACATTCGACGGATACAGGGTCGTCTTGAGCAATCCGCAAGTACTGAAAGGCTACGGGAACTCGCTATTGTATGCCTTTATGGGCACCTTGATTAGCGTTACTTTAACGGTAGTTTTGGCTTATCCTTTATCGCGAAGGTCATTTTTTGGCCGCAATGCGCTTATGATTTTCATCACGTTTACTATGCTGTTTTCCGGCGGTTTGATCCCTACTTATTTGGTCGTCAAACAGCTCGGGCTGCTCGATACAAGATGGGCTCTGCTCATCCCTCAAGCAATCTGGGTATGGCAAATCATTATTGCCAGGACGTTCTTCCAGTCGTCGATTCCCGATGAACTTGCGGAAGCGAGCGAAATGGACGGATGCACCGATTTACGCTTTCTGTGGAGCGTTGTGCTCCCGCTTTCCAAACCTATCATCGCAGTGCTGATCTTGATGTATGCGATTGGACAATGGAATGCTTACTTTGATGCATTAATTTATTTAAAATCACAAAGCCTTTACCCACTTCAATTGATCCTTCGCAGCATCCTGATTCTTAATTCGGCGGCTTCGAGCAACATCGATGCGTCGGAACAGCTGAGGAGACAACAGTTTGCTGATTTGACCAAATACTCACTCATTGTTGTAGCGAGCTTGCCCGTTTTGGTCATTTATCCTTTCGTGCAGCGGTATTTCGTAAAAGGGATGCTAATTGGCTCTTTGAAGGGATAAATGGGAGTCTGTGAATAAATTAGAGGAGGTGATGCAGGGCAAGCAAACAAGAATTAAAAGTATACATTTCAAAAATGGCACATGTAGATGTTACCACTTGACAATGAAAGGGAGAGGGCGTATTTGAAAAAAACAGTACCATTCCTAATAATAATGTTGCTTGCTATCAGTCTAGTTCTCGCGGCTTGTTCATCCCCAACTGCTTCTGATAAGAATACTCCGAACGACAAGGATTCGCCAAAAGCATCGGGGGGAAGCAACAGTCCGGTAGCAATCAAAATTTTCGCACAACAAGACGCGAATACAGATTTAGCGACAAACAGCTTCTCGAAATTAGTTGAAGAGAAGTTTAATATTAAATTTCAATGGCAGACGGTTCCGTTCGACGGGGCGGCGGAGAAACGGCAAATATCTCTTGCCAGCGGAGACTACCCGGACCTCTATATGCTGATTCCGTGGGTTGATAAATTTTCACAGACGGATATTCTACGCTACTCGCAGCAGGGTGTCATTCTACCGCTTGACGACCTGATCATTAAATATGCGCCTAACGTGAAAGCAGCGTTGGAGAAATTTCCGTACTTTAAGGCCATGAATACCGCGCCGGACGGCAAAATTTATGGATTGACGCAATTGATCGAATGCTACCACTGTTCCTATCCGAATAAAATGTGGATCAATTCCAGCTGGCTGAAAAAGCTAAATCTTCAGATGCCAAAAACGCTGGATGAATATAAACAAGTATTGCACGCATTTAAGTCGAAGGACCCGAACGGCAACGGGAAAGCGGACGAAGTGCCGCTGAGCGGTTCGATCGAGGATTATGGCGTTCATATTATTCCGTATTTTATGAATGGTTACATCTATGACGACGATAAAACGTATCTACTGTTGAACAATGGGAAAGTAGATATGGCGGCTAATAAAGCAGAATGGAAGCAAGGCTTGCAATTCGTTAAGTCCATGTATGATGAAGGCCTCATCGATAAAGGGGCGTTTACGCAAAATGCTGCGGCTTTTAAGAAAATCGGCGATAATGCTGATGCGCAAATTTTGGGCGCAGGCGCAGGCATGCATCCTTATATTTTCGTTACGGGTGGATCGGATAACTCCAAAACTTATGATGCAGTTCCACCGTTGGCTGGACCAAACGGAGCTTATGCAACGTACAATTACCCGAGTGATCCCGGCGCTACCTTCGTTCTGACGAATAAAGCGAGCAAAGATGCGCAAATCGCTGCGATTAAATTAGTCGACTATTTATTCACACAAGAAGGTCAAATCCGTGGTCACTTCGGGGAAGAAGGCAAAGACTGGAGAAAACCAAAGGATGCTGATGTTCCTGTTGAGAAGGGAGCCGCTTCCATATTGGCTACGATCCCTACTCCAACAGGTGAAACTCCGCACAACTCGTCTTGGAGCCCAATGGCGCAATATTTCCAACCTAAAGCATTCCGAGACGGATGGATTGCAGCTACCGACATTTATGACACGACAGGCTACGAGCGACGATTACAGGAAGCAACCCATCTATATGATTCTAAGCAGCCAAAAGATGTGTTTCCACACTGGGCTATCTGGATCGATCCAACCACGGCCGATGAAGCGGCAATGCTGAAGACGAACATCAAAAATTACATCGATCAGAATGCGCTGCAGTTCGTTACGGGTGCAAAAGATTTAAATAAGGACTGGGATGCGTATGTAGCTGGCTTGAATAAATTAAATCTGAAACGCTACCTGGAAATTATGCAGCAATCCTACGATAAATCATTTAAGAAATAACGTTGCAAGCAAAGCGATCCCGTGCGGCCTAGTGGTCGCACAGGATATTTTTTTTATATTTTGGCCTGCTAGTTTATTTGAATGATATCAAAAAACAGTATAAGTATGATTGTTTTCATTATATAGTATTAAACATTAAATGATAAAATAAGGCTTAAAAAGGATGTTCTGGTTGTAGATTACGGTGAGATTCTTAGGCAGGGTAGTGTGTATTCATGAAGCAGAAAGATGAACTGCGTTGGATAGAAGTGGATGGGGTTATGAAATTATGGGACAAACGACAGGTCATTGGGGAAATCAGACGATTTCAAGATGATAAAATCGGTTATTCGGATAACTTAGCATGCATTGGCGAAGGAGTGTTCAAGTGGACCCGTACATTTACCACAGTGGGAAACCATAATTTCACGGGGCGGCTCATTATGGATTTTGCGGCCTGCTATCGACCATCATACTACATGATACCTGCGATATCCTACAATGGAAATCCTTGGGGAAAAGGGTGCGAACCGAAGGGCCTCGATATGGATGGCATACCCTGGTCTTTTGCTTGGCACCGAACTGCTGTGGCTGGAGCTACTTATTCTGAGGGTAACCGTTGGGCTGTAGCGCTTTTTGGCAGCGCGAGTGACTTGCCGAGAGGGTTCTCCTGCTCACTTATTTCGGAACAGGAATATACCGTTCATCGATTGATATGGCCGGAGGAGGAATCTCCGGTAGTCTATCATGATAGGGACTCCTATGGGGAAGACTGGAAAGAGGACTTGCATATGCATCCGGGCGATCGTTTTGAAGCTACCGCTTTATAGTCGTAGCACGAGTGGAACGCCCAAAAACAGCTTGGAACAAGATGTTTTTGGGCTGAAGACTCGTTGGAAAAAGGACTTGCTGCCTTGGATGCATGGGCTGGTCAAGGTCGATTGGAAAATGGGTTGATTCACTGCCATTTTGATTACTTGTTGGATAAAAGCGGTAAGAAAGAAGTGCAAGACGCCTGCAATTTGGGCACGGCTGCAATGAATTTCATGGAAGCGAATGAATTAGCCAAGGCGTGCGGGATACAACTTCCTGAGTATCTGGAATTAGCGGTTGGGATTTGTAATTTCGCCGTCAGAGTGCAGTCGGAAAACGGAAAGATCGGAAAGATCTGGTTAAACGATGGGACGACGATTGATCCTGATGGAACAGTCGGATGTTTCCTTGTCCCTCCGCTGGTGAAGTTATTTCAATTGACCAATGACCGCACGTATCTGGAGGCTGCGGAAAAAGGATATCACTATTATATCTCGGAACTTCTGGAAAAGGGGTATACGACAGCTGGAGCATTGGACACATATTGTATCGATAAGGAATCGTCGATACCGCTGCTCAAAGCCGGACTAGCTCTTTATGATGTGACAGGTAATCCGCAATATTTAGAATGGGCTGAACGAACAGCTTGGTATTTGGCTTCGTGGCAGTGGCATCATACGGTAACATATCCAAAAGATAGTGCGTTAAGTATATTAGGGTACGATACATGGGGGGGACCGCTGTTTCCACACAACACCATCATCTCGATCCTTATGCATTGGCTTTTGTGGAAGACTGGATTCAACTCGCCAAAAAAACGGGAAATGCGGAGTGGCATGAGCGTGCAATGGCCGTTTGGTCCAACGCAACAATAGGTATTTCCGACGGGACATTGACAGTCATGGGAAAAGAGCGCCCTATTGGCAGCCAGGATGAAGGATTTTATCACACACGCTGGAAAGTCACGTTTCAAGTATCACAATGGCTCGTGGCATGGCCTTCGGCTTTTCGCCTTGAGGTCCTTCGTCAGATTCCGGATTGGAAAGTTTTCGATTGCGTACAAGAAAGTGAGGAGATAGAAAGAGAAAACCAATGACCAATATCTAGACATTTACTATAAAAATGCGGCAATAACACGTCTTAATCCAGTTAATAAGGGGTTGAAAATAAATTATGACTAGTGTTTACCATTCTGGTGAATTGGCTGTTCAAAAAAAAGCAGGTACTGAAGTTGCAGCGCAACGAAATGGATCCATGATTATGCCCTTTCTTGTAAGTGGAGCTGCTGCTTTTCTAAAAAGGCAGTCCTTTCTTATCATAGCCTCAATTGATGAACAGGGCAGAACATGGACTTCCTTCTTGTCCGGAGAGCCAGGTTTTATCGAGGTGAATGACGAGACAACGTTAACAATTCACTCCTCCCCGGCAGCTAGCGATCCCTTGATCGGGAATTTGGTGTCGAATCATGAGTTGGGCTTGTTAGCCATTGATTTCATCAGGAGAACCCGGTTGAGAATTAACGGAACAGGTATCTTCGATTCGGATCATCGATTAGTAGTCTCAACGGAACAGGTATATGGTAATTGCCCGAAGTATATCCAAAAAAGAATGTTGAATCCCGAAAGTGGGTATCAAATATCACCGAAGTCAATATACCGTAGCTCGCGTCTGAGCCCCGAACAACAAGAATGGATTCGCAAATCGGATACGTTCTTCATTGGAAGTATTAGTTCGGAAGGGAAGATGGATGCTTCCCATCGCGGCGGTTTTCCCGGCTTTATAAAAGTAGTTGAAGACGGAGCCATCCTGTTTCCGGACTATTTTGGGAATTCTATGTTCAATACTCTTGGGAATATTCAAAGTAACCCGAGCACTGGAATCTTATTCATCGATTTTGAATACGGGCATTCGTTACAGCTAACCGGACAATCCGTAATTATTTGGGATGAAGTTGAAATTTCCAAATTTCCAGGTGCGGAACGACTTGTACGATTTGAAATCGCAGAGGTCCTACATACGGAGATGAACGCGGGATTAGTCTGGAATTTTATTGAGTATTCTTCCTCAAACCCTACATTGTAACACTATCAGGAGGTCAGTCGTTTGAAGTCCTGCTGGATTTCAAGCATGCTCAGGACTTTTAATTTAAGAAGGAATGTTCTTTTTCTTGCCTTTCAAATTGTAATTCTTACAAAAAGCTCAAACGACATGATTGTCGATTTTGTGCTTTTTTTTCTATAGGTAGGTATCCAACAACTGCTGAGAACAGTTTATCCAATGCATATTATTTCCATAAGGCGGAGACGATGAAGATATCATAGTGAGGAGTGGAACAGCTTGATTACTTCAACTATTTCCCCACAAACGAATCTTCCGATAAGCCAGGTCCTCTCTGAGAATGAAGATCATCTCAAATATGAGTTTCCAATTGTTCAGATATTCAAATTCGAGCCTTACAAAGTTCAGCATCTTTAAATTGTTTGGTTGTATACACGGATGGTTTGATTGATGCCAAATTAAGTACTACCACTAAAACAACAATGGTTCTAGTTTATATGGAAGGGGATGTGATCCCAGAAGTCTTAGCAGAAGCAAGGAAGCGAATTAATAACATTCATACGGATCGGATATTTGATTCCGCATATGTGGAAGAATTCATAGAAGATCATCCTATGTCTGTGTTCCCACAAATTCTAAATACCGAACGTCCGGATGCTGTTGCAGCAAGTTTGATGGAAGGAAAAGTAGCACTAATCGTAGACGGATCTCCAAATGCCTTAATCATCCCAATGACTCTAAAACATTAGATCAAACTTAAAAAGAAAGGGTCTTGCGAAAACCATCAACGGTTTGCTCAAGACTTTTTTACATATTGGGGTTGACTTAAAGTGCACTCTAAGATTTAAGATGGGTTACGTTGGCGCAGATGAGCCGACCTTGTATATATCATTCTTTTCAAATAATCTCCATACTTGCTCTGCCATAATTTGAGGTGAATGTGGCATGTTATTTAGAATCCACCATTCCACTGTACCGACGAAAGCTGAAGCCATAAATTGTGTAATCAATTCCTTATCCAGTCCCTGATTAATTTCCTGTCTATCTATCTTCTGTTTTATGTTATCTGCAACGATTTGCAGCATGCGTTCCCGGAATACAGAGGCCCTATTATTAGAAAGCATAGAAGAAAAGAATAAGAAATTCTCCTCGAAATAAGTAAATACGGGCTTTAGCTCACTGATTAGATCTATTTTCTCTTGATTAAATTCGTGTGGTGCGCATGATAGGAACATTTTGCTTAAATGGTTATCTATGCAGGAATTAAGCAGGTCATATTTATCCGTGTAGTGAAGGTAGATGGTTCCCCGGTTTACATTTGCCCGTTCAGAAATATCATTAATTGTGAAATTCTCGGGCATAGGATCGGTACATCGGGTACGCTGGATGCGGCCAAGCCGATTTTTGAAACGGCGCAGCGCATAAGCCGCGAGTTCGGGCTGCACTTAGCCTTATCAATAGCGCAGGTATTATGGCCTCACTGCTTGCACGAGACAAACGCGGCTTTGAGTCCCAATTTGCAACGAACCATTTGGGGCATTTTCAATTAACGGCGCGTCTTTGGCCAGCCTTAACAAAAGCAAAGGGTGCAAGAGTCGTATCTGTTTCTTCCAGAGGCCATCGGATCAGTGGATTAGACTTCAATGACCCCAATTTTGAGATACGCGAGTATGACAAATGGAAAGCTTACGGGCAGTCCAAAACGGCTAATGCGCTATTTGCAATCGAGTTAGATAAGAAAGGGATAAGTGATGGCATCAGGGCTTTTTCGGTACATCCAGGAACCATCGTAACCGATTTGTCACGTAATTTATCCGATGAAGAAATGCGAGCAATGGGGGCAATGGACGAGAATGGAAAGCGAGTTCTTAATGAATATAATGAGGAGTTTAAGACAATAGAAGAAGGGGCAGCTACGATCGTCTGGTGTGCCGTAAACAAGCAGTTGGATGGAATGGGAGGTGTCTATTGCGAGAATGTCGATATTGCTAGGGCAGTTCCGGCAGATAGTCCGCAACCACCAGGCGTAAGGCCTTGGGCTGCTAATCCCGAATTTGCTGAGCAACTCTGGCAGTTAAGTGAAGATCTAATCGGTGTGAAGTTTCCGGTTTAAAGGGAGAACGATAGTGCAACACCAAAACGGCTGCCGCGGGGTAGCCGTTATTGCGCTAACGGGAGGATAGTTATAGAGCAGTTGCCAGGTGAACTGCTCCTTATTGAGTGTCCAATCAGTTATAAAATTCTATCTAACAATTCTCCTACTTGTTCAGCAAGAATACGAGGTGAATAAGGCATGCCATTTTTTATCCACCATTCCACTACACCTACGTAAGCATTTGCAACAAATTCAGCAATTCAGTTTCTATATTCTCCGCATGTGGAAGAGTCGGGGGGGCGCGGTAAAGAGCAATTATCAACACCATAAGAAAAAAGCGACAGTCAAGGACTTTATTTTCTCGTCCATGTCTACCGCTGTATCTCATTTTGGATGCAGTCTAATGTAGTGTATTGCTTACGAAAACTAAATTAACCCATACCCGTATTTTGGAAGCAAATTGATTTTCCAATTCATAAGGATATGGGTTTCTTTCATCTTAAATAAGGCAGTGTAGGTCTCGTCGCTAATAAAACATCATCGTCTTCTAATTCATCGGCCTGAAGTTCGAAATCTTCTAAATTAGCCAGGATCTTTAATCTATAGCCCGACGTGGGCTTCGCAGCCTTCGACTCGAATTTGTATCCGTACTCTTACAATCAGCATGTGCTACCCGAGTTGCAGCGCTTTCCGGCGCCGAAGTCAGTACCTTGCTCAAATTACACGTTGCTTCAAGCGTGACGTCAGAATGAGATGTCCTGGTCGATATGTATAGCGTTGACACCCACTTTATTTTACAAGTGTAAGCTGTTCTCCTGGCTGGAGAGCGAAGCCTTCAATTCCTTGCTCTTTTAGCTGTGCGGTGAAGGCTGCAGAATCTTGCACGATGCCTGGGAATGTGCTGTGATGAACCGGGATCACGTTCTTTGCTTGCAGCCACTTTGCTGCAATCAAGGCATCCTTAGGTCCCATTGTGTAAAAATCTCCGATCGGCAGTACCGCGTAATCAATATCGTGGAGCTCGCCGATCATTTTCATATCTCCGAACAAGGAGGTGTCACCGGCATGATAAAGCGTAACTCCGTTCCAATCCATGACAAATCCGCCCGGCATGCCTGCATAGACGATGCTTTGGGAATCGTCCGCTATAATAGAAGAGCTGTGGAATGCGTGAACAAGCTTTGCTTTGGCAAATCCCAAGTCCACAGTACCTCCGATGTTCATTCCGATCGTCTTCAGGCCCTTCCAAGAGTAATAGGTAGCGAGTTCAAAGGTGGCGATAATAGTCGCATCGTTAGCTCTGGCGATTGCTTCCGCATCAGCGGTGTGATCTGAGTGTCCGTGTGTAAGCAAGATGTATTGAACTTGAATGTCCTCAGCTTTCGCTTTGGCAACGGGATTGCCGCTCAGGAACGGATCGATGATGATCGAGCGCTCTCCATCTGAGATTTGAATGCAAGAGTGTCCGTGAAAAATAAGATTCATTTTTGCTTCCTCCATATACTTTTTATTATACGATTGACGACAATGCGAGTATATTCCTTATTTCTTTTTTTGTCAAATTACTGTAAGATGATAATAACAAGTATTCTGGAAGGGGATTAAACACCCAATGCTGTCAATCGAGAAGCAGATCCTTTTTCTGCTGACAAAAAAGCGTTGTATGCATGCCAAAGAATTAGTGCAAATTTATACGAAACGCGGCTATAAGGAGCAGTCGATCAGGAACGTTTTATCACGAATGAAGAAAGAAGAGTATATTCATGCGGAAGAACGTTCCCTATATTCCATAATGGACAAAGGGGAGCAGTTTTTATCCTTCGTGAACCGGAAACCGGGGCAATACGATGTGGACTGGAACCGCAAATGGTATTTCGTGCACTTCGAGGTGCCGGAGACAGAGAGGCAAAGAAGGGATCAATTCCGTGTGCAGCTGCTGCAGCTTGGCTTCGGTCAACTATATAAAGGCGTATATGTCTCTCCTTGGGATTACAGAAAGCAGCTTTTGTCATTGATTCATGCGTCCTCTATGGATGAATACGTCACGATCTCGGAAGCGTCGATTTTATTTCGGGATATTACCCCTGAGCGGGCAGCCGACATTTGGCCTGTAGCCGACATCCACCGCCTGCATCAGGAAAAGTGGCAATGGTATCAAGACGAATTCGTGCCGGCTTTGAACAAGGAAATCAGGGGCAGGATGGATCCCTTAGAGCTGTTTGTCCTTTATTTGCATGTCGGAGAGGTTATCAGCGAGATTAGCCTTAGGGATCCCATGCTTCCGGTATCTTTGCTTCCATCCGATTGGATGGGTCATCGCGTAATCGCTGAGTTATATCGTTCGTTTCAGTCGTTCGCCACCCTCATCCCAAGCTCTTCAGAATATTATCAATTTCTCGTGTAAACACATGAGTATCCGGACAATGCTGCCCTATTTGCAAAACTCCCGATCATTTTTCAAACCCTTCTACGGGTTTAAACTTCATAGGAAGAGCGCCTCCTTGATGGTGTTGGGTTTCGAACCCGTGGACAAACCCATCATACCGAGGCGCTCTTTTTTGATAAAGGCTATTTCTTAGCCTTAAGAGGATATCTTCCGATTAAGGATTCATAGTGAATTCTGAACTCGAGTCTGACTTTCCGTTTTGAATGGAGTCGTATTTCGATAACTTATAGTTTACAGCTTCAAAAGCGCGATCCAAATCCAATTGTTGTTTTTTTAGTTCCTCCTTATGCTTTTCCAGTATCGCTCTTCTTTCCGAAATGGTTGAATCGCCTTGAAGAGCTAAATCGACAATGTGTTTTAGCGCGGCTACTGGCATACCGGTCACACGGAAACATGTCATTAAATTAATCCAATCTAAATCTTTGTTCTCAAAAATGCGGTTTCCATGCTCATCTCTTTGAATAAAAGGAAGGAGTCCTTCTTTTTCATAGTATCTAATCGTATGTGGAGGAATTCCGAGCCGTTCCGAAGCTTCTTTAATAGAAAGTCCCAAGCTAACAACTCCTTTCTCAAACCATATTTAAAATGAGGCTTGTCTTGCTTGTCTTGTAGGCATCAGCTCGTATTAAGTTATTTTTTCATTATGTCTGTCATCTTACACCTTGAAGTACACTTTAAGTCAAGAATATGAAAGAAAATGCTTGCCTTAAAGTAAACTTTAAGGTTTAAGGTTGTTTCTAGCAAGATTAGCTTCTTGCTTGCAAGTGTTAGTTTTTAACTAGAGACAAGAAATGAAGAAAAGGAGAACGACGAACTCTAAAGTGTTTCGTGAGAAGGTCCAAAAAAAGAAATCTGAAAAATCGCTTGACTTAAAGTGCACTTTAACGTTTAAGGTAGTCTTCGTTGCAAGATTTGCTTCTTAAGGATGAGCGCCACTACACAAAATAACTTCAAGGGAGACATGTAAAATGAGAATTATCGATCAGATTTATATCAACGGTAAATTTGTGAAACCAAATGGTACTGAAGTACAGGACCTAATTAATCCTGCAACAAAAGAAATTATCGGCAGAGTGACCTTGGGGGATGAGAAGGATACTCGGGACGCTATTGCAGCAGCGAAAGAAGCTTTTAAAACTTTCTCCAAAACAACCATAGAAGAACGCAGCCTGATGCTGCAGCGTCTGCATGATGTGATGATGGCAAAATCTGAAATTCTCAATCAGGTTGCTGTTGAGGAATATGGTGCACCTGCGAACGCAACTGCCGCTCGTACACAATATGCCGCTAAAAACTTTCTTCATAATATGGATGTTATGAAAGAATTTCAATTTGAAAAACATATTGGCAATGCCAAGGTTGTACTGGAGCCATTAGGCGTTATTGGCCTGATCACCCCTTGGAATGCTAATTACACACATATTTCTACGAAGTTAGCTCCTGCCATTGCAGCTGGCTGCACAGTCGTGATTAAAGCTAGTGAGCTTAGTGCGATCCAAACACAAATCATAACGGAATGTTTCGATCAAGCTGGGATTCCTGCTGGTGTTATCAATTTCGTTAACGGCAGAGGCGATGTAGTTGGCGCAGAATTAACCCGTAACCCAGATGTAGCGATGATTTCGTTCACAGGGTCGACTCAAGTTGGAAGAATCATTGGCAGAGATGCTGCGAATACTATGAAGAGGCTGGTATTGGAGTTGGGTGGTAAGTCGCCTAACGTTATCCTGGATGATGCCGATTTTAACAAAGCTATTCCATTATCCGTTATGACAGCTTTCAGCAACAGTGGACAAGCATGCCATGTCGGATCCCGATTAATTGTTCCCGAGCATCGTTTGGAAGAAGTGAAACAACTTGTGAAAACGACGGTAGAGGGGATCAAAGTTGGGAATCCATGGGAAGATGGCATGTATATTGGTCCAATGGTTAACCAAAAGCAATATGAAACGGTTCAACGCTACATTAAACTTGGTATTGAAGAAGGCGCTGAGTTAATTATTGGAGGCGAAGGGCATCCGGAAGGGCTAGAAAATGGATACTTTGTAAGACCCACTGTTTTTGCCAATGTCACCATGGAAATGACGATAGCTAAAGAAGAAATTTTCGGACCGGTTCTGTCTATCTTAACTTTCAAATCGGAAGAAGAGGCGATTGAAATTGCCAATGATACCATCTATGGTCTCTCTGCGTATGTCAGCTCTTCCAATTTAGAGAAAGCTAATCGCGTTGCTTCTCAAATTGTATCGGGCAGAGTCTTGATTAATGGTTTGTATGACGAGCCGAAAGCTCCTTTCGGCGGATTCAAACAATCCGGAATCGGCAGGGAATTTGGTGCATATGGCCTTGAAGCCTATGTAGAACCTAAAACAATTTTAGGTCATGATGCCGCGCAATAATAATTATTTTTGATTAGTTATTTGAGAAAGAGTTTTTTGGCATAGGCGGCAGGCATTAAGCTTACTGCTGTGGCTGAAGCCTGGGTTATCCAGGCTCAGCCTTTTTAATTTCTATCACTTGAATAATAGAAGTCAGGAATATAGGAGGCCGTTATGAAAAATAGCTTTAAGTTTACTTGTTGGCATTGGCGGTCACTTCAACTTTAGCACCTATGTTGGCAGCACCGGCTGTCAAGCTTCTCATGCTTGATTTTAAAGATACGAATCCGTTGCTCATACAGCTTGTCGTCACCTTCGCATCCTTTTTCATTTTACCAAGTTTATTGATCGGAAGTTATTTGTCCAAACGGATATCCAAAAAAGCTCTTCTTTGTTTTGGGTTGATTCTGTACGTCATTGGGGGCGTTGGTCCAGCATTCATGAATTCCATAGAGGGGAACCCTGCGTGCCGTTCTTGGTCTTGGAATCGGTTTTATTACGCCATTGATGAATGCATTAGTCGCAGAGCATTTTGAGGGTAATGAACGTTCTAAAATGAATGGACTTACTGTCGGAGTCAACGGGTTAGGAGGGGCCTTCTTCCTGTTAATCGGTGGGGCCATTACGACATTGGGGTGGAGAGGTGTTTTCTGGACGTATTCTTTTGGTGTTGTTTTACTCATTTTAGTGCTTTTGTATGTACCTCGTGAAAAACCGATTTCAAAGGTGCAGATTGACAAAACTAAACAAAAAACACCAATACCGATTAGAGTGTATATGATCGGCATGATGACAACAGGTCTCATGATTCTTTATTATGTGATTCCATCGAATCTTGCCTCATTTGTTGTCGATAACGGCCTTGGTAACTCAGCAACTTCCGGATATTTAACCGCAGTATCATTTGTTTTCGTGTTTCTTGCAGGTATAACAGGTACCAGGCTTAATCAATTTTTGAAAAAAGGAATAGTACCTTTTATTTTATTTCTAATGGGACTAGCATTTTTACTGATGAGCCAAGCTTATACGTTATGGATGGTTGCTTTGGGCGTTGCTTTGGTCGGTTTTGGATTTTGGATTGGCTTATCCCATTTTGTTAAACAAAATGGCGAAAGCGGCTCCGATCGCACAGATGACTCTAGCGGTTATGCTAATCCGTTTTTCTAATCATTATGATGTTGATCAGTGTAATCTTTCTTGCTTCGGTTACTCAAGGCATCACACAAAAGAAGAGAGAACTGGCCAAAAATTGAAAATAGTTCAGGATAAAAAAACCATTACTCCGCATACGAGTAATGGTTTTTCAGTGATAAAAGATAAGTAGAGAAGACTTTATACCTCATACCCCAAAATTGCTTTCGGTTCAACATGTTCTTCCAAACCATATACCCCAGAATCCCGTCCAAGTCCTGACTGTTTGAAGCCCCCAAAAGGAGCGAAAGGGTCATCATGAACTCCTTTGTTTATTAATACCCGTCCAGCAACGATTTTGGATGCGACATTCCTTGCTCTTTCTAGATTAGATGAGCTGACATAAGCAGCTAATCCATATATAGTATCATTCGCAATATCGATAGCTTCTTCTTCCGTTTTATAGGATATGATGGAGAGTACCGGACCGAAGATTTCTTCCCTTGCAATGGTCATATCGTTGGTAGCATGCGCAAACACCGTAGGTTTTGCAAAATAACCTGGTAGATTCGCGTCCTTTATACATTCCATCAATAATTGAGTCTGTATGGCACTCAGTTCACTTGGTTTCACCACAATGGTACATCCCGTTGCAATGGCAGGAGCAATCTTATTACAAATATGGGTGTAGTTCGCATTCCATGGCGTGATGGCTCCGATTACTCCCAATGGCTCCAGTATCACCTTCGTGCTGCCCACGAAACTTTCAAAAGCAAACTGTTCAAGGGATTCTTTGGCATAAAGACATGTTTTCGCAGCAAAAACAGTACGTCCGTGAGACCCGCTCAGCGGTGAACCGTACTCCTCTACGGCAGCTTGCGCTAACACGTCAACCTTAGCCATAATTGCATCATGAAGCCTTTGCAGCATGTCACTACGTTCTTCGACGGTTGTTTTAGAAAATGTTTTGAATGCTTCTTTCGCTGCTGCGATGGCCATCTGCGCATCTTTCTCGTTTCCTAGAGTAACCTTGCCAATGGTTTGTTTGGTTGAAGGGTTGATGAGTTCCTGAACTTCTGTGCCGCTAGACCGTACAAAGAGGCCATTTATAAAATGTTGGTCAAGTATACGCAAAGTTGTAAAACCATCCTTTCAATGGGTATTGAGGACAGTATTACTAAATGAAAAGGTATTATAACTAGATGCCACGAAATCCCTGCTGCGTCGGTGCATTCAATCGATTACCTATTGTTACCGTTAGTTCATATTAAATACATAACGAGGCTGCCACGGAAACGATCGACGGCCTCGTTGAACTGTAAAGATTTGATCATTGCTCAATTGCGCCACTCATATGTTTGGTGCGATCTACCTGGCTTCCGTTTTAATGACCAATCGCATAGTGTAATTGAACGACGCCGCTGCCGAGTGATTTGAAGTTCAACAATTCAACTTCCTTGTATTGGTACTTCTCCGTGTCAATCCATAGATTGAGTCCCTTCCCTTCCAGTACCGGCGCGACATTGAATATGAGCTCGTCAACAAGCCCTTGACCCAGAAAAGCATTGTGAAGGTCAGCGCCCCCCGAGATGAGGGCGGTTTGATAGCCTTTATCCTGCAGGTAGCTCAAGGCTTCGAGAGGCGAGCCGACAACCGTCACACCGGGAATTACTTTCACGCTTGCCGATACGACGACGATATCCATGCCGGCAAAAGCACCCCCGCCTCCGCTCGCTTGCATCCCTTCAAACGTGCGTCTTCCGACAATAAAATTACCAGCTGCTTGAGCATGTGCCGCAAAATCGCCCAGTGCTTCCTTTTTTGGGGGATTATTCGGACTCGATTGCGCGTAGTTGCCATTGCCTGTTAGTGTTGCCCATAGAATTGTTTTCATTGGATAGCCTCCTAATAGTCGATGAAAATAAAAGGTGATTTATATTTCAGCCTAGCTTTCTTGATTGCTGCGATGTCCGTTCAAGGACTCTGCGGATGGATGCGACCACCCGGTCCGGCCGATCTTCCTGCACGTAGTGGGAGGCATCGTCTAACGACTCGGTTTCGTTCAATTTCAAATAACCTTGCCATTTAGCCATCTCTTCGGGTGGAAAGCCCGCGCTATCCTTCATCCCCCACAGAATCTGTGCTGGCAAATTGGATAGAACCGGCAGTTTCGCCTCGATTTCCGCGAGCCACGGACGCGCTTTTCGGATCTGCCTTGGGAATACCCATGTCGGTTTCCGGGATTTTGGGGTTGGAAATGGATCGGTATAGGCTTTTCTCAAGATATCCGTGATTTTCTCGGAATGATAGATCCCATGCGGGACAATCTTCTTGGCGAAGAAGTTTCGCCTTGTCTGTAGCCAATATCCGAAGGGCCATCCGCCCATGGCAAACGAGAATAGCTTCATCGCAGGGAGCGTGGCCGGCCATGCCCAGGTATTCATCACGACAATTCCGCGCAGGTTCTCACGATGCCTTACGGCGTAGTTGAATCCGATCGGGCCTCCCCAATCTTGGACTACTAGTACGAATTCCTTGAGATTCAGTCGCCGGATGAATTCGGTGACAGCTTCAGAATGCTCCTTCGGCGTATAGCCATAATCGGAAGGAGCTCGTGACATCCCGAGTCCCGGGTAATCCAATGCAATCAGACGGCATTCGCCGCTCAATTCTTTGATGACGTTCCGGTAAAGATACGACCAGGTGGGGTTTCCGTGTAGGAGAAGAATGACAGGTCCCTGCCCCTCGTCAACGTAATGAATCATGCCATCGCGATAAGGCATCCAGTGGTCCTTGAACGGATACTCCGATGCATCTACATCAAACGGTCTTTGCATTTATGCCTCCAATCTGCCAATTGTTTCAAGCATCGTTTAAATTCAATTTATATCTGAATATTCAGATTATTAATGTGATTCAAAGTCCTGTTAAGATCGATTGAGCGCCCCGGTTGCGCGCACCACTCAGGGGTTGATATCGATATGAAGAAGAGTTTTGTGTTTCGCCTCTTCATTAAGACTACAACACTGTGGTATATTTGAAAAGTAGTTACAATAAAGTGCAGTAGTTTCAAAAAATGAACTATGGAGGAAACGTCAATGTTGGATCGCTCTTGTATCGAAGCCATTGATCCTTTGATGGAAATCTTGGATGGTAAGTGGACCCTTCCTCTTCTGCTAGAGTTGTTTGTCGGCACCAAGCGATTCGGAGATCTGCGGCGAAAGCTGCACCCGATTAGCCCGAAGACGTTAACGGATCGACTGCGGGTGCTGGAGGAAAAGGGGATTATAACGCGCACGCAGTACCCCGGTGTGCCTCTGCACGTCGAATATGAGCTAACTGAGCGAGGGTGGAATCTGCAGCCTATTTTTGCGGCTATGTGGGCATGGGTTCAGGAAAATGGCTTAAGTGCCGAGCGTGGGGCGGAAGAGATGGCATAGATGGCATAGCTGAGCAAGGCAATGAATTAACATGGAAAAAAGAACATTACGCTATAAGCCGACAGCGAAAAAGCAGCCGATCATGGCTGCTTTTTCTTTTTCAAGTAAACTTACCATGGAATCGAAAATCTGTGACGCGTACTTTTCCAATTCAACGTACCCGTCAATACGAGTGCGGCGAAATAGAGAAACAAGGAACAGACGATTGAAGTGATTACGCACCATAACTGCGGCATACCATGGCTGGCAGCATAGTTATAGGTCCAGTGTCCGCATATCACCATCAGCATCATGCAGATCCCAACCTTGATATAAGGACGAATACTCCAATAAAATCCGATCGAGTTTGAGATGGAATAGAAGTTCAGCAGTGTTTGCATCACAATGCCGATACCGATGCCGTACGCAACGCCAATAATACCAAATTGGCTGCCGAACACAAAGATCGAGATACCCTTGAATACGGTGGCTATTACGTAATTCCACAGCGTAGCTTTCGCACGGCCGAGCCCGAGTAGAATCGCATGAAGTGGAGCGTCGAAATAATGCAGGAAAAACATCGGCGCCAGTATTTTCAGAAGCAATCCTGCTTCCGGCGCATTATAGACAAGTGACGTTAGTGGAGTTGCCCACTCGTACAGGATAACGGTCGCCGGCGCGCCGATCAGGAGTCCCAAGATCATAGCCTGATTCATCCGCTCATGTATGAGCAGACTGTTCTTGTTCGCCGCTGCCTCGCCAATCGCAGGAATGAGAGCGGTGGACAAGGACTGCGTGATAAAGCTTGGCATGAACAGCAACGGAAACGCATAGCCGGCCAGCTGGCCGAATTGCTTCGTGGCTAATGCCGTGCCGATGCCGGCCATCGCCAAGCTGGTTGTAATAAGAAGCGGCTGGAAGGTGCTGTATAACGAATGAATGACACCGTGCACGGTCGTCGGCAGTCCGATCTGCAGCAGCTCGCCGAGTGTACTTCTTCCTTGTTTCAGGTGGCTTGCCCAAGTTTCGCCTGGTATCTTCGATTCACCGTATAGCTTGTAGCTTGCCACCAGGAATAGGAGGCTGACCGCTTCGCTGACAACAGAGGCAGCCATTGCTCCGGCAGCCGCATAAGCGACGCCGTAAGGCAGCATTAGGTGGACCAGCGTAAGTACACAGGCGATTTGCACCGTATACTCCAGCACATCGGAAGCGGCAATGGTCTTCATCTGCTGCATGCCGCGGAAATATCCCTTTAATACGGCGGAGACAGCGACGATCGGCGCGATCGGCGTAATCGCCAGCATCGCGTAATACGCGCGTTGATCGCTAAGCAGAATGGATGCGATCCACTCAGATCCAAGTAACGATATGGTCGTGAGCACTACGCTCAAGACGCCCGTGACAGCGAGCGAGACATGCAGGATGCGCCTCACTTTCATCCGTTCGCCGCGAGCGTGGGCCTCTGCGACCAACTTTGAGATTGCCACCGGCAATCCAAGCTCCGTAATCGTAATGACGAGCGGGACGAGCGGATGAGCCATCATCAAGATGCCGATTCCCTCTGCGCCCAGTACGCGAGCGATATACATGCCGCTGATAAAACCGAGAATACGGTTGATGAAAGCAGCGACAGACAAGACCAGCGTACCTCTCATGAACGATTGCCCGTGTTGTGACATGACTTATGTCCTCCTGTTTATCGAATACTTAAATGTATTCAAAAAATGGAAAAGCATGCGAACAAGCCGATGTTGATGTCATTTTTGGGCATGTGATGGCGCATAGCGGCGCGGAGGCTTTTCTATTTAACTTTTCTTCTCGGCGATAGTATTCTATTGTTTGTTCTTGGCTTGATTGTGTTGGTGGTTAAAAATTTTAACAAGGATTAGTGCCAAGGAAGCCATACAAATCAAAAATTAGGTTACGCGACAGAACATCGGTTATTACTCATTAATGCGGACTTTATGAAATTGCCGAACAGGTGGGCTATGGGGCTCCTAATCAATTTTAGCCTAATTATTGGGTTCTAAAACCTACTTTAACAGTTGGTTGTTTTTCTCTGCATGTTAATAAATAAATCACATAAAGTACTGAAGTAATCAATTTGTAACATGACATGACTGTGTTTGTTAAATTAGCATGGTACCAGACCTATGTTTAATTGGGATATGGATAGTTAACGAAGTACCTTCTTGTGGGATACTATCAATAGCCAGGGAATATTCACTTCCGAACAGTAATTCTAAGCGTTTCTTTACATTGGTTAACCCAATATTTCTTATGCGTCCATCGGAGGAATAGGCAGCATTGCCATTACTATCCATAGACTCTATAGCTTCCGGCGTCATTCCCACACCGTCATCGCTTATAATCACAACTAGTCGATCGTTCTCGAGGTGGATAGATAAGGTAATCATACCCTTCGTTTCTTTAGGGAGTATACCGTGGAATAAGGCATTCTCAATAATAGGCTGTAGGATATTTTTTGGCATATCAATGCTAGATACGTTATCAGAGATGTACAAGTACAATTCAAATTGATCGCGATATCGATACTTTTGTATTTTTGTATAGTCCAGAATAATGCCGACTTCTTTCTCGACGGAAGCGAACACTTCGTTATTCCCGATTCGTACTGCATCTTGCAGAATATGAATAAACGCTGTCATCATTTCCGTAATATCATGGTGTCGCTGTTTTCTTGCTAAGTAAATGACCGTATTTAGTGTATTGTAAATAAAATGCGGATTAATTTGTGAAAGCAATAGATCGATTTCAAGCTGCTGTTTGACCTTCTCATTCTCCAAGGATTCCTGGATGTGCCCCCGTAAATCTTCAAGCATTCTGTTAAAGCCAAGACCTAATACCTCAAGCTCATCTTTACTTTGAACCGTTATATTCATGTTTAAGTTTCCTGCGGACACTTGTTTCATTGCACGTGTGAGTTTTAAAATTGGTTTGGTTATATTGTTAATTAGGGGGGTTAGAATGAGCAATATGGCAACTATGCTAGCGCCAATCATGAGTAAAATGAAAGTGAAAATGTAATTTATTTTATGTAAAATTTGTTTTTTGGAAGTGTAAGAAATAATGTGCCATTGATCACCTATGGAACTTTTATAGACAAAGCCGCTTTTATTTTCCTCGAATGAACTTCTCGCATTGAAAGTATCGCTAAGCAACGGAGTTTCGGCTTTCCTATATAGAATTTGCCTATCTCCGTTAACCCACCAGTATTGTTCGTAGGATGCTGCATTGGATTGAACAATATTTACAAAATGATCGAAATAAAAGTTAATAATCAATTTTCCAATCGTATGATCATAGTGATCAATGTCCAGTATATTCACCGCATAACTTATTACTTCACTTTTTTTTTCGAGAGAGGTATCGTTATGAATAAAATGCGGGCTTGTAAACCCCCCATCTTGGTGTGCATGTATGAAATCACGAAACCATGGTTCATCTAAGGATTCACGCACAGAGTCATCAAGGGGTGAAGTACTTAACGTAACCTCTTGTTCTCCCTTAACGATATAAAAGCTTTGAACATCGTTTCTTAAAGCAAAATACTTATTAAGCTTGCGGACGATTTCGTTTCTTCCATCTAGGAAGTCGTAGACATCATCCTTATTCGTATCTTTCTTGAGAAAGGTTTGCAGGTTTTCATCCACCATGAGTGTTTCCGTAAAGGTACGTACATTTGAAATCATATCGTTTAATTGGTAGGCTGTTTGATTTAATTTGACTTGGTCATCTTGAATAACTTGTTGTTTTAATATCTTGGAGAAGTATAAGTAAAAGATAGTACCGCTGAATAGCAGACAAACCGTTACAATGGAAGCTGTGACTATAATAATTTTGAGTTTAATGCTACGGTTTATCAGTACAATCAACCTCCTTTGCGATATTCTTGCGGCGTGAAGCCGGTCACCTTGTAAAAAACCTGACTGAAGTAAGCACTGCTGCGATAACCAATCTTTTCGGCAATTTCATAAATCTTAAGATTGTTTTCCTGAAGTAATTTCTTCGCTATATTAACACGGTAGGAAGTGACATATTCAAGGAAGGTTTGCTGCAATTCTTTTTTGAAAAGCTGATGCAAGTAGGGAACGCTGATATTCACCGATGTGGAAACACTCTCTACACTTAGGTCAGCATGGTAGTTCTTATGGATGAATTGAATGGCTTCGCGTGTTTTTCGGGAAAGATTAGAGAACCCGTTCTGCTCGATTTCTTGAGAAAGCAGATGCATATGTGAGATGAACCATTGTTGGATATCATCAACATGGAATAGTTGCAGTACTTCATGCACCTTGTCTTCTTTTGAGGGCTTTGTAGGGAGCATGCCGTATTTATTACGAAGAAAATCCAGCTTCTTTAATAATTCTGAAGTTAACAATTGTAGCGACAACGAGTCATTTAACTTTTGAATGTGATTAAAGTAATCCGGAATTCGTTCTTGAAGTACCATGAGATCACGCTCTTCCTGTATTTCTTGAAGTTTCGCTGGAAGAAAGGTATTCAGAGAAAGTTCAGTATCAGGATGATCCTCTAACGTGTAGTAAGCCTCTCTTCCAATAAACCATCGTTTGAGAAACAACGCATGACTTCGATGAAAGAACTGGTTAAATTCCCGTTTACCGGCAGCTGCTACTGAGCCTACGATAGAAATCGTTTCGTGGCTGTATTGACGCATTATTTTTTGAAGATGCTTCGCAAAGCTGATCTGCTCTTGTTGAACTTTCCATAACTGGTGAGTTTTTGTAATCGTATAAATAAGCAAAATTTCCCTATCGTTTAAAGTAACTGTGATCAGATGCTTCATACTCATCTCTAAATTGAATTGCTCTTGTTTAAATACCTGCGATAATGGAATACCAAACTCCGGGATTAACTCTGGAAAAAGGGGATAGGGTGTGTCTTGCTTCAAATAAAAAAGTGCACAAGGAGAATCTAATTGTTTCAACCAGTCTGTATCAAGTTGATGACTAGGTGCTTCCGTATGCTTACCTATGAATAACTTCCGTAAATATTCCTCTTGAATCATAGAAACACTGCTGATCAATCTCTCCCACTGCAAACGAACTGACTTCAATGTATCCAGCAATGTTTGAGCATCAATTTCATGTTTCAACAAGTAACCCGACACACCGTATCGAATTGCTCCTTTGGCATATTCGAAGTCCTGGTATGACGTTATCATAATGATCCGGCAAAGTTCATTTTCAGCTCTAATTTGTTCAGCGAGTTCCAATCCATTTACAATAGGCATGCGAACATCAGTAATAACAAGATCAGGCTTATGAATTCGAAATAGCTCCATGGCGCGTCTTCCGTTTCTCGCTGTTCCAATAATATGGAAATTATAATCTTGCCAAGCTATTAAAGATTCCAGATCTTCAACAGCAAGAGCCTCATCGTCAACGATCATCACTTTCATAGTTAATGGCTCCAATAGCTACCCTCCGATTTCAAATTCGTATCCATTATAACACGCGATCATTAGCTAACTAGTCGAGTATAGGAAATTGAATATTAGTATAGAATTGTGGTGTTTTTTCACACTAAGGGAAGTGGTATGCTTCAAAACATAACCAACCTTAGAAAAAGAAAAGGGGGTCAAGAAAGATGAATAAAGTGACTCATCTGGGTATAAGAGGATTATCACTTATATTCATGCTGTCGCTAATAGCTTGCAGCAATGGTGGAACCAAAGAGCAAGAAAAGAAGGAAAGCCAATCCATTGCTAGTCACAAGGAAGCAAAAGACAGCGGTACGGTTACAATCTGGGGTTGGGACAAGCCAAAGGACAATGTACTGCAAGGGTTTAAACATAAATACCCGGATATTACGATTAATTTTGTAAATATACCCTCGGGAGATATCATGAAAAAATTACAGGTCTCCCTAGCGTCCGGTGGTGATTTGCCAGATATGTTCATGATTGAGCGCGGTTTTCGGGGGCAACTGGTTAACATGGATATACTTGATAACCTAGAAGCGGATCCTTACAAATTTAATCGTCATTTGATCTTTGATTATGACGTTCCTCAGAATTCAGACGCAAATGGTAAGGTCGTGGCTGTGCCGATTGATATGAGCATTGCCGGCTTAGCCTATAAACGTGAATTGGCAAAGCAATATTTTGGGACGGACGATCCAAATGAACTGCAACTACTTCTTCCAAATTGGGATCAGTTTATTGCAAAGGGTAAGGAAGTTGTAGAGAAAAGTGGGGGCAAGGTTTTCATGTTCCCGAGTCTCGGGGAAGCATGGCAGATCATTGCAGGTCAGAATTCCGAGCCCAATGCAACAGGCAATATCATAAACGTGAATAAATTGTCCACTTCTTTTGTTAGTATCACAAAACTGAGAGATGCAGGTATCATTGATAAAATCGATCAAAGCTCTTCAGCGGATAACGCTTCCTATGCACAAAATAACCACATGTTCTACCCAGCGGCGATTTGGTCGCCTCACTATCAAATCGAACCAAATGACAAGAATGGCAACAACGGCAGATGGGGTCTTATGGTACCGCCTGGAGGAGGCTATATTTGGGGAGGAAGTTCCTACGGAATTCTCAAAAAAGCAAAGAACAAAGAGCAAGCATGGAAATTTATACAATGGGCACAACTTTCACAAGAAGGTGCCGAAGCCAATAAAAAGGATGGAATTTTCACTCACTTCAAGGCTGCCTATGATAATCCAGGCTTTATTAATTGGAAGACGTCTTGGTTTGGTGAGCAAGATATCGGTGTTACCTTCTTCAAAGAAATTAATGCTGTCACGAAGGACTCTCCGCTAAGTAAATATGATGATACCATTTTCACAAATGGCGTTGTTATCGCTTTGAAGACGCTGGCTTCCGATCCCGACATTGGCAATGACGAATTGATGAAAAAAGTAACGCAAAGTATTAAAAATGTTGCCCCTGAGTTGAAATAGAGGCTTAGGGTGCTTGCATCAAACGATATTGAAAACCACTTAATTTAGTAAATGGGGGATTGTCTATGAAAAAAGCTGCATTATACATGTTGAGTTTGAGCATTGTGGGTAGTTTGGCGGCTTGTGAAAGCGGAACCAAGAGTGCAAATGGAAATGTAAAAGCGGACGGTAGCACTGTTAGCAACGAATCAATTGTCGATGGAAAGATGAAAGAGGAAGTGGTAATCAGTATTCCGAGGTCTGTAGACCCTAATGCTAAGCTAGGAGCCGGCAATCTTCCGTCAGGGGACTCCTACGAGAATAATCAATTCACTAGGTATGTGAAGGAAAAGTTGAATATATCTTTCAAAGCGGCTTTCACGGCTTCTCCGGACGCCTATGATCAGAAGCTTAAATTGGCAATCGCCAGCAATGAGCTGCCGGATGTCATGGAATTAAGCGAAACTGATTTCAAAAAACTGGCCGAAAACGGACAAATTGAAGATTTGACGGATGCGTTCAATAAGTATGCGTCTCCGACCTTGAAGAAAATTTACGATTCAACCAACGGGATGGCGTTGAAGCAGGCAACGATTGGTGGCAAATTGCTGGCGATGCCTAACGTCAATACGATGGCTGATTTCACGAATGTGCTTTGGATTCGCAAAGATTGGTTGGATAAGCTGGGGTTGAAGGAACCTAAGACGTTGGACGAAATTTCTGCTATTGCCAAGGCGTTTATAGAAAAGGACCCGGACGGAAATGGTCAGGTTGACACGATGGGATTGCCTGGTCCGGACAAAAAACAGCCGGTAGTCAATAATGACAAAAATCACTACTTTGGTTTTGAACCTATTTTCGCAATCGACCATGCCTTTCCAGGGATGTGGGTAAAGAACGGCAAAGGTGAAATCGTATACGGATCCACTCAGCCGGAAGCAAAGAAAGGTCTCGAAATTTTGCGCAAAATGTATAGTGACGGCGTGATCGACAAGCAGTTCGCATTTCGCGATGATCCTTCTACGTTTGTTAAGAGCAACAAAACCGGCATGTTCTTCGGGCCTTGGTGGATGCCGCTCGGCATGCTGCAGGAATCGGTGAAAAATGATCCGAAAGCGGAATGGATTCCGGTTCTTGCACCATTTGGAGCTGATGGTAAATATACGACAAACCGCGGATCGGCAAGCGGCGACTTTGTTGTTGTAAAGAAAGGATTTAAGCATCCGGAAGCTTTGATTATGTATATGAACTTATACGGCGCCAATCTAATCGGAGAGGATTTGGAAGGCGCACAAAAGCTCGATCCAAAGGTTGACTTGGCTTACTGGCCAATTCGGATAACCCTTGAATACGGCGATAAGGTAGAGAGAATGTACCGTGATGTCCAAAGCGTAATCGACGGAAAAACCAAATCTGAAAGCCTGACCCCGGATAAGAAAGCTGTGTATGAATCCTATTTGCGAGATCAGAAAGACCCGCGAAAAGTGCCGGCAGATTGGGCTGCGTCTGCGGGCTGGCTAGTATCGGGCAAGGTGCTTAACCAACCAATGAACACGGTATACAACGAGTTCACGGGCACGACGGACCTTATGAATCAAAAATGGGCAACGCTAAATAAATTAGAAAATGAAACGTACGTGAAAATCGTTCTTGGTCAAGCAGATATGAGTTCCTTTGATGACTTTGTGAAGAAATGGAACGAGCTGGGCGGCGATCAGGTAACTCAGGAAATTAGAAAACTGGCAGGAAAATAAAGAAAAGGATCTGCAAACAAGCTGGTTCCCTTGTCGAAAGGGAGCTGGCTTGCCTACTGGATTATGTGCGCAGGGGGTGAAGAGTGTGAGAGAAAAATCAAATGTTAAACACTATTGGATAATGTTGATTCCAGGGCTTTGTCTGCTGTTCATTTTTAATACGTATCCATTGTTCGGCTCCATAATCGCTTTCGAGAATTATAACCCGTTCAAAGGAATGCTTCATTCCAAGTGGGTTGGGCTGGATCATTTTAAATTTATGTTTCAACTTCCTGATAGCCGCCTGATATTATTCAACACGATCTATATCGCTTGTATGAAGATTGTAGCGGGGATGGTCGTTTCTCTAACATTCGCTCTTTTATTGAATGAGTTAAGAGTAAAGTTTGTCAAAAGATCCGTCCAGACGCTTGTGTACATCCCCCACTTTTTATCATGGGTTATTTTGTCGGGCATATTAATGGACGTTTTATCCCTTGAAGGCATGGTAAACAAGGTGGTGCAGTGGTTTGGATTTCATCCCATTCTATTTTTGGGCAATAATCAACTATTTCCTTTTATTTTGATCGGAAGCGACGTCTGGAAGGAATTCGGCTTCGGCGCGATTGTATACTTGGCTGCTCTGGCAGGCATTAACCCTGGTTTATACGAGGCTTCAGCTATTGATGGAGCGAATAGATTTCAAAGAATTATGTATATTACGCTTCCAGGCATCGTGCCTACCATTGTTTTGCTAGTGACTCTAAGTTTGGGAAATATACTAAACGCAGGCTTCGATCAAATATTTAATATGTATAATCCTATTGTTTATCAATCTTCGGATATTATTGATACCTATGTATATCGCGCGGGGCTTGTCTCACAACAATACAGTTTGGCGACTGCCGTTGGATTGATGAAATCTCTGGTTAGCTTTATATTGATCGTTATTTCCAACATGCTTGCTAAAAAATTTGCAAATTACCGTATCTTCTAAGGCAGGTGTGAAATCATGACAAATAATGGTGTTGCTTCCCGTATTTTTGATCATTTGAATGTGATCTTGCTGAGCTTGCTGGCTTTATTATGTCTTGCTCCCATTTGGCATACGCTTGCCTTGTCTTTTAGCTCCAAAAGTGCAGCTGAAGCGGGAATTGTGTTTTTCTGGCCTGTTCAATTCAACTTTACATCGTATATTCAAATCATTGGAGATCAACAGTTTTGGAGATCTTTTCTGATTAGCATCTTGAGGGTTATTCTCGGGAGTTCATTGAATTTTCTAGTGACGCTGCTTCTTGCTTTCCCGATGTCGAGAACCACCAAGCAGCTTCCGCTCAGGAATGTCATTATGTATTTTTTATTGTTTAATATGCTTTTTTCGCCCTCGATGATTCCGATGTATTTTACGGTGAAAAACTTAGGGCTGATGGATAGCATTTGGGCGCTGATTCTGCCTTCGGCCGTTCCGATCTTCAACGTCATGCTGCTCATGAATTATTTCCGTAACATACCAAAGGAATTGGAAGAAGCAGCGATGATGGACGGCGCCGGACCTTGGTATATGATGATTAGAATCTTCTTGCCTATAGCTGTTCCTACGGTAGCCGTTATCACATTGTTTAGTATTGTCGGTCATTGGAATGCTTTTTTTGACGGATTAATTTATATGAATAAGGTCGAGCATTACCCGTTACAAACCTATATTCAACAGCTGATCGTCAAGATTGACCCAAGTAAACTGACCGTAGAGCAGCTGGTGAAACTGCAAAATGTCTCAGCTAAAACGATGAATGCTGCAAAAATTTTCATTTCGATGCTGCCTATTCTCATTTTATATCCATTTCTACAGAAATATTTCATTCATGGTATTATGCTTGGTTCAGTTAAAGAATAAGAGAGATACATATTCAAGAAGCAGCGGATGCTGCTTTCTTTCATAAGGAATGGTCGGATTATGTTATAGATAGAACAGCCGAATAAGCCCTTGGTGTGAATTTCCCTCACCAGGGGCTATTTTTACAACTTTCCCATCCATTTTATTTATAAAGGATATCTCCTCGCAAGGACTCTACTTTATCTAATGCCTTACTAATATCAACTTCACTTACACCAAAATGTGCTAGAGCAGTATGAAGATGTTTAACAATAGCATCGAAGTGGGGAGGTTGCAAATCCATTCCTTCGTGCACTTTTGACATAGCACCGCCAGAGTATTGGTTAGGTCCACCTAACGCATAGCTTATAAATTTCGTTTGATGTTTTCGTTGTTTTTCCATATCTGTATGTTCAAAAAAGTGTTTAACAGTCTCATCTGCTAAAACTAAATCATAGAAGTAGTCCACCACTTTAGCGATTGACTCTTCGCCGCCAAACTTTTCATATAATGTGCTCATATGCAACTCCTCTAAAATTGGGTTTATCTAATTATACCCATGAATGGCATATCCATTCAGATTACCAGTTTCACCATACTTTCAACAGAACAGCTAATAAATAATTATTTTAATTAAGTTAGTTGGAACAAAATAAAGAGCAGTTCTACAGTAGCAGCTGCTCCTTGTTATGTGCATGTGTTAGATTAATTTGAAATATCTTATTTTGCTCGGGTGACCCTTTTTCGGAAATCCCTGGTTTTTGCAACTATTTTGCTTCTTGAAAGAAGATGGTCGTCACTGGCTTTCCATGTGTGGCCTTTTTTGTTTTTTCTGCGGATCATTACATAATTGTAAGGACTTGAGGAGTACACTTTAAAGTGATTAATCCTGCATCTCTTTGCAAAGATCACATCTTCATTTAGTGAAACGTTTGGAAATCGGACTTTATTAAATACACGCCTTTTAAAAAAAAGGGTTCCACCGGTCACCCATTTTACGTATTTATGTTGTTTTTTGGCTGAGTGGAGGATGAGCAGATTTTTCCTTTTGATAAAAGCCAGATAAGCTCGTTTTCCCACAACATGCGCTTTCGTACGACGCATCGCCTTTATCTGCTCAGTCAAATAATATTTGGAGTAGTAGTCATCATCATCGAATTTTGCAATATAGGGGTGCTTCGTCCGTTTTATTGCGTAATTTAGACACTCACCCAAAGAGACTTTTTCCGGCCTCTTGTAAACGGAAACATGTTTATGGTCTTTTGTTTTTTTTCGATATTTGGATAATCTCATACCACTTTTATTTAATACGATAATTAACTCTTTTATCGGGTAACGCTGTCTTTTATAATTTGCCAAAACATTACCAATAAAACTTGGCCTATTCGTACACGTGATGATCGATATTCCCCGCTTTCTTTGGCTCACGATATCTCCTCCCAATGTAAAAATACGTGTGCATTTCACTTTTTGCGGTGTTTTTCAAAATTCCCATAATCAATAAAAACGATTCGTCCATCATTTTTCAAACGTATGTTATTAGAATTAAGATCATGAGGAATGATTCCATTCCTCATGAATTTCCTTCTCAAAGCGATTAGTTTTCTCTTATATTTTTTTGATCTGGGAAACATCCTTTTGTACTTTTTCATTATTAAAATGTGATAGCCATACCCATAAGTTGTGATTGTTCCAAGGTGTTTTTTAATCCTAGATGGAGCTGATTTATATACAATTACTTCTTGCTTGTTGCTTGATCTCCCATTTTTTGATTTAGCAACTTTTATTACACGGCGATTACCCAAATCATATGCTACTCGCCACTTACCTACCCCGATAACTTTCATTTTATTAATCTTCTTCTTCATGTAACAATGTTCCCCTCCCGTCAAAAGGTGTCTTGTTATTCTATTCATCAGCGCTAATAAGTTACAAAATATACCATAAATAGGCCTCGTTAAGTGGTGGCCAAGGAAAAATTTTGTAAGCACTGCGGATGGGTGTGGTGACATTGACTGGTATACTAAATATTTCAACAATCGCTCCCGTCAGTTGAACAAAACGCTATATATATAAGCAACAATTAATATTGATACTTAAAATTTCCATAGTCAATCACAATGATCTCCCCGTCAGAATTTAGACGCAGGTTTTGATAATTGGGTCCGTCACGACCTGAAATCTCATAAGGAATTATTCGATTTTTTTTAAATTTCCCTTTCATATCAAAAAATTTTTTCATGTTTTCCTTATTTCTCCGGAAATTTGTTTTATAGTTTTTCATTATTATCCAATTGTATCTATCATCGTGCTTTAGGATGTGGCCAAGATGTTTTTTTATATCGGTTGGAGATGTCATGCATATCGTTACTTCTTTCTTGTTACTTTTTATCCCATATTTAGACTTCGCTACCTTTAGAACGTAACCATTACCCAGATCATATACAACTCGTCTTGAACCCAAACCGATAATGTTTTTTCCTTGAATCATTTTTTTTATATGTTTGTCTAATGAAACAAGATCCGTTCTCAGTGATTGGTTGCCTGTTATTTTATTCGTTTTACTTATTCGTTTTCGTTTTTTCTGCGCTCGAGAACCCGGCGACCCGAAAGGTCCAGGCTCACATTGTAATCCTTGCGATTCAGGAGGCCCTGGGTAGTCTTCCATTCCTTGGGTTATTTGAGGTTCTGTTAAACTGAAAGGTCCGGGTTCCCCTAGAAGTCCCGTTGGTTCTTGCATGACGGGGCAGGTAATTCTCCGTATTGTCATAAATTCTTCTTGAAAACCGCCTAAAGTAGTGGGAAGGGTACCGGGCTCGGTGGGGAAATTGGAGGAATTAATGTCCTCAGTCGCGTATGCGTTACCGACCAAGGAATAACCTGTATGATAGCCTTCGATCATCTCAAATCCAACGCTCTGGCTTCCATCCGCTTCGGCTCTAATTACAAACTGGTAACCGACTGGGTTTTGGATGTGATCCTTTTTCTGATAACCCACCGGTTTGAGGTCCATGAACGTCCCGAAGGGGGTAATGATCAACAAATTACCGGCATCATCGATCCGGATCTCGTCTGCCCCCTCACAGATGAACCGGATATCCTCCATCCGGGCACCCGGCTGCAGCATCACATCATATTTCATATTCCCTTCGTGTCCTTGAAATACCACATCGATGCCAGGCCACATCTGCCGGTAGATGACTTCCCGATAGATGGGGAGATTCGAGTAAAGTTCATTAGGATCACTACCGCGTCCTGTTTCCGGTGATGTTCCTTCAGGGGTCACGTCAGAACGGGCATTCAAAAAACGCATAGCCAGACTAGGTTTATGAATAAACGATAGTTTAGGATCAAACTCAAAGAAGGTCATCCCTACTTGTTCCTGGCTAAAGGTATAACAAAATTCTCTATCTTCCGCATAGAACCGAACCGCTTCATTCAACAGTGTACCATTGGGAACAAACACTATAGGAAGCCCATAAGTCTCCAATTTTCTCTGTTTCGTCTCTTCCTCAGGCTGCATGGGATCTTTTTTCCCCTTTCTGACTCATGCCGTGAGTTCATTTATACTGATACATAGATACGTATGTCTATAATTACTTGATTGGGTATGCATCCTTAATATAAATAAATAGGCATGTAGACGGAAAAAGTGATGACACAGGTTGTTATCTACTGAAGTAGATAAACTTCCTGAAAATCTCATAAAGCAGAGAACTGAAAATGGCAATAAGAAACTAGGCGCAACTATGACGTTTTTCAAAAGGCTGCGTCTAGTATTTTAATATGAACGAGTTACTATAAGGCGTCGGGAGCAGCGATTGTTACTGTTACGTGCTGCGATTCGCCTGTATAGGACTCCGAGATAATTGTCAGATCTGCTTACGGATTGTGAAGCTTCAAGAAGCGCCGATCGGAGAGATTTGTTTCCTTTGCGAGTTTCCGAGGGTTTTCGTTTACCAGTACTTTCGCTGTTGTTGCATGGTACAAGACCGATCCAGACCCGCTGATATTTTTTATTTACGGGCATATTTAAACCCTCCATAATCAATGATCACGATCTGGCCACCCCGCTTTAACCGGATGTTCGGTGCATATGGTTTATAATAGAGACGTATCCCTTTTGAAGGAATAATTCCATTTGATCGAAACGTTTTTACCAATTTCATAAGTTTTAGTTTATATTTGGAAGAAACAGGGAATTTACGATCATATTTTTTCATGGCAATCCAGTGATATTCTTTATGGTACTCTTTAATCTTAGCTAAATATTTTTTAATCGGTTCCAATAAGGAATAATAAATATTAACTTCAATACGGTTACAATTAATCCCTTTTTTCGATTTGGCAATCTTAATAACATAACCGTTTCCTAAATCGTACACAATTCGCGTTCCACCAGAGCCAATCCGTTTCTTCCCTTTAATTTTTCGCTTAATGGTATCGTCCAGTTTAATTATGGTGATCCCTCATTTCTAACATGAAGATTATTGGTCAAATTAGTATATGTCAAGAGTTACGGATTGGAATGTAAATATAAACAACTATGATCAATACTTAATGTTGAAATTCGATCCTCTCGTGGGTGTAGTCGATGCGCTCGCTGAGAATAAGATATCTGAACGTGCTTATTTGTTCGAATGGCTGCGGCAATGGAGGCATTAGCAAGGTACGAGTGCTTATTGTGCGTTCTTGAGCCTAGTAAGTTAGGAAATGCAGCAGATAAGCACGCACTGTGGTCTTATCTCGCGAAATACCGCAAAGTTGGCGGCAATAAGCACATTTAGCTTGCCTATATCTGTTGTGGAGCGATCGAGATATCCAGGGAATTAAACATTCCCAAAAGTACCCTAAGTCGCAAATGAGCCTCTGTCGAAGCGATTGCTTTAACGGGGCTTTCGCTGTTTTAAAAAGGAAGCTGCAAATCACATTTCAATTTCATTACTTTTTTGCTAATGGTAAAATATAGCTATCATCATTTCGAAGGTGGACTGAAACTAAATGAAGCAGAAAATTGAATATGACAATCTAATTCCAATTAATGCTTATCTTTGGTGTCCCAAACCGTATCTGCAGCCTCTTCATTTTCATTCCAGCTTGGAAATAGGCTATTGCTTGGAAGGTAAAGGGCAATTTGTTTTTGAAAATAAGCAATATAAGGTTAGCAAAGGTGATGTCTTTATTGTCAATAATACGGAGCTGCATATTGCACAATCCGCTCAGCATGATCCGAGCCGATATATTTTTGTTAATTTTGATCCTAGTCTCTTCCTTGAAGAAGATGAAAGATTATTGCTGCCATTTGCTTATCGTTCTGAGAGATTTGAGAATCATATAGCAGCTGGGACACCGCTTGCCCAAAGAATAGGGGCATTAATTCAACAGATTTATGAGGAGCTGAGCGCGAAAGCTGAGGGTTATATTACGATTTCCCGCTGCAAATTGCTGGAGCTGGGTGTTACACTGCTTCGCCATTACAGGACTGCTTTTAGCAACGAGCAATGGCTAAAGATGTCCAAGTCGCAGCGTGAGATCAAAGAAATGATGATATTTGTCAAAGAACGGTTTCTTGAGCCTCTTCAGCTTACAGATGTTGCTGCTCATCTAGGCTGGAGCAGTGCGCGGACAAGCCGCTTGTTTAAGGAGCATACAGGCAGCAGCTTTTTGAACTATATTACACAGCTGCGCATTAGCGAAGCAAGGAAACAACTTGTAACTAATCTTGATAGTATCGCAGACATTAGTTTTTCCAGCGGGTTTCAGAGCTTGGCGTCCTTCTATCGAGCCTTTAACTCTGTCGTTGGTATGTCGCCTCAAGAATACCGTAAACAATTTGGCGTTAAGCAATTATTTTGAGAATTATGAAGGAAATTGAGAAGATTCGCTAGAGCTAAATCCGTATAATCAGCTTAAAATCTTACATTAAAGGTGGTTTTACGATGGCTGGCTGGGAGCGATTAAAGGATATTGTACATTTGGAATTTATACAAAGGGGAGAAGAAGGCTGCGATGTAAGCGGGTTTCAGGACAAATGGGCCACAGCTGGGGAGGATGAAACGAAGCTGATGGCTGTATATCATCAGTTGATGGAGCTTGAAATTAGTGCTGAATTCACATATCAAGAGCCTTCAGATTTGCCTAGTATACTTGCCATGCGGCCAGAAGGACCGCGAAAACTAACGGCGGATAAATCTGAAACTGAATGGCTCAATCAATTTCAAGGTGCGTGGCTCGGTCGGAGTATAGGGTGTGCCTTGGGGAAACCGCTTGAGAACCGTCAATTTATGGATGGCAGCGGAGGAAGAGCGGGCTGGAAAAATATTGAGTTGTGGTTCAAAGGAGCAGATGCTTGGCCCATTCGCGGTTATACCCCAGGGAGTTCACGGGCGTCAGTTGAGTACGATTTGAAAGTAAATGAGTGGTGTAAGAAAAGCTGGAAAGAACATATTCAGTTTATGGAATCCGACGATGATATTCGTTATACCGTGTTAGGCTTAATTCTTTTAGAGGAAAAAGGATTGGATTTTGATAGCTGGGATATTGGCAAGCTGTGGCATAAGCATCTGAGCTATCAGCAAGTGTGTACAGCAGAGACGCAATCTTATTTGAATTTCGCTCAGGTAACCTTCCATATGCAAGGTGAAAAAACGGACGACTGGGCACAGAAGAGTGAATGGGTGCGAACCTGGTTAAATCCGTATCGGGAGTGGATTGGAGCTCAAATCAGAGCCGATGGCTTTGCTTACGGCGCGGCGGGGAATCCAGAGCTGGCAGCTGAATTAGCTTGGCGGGACGCTTCCTTTTCCCATGTGAAGAACGGTATTTATGGGGAAATGTTTGTGGCAGCCATGATTGCAGCGGCTTTTAACGAAACCGATAATGAACGTATTGTAGAAATTGGACTTAGTGAAATTCCTAGAGATAGCCGACTGGCTCACGATATTCGACAAGCCGTAGAAATTGCGCGCAGTGCTGTTGACCAATTGGATTTAGTTGATCGAATCTGGGAAGCGTTCAAGCACTATCATTGTGTCCATACCAATAATAATGCAGCCTTAGTTGCTGCGTCGCTGATCTTTGCTAAGGACGATTTTGAGCTGGCTATTACGACAGCGGTTCTAGGCGGTTGGGATACCGATTGCAACGGAGCTACTGTTGGGTCGATTATGGGGGCGAAGCTAGGGGCCGATAAGCTTCCGGCCTATTGGTCCGAGCCGCTTCACGATACGTTATACGCAGAAGTGACAGGATTTCATCCGATTGCGATTTCGGATTGCGCCAAGCGCAGTTATGAGGTGTTTAAGAAGATATCTGCCGAATATGCTGCTGGCAAGAAGCTTTCATAAATGTAAAGACTGGCCCAATGGGCTGGTCTTTTTTAATTTGCTAGACCGCTCAGCTTACAAAATCACAAAATTGAAAGACATACGATCATTGTTGGTTTCGTTGGAAATCCCTTATATTAGGCTGGCATATTCATTTTACATCCAGCTATTCACTACTTACAACGCCTGGGAGCCCATATACGACAATTGCAACCGGAGTGACAGAAACGCGCAATAAACAACAGGAGAAGGCTGCCGAAATCAATGGATCGGCAGCCTCCTTAAGCATTTGGGCAAGGAACATCCCGACCTATGATCTCGGCCAATCCCCACTGGATTCTCCACTGAGAGGCTTCAGATTTAGCGGATTCCTTCAAATACATTATTTACAAGATGTTGCACGTAGGAATCGTCCAATTTTTCACCAGTTACCAGCAAGCGATAGAAAATCGGCCCGTAAATGAGATCCGTGCTTAATTCGATATCGAGATTTTTCTTCAATTCCCCGCGCTGAACCCCCTGTTCCATAAGACGCCTTGCCTCAAGCCGGCGAGGTTGGAAGTATCGCGTCCGATATGCCTCCGCCAATCCTGCATCAAACTGCCCTTCGCCTAATAACTCCGTAATGATTTTACCCTCCCGACTTGCCAAAAACCGGGTTAGATTCGTGGCATGAACCAGAATATCATCGAGTACTGTTCCCGTGTCAGGCACGGGCAGTCTTGCCGAGGCGGCATATAGAAATCCATCCATCACCACAGCAGCCTTGTTAGGCCACCATTTATAAATGGTGGCTTTGCTAACCTTGGCACGATCAGCAATTTTTTCTACTGTAACTGCTCCAAAGCCATTTTCCAATAATAAATCATAGGAAGCGGAAAGGATAGAGTTTTGCGTTTCTACATTACGTGGCCGCCCTCTTTTGCCCTGCACCAGAATCCTCCCCTTCGCATAAATAAACTAGAAAATATAAACTATACGTTTAGTATACTGAATTTTAAACGAAAATAAAACGAAATTAACTATTTACAAAACTATACGTTCAGTATATTATTTAGCTATAATTATTGAACTATACGTTTAGTATCTATATTGTAATGGCAGTGCTTAAAAGGTGGGTGCTGCAGAACACTCAGAAATTCAATTACGAGGAGGATTATCATGCAAAGTGAACAAGTGATGAAAGGCAACCGGATTTCAGGTTGGATGATGTTTATGTTGGCAGCCGCTTGCGGTCTTATTGTTGCCAATCTTTATTATGCTCAAACCCTTGTAGGACCTATCAGTGTCTCTACGGGCATTTCTTCCACAGCAGCAGGATTTATTGTCACTTTAACACAAATCGGTTATGTCGTTGGGCTGCTGTTTATCGTACCGCTCAGCGACATTATTGAAAATCGGCGCCTTACGGTAGTATCGCTAATGGTTACAGTCGGTGCCTTGCTAGCTGCCGCATTTGCCCCCAATGCGCCGTTATTCTTGACCGCGTCTCTGTTTATTGGAATTGGATCTGTGGTCGCCCAAATATTGGTTCCTTATGCTACCTATTTAGCGTCTGAAGAGCAGCGCGGCCGAGTAGTCGGAAATGTGATGAGCGGTCTCTTGCTCGGGATTATGTTTGCACGGCCGGTGGCAAGCTTGTTAACGAGCATCTGGGGATGGCAAGCCGTATTTGTTTTGTCGGCGATTGTTGTCACGCTATTGACGGTTCTATTGTCGCGTATTCTTCCCGAGCGCAGGCCTACGCCTTCGGTAACTTACGGTAAACTAATTGTCTCTTTAGGCAGCCTTTTAAAACAAACGCCTGCATTGCGACGCCGTGCCCTATATCAAGCTTGTTTATTTGGAGCTTTTAGCCTTTTTTGGACGGTGGTTCCTTTAAGATTGGCGAATGATTTCGGAATGTCACAACAAGGTATTGCATTGTTTGCTTTAGTAGGTGTGGGTGGTGCGATAGCTGCGCCGATTGCCGGGAGATTAGCGGATAAAGGATGGAGCAAATGGTTAACCGGGCTGGCCATGATCATTGCCGTCTTGTCTTTTTTGCTAATCTTTCTATTCCAAAGCCATTCAACGTTTGCTCTCATACTGCTCTTTCTTTCCGCGATTACACTTGATATGGCCGTGTCAGGAAATCTTGTACTTGGACAGCGTGTCATTTATTCATTGGGAAGAGAAGCAAGAGGCCGTCTTAACGGGCTTTTTATGTCTATTTTTTTCGTTGGCGGAGCCATTGGTTCATCTTTGGGCGGTTGGTCTTATGCATACGGGGGCTGGAATTTTGCCTCTATTATTGGAGTCGTCTTGCCTCTTATAGCTTTGCTTTACATTCTTACCGAAAAAAACAAAACCGAAGAAATCAAATAACGGAACACGAGGCTGCCGGGAATGTTGGGCAGCCTCGTTAAAGGTGAGGTTAGTTGAACAAGTCATATATTGAAAAATGAGAAAGGTTTTTTATCTTTTTTTTAAAATGAAAGGATATTTCTGCAACAATAATAATACAATAAACAATAATATTTTATTGTAAAACGATAAATCGTATGTTAAAGTCAACTTAATATTAAATAAGTGAGGTGCTTTTTATGAAACGAGGAACAACACTCTTTTTAAAGATAGCTGTTATTCTTATTGGAATCCCAGTTCTTGCTTTGTGCATATTTTTGGTGCCTGAGATAGGGAATTTTGCTGTAGAATTGTATCCAGATATTGCTTATATAAAATATCTCTTTTTAATTGATTTGTATGCAACAGCGATACCTTTTTACTTTGCTCTGTATCAAGCTTTTAAACTTTTAAGCTATATTGACAAGAACACAGCTTTCTCGGAATTATCTATACGAGCTTTAAAGAAAATAACATACTGTGCAATCACAATCAGTAGCTTGTATGTGGTTGGCATGCCGCTCTTTTATCTCATTGCGGAGAAAGACGATGCCCCAGGTATCATAGTAATCGGACTGGTTATGATTTTTGCCTCCATGGTGATTGCTGTTTTTGCTGCTGTTCTCCAAAGGCTTTTAAAAAATGCCATAGATATAAAATCAGAAAATGACTTAACGGTCTGAGGTGAATAACATGGCAATTATAATCAATATTGATGTGATGCTTGCTAAAAGGAAAATGAGCGTAACAGAACTTTCGGAGAGGGTTGGAATCACAATGGCTAACCTTTCTATCTTGAAAAACGGTAAGGCAAAAGCGATTCGATTATCCACTTTAGAGGCGATATGTAAGGCTTTAGACTGTCAGCCTGGCGATATTTTAGAATATAAAAGTGACGAATATTAGAGGGAGGTATAACATGGACATTACCAATCTGATTATTGAAAATATGGCTAATCCTCGAGAGCTGGAAAGAATGTTTAGAAAAGAACCCGAAGCTTTTAAAAAATCATTCTCCTACGCCTGGGAACAGAACCCAGATTCGAAGATTCTTGCCGTTTGGTATGAAAGATTGCATTTCAAGGAGACGGTACATACAGAAAAAGCTTCCTTGCTTCAGAAAGATTTCTTATCCATGGGGATTTTAGCAATTCTGTCCGGGATTAGCACAAGGATACTTTTCCATTTTGTCGAACAGCAAGAAATAGCCCCAATTAACCTTGTTTTTGGAATCCTTCCCTTTATCGCTATCTTTTTTATAACCAATAATACCCCGAAAAAAAAGGTTCTGTACACCTTAGCATCGTCATTCCTAATCTCCGGTTTTTTTCTCAATATGTTGCCATTAGAGCATAAAGATAGTATTATCCTGGCTTATATACACCTACCCATATTCTTATGGGTATTAGTAGGGCTTGCCTTTACAGGAAATGAATATGGCAGAGGCAGGATAAGATTAGCCTATCTTAAATTTAATGGGGAATTTTGCATACTCTACGCCAGCATGGCAATTAGCGGAATGCTGCTAACAGGTTTAACTATGCAGTTATTTAGATTTGTCGGCATGGATATATCTGAATTCTATTTTAAAAATGTCGTTTTATTTGGTGCTGCCGCTCTCGCAATTGTGGCTACATACCTGGTATCAAGGAACCTTAAACTTGCTAAAAATATAGCACCATATATAGCTAAAATTTTTAGCCCTCTTGTAATGGCAACATTGTTGGTCTATCTTATTACGGTTATTTGGGTCGGAAAAAATCCATTCTTGGACCGCAATTTCCTCCTATCCTTCAACGGAATTCTCCTTAGTGTATTGGCCGTCACCATATTCTCCATTACCGAAAGCAGCACAGACGAGAAAAAGAACATTTCTGATTATATAAATTTTGGCCTCATTGTTCTTGCTCTTATCATTGACAGTGTGGCTTTATCAGCCATCGTGTTCAGGCTTTCTTCTTATGGGATTACGCCCAACAGACTTGCTGTTTTAGGCGTAAACATACTGATCTGGGCCAATCTAATTTGGATTATGATCGCCTATATGCGTTTTCTACAAAACAAAACCGGACCTTCCAACATCCAAGATGCCGTCACTAAGTATTTGCCGGTCTACGGACTTTGGGCGGCTTTCGTTACATTTACTTTTCCTTTAATTTTTTATTAGAAATGCTCTGGTCAGACACTTACAATTTATAAAAAAATTTCAAGATAGACAGATCCAATTAAAAGAAACCGCGGCAAACTAGGACGTAAAATATAGCCCTAGACTGCCGCGGTTTATATCTGTCGCACCAAGTCGCGATTAAACGCCCGATATTACGGAATGATCGCAACGCTAAATAAAAACCTCCACTCTCATTAATTTTCAATTTCAAAATTCTTTAGGCTTCTTTGACAGTTGCCTTTATCACATTTACTTTGGACTTTTCCTCTGAGTTTTCTGCAACATGTTTGATAAAGAAAGAAAGCAGTAACCCGATGATGCCGATCCCAACAATAACGAGATAGGCATCATTAATACCCTGAATGGATGCTTCCATAATCATGTGCTTTTGCGTTGCCCCATCTGCCCCGCCTGTCGCCATTATTTCCTGAAGATGAGTTTTGGTACGATTCGTCATCACGGTCACGAGCAAAGAAGTACCTACGGCTCCGGCCACTTGTTTGATGGTATTGGAGATAGCTGTACCATGCGCATTAAGTCTGGCCGGTAACTGATTTAAACCTGCTGTGGTAATAGGCATAAGGAGCATGGCCATGCCGAAGCGGCGCCCCGTAGACATGAGGACCAAATAGGTATAGCTGGTTGAGTCCGTCAAGTTAATAAAGCCAATGGTAGTGGCGATCGTAATGGCCATTCCAATGATAGAAAGCCATTTCGCGCCGAACCGATCGAACAGCCTCCCGGTGATCGGCATCATGAAGCCCATCAGGAGCGAGCCGGGGAGCATCAGCAAGCCGGACTCAAGAGCAGTAAAGCCACGGGCATTCTGAAGGTACAGCGGAAGCAGCATCATATCCGCATACATCACAATGGTAACTGCGATATTAATGATGGTAGTTAAGGAGAACATGTTGTATTTGAAGGCTCGGAGATCGAGAAGCGGATTTTGAGAAACGATTTGCCGCCAAGTAAACAAGATGAGGGCAAGGATTCCCGCAATAATAGATACAAGCACCTCCGCACTTGACCATCCTTGGCTGCCGGCTCGGCTGAAGCCGTACAGCAGGACACCGAATCCGACGGTGGAAAGGGCGACACTGGTAAGGTCAATTTTGGCGTAGACTCGCTCCGACACGTTTTTTAGATAAACATAGCCGCAAATGATAACAATGATAGTAAACGGAATCATGCCGTAAAACATCGTCTCCCAAGGATAATTTTCCAGAATATAACCGGCAAGAGTAGGTCCGATCGCAGGTGCGAAAATAATGGCGAACCCGACCAAACCCATGGCGGCTCCTCTCTTATTGGGAGGGAATAGCGTTAAAATAACATTCATGAGCAGCGGCATAATAATCCCGGCACCGGCTGCCTGTATCAGGCGTCCAGTCAGCAAAACAGGAAAGTCGGTTGCGATGGCCGATATGATCGTTCCCGCAAGGAAAATCCACATCGAAGATTGAAAAAGCTCACGTGTGGTAAACCGCTGCATCAAAAACGCTGTGATCGGAATCAGAACACCGTTAACCAACATGTAGCCTGTTGTCAGCCACTGGGCAGTTGCAGCAGAAATGTTAAAATCAACCATTAATTCCGGAACGGCAACACTCATAACCGTTTGATTCAGCGTCGCAAGAAAGGCACCCAAAATCATAATGAACAAGATCGGTCCCTTTTTTATCGAACTGCTTTTTGTTTCTAAACCTTTGCTCAACTTAGTTCATCCTTTCATGTCTATCAAATAAATTTACAATATGTTATATAATAAACAAACTGTAAATTAAATTATATCCAGAAACATGGTGTTTACAAGCGACAAACTTTGACGAAGTGTAAATTAGTATACATGGAAATCTTTTTTTGTAGTTTATCTTGAAAAAATACGACGTAAATTCCGGAAATTGTAGCTTACCGGCTCAACACTTTTTTTCGCGTTTGGAGCAATCCCGAGGGACATGGAAAAGGATGGGTCTAACGTGGACTAAATTTACAGCTTGTAATATAATTTACATAATATAAATTAGATGTAACTTACTAAATAAAGGAAAAGAAAGGGATATATGAATAATAGAACATCCCGCACCGATCCCCGCATACTCCGCACACGTCAATTGCTTAAAGACGCTTTTGTGGAATTGCTTCAGGAAATGGATATCGAGAAAATTTCAGTAAATCGCATTGCAGAACGCGCTACCATCAACCGAGTTACCTTTTATCTTCATTATCGAGACATTCCGGATATGCTGGAGAAGATGGCGGATGATATGATCGGGGACATTAACGGAATATTGAACTGTGCGCCTGGGAATCAGAATTCCACAGAAGAAGAGGATTGGCCGCTACTTGTGAACTTGCTTGAACATATTGCCGAACATGCTAAATTTTATAAAGTAATTCTAGCGTCGAAACGTACCCCAATCTTTACGGAGCGGTTGTTAAAGCTGCTGACGGAATTGGTAACCGCAAGAGTAGAGAGAATGGGGAATGAATCATTCCTTTCTACAGTAGGTATTCAAAAGGACATTGCGATTTGGTACGGATCTTCAGCCTTGATCGGTACGATCGTAGCTTGGCTTCGTAAGGATATGCCGTATACGCCGCTTTATCTTGCCAAACAATTTACTTTGCTTCGTTCTCAATAAACTATATGGATAAAGGAAGACCTGCTGATGAGAAATATCAAGCAGGTCTTTTTGTATGTAAAAAGTCGTTCCCACAAATTTTACATTAAAAACAAAATAGACAAAATACATATAAAGTGTTTACTTTATAAATATTGTGTGCTATAGTTCAAATCAAGCACTTAAGAAGGAGAGGCGAAGTGAATGCACAAGTCCAAACAAATTATTTTAACCATTATCATTGCATGTCAACTTATGGTTGTACTCGATTCATCCATCATGGTAACGGCGCTGCCTGAAATCGGTCGTACACTTCATATAGCGACAACCAATTTGACATGGCTACAAAATGCATATATTTTGGCTTTTGGGGGTTTCTTATTGTTAGGTGCCCGGGCGGGGGATATCTTGGGGAGAAGGAGAATGTTTAGTGTTGGTATTGCATTATTTACGCTTGCCTCAATAATGGTTGGATTAGCTCAATCAGCGGAACTTCTGATCATTACTCGTGCATTACAAGGCCTTGCGGCAGCAATAGCAACACCATCTACGCTCGCATTATTGTCGGTGACCTTTGTAGAAGCCAAAGAACGTACCAAAGCGATCGCCATATACAGTGCTGTATCAGGAGCAGGCGGCAGTATTGGACTCATCCTTGGTGGAGTACTGACGGACTTAATTTCTTGGCGCGTAGGGATGTTTATCAACGTACCCATTGGAATTGCCCTGCTCATTATGGTGCCACGATATTTAAAGGAGACGGAGAAAAACTCGGGGCGCTTTGATATAATGGGGGCATTGACATCAGTAATCGGAATTACTGCACTGGTATTTGGTTTTGTACAAGCGGCAGCTCATGGCTGGGGGAATATAGAGACATTAGTTTCACTTATTGTTGGTGTTATATTGTTAGTGGCCTTTGTGTTTATCGAAGCTCGTGCGAAACAACCTATTACACCGCTTCGTTTGTTTTCGAGCCGTCAGCGGTCAGGGGCATATCTTGGAAGGTTCCTGTTTTTGTGTGGCAATTTTTCATTGTTTTTCTTTATCCCGCAATTTTTACAAAACGTTCTTGGTTTTAGTTCTTTTGAAGCTGGGCTCGCATTTCTGCCTTTTACGGGTGTGCAGTTCGGGATGATGTATCTTATGCCTTGGTTGGTAACCCGGTTTGGAAATTTAAAAGTGCTAATTGCCGGTTTGATCATTGCGATTATAGGTACGAGCTGGTTGAGCCAAATCTCAGTAGATTCACAATTCTTTCCGCAAATCTTCGTTCCGTTGATCATCATGGGTATGGGCGCGGGGATGATATTTCAACCATTAACATCTTTTGGTCTGTCTGGTGTTGATTCACATGATTCGGGTGCCGCGTCAGGTCTTATCAATGTCGCACAACAAACGGGCTGTTCGATGGGTTTAGCTATTCTTATTACAGTCTTTGAGACAGTGAACCGATCAGAGTCACCATTAAAACAACAATTTGCACACGCTATTTCTGTATCCATAATGGGTTCAGTAGTATTTATAACAGCGGCTCTTGTTGTTGTGCTCTTCTGGTTTCTCCCAGCGCGTAGTACTGTTAAAGAACCAGCCCCTAAAGCTGCTTAACATAGATTCTCTTCTTGTTGACATCCACTAATCACCATGTTATATTTCATTATACAGTTCAGTCGTTTAGCAATTAGTTATTTAGAAGATCCGGGCTAAAGTAATAAGGATACGTAAGTATCTACTTACTTTTAACGCGATCTTTTTTTGTTTTTTATTGTAATAAAGCAACAAACAATCAAAGATCAGGTTTGTCATCCACGCTTATTCATCAAATGTAAACGTTATCTAAATTAAAGCGATGCTTTGGATCCAAAAAGTATAAAATCAGATTTTTAGGAGGCGATCCAATGACGAGTCCAGAAAAGACATCTTTTCCAATCGGTAAATTGTCTATGTTATTAGCCGTTTTAAGGGATCATTCATGGAATGAAGCTGTTGAAAATGAATTGAAAGAAAAAGGCTATCGATACGTTGTAGGTAAAGTTGGAGCGATGGATTTAAACAAAGTTATCGCAGCCATAGAAACGACGGCTAAAAACAATCTAATTATTAATAAAGATATTTATCACGAAGTGCACGCTTTATACCACGCTATCATTGAAGCTCTTCAAGGTGTTGGCAGAGGTATGGTACAGTTCGGTGATATATTACGGACCGTTGGGTTGACATTCTCCATTGTTCGCGGAAAGTTAGGAGAATCTTCTGAGCAAAGCGGTGAGTGGATCGCGGTATCTATTTACGGAACGATTGGAGCTCCCAAAAAGGGTTTTGAGCATGAAGCCTTTGGCTATGGATTTAATCATATTTAGCTATTTAGTGATGAATGACCATTCTTTGCACATGAAACAATAGAAGTGAATTAAATAATAAACCAGGCTATTAGTAATTTTAGTGATTTAGGAGCCGATACCTTATTTGGTATTGGCTCCTTTTTATATTTTCAGACGAGGAGAGATCATGATGCAGACATTGAAGACAGAAATCATAGTAGGTAGCGGAATAACACTAACATTAAAAGATGTAATTGAAGTCTCTCGAAACAAGGCTAAGGTGGCTTTGAACCATACAAGTGTGGAAAAAATGAATCGCAGCAGAAGTTATGTGGAAAAGCTTCTTCGAGAGAAAAAAACGGTTTATGGACTTACCACTGGATTTGGAAAATTCAGTGATACTTATATTTCAAGTGAAGATACAAAAGAGCTCCAGGAAAATCTCATTCGCAGTCATGCTTGCGGAATTGGGCAAGCATTGCCAGTAGAAGTCGTTAGGGCGATTATGCTGCTTCGAATCAAATCGCTTTCGTTAGGTTATTCGGGCATCCGGATTGAGGTTGTCCAAACGATGATCGAGATGCTGAATAAGGATGTCGTTCCGGTCGTACCAGAGAAGGGTTCGCTCGGTGCCAGTGGCGATTTGGCTCCATTGTCGCATGTAGCTTTAGTCATATTTGGAGAAGGTGAGGCGGTTTTCAAAGGTCGACGTCTAGATGGCGGAGTGGCTATGAAAATGGCGGGCATTCAACCGATATCTTTAGAAGCTAAAGAAGGACTTGCGTTAATAAATGGAACCCAGGTCATGACAGCGGTCGGGGCAATAGCCTGTTATGACGCTTTGAATTTGGCGAAATGGGCGGATGCGACGGGAGCTCTGAGTTGTGAAGCATTATTGGGAATCAGGGACGCTTTCGATGCGCAAACGCATGAAATTAGACCACATAAAGGCCAACTGCAGGTTGCCGAAAATATGAAAAGACTGACAATGGGAAGCCAATTGATGACAAATCAAGGAGAATTAAGAGTGCAAGATGCGTACTCTCTTCGCTGCATACCGCAGGTTCATGGAGCAAGTCGTGATGCGATTTCTTATGTATTGGAAAAAATTGAGGTGGAGATAAATTCAGTCACTGATAATCCACTCATATTTGAGGAGCAGGAGAGGGTAATTTCGGGCGGCAATTTTCATGGGCAACCGATCGCATTGGCTATGGACTTTTTATCCATCTGTATGTCAGAATTGGCCAATATCTCCGAGAGAAGGATCGAGCGCTTAGTCAATCCGCAGTTAAATGGTGATCTACCTCCCTTTTTGACAAAACATGGAGGTCTTCAATCCGGGTTTATGATTGCCCAATATGCTGCTGCTTCGGTGGTTTCCGAAAATAAATCTTTGGCTCATCCAGCTAGTGTCGATTCCATTCCATCTTCAGGCAATCAAGAGGATCACGTGAGTATGGGGACGATCGGAGCCCGAAAAGCGAAGCAAATTGTAGAAAATGCTTACTCCGTCATCGCTATTGAGCTTTTATGTGCTTCACAAGCTATTGACTATCGCAATCCCGAGCTTCTAGGCAATGGGACAAAGTGGATTTATGCCAAGTGCCGCGAACAGGTACCGTTTTTGGAAAAAGATAGAGTGCTGTCTTACGACATCAAAAAAATAACTTGCATGTTACAAGCGACAGATATTGCGACTGAAATTTCACCAATTACAATTATTCAATAATTAAAGAAAAATCCAACCCGTTATAGTTAATAGGGCTGGATTTTTTGCTTTTCTAGTTTTATATATGACTATAAGGCATTTTCGGAACAAGGATAGAGCCGATGAAGTAAAGCAGTGTGACGGTTCCAAAGCTGCACAGAGCGGTAATTACAACGATTAGCCGAATGATGGTTGGATTAACTCCGAGCCATTCTGCAATTCCTCCGCAAAGTCCGGTTAATTTACTGTCTGTAGTGGATCTGAATAATTTGTTCATTATATAAGTCTCCTCTCAAATATAAGCATTTTGTATGTCTGCTTCGTTCTTATGACTTTATTGTAGCTTCTTTGAGCTTCTATCAAAACGGACCGCCGACGGTTATGGAAGCTGTACTAAAGTCGGGGAAGCTCCACTACTTAAGGGGAGTACAGACTTTGTCGATTAGGGAGTGAGACAAAGTCTTGTCTCATCCTAACGTGACAAGCATGTACCGTTTCCCCTCTTCCGTGAATCAGTTTGCCGCACCCGGCAGCTCCGAAAGGGTAGATTTTACGAACGGACCGCGCTATGCTAAGGAAGTCGAGACGTTTTCTGGAGCTTTTTTGCTAGAGATGCCATTCATTAAAAGGCTGGGGCAGCAACGGTATCAATCGTTCAAGACGGGAAAGTGCTCGTCTCCCCAATTGACATACATTTTTTAATACAAGATTGGAGATATTTAGTTTATGGACTTCGAAACGATTTATCGTACGTATAAGCATTTACTATTCTCAGTGGCTTACCGGATGTTAGGCTCTGTGTCGGACGCGGAAGATATGATGCAGGATCTGTTTACCTCCCTGCAAACGTTAGATTCGGATAACATCAGCAACCTGAAATCTTATTTAGTCAAAATGATGACCAATCGCTGCCTGAATTACTTAAAATCGGCTCGCAAGCAAAGAGAAATTTACGTTGGTGCTTGGCTGCCCGAGCCGCTAATGATGGCAAACAACGATGATCCCATGGGACAAATCGTTCAAGACGAAACCATTTCTTATGCTTTCCTTGTATTACTGCAAGAATTATCATCTGTGGAGAGAGCTGTGTTCGTGCTAAGAGAAGTGCTTGGCTATGAGTACGCCGAGGTCGCAGACATGCTAAATAAAACTGAAACCAATTGCCGTAAAATCTATAGTCGAGCAAAAGTGAAAGTTAACCAAGCAAAGGAGCGGAATGTTGGAGGAATCGGGGATTCAGAACCGCTTGTAAAGAAATTTATGCATGCTGTCCATACGGGGAACTTTAAAGATTTTGTCTCCTTGCTAACCGATGATGCCGTGCTGATATCTGATGGCGGTGGAAAAAGACGAACAGCTCTCAATACCATATTCGGTAAGCAACGTATTCTGAGCCTCTTCGAAGGTATTGCAGCAAAGGGCTCGCTGCAGGGGCAATGGATCCCTATTCTCATCAACGGTCAAACCGGACTTGTACTCGTAAAGGATCAAATCGCTGACATGGTTATTTGTTTTGATATGGATAAGAAACAGCTGCAAGCCAATCAGGTTTTTCAGATTTTGAATCCAGATAAACTTCAACATATTTCTTCCGTGCTGAATTGTCACAAATCTCAGGACTTAATTGTCTTATAGAGGCAAACCTAAATTAATCGTTACGGAGGAGATTCAAATGGAAGTTAGATTAACGTATAACAAAGTAAATCCAGAAGCATTGCAAACGATGCTGAAGCTGGAGGGTTTTATTAAAACAAGCGGTTTAGATGCAAAGTTATATGAGCTTATCAAAATAAGAGCGTCACAAATCAATGGTTGCGCTTATTGCATCGACATGCATACAAGGGATCTGCGGAACATGGGTGAAACTCAGCAAAGGATTAATTTACTTACTGCATGGCGTGAAGCCCCCTTTTATTCCGACAAAGAAAGAGCATTGCTGGAGTTGACAGAAACCGTGACCCGAATCTCGGAGAATGGTGTACCACAATCCGTTTATGAGAAAGTGCGGGAGCATTTTGATGAAAAGGAATATGTGACGCTTATCATGGCGATCAATACGATTAATGCTTGGAACCGCATTGCCATTTCTACCGGAATGTTCCCTGCTGCCGAGTGAAAAGAATATGGTCCGATTAAATCCGCCTAAATGGCGGATTTTTCTTTTTTATCGGAGCATATTTAACGAAGCCGCGCGGATTTGCGGGCTCCGTTTTCTAATTAAATATGGATTATTTCAATCAAGGGGTGATCCTTGCATTTTTTGGTTATTCTAAGATAAAACTATGAAAGAGAGCGCTGTTATTTTTTCATTTTGAAACGGAATTGTAAGTTCAGGTTCAAGACGGGTGGAATGGTGAAGTCATCACTGCCAAATTTTCTCGAAATGTACGAGTTGAACTACGCGAAGCAACTATAGTATATTTTAAGAATCATTCGAAGGTCTTTTGGTGCCTTTCGGTGTTAGGGGAGGTCATCATGAGGACGAATACATTCATTAGCATACTGCAAAACGAACTCGTTGTCGCTCTTGGCTGCACAGAGCCGGTAGCGATTGCCTTAGCTGCGGCGAAGGCTAGGACTTATGTGGATGGCACTATTGATAAAATTACGGTTTATGCAAGCGCAGGTATAATTAAGAATGCACTTGCAGTTGGTATTCCCGGTACTGGTCTGACAGGGATCGATTTTGTCGCTGCGTTAGGTGCGGTTGCAGGTAATGCGGAGAAGCAGCTAGAAGTGCTTGCCGATATTAAGCCCGAAGATATTTCAGTGGCGCAGAATATGGTGGAACGAGGGATTTCTGTTGTCCATCTCGCCGATACACCAAAGAAATTATATATTGAGGTTATTATTGAAGCAGAGGAAAGGTACGCGAAAGTTGTTATTACGGATAATCATACGAATATAACATTGATAGAAGTAGACGGGCAGATCGTTGATATGGGAGGCTGCGCCAACGCGAGTTTTAAGAGTTCCAGAGAAGATCGCAGCGAGCTAACAATTGATTCGATTGTGGATTTCGTGAACACGGTAGATCTTGCGGACCTCGGTTTGGTCAAGCAAAGCATTGAGCTAAACCGTAAAGCAGGATTAGATGGTTTGGAACATGCGTACGGTCTCGAAGTCGGTAAAACGATTAAAGAAAATGTGCAAAAAGGTATTCTGTCCGACGATTTAATCTCTCATGCTATGGCTCTTGCAGCAGCTGGATCGGATGCTCGCATGGCGGGATCCTCGATGCCGGTTATGGCAAATTCGGGAAGCGGAAACCAAGGCATTGCAGCGACAAATCCTGTTGTAGCAGCGGCAGAAAAGCTTGGAGCCTCTGAGGAGAAACTCATTCGTGCCGTTGCGCTGAGCCATTTAATTACCATTCATATCAAGTCCAAGTTCGGGCGATTATCCGCATTATGCGGGGTCACCGTATCCGGTACGGGTGCAAGCTGTGGCATTACCTATCTGCTTGGTGGAGGGAAAACGGAGATTAAAGCGGCGATCCAAAACATGCTCGGTAATGTATCCGGGATGATGTGCGATGGAGCAAAAGGCGGCTGCGCTATGAAAGTTGCGACCTGTACGAGTGCAGCGGTACAATCTGCGCTTCTCGCATCAAAAGGGATGACTATTTCCTCGACGAATGGATTTATCGAAAATGAAGCGGAGAAAACGATCGACAACTTTTGCCGTATTGGTAATGAAGCAACATCTGAGATTGATAAACTTATTCTCGAAATGATGTTGAATAAAGACATATAGAACTGTTGTAGTAAAAATGAAGGAAGGCTGCCGGTGCGTCGGTGGCCTTTTTGTAGTTTAGCGGCATGATGAAAGTGATTTGTTTAAAGGGAACTATGCTTCTTCGACCGAACCATGATGATAAATGCTAACACAATGAGCAGTTCCGTTGCTAAGATGATGGGTCCGCCCCAATTTTTATTTTGCAGAAAAAAACGGAAGTGATCCATCGTGTCGGCGAAGAAAACCAATCTCAACAAACCAAAGCCAATAGCCGTAGGATAGATCATAAGCATGGAGGTAAGACCTGTCAGGATCTGAATACTTCGGAATAATACATAGACCTCCAGGGATAGCTTCGCAAACACCGTAGGCATCCAGAATGAAAAAAGAAGCAAATCGTTCCGGTCAAATGCTTCGGTCAGTTGAACTTCTCTTGTCAAGGCCAAGGTGGGATGAAGTTGATTTTTCAATAGATCACTGCCAAATAATCCAATTTCCAAGAATATAGTCAGGTACAGCATGGAAAGACCAAATGTCATTCCGATTATTGCTGCTAACCGTACATGTTTGAGTGGCTGCATTTGTCCTAATATGAAAAACAACACGACAACTTCCCCAGCCCATGGGAGGGCATTAAACGCCGCCTGCAAAATAGACGGATAGGTGGAGACATTCAAAATCGGCATCACATTCAAGAAATTGATTCTTGGCAGGAGAGTAATAGGATTTATCATCATAACAAGCATCATGGGTGGAAAAAACAACTCGTTGAAGTTTGCGATTGTACCAAGTCCAAGCCGAGCCACATAGGCCACCAATAACATCAGGATAATCGTTGTCGCGGCAGTTGATGTCAAGGGTAACAGGGCTAGTTGTATAGCGCCTATAAACGATTGTACATCTTTCAAAAGCAACAATGTGATAAAGAGGATGAACAAACAGGCGAGTCCCTTCTCAGCGGGCTGATAGCTTCTCCTTTCGGCAGAAAAAAGATTCCAAACGGGAAGTTTACGGATACCGATTAGACCTCCAATGATAAGCAGCATCATAAATGGAATGATGAGGAAAAGGACCAACCAGGCGTTATTTCCAGCAGGAATAACTTGTGTTAGAGGAAATTGAATGAACGTGGTGGATAATACAAAGTTTGCAAGCAACATGGCTATCTGCAAATGAGTTAAAGTCGCTCGCATCCTTTTCCTCCTTCTCGGTACAGGTCCGACTCTTATTCTGTATTCTCTAGACTATTGATTTGCAAGCCAGGTTGTTCAAGGACGAATTTTACTTCGATGTTCGTCTTGGTTCCGGGAAGCATATGATCCCATCGCCTTTTCCACTTTTTTTCCCATTGCAAATTATTATATACATGTGCATATTTCCCAAATCCCAAAGTATCGATTTGATTTTTTAGGTTTTTATTTAGAATGCCCTCGATGTTGTCTTTGATTTGGCTTTCAATTTGATGTTCTAATTGATGAACGCTTCTTGCGTCTTGCAAATTGAAAAACTTTTCCCCTTCCCGAATGATACCTTTGCCCTTTATTTTAATCCAATATTCGGGGGTTTCTCCTTGGAACGAAGTCTTTATCTTCAAGCTTTGGGATGTTATTCGTATAGAAATAATTTTCTCCTGTAGTTGGAAGGTTATCGATTTGCCATTAAGGCAGTTTCGTTTCATCCAGCACAGTCCTAACGTTTCATCCCTGTTCGTTTCAAATTGCATTTTGTTTTTATGAAATACAGCAAACGATTGGATGGATGGTTTCCCCTCTTTATAAGTAATCAAGGGTGCAACAGGATCTTTTTTATTACTGTAGATGTCGGATAGAAATTCCCTAGCCGTGATCGCGAATCCCATGATGTTTCCGATCTCACGGATATGTTCTGTCGTAATTTGGTCCAACTCAGTATGTGCGTTCATGATGTCCTTTAGATTGCTATTGGTCATATAAATTTGGCTTGAAAGCCTTGATTCTTGATGTCGGTTTATAAAATCTAATACGTCTGTAATGTCATTCTTGGCGATATTTTCATGAATAATAATGACTCGTTGATGGGAGAATCGTAAGATTCGTGACGTACGGTTCTGCATATTTTGAATCGCCTCTTCAATATTTCGCCCTGTATTTGATTCGAGGTAATACGGATTTTGCTTACCCGATGAACCGCCGCCTTCGCCCTTCGACATGGGAATAGCCACTTCGACCGTTACTTGGAATTTGTCATTTACTTTATCAATCCCCGTAGCCAACACAACAGCCACATTGTTAATTTCTCTTCGATCTGAACAACCGGCTATGAGGATAACTCCCGACAACAAAATGGCAGTCACGTATTTGTACATCTTCATGCATTCATTTTCTCCCTCGACTCCATAAGCGTTTACTCCAAATGTTCGGATGCACTTTGACATCATCTTGCGGTTTGAAATTCCCAGGATGCCGGGTCATCATCCACCATGGAGCCCTGATGAACACATCCTTCAACTTTGTAATGGATAAGGGTGTCAAAGGCGCCATAAAAGGTGTTCCGAAAGATCGCAGACTGCATAAATGAGCAACAATGAACGCCAAGCCTATGATGATGCCGTACAATCCTAATATGCCCGCAAGTATCATTAATGGAAAACGAAGCAATCTGATCGTGTTGGCGATATTATTTCCAGGGATGGTGGCCCCGGCAATCCCGGTAATGGATACAATAATAACCATAGGTGCCGAAACGATCCCGGCTTCAACAGTAGCGGTTCCGATTACGATGGCGCCAAGAATACTGATCGTTTGCCCAATTGCTTTAGGTAGACGGAGACCTGCTTCCCGTAGAGCTTCCGCTAGTACTTCCATCATAAAAGCTTCGACTAGGGCAGGGAAAGGAATCTTATCCCGGCTGGCCATGAATGTAAGTAGAAACTTTGTAGGGATCATTTCTATATGAAAGGTGGAGACTGCAATGTACAAAGCGGGAAGAAGACAAGAAATCAATACGGATAAGTAACGGACGAATCTTTGCGTAATCGCGAAATAAAATCGGTTATAATAATCTTCGCTGCTTTGAAGCATTTGCCAAAAGGTGGATGGAACGATAAGAACGGAAGGCGACCCGTCACATATAATGACAACACGGCCTTCCAACAAATTACCAGCCGCCTTATCTGGACGTTCCGTATTTTGAATTTGTGAAAAAGGGCTCAGCGGGTTGTCTTCAATGAGCTCTTCTACATATTCACTTTCCAAAATACTATCGATATCGATTAGGTCCAATCTTCGATGAACCTCTTGAAGAAGCTCATGGTTTACAATATTGCCCATATAGACAACCGCTACTCGGGTTTTCGTTTGCTTGCCCAATTCCTTGAGAGCCACTTTTAAATGAGGGGAGCGTATTTTTTGACGAAGCAAAGAGATATTAGCAGAAATGTTTTCGATAAAGCCTTCTTTGGATCCGCGGATAACCGTTTCGTTCGTTGGTTCGGTGATATCACGATACATGCCGCCTTCGACTCTTAGCAATAGCGCCTTGTCGATCTGATCGATAAACAAAACCGAACACCCATCTAAAATTGAGCTGATAATCATATTCATTTCTCTTGTTTCAACCGCGGGTATCATTGATATCGCGTTTTCTTCAAGTTCAATATGTTTTGATTCTGCTTGTTCAACATGATCAAGAAGATGATTTAACATATGAAATGAAATGCTTTCTTCTTTCGCTAAACCACAAATAAATACAAGGCAGGATTTCATATTTTGGTAGGAATAATGCTTAAAGATTAAGTCCGGACAATCGTAGAATATGTTCTTCAAATATTCTAGGTTATCCGTTAACTGAAGCTTTATCGGTATATCCGATGGCTTTGCATGGTCCACTCATCTTTATCTCCTTAATTAAATATGAGTTTATTGTTTTCAAAAAATGGATTTATTATGCAAAAATCCGTCTCATCCAACTCCAATGATATCTGTTGAATAACCTAGTAGTGTCGGACCGTAGGGCTGACATTCTCCATTTCTGAGCTCAAATAAATGCTCAGGTTACACGGATTCGCGGAATTATTCAATAAAATCGTGGAAAAGGGAAAGCGTTCACTGAAAGGTCCTGCCATAATAAATGATGAAAATGACAATAGATGGGAAGCACTTCTATTGAAATGAAGAATAAGGGCGGGCACGAAATGAAGAAATCGGAATTGCAGCAAAAGTTCTCGAATCCTCCTATGGAATATCGCTCCGTGCCTTTCTGGTCGTGGAACGGCCTACTTGAGCAGGGCGAATTGAATGCCCAAATTGAGGGCTTCAAACAACAGGGAATGGGCGGTTTTATGATTCACGTGCGGGAAGGACTTGAAACACCATACATGGGCAAAGAGTTCATGGAACGTGTTCAAGAAACGGTCGCTAAAGCGAAAGTGGAAGGCATTCACGCTTGGTTATATGACGAAGACCGCTATTCTTCAGGTATGGGAGGCGGCAAGGTGCCCCAAATCGGCGGCGATGCTGTGCGTGCAAAGGCTCTATCGCTGACCATTTGCAGAATCTTTGAACTAGATGATTCCATAAAAGCCGTATATCAAGCGAAAATTAGCGGGAACGAGTTGTTAAGCTGTACTTGGATGAAGGACTTTCATGCATGCAGTTTATTAGGTGAGGATGACGTTTATTTGATCTTTCGCAGGCATATCGCTTCTCCAAACGAGTGGTGCCACGGAGACACCTACACGGATAACCTGAATCCAGAATCAGCGCGAATATTTATCGAGACGACGTACGAACGCTACAAAGAAGCCGTTGGAGAAGAGTTTGGGCGCACGGTACCAGGCATTTTCACGGATGAACCCAGTATTCTCGGCTTTCAGGAACAACTTAAAGCGCCGGAGATGACCTGGATCTCATGGTCGGACTTGTTACCCCAAGTGTTTATCGAAAAGAATGGTTATGAGATTTGGGAAACGCTTCCCTACTTTTTTTATTACGGTCTGCCGTCATCTAAGATCCGGCACGACTACTGGAAGACGGTCACGGAAATGTTCAGTGATGCTTATACGAAGCAAATTGGAGATTGGTGCCGAGTGAATGGAATTTCATTTACCGGTCATTTCTGCGATGAGGCTGATTTGGTAGGTGCGGTCAGACATTGTGGCTCCATTATGCCTCATTATCGCTATCTTGACATTCCGGGTATCGATACATTGTGTGAGCAAACAGAGGAAAGCTTGACCATCAAGCAGGTATCGAGCATCGCGAATCAGTACGGTAAGAAAAGAGTCATCACGGAAACATACGGTGTAACGGGATGGGATCTGTCATTCGAAAGCCGCAAATGGATCGGTGATTGGCAGTTTGTACTCGGCGTCAACTTTCTGACCCATCACCTGGCACTTTATACGCTTCGCGGATGCCGCAAGCGGGATTATCCGCCTTCGTTTAATTACAACGTAAATTGGTGGGCGCATAACCATGTGTTGGAAAATTACTTTGCCCGGCTCGGAGCGGTGCTGAGTGAAGGCCGTGTGACAAGGGACGTGCTGGTCATCCACCCGGCGACTTCGGTTTGGGCGAAGCTAGGGAGAGATGTGCGGGCGAAGGAATGGCGCAATGAAGCGGGTAATATCGATGAGCTTTGCGAATACAGTCAGGATTTCAACGAATTTGTTCGCCAACTGCTTGGACAACACTACGATTTTGACTTGGGTGACGAGTTGGTTTTGAAAGAGATCGGTCGCGCACAGGAGGAACGGTTATTCGTTGGTCAAGCCAGCTATCAAATCGTCGTACTGCCATCACTGTCTAATTTGTTGAGTTCAACGTATGAATTGCTGCTTTCTTACCTGAATGCCGGTGGATGTGTATTGTCTTTTGGAAACTTACCCACATTAGTAGATGGAGAGCCTGCTGATGAATGGCAACTCCTGATTGGCCATCCGCGTTTTAAGCAGCTTCAGTCAAATAACGACCTTTCAGCCGAAATAGAACGAATCGTCCCCCGCTCCGTTAGCCTTTTGGACCAAAACGGACGAGAGGCGGATAGGCTATTGTATATGCACCGTGAGTTTCAGGACTGTACGGTTGTTTTCGTTGTTAACAATGATCGGGAATCGGCACACGAGGTAGAAGTACGCATTCAAGGAAGCGGATGGTTAGAAGAGTGGAATGTGCTCACAGGAGAAGTATTCGAAAAACCTATGAATACGAGAGACAACTGTGCCGTATTCCAGGAACGCTTTGGTCCGGCAGAATCCAAACTGTACGTTATATCGCCGTGCAGTGAAGGTGTGCGCTCGAAGGAGCGGAATGCAGACGGGCTTCAGCCATTGACCAGTCTGAGGACGGTCGCTTCTTTTACACGGACGCATCCAAACGCCCTTGTTCTGGATAGGTGCCAGTATCGCCTGCGGGATGAAGAATGGTCGGAGACGATGGATGTATGGCAAGCTCAGCAAAAAGTTCGTGAACAACTGAATATGAGGCAAATTTATGCGAACGGCCATCTTCAACGGTATTTTTGGGTACATCAACCTCATATGAATGATGGCACGATTGTCTCTTTCCGTTTTCTCTTCGAGGTGAAGGATGTTCCCAGGACGGACACGTACCTGGTTTTCGAACAGGCGGAGCGTTTCCGTTTTCTGCTGAACGGTCAGCAAATCATGGAAAAGCCGAATGGCTGGTATCTAGACCGTTCTATGGCAATAGTCAGGCTCCCAGCTCTACTCGAAGGAATCAATGTGCTTGAGGTCATCAGTGAATACACGCATGATATGGAAATCGAGGATGCATTCCTAATCGGTGACTTCGCTGTCGACAACAGCCGATGTCTCGTCATGGAGCCTGAGGCGCTCAGATTCGGAGATTGGTGCCTGCAAGGCTATCCGTATTACTGTGGAAGCCTAATCTACCATTTCGACCTTGATGCGGATATAAGGGAAGGTAAACGAATCGTATTGGAATTAGGCGCGTATGAAGCGGTCACCTTGAATCTCAACGTAAACGGACGATATGAACAGGCCATTCCGTGGCGAGCTGCGGGGACGGTTGAGCTCACTGATTGGCTCATCCAAGGAATCAATCGGATTGATATTGAGGTTATCGGCAGTCCCCGCAACCTTCTGGGTCCGCTTCACGAATCCAAGTCGAATCGAGCGTGGATAGATTGGTGGTCGTTTCATCCTTCAGGAACTGATTATACACCGGAATATATACTGCAACCTTACGGTTTGATGGGGCAGATTCTTGTTTACCGTATGGAGGAAATGTCATGAAAAGGACCGTTTACACCTTTCACCCTGTTTGTTAAGATATGTATCAACAAGCATTTATAAAGTGATTGATTAATCATGATAAAAGTGGGGGTTGCATGAAAACTCTTCAACCGATCCTTTTCATTCGAAATAGATCCAATTCGCTTTTTATACGGCTCATTGCAGGATTTCTATGCATCATTCTTCTACTTGCCACTCTTATCATTTATTCTATCTCGGTTTCAAAGCAGAATGTTAGACAGGAGATTGTTAAGTACAACACGCTGATGCTCGAAAATACGAGTGAGAGCTATGAAAAACACTTGGATCTGGTCAAAAAACAGATGGTTCTGTTTTTTTTCAGTGAAGAAGTTCAGAGGTTGCAGAATAATCCTAGCTATGTCAATTTTCCTGTTATTGTACGTGAAATATCTGGTTTTGCAGCGAATCCCTACCTGTTTATCGATAACATCGTTTTTTATTCGAAGAAGGATGAACTCGTGTTGGAGAAAAGTACGAGCACGAAAGCAGAATCGATGTTTAATGTATTTTACGCAAGCGATAAATATCCTTTGGACTTTTGGAGAAAACAGTTCGAAGAACCCTACACAAGCCGAATTTTCCCATCTACTCCTGTCACTAATTCCATTTTTCAGAACCAGCCGCAGAGGCTGGGTGAAATGATGCCGATCATTATCAAAAATAAAGATGATTTTTACATGGTCGTTTTTCTCGATGCCATGAAAATGTACCAAGCGTTACATCGAAGTATCTATAACGATTTTATGATTTACAACGAATCTGGAGAAATTTTATTTAAGAGTGCGGAACATGAACCGGGCATTTCCTTTGACGATCTTCAGAAATACGGAAGCAAAGACTTCATTCGGGATAACAAATATCATTTTGTGATGACAGGACAGGGAACAGGTAATAAGTATCTCTACCGGGTTCCCGTTGAACGAATTGCAAACCAGTCCCGGTTGAGCATTACACTGATTGTCATTATGGCGGCAGCGATATCGCTCAGCATCATTTTTTCGTTCTTATTTACGGCACGCATCAATAACCCGCTGAAGAGAGTGATTGAGTCTTTGCGTCAAATGAACGACAATGTGCCGTATCGATCGAACATCAAGGAATTTAATATTATTAGTAATGAAATTCACGGCAATCATATGATTCGGAAACAACTCTCCTTTATCAACCATCTTAAAGCTATCCGATATCAAGAACATGAAGCTTGGAAGCTTGATTTTGCCAACAAGCCGTTCGTTTTTGTTCTTTTTCAAATCCAGCCTTACCACAGGAATTCGATTTCAAAGTCATCCATCGAGCAATGGCTTTATTATATGAAGACCTACATAGACAGCAGGCTAAAACCGATATATCCAGATTCACTAACGTTTCAAATTGAACGCGATCAGATATTAAGTCTCGTTTTTACGGATCAAATGACTGTTGTAACCGATCTGCTTGGCGAAATGAAGTCTGTTTTCAATCATGATCGGGAGTACGGCATCGTTACCATTGCGCTCTCTTCGATTTATACGGATTCAGCTCAGTTGACTGCAGCCTACGAGGAAGTTCAGGAACTAGTTGGAGAACGTCTGTTAATTTACGAAACGCAGATTATTCGCAAGCGCGCAGTGACGCAAATGGCCGTCGGCTTTTCGCCCGATCAGGATAAAGAGTTTGAAGTTCATTTGAGAGAAGGGAATACTCAGCAGCTGATTGCACTTATGGAACGTCTGTTTGCCAGATGGCATAGTAAGGAGTTGACGGCTGCCGTGATGCTGCGGTTCGCCGAATCTCTGATCGACAAGATCAAGAGTGCGACTATTCCATATCATCTTGATTCCATTCGATTGGAGATTATATTGGACAAAGCGGGAGAAAGAATCCTGCAATGCAGCACGTTAAGCGATCTGGAGCTGCTTCTGCTTGATTGGGTTACGCAAACATCGGAAGCTATTCGGGAAAAAAAGGAAGAGAAGTACCCGGTCACATCCTTCGTGATTGACTATATAAATGAGCACTTAGCAGAAGAAATATATCTGGATATTTTGGCAGAAAAGCTAAAGATGAGCAGCGGATACTTGTCTTCTTATTTCAAGGCGAAGACTGGCAAGAACATTGTTGACTATATTAATGAAACCCGAATCACGAAAGCGACAAGCCTCCTCACGGATAATCAGATTAAAATTCATGATGCCGCCAAGGCTGTCGGATATCAGAATATAACGTCTTTCAACCGGATGTTCAAAAAATATACTGGAATTACGCCGAGCGAATATCGGAAAAGAATCGACGCCTCCACATCGAACAATTGAAACGGATAGGCCATTTTGGATGGCTTTATCCGTTTTTTTTCTTAAGCGGTATGTACATCTGATTAGTCGAGTTAAATGTCATGGATTAATAGATTTACATAACCTTTAGATCGAATTAATACACATCACACATTTTTTAGATAGATTGGGAGTGTGGTTATCTCATAAATAGTAGGAGGTATCTGTTCGATGAGCCCTGATGAAACAAGTAAGAGCATGAGCAGGAGGGATTTTATTAAAGTCGGAGGGGCGGGTGCGCTGGCGATCACGCTCGGATCGGCAGGTGTTCCCGCCAAATTGTTTGGCGGAGGAAAGGTACAAGCCGCAACCAACGACAATGTGAAGCTGCAATTCAACAACGACGGAAAGTTCAAAATTGTCCAGTTCAACGACATGCAGGACGACGAGCATATCGATCGGCGGACTGTGGAGCTGATGGAGAAAGTGCTTGACGCTGAAAAGCCGGATTTTGTCGTCCTTAACGGCGACAACATTAGCTCGGGCTGTAATTCGGCGATAGAGATGAAGCAGGCAATGAACAACATTGCTCAGCCAATGGAGCAGCGCGGAATCAAGTGGGCTGTAACCTTCGGGAATCACGACGAAGACTCGACTCCGAGCGCTGGTCTGGACGAAGAGGATATGCTGCAATTTTATATGGCGTACAAACATAATGTGAACCAGCCCGGAGAAGGAGGGATTACTGGGACGGGGAATATCAACCTATTGATTCAGTCCTCCAAAGGGTCGAAGGCGGCCTTCAACCTCTGGCTGCTGGATAGTGGAAGGTATGCGCCTCATACGATAGCTGGGCAAGACTTCGAAGGATATCCGGTCTGGGACTGGCTGCGGTTCGATCAAGTGGCGTGGTATTACGAAACCTCCAAAAAGCTGGAGGAGAAACAGGGTTATAAAGTGCCTTCGCTTATGTTCATTCATATCCCTCTCTGGGAGCACCGATTCATGTGGTACGCAAGCGTGGACGGAAGGTCCGAGGCTGACCATGCAAGGGCCGTCGGCAAGCACCAGATTGTGGGGGAACGGAACGAAGATGAATGCCCTGGTCCGATCAATAGCGGCATGTTCTCAGCAATTCAGGCCAGAGGCGATGTCAAGGGCATCTTTTGCGGCCATGATCACGTCAATACGTATCACGGCAACTACTACGGCGTGTTGCTGGGCTATGCCGGAAGCACGGGCTTCGGCGCTTACGGTTTGCCCGGCGCAGATCGGAATCGTCTGCGAGGCGCCCGGGTATTCCAGCTCGACGAACACGCCGAGAACGTTCTTGTTGATACCTTTATGGTGTTCGCCAAGGACTACGGCATCGATCTTACCGCGAACGACCAAAGTGCGGAGCCAGCTCCGATCCCGGAAAACAAGAAGCAAGAGAAGATTATGAAGTCTTAGCCACGCGATGTGGCAAGCGCACAAGACATCCGTTGACTCGAGTACGTATGAGAGGCTGCTTGAACACGAAGTGCAACCATAACAAAGAGCTGTCCCTCGGGACAGCTCTTCCGTTTATCCTGGCATCATTCCCATCATATTTTTATTGGGGCTCTTAGGCTCTTTTACGGAAGTTGGCATTTTTTTTGGAAGAATGAAAAAAAGTTGAACGATCACTGGTTCCGTTCATATACGAGCCGATTCCTGCCAATTACGATTATCCTAACGAAAGGAGGGTGAATAATTGAAAGCGGATTCACTCAACAGGAATCAGCAAAAACGATTTTTCAATAATGGATGGAGGGGATGATTTGAAAGTGAGGGGTTGGATAAAGGCAAGGCGATTGGCGATGGGGATGATATTTGTGTTGGTTTCAGGTTTTTTTAATGTAGGCCCCTTTTTGAATAATTCCGTGGCCGCCGAGACGGCGTCATCATGGCCTCCTGCGGTCTTAACGGGGTTTAATATGCCGTTCGGCCCGGAGGATTCGCTCGTGACGACGCAGAACCCGCCTGATTTTAGATGGCCGGTCGTTCCTGGCTCGGACAAATACGACCTGCAGGTGAGCCGCAGCGCTACGGTTTCGAGTGTTGTCTACGAGAATTCAGAGCTGGCCGTAAACTATTACAATTTCCCGCATGTGTTTGATAGCGGTACCTGGTATTGGCGAGTGAGGTACCATACTTCGGCGGGCGGCTGGTCGGAATGGAGCGTCATTCGCAAGTTTCGTATCGAAGAGCAAAATGTCCCGTTCGTCGTTCCTTCCGCCCTACAGCTCATGAGCCAGGTCGGTAATCAGCATCCGAGAATTTGGACCAAAGCCGATACGCTGCCCGCGTTCCGAAGTTTGGCTCAGACTTCGGGCAAGGAGTTCTATGATGCGAAGTATACTTGGGCAATGGCGAATTTGAATACAGATCCGCCGAAGGCACCGACGTCGGTTGACCGCGCCTATTCCGATAAAGTCGTCAATGAAATGATGGATATGGCCTTCGTCTATCTCATCTCGGGGAACATGGAGGTCGGAAGTAAGGCGAAACAACGCCTGCTTGATATTGCGGGTTGGGACACGAATGGGGTAACCAGCTACAAATCCCATGACCAAATTCATCGCTACATTACATATAAGTCCGCGATGGCTTATGACTGGCTTTACGACCTATTGGAGCCGGTTGTAGAGAAGCCGAAGATTCAGAATATGGTTCAAACCCGAACCGTAACGATGTTGGAGGATCTCGTCAATAACCATTCGATTGCGAAGAATCCATTCGACTCACACGGTTGGACGGCATTCGGCTATATCGGCATCATCGCAACGGCGATGCTTCACGATATTCCAGCTGCCGAAGACTGGTTCCGCAGTGTCGTTCCCGCTTACATCAACTTTATGCATCCTTGGGGCGGAGAGAACGGTGGATGGTCTCAAGGAACGGGATACTGGCAGTATTCGAACTTGTTCGGCAAGGAGTTTATGGATGTCCTTCTGTCTGCAACCGGATTTAATTTGTATGACAAAGCGTTTTCCCGGAACGAAGGCCTCTATCCGCTCTATGCGTGGCCGAAAGGCAGTCCGAAGGGCATCTTCGGCGATGGCAGCGAAGACTCGCCGGGAGGCTACAGCGTGTCCGCCTATACCCGTCTTGCCCAAATGACCGGAGATCCCCGGTTGAAATGGGCGGCACAGGCGGTCGGATCAGGTATGTACCCGGATTTGAGCAACTATTTCTACGGGGATAGTAATCTGGCTGTGAGACCGCCGGTCGATATGCCGGATTCTAGATGGTTTCAGGATATCGGGGTCGTGGCGATGCATTCTGAGTTATACGACCCGGACGCCGTGTCGCTCTACTTTAGATCCAGCCCATACGGCAGCTACAATCATATGCATGCCGATCAGAACAGCTTCATCATCAACGCCTTCGGCGAACCGCTTGCGATTGAGAGCGGGTTTTACGACGACTACGGAACTGACCATCACATGTATTACAACAAGCAAACATTCTCCTCCAATGCGATTACATACGACGGGAAGTACGGTCAGCAGATTAATGACATCAATGCCGATGGCAAAGTGGTCGGCTTCGTCACGCATCCCGATTTTGATGCGGTAAGCGGCGATGCGTCCGTTGCTTATGGCAATGCCTTGTCCAAAGCGGGCCGCAATGTCATCTATGTCAGGCCGAATATGTTCGTCGTCATCGATCAGCTGCAATCGGGGAGTTCGGAAGGCAACGAGTTCGAGTGGCGTCTGCATGCCGAGGATGAGCTTATTCTCGATCAGGATCATGCGGGAGCGACGATACTGAAGGGCCAAGCGGGCCTTAAGGTCCGATTCCACGCTCCGCAAAATCTGCGAACGGAGTATGAGGATAAATTTCTTGGCGTTGGCGGAGCGGTACTAACGCCTGGCGGGGCCTATGCCAGCGAGCAGCAGAAGCATGCGGCATTCATCACGCCGAAGACGGATAAAGCGACGTTTGTTTCGACGCTTGAAGCCTATAAGCGGGATTCATCGCCACAGAATGTTGTTTCGGAAAACCATGGGAATTACATGAAGTTGACGTTCGCCGACGGTACAGTCGTTTATATCCGGATGACAACGATAGGAGATGAAATCGATGCGGGCAGCGTTCGCTTTAACGGAACCGCTGTAGCGCTGAAAGGCGATTCCGTCATGCTTGTCGACGGGACGAAGGTCGTCAAGGACGGCGTCACGTTGATCGAGAGCGATCAACCGTCTACGATCGTGTACGGAAAAGATCGGCTGTCCGTATCGAGTCCATCGGATTCGCAGGTGGCTCTATATGCTCCGGGTGTCGATCGTCTTCGCGATGGCGGCAGCGGAACGGACATTCCGCGCGGCGGATCGGTGACGGACGGCATGGGACTGCGCGGTGCGCATTGGGATAAGGCCGGAAGCACGCTGACCGTTCATGTCGAGAAGGGGCAGCGCGATTTCAAGCTGAACCATATCGCGATGCCGCAGCCGCTCCCCGACTTGACGCTGCAGACCGTCATTGACGGCGTGTCGGGATCGACGACGCTGCATGCTTATAGTGACTCGGAAGGGGCGTCCGTCGCTTGGGGGAAATTGACGAACGAAGCGGGGCTGTACGAGTTGGAGGAGGCTCCATCCGGCTTGCTGTTCGAGCGGCATGGGCAGCGGCATAGCGTTTACCTTGAAGCGAACGCAGGCGTCATTTTGCAAGGCGCGACCGGGATGCTGAAGATGAGGAGGATTGGATCGGAAGCCTCTTCCAATACCGAACTTTGGTCTAATCCGGATCAGATGAGGTCGAGTTTGTATGTCAATTGGCAGGAAGCGGAATCATTCGCCGCCTTTGGCGGCAAGAGCTTTACCAAATATTCGAACCGTCCTTTCCTGTCCGGCGGTGTCGGCTTAGCGGGTTGGGATCAACCGGGACAGTGGGCGAAGTGGACGATGAATATTCCGAAAGCCGGCAAATACGATCTTGTCCTGAAATATACGTCAGGCTTGCCGGTCGGCACGCTTGTAGGCCGATTGGCGATGATCGGAAATCAGGCGTACTATCTTAATGCGCCGATCACGACCGACTCGAATGGCAATCCCAACTGGGGGTCTACTCCCGATGTTTGGAAAGGGCTGCGGGTCAAGACAGGGCAGCAGTTGGCAGCAGGTCCTATCGACATTACAATGTGGCACGCTGGTGGCGCGATGAATCTGGATTGGGTCGGATTGATCGAAGAGCAGCCGGACGAGGTACGACCATTAGCTCCCGCCAATCTGCAGCTGGTTTCTCAAGCAGACTCGACTGCAACAGTTAGTTGGACGCCGTCGACCGATAATGTCGGAATGAAGGAATATGTTCTCTATGTGAACGGTGTGCAAAAGCTGGTTGTCCCGGACGGCACGACGACGGCAACGATCACAGGTTTGACAGCCGGGAAACCGTATTCGGTCACCATTGTGGCCGTGGATACAAGCGATAATCGTTCTCTCGAAAGCGTGCCGCTCAGTTTTGCGGCGATCGATACGACAGCTCCTGTATGGGGAGAGTCGGCATCCCTCCGGGCAGGTCATCTATTTACGACAACCGCAAGATTAACGTGGAGCACTGCAACGGATAATTCGGGCAATGTAGCCACGTATTCGATCTATCGAAAGGATGGAGCCCAGTCGTCCTTCATGAAAGTAGGAACGGTTGCGGGGCATGTGACCGCATACGATGTGAAAGACCTGCTGCCGGGAGCAACCTATACGTTTCGGGTGCTGGCGGCGGATGAGCAAAGCAACGAAACCATCGATGGACCGAGCTTGTCGGTCACGATGCCGAGTGCGGCTAACGTCGGCGAATATTATGAATCGTTCGATCATCTGCCGGCGGGTAATGTAACCGACAGTAACTGGAAGGTGGATTTGAAAACCGGGTCGACGTCGACAGTAACGATCGAGCCGTCTCCTGACTTCATCGGCAACGTCTTGCAGGTGAAAGATTCGACCAACGCGAACAAGGATGACTTTACGGTAGACCCGATTGTGACGAGAACGAACAGGGCGCAAAGCGGGAAGGTCACTTTTGAAACTCGATTCATGTTTAAGAAACTGAGTGACACGAGCCCAGACTCCGATAATTTCGAGCTTAATCTTCGCAGCTTCGGGACGGATGTTGTAAGGTTCACCGGCTTCTCAGACGCGTCATTCGGATTCTGGAAGTTAGATAAAGACGTCCTCTCGTCGTTCAAAATTCCGAAGCAGAGCGGCTTCGCGCTTCCGCGCGACCAGTGGATCACGCTCCGCTTCGATCTGGACACGGCGACGAAAAAGTATGACCTCACGTTGCAGACGGATGCGCTTAAGGGCTATATCGGATTAGTGGAAAATGGCTCGCTGAATCGGTCGACCGGTGTCTTCAAGGTCATGGAGATTCCGTTTTACAACACCCCATCCCTCGAGGGGATCGATTCGTTCCGCTTCAGCACGAACCGATACGCGGGCAAGTACCTGTTCGATTACGTGACGATGTACGATTCTACGGAAGATACGATACCTCCCTCTTGGGAAGGTCAGGCCGCTGTCAGGCCGGTTCAGCTTTTCCCAAGCGTTGCAAGGCTGGAGTGGGATCCCGCAACAGATAACTCGGGAAAAGTAGCTTCGTATTTCATCTATCGGAAAGAGGTCGGACAGACGGACTTCGTAGAAGCGGGTACGGTTACTGGTGGCGTGTACGGGCATGACGTAACCAATCTGACGCCGGGGGGCACCTACACATTCCGGGTCCAGGCTGCAGATAGCAAGGGCAACGTATCGACAGATGGTCCGAGTACGACGGTGACCCTGCCAGCTGTAATCAGCAGCGGGGAGTATTATGAATCGTTCGACGACATGACGACGGGTAATGTGACAGCCACTAATTGGAAGGCGACATTGAAAACCGGATCGACGTCGACGGTAACGATCGAGTCATCTCCGGATTCAAGCGGCAAAGTTCTGCAGGTGAAGGATTCAACCTACGCGTCCGACAGCGACTTTACGGAAGACCCGATTGTGACGAGAACGAACACGGCGCAAAGCGGGAAGGTCACATTCGAAACCCGATTCATGTTTAAGAAGCTGAGCGAAACGAGTCCAAACATAGGCAACTTCGAGCTCAAGCTAGGCGGCGCAGGTAACGATGCCGTGCGGTTTACCGGCTTCTCGGACGGTACATTCGGCTATTTTAACAATGCGACGGCCTACAAGATCCCTAAGCCCACCGGCTTCCCGCTTCCGCGCGACCAGTGGGTTACGCTCCGCTTCGATTTGGATACAGCAGCGAAGACGTATGACCTGACTGTGCAAATGGATGCCCTCAAGGGCTATACGAGCACGTCGTCCGATACAGGCTCGGTTAATCCAACAACCGGCGTATACACGGTCAGCGGAGTCAAATTCTACAACAACTCGTCCGCAACTTCGATCGATTCGTTCCGGTTCAGCACGAACCGATTCGCGAGCAAGTACTTGTTTGATTATGTGGCGCTGTATAAAAAATCGGTTGCTCCGCCGGACGCCACCTTCACCGCAGATAAGACAACACCGACCAATACGGATGTCACCCTAATGATCGGTTACCCGGCCGACGCGGCGATAAAGGAATATAAAATAGGCTCCGGCGGCTCGTGGACGACATACGCAGCCCCTATCGTTCTATCGGTAAATGACACGGTTTTTGCACGAGGAACGAGTTCGGGTGGCAAGGTGTCTAATGTGACGAGCTATACGGTAAGCAATATCGATCGGACGGCTCCGATGACAAGTGCTAGTGCATCCCCGTCGCAGCCGGACGGACCGAACGGCACGTACATGGGGCCGGTCACGGTCACGCTCTCTGGCAGCGATGACGCATCGGGCGTGGCGAAAACCGAGTTCAGCCAGGATAACGGGACTTCCTGGCAAACTTATACTGCGCCCGTCACGTTCGACAAGCAAGGATCCTACAGGTTGCTTTTCAAGTCGACGGATCTGGCGGGAAATATAGAGCCCGTCAAGCAGCTTGGCTTTACGCTTGCAGCGACCGCCGTCAAGGTGCAGCTCAAGGACAGCAGCGGCAATCCGCTCAGTGGCGGCGTCATATCGTATTATGACGGCAGCTGGAAAGATTTCGGAGTCACTGACGCATCCGGAACGGTTAGCAAATTGTTGCCGAACAAGTCCTATGCCTTTGCGATAACCTATGAAGGAACACGCATGCAGAAGTCGCAAAACACGGGAACAGACGCCGTTGTCCTCTTCCAGACGGTAGGCGTCAAGGTACAGCTGAAGGATAGCCGAGGGAATCCTCTTAGCGGAGGCAGCGCCAGTTATTACGCGGGGAGCTGGCGGACGATCGGCACTGCAGTGAATGGCGAGATCAGTAAAGAACTGCTGCCCGGATCCTATTCCTTCGCGATGACGTACGAAGGCACGCGCTTGCAGAAGGAGCAGGATACGGCAGTGAGTGCTGTCGTCAACTTCCAGACGGTGAACGTCAAGGTACAGTTGAAAGACAGTCAAGGGAATCCGCTAAACGGAGGCAGCGCTAGCTATTACGCGGACAGCTGGCGAACGTTTGGAACGACAAGCGGAGGCAAGACGAGCAAGGAGCTGTTGCCCGGCTCGTTTACGTTTAGTATCGCATACGGAGGAATAAGAAAGGAAAACGTAGCCGATACCGCTGTAAGCCCAACGATTGTTTTTCAGATGTGAGTCTTTTTATGGATCCGGCACCTAGGGGTGCCGGATTTTTCATTATTTGTAAGTTTTGGGTTGACCGAGAGGTTACCCCTTATTTACACGTCAGAATTTATTTTTTTATACATAGATAATGATTCGACTCGGTAAATGACTATGTGATTAGGAATAAGCTAGGCAAGTTGTACAGTGTAGTAAGAAACGTGCCCCATAAATGAATAAGCTTTTTTGCGGAAATTGGTATTATTATTAGAAAAGCGTAAAGTAGTTGCAAAATGATCAGTTCTGTTGATTTACCGATGTTGAAGTGATGTCTTATGATGACGATATCAGGCAGGTTAACGCTTTTGAAAACGAATACATAATCGCTTGATGCAGAACAATCCGTTTTTCCGAAGGACAAATAAAAAGGAGGGTGTATTCAACTTGATACAAAGAAAAAAAATGAAAAATGGAGCCCTTGTATTCACCGTAATAACAGCGTTACTAGCAGGCTGTACGGGTAAAGAAAGCGGTACTGAAATTTCAACTTCTCCCCCTAGCCCGAACGCATCAGCGGGTGCAACAGCCTCAGTTAAACCAGCTGAAGCGGCAACGCTACGTTTATTAACCGAGCTATCAAGTGCCTGGCCTGTTAAGAAAGATTGGGCCGTATGGAAGTGGGTCAAGGAGAAGACGAACATCACAATCAATCAGGAGACGCAAACGGGTCCAGAGTCATTAGCACTTGCCATCGCATCTGGAGACATGCCGGATTTAATGTCTGTTTTTCCGCCTGACGCTCAAAAGTATGGGCCGCAGGGCGCTTTCCTGGATTTATCCAAACATCTGAACAAGATGCCTAATCTTAAATCCTTCCTGGTTTCCAGACCCGATGTTGCTCAAAGAATGACGTCGCCGGGTGGAGAAATGTACCATGTGCTTAATGATGGTATGGGGGCAGGAAACCAGACCGTCTATTTTTATAGAGATGATATTTTCAAGAAGCATTCCCTCCAGGAGCCGAAGACGTGGGATGAGGTATACGTAACTGCAAAGAAACTAAAGGAACTATACCCTGACAGCTATCCATTCGTTTTCCGGCATGGCATTAATACCTTGAAATACTTTGCTCCAGCGTTCGGAATCTATCCAACTTTCTTCGAGGACAAGGCTACCGGTAAAATCAAGCATGGGGTGACCGATCCGGGTTTCAAGAAAATGGTAGAATATTTGAACAAATTCCATAAGGAAGGTCTGACGCCGCCGGATTGGCTCTCGATGGACTATAAGGCATGGACACAATTCATTACAACGAACAAATCGTTCATGACCATTCAATTTATCGGTCAGATCGAAATCATGAACACGCAGCTTCAGAATGGCGGAAATGGCGCTCATTTGAAATTCATGGCACCGCCGGTCGGCTACGGCAGCAAGGCGTATATTCCAAATACGAACTTTGAAGAATTCGGATTCGCCGTATCCTCCAAAACGAAAAATTTGGACGCCGCATTGCGCTATCTTGACTTCATCTATTCCAAAGAAGGGAAGGACATTCTCAGTTGGGGTAAAGAAGGAGAAACCTATACAGTTGAAAACAACAAACGTAAGTTTCTGCCACGATTCAAAGAGCCTAATGACCTGCGTAAAGAAATGGGTATGTTTACGACAGGCGCTTATGGGCTGGCTGATTTTGAGGCCTCGAAGTCGCTTAGTAATGAAAATGAACAGTATTCCTACTCGGAAGCTGCTAAGTATCAATTCCCTGTCATCAACGCGCTGCCTCCATTAACAAGCGAAGAGAAAAGTGCTATTTCACTCGTAGAGGAACAAATTAACAAATATTATGAATCATCTGTAGCCAAATTTATTTTGGGTGAGAAGCCAATGACTGAGTGGGATGCTTTCCTGGCTGAGCTGAACAAGATGGGCTCGCAGAAGCTGATTGATGCCTATCAGATTGGATTGGACCGACTCAAAAAAAATAATAAGCAGTGATTGATAACGAAAGGGCCGAACGCCTGCTGACGGTGTTTCAGCCCTTTCTCCTCAGGAAGGAGAACCAGCTTTGAAGCCATCCATTATAAAGCAAATAAAGCGCGATCAGATTTTTTTGCTGCTGCTGGCACCCGTGCTGGTCTATTACATTCTGTTCAGATATGTTCCCATGTTCGGAATTGTCATATCTTTTAAGGACTACAATTTGTTCAAGGGTCTGACAGGGAGTCAATGGGTAGGTCTTAAATATTACAAGCTGTTCCTTGAAAATCCCGATGCCCTTATCATTATCAAGAATACCGTAGTGCTCGGGGGATATAAGCTCCTTTTTGGATTTCCCGCTCCGATCATACTGGCTCTTTTATTGAATGAACTTCGAAGTAAGGTATACCAACGATTCGTGCAAACGGTTAGTTACCTTCCTTATTTTCTATCTACGGTAGTCGTTTCAAGCATTATTGTTATGTTACTATCGCCGAGCACCGGCTGGCTCAACCATATGTTTCAACGGTTGGGATTTCCGACCATCAATTTTTTGCAGGAATCCGAATGGTTTCGAACGATCTATGTCAGCTCGGAAATATGGCAGCAAGTGGGCTGGGGCTCTATTATTTTTCTTGCCGCAATAACGACCATTGATCCGCAGCTGTATGAGGCGGCAAAAATGGATGGTGCTGGCAGGTTAAGGCAGATCTGGCATGTGACGCTTCCCGGAATTGCGACGACGGTGGTTATTATGTTCATTCTGCAGATCGGTCATGTTTTGGAAATCGGTTTCGAAAAAGTATTTCTATTGTCCAATGCTGCGACTTACGACACGTCGGACGTCATCTCTACTTACGTTTACCGGGTGGGCCTATTGCAAAGCGGATTCAGTTACGGCACGGCTATTGATTTATTTATGGGGATCATCGGTTTCATCCTAGTATATGCGAGCAATAAGCTCAGCCGCAGATTTGGAGAAACAAGCCTATGGTAAGGGAGAAGATGAAGTTGATTAAACGCACTAGTCTATTTGACATTGTTAACGTCCTGCTGATGGGAATCTTCGCGTGTTGCATGTTGTTTCCCTTCATTCATATGGCAGCAGTTTCAATAAGCTCTTCCGAATATGTGACTGGAAATCAGATCAGCCTATGGCCAAAAGGTATCAATTTCGACGCATACAAAGCCGTTCTTAAGGACAACCGTATTCTGGTTGGCTACAAAAATACACTCATCTATGTTGTGCTCGGAACCACACTTTCACTTATCTTCACCACGATGGGAGCCTATTCATTGTCGCGAAGAAATCTCGTCTTCGGCAGAGCGTTTATGATGATCATCGTGTTCACCATGCTTTTCACAGGCGGATTGATCCCAACTTATCTCGTAGTTCGCAGCTTTGGTTTGTTAGATACTATATGGGCAATGTTATTGCCCGGTCTCGTTTCCTCCTGGTTCCTGATCATCATGCGCACATTTTTTCAAGGCATTCCCCGGGAGCTTGAGGAGTCCGGTAAAATCGACGGACTGTCTGATCTTGGCATCCTGCTAAGAATTATTCTCCCCCTGTCTAAACCCGTGATGTTGACGATTTCGTTGTTCTATGCCGTCCAAATCTGGGGCAACTTCTTCTCCGCACTTATCTATATACGGGATGCAAGCTTATATCCGCTTCAAGTTACGATTCGGAATATCGTCCTGATCGGCCAACTTACGGACACCACTGTAAGTACGGCAATCGGAGAAAAGGCGGTCGTATTGGAATCGCTGAAGTATGCTGTTATTCTCGTGGGCACACTTCCAATTCTTTTGGTGTACCCTTTCATTCAGAAGCATTTTGTTAAAGGCTCAATGATGGGGTCAGTAAAAGGATGAATCACAGGGGGAAATCAAAGAAGCTTGGAAAATGGTGGAGGGGGATAAACGATGGTTAAATCGTTTTGGAAGAGCAAATTGACGGAAATTGAAGCAGGTTTGTTGAATGTCACGATGGGCAAAGCTAGCGGGCTAACTTCCTCGGCAGGCGGACGAAACATTTATATAGTTGAATACGGCGAGAAGGAGGACTTCGGACGGAGAGCCAATTACAATTCGGCTTGCGGGGCAGGAAAACCGGAGCATTACGCACTTAAAAGGAAGGAAAACAAACCCGTTCTATTGATTGTCGGAGGCATTCACGGCGGCGAACTGGAGGGGATCGTCGCTGTAATGAACCTCATCCAACTGCTCGAAACAGGGACGGATTACCGGGGGAAACGGCATGATTATTTATTTGAAAATGCCCATAGATTCCGGCTGCTGCTCATCCCCTGCATGAATCCCGATGGACGAGCAAGGCTGCCGGTCGATTCATTGATCGATGTCCCATACGAGAAGTTCGTCTATTATATGCAGGGAACCTGGAAAGACGGCACGCTTTGTTCATGGCCAGACTGCAAAGCGGTTCATCCCATCAAGGATGCTGCGGACGATCTCGGCTCTTATTTTAACGATGATGGCGTTAATTTGATGCACGACAATTTCTTTGCTCCGATGGCAGAGGAGACCCGTGCGCTGCTCGCGCTTGCCGATGCGGAAGCACCAGATATGTCCATATTACTGCATGGTGGTGCAAATAATGAAAATCATTTTTGTGAAATTCCTTATTTGCCATATGTCGTCATGCAAAAACAGCAGGAGTTTAATCATAGACTTGTTGATGCTTTTGCGTTGCAGGAACTGCCATTTACGGAAAGGAATCAACTGGTCGTGGATGATGGGAGGAAGTCTAATCCTTCGTTTAATCTAACATCTGCGATCCATCACATATGCGGTGGAATGAGCATGACTTTCGAATCCAATATGGGGTTAGCGGCTCCAGGAATTAAATTAACGACGGAGGAGATTCTGGACAGCCACTTCGTATTGTTTGAGGAAATGTTCCGATTTAACTTGAAAGAAGACTAGGGTATATTCTGAACGACCTCAACCACATTTATAAGCTCCGAAACAGGGCTGTTCTATAAGTAGGTATAAATCTACTTGAGACAGCCCTTTATGTTATGGGTCCGATAAAGTGGCTTGACGCGACTGCGCGGCCTGTTCAAACGTCACTTCGAAATCTCTTTTATTAGATTATTGTTTTATTGTAAGTAAATTTGTTGAATTTATTCAACTTGAGATATTAGAAACTTATATTTGGCTTTATCGATTCACAAAATAGATAAGGCTACTTTCACAACATCCTGCAGAGATTGCCGATCTGAAGCGGTTTTGCCTAGTACATAAAGGCCGTTGCGCGTATTAACCAAAAACCTTGAAAGCTCGCGTAGCGTATGGTGGAATTTCATTCCACCCTGTTTTTGCGCCTTCAATAGAAACTGGTAAAATCGAGACTCCATATCGAGGTTAAAAGCTTCAACCCTACTGGCGATGCCGGGATCAATTGCTGCAAGCTCCATGGCCGTATTTGCAATAAAACATCCCCTTCGCTGCGTTTCGTTCCTCAAGGCACTGTCGATCACCTTATCAAAGAAATGGGCAAGCACCACTTTAGGAGAACCGGATTCCTCTAAGATAGAAAAAAGTCTATGGTTGGAAACTTGACGGAACCGATCCAGGCAGGTCAAGAAAAATTGATTTTTGTCTCCGAATGTATCATACAGGCTTCCACGGTGAACACCCGTCTTTTCCACAAGGTCTTGAATAGAAGTTCTTTCGTAGCCTTGCTGCCAAAATAGCTCCATGGCTTTATCTAAAGCGAGTTCTTGATCAAATTCTTTTGGTCTAGGCATAGGATAACCTCCTTAAGGATAGTATAGTAATTTAAGAACGCTTAGTCAAAATAAATAGCTAAATTACTTTGAATATTGTTGACCTCAACTTCGAAAAACCAAAGGTGTATCCTCATATCCAAATATTATAGTTGACTGATCATTCTTGAATGGCGTATAGTTGAGCTTAGATAACGCAGCCGATAACGATTATCTCTCTGTCTATTTGAGAATGATCGTTCTTTAATTATTATGACTTGAAATCAAATTCAAATGGAGGGTATTTATGAGTAATTGAATTGAAAAATTAATTAAATCCACCACGGTGGGAAAATTAGAACTAAAGAATTTTGGGAAGCTTTGGGAGGGGTAAACAAAGATGTTTAAGATGAAGAATACTTCTATCGATGTGAAAGATCAGGGTGTTATGAAAGAAGGTGTGGTTACCCTTCTACTCGGTATAGCGATCGTACTCGTCATCATGAACACGATGATGTTTAATTTGGCATTACCTGCTGTTTCAAAAGATTTTCATCTGTCTGCTTCATCTACCTCTTGGATTGTGACGGGTTACTCTATTGTTTTCGCGATGGCATCCATAACGTATAGCCGATTAGCTGACTTCATTCCAATCCGAAGGCTCTTTATTATCGGAATATTATTTCTCAGCCTTGCGGCAATCGCCGGATTGTTCAGTAACAATTTCCTCATGCTGCTAATCGTCCGCATTCTGCAAGCATCTGGAGCAGGTTCAATCCCTGCCTTGTCCCTAAACTTGATTTCCCGGTATGTTCCGGTTGAGCGGCGGGGTAAGGCAATGGCTCTGATTATGTCTTCCATATCGCTAGGTCTTGGCTTAGGTCCAGTCGTCGGCGGAGCCATTGTCCAATACTTAGGTTGGCATATTTTGTTCGTCGTAACTGCAGTTACTTTGCTGTTAGTGCCTTTCTTTGTAGTTCTCATTCCGAAGGAGGAGCCGCGTAAAGGGTCTTTTGATGCCCTAGGCGCACTATTTATTGGCGTTGGAACGACAGGACTTCTGCTTTTCTTAACCAACCACTCATGGTTCATGTTGATGTTCGGACTTGTCGCTCTTGCCTTATTTATCATCCGCATTCGATCGGTTAAAGAGCCTTTCGTACTCCCATCACTATTCTTGAATCGGTCTTTTCTCATTCTAGGAGCTGTGGGGATAGCAGCGTATCTTTGTAGCTTTGCTACACTATTCCTAATGCCGCAGATCCTTGTTAAACAGTATGGCCTAAGTGCTATTCAAGCCGGTCTTGTCATTTTTCCGGGCTCGATATTAGCCGTGTTCGTATCCCGACGGGTTGGCCGTATCATTGATGCGCGCGGAAACAACACGATTATCAGAGTTCTACCTTTGTTCCTTCTCGCTTCTGTCATTTTGTTCGCCTTGTTCGAAGGAACTTCATTTGTTTCGATTATGTTAATTTATATGCTAATGAGCGTTAGTATCACTATTTTGAATAGCAGTGTATCTAATGAAATGTCTAGAATACTGCTGCCATCACAGATTGGATCAGGACTCGGTCTATTTCAACTTCTCCAATTTTTTAGCGGAGCTTTTGGTGTTGCTATGACAGCAAGTGCCCTTGTTTGGCAGAAGAACATCCCTCAAGCGAGTGCTTATAGCAACATCTATTGGGGTCTAACGATAGTGGTAATTCTATCCATCGGTTGCGCAATTGGTTATCTCAGAACGACATTGAGAAAGCCACAAATGGCATAAGACTTATGATTTATGTGGAAATTAACTTTTGGACAATAAAAATTATCTCAGGGGAGAAGATTAATCATGAATGCAGTTAAACAGAGTGAAAGTTGAGACTTCTTATATTGTGTCCCAGCGCATTTCTAATGCACAATTGATTATTTATCCGGATTCCGGTCACGGATTCCTGTTTCAATACGCGGATTTGTTTGCCAAACATGTTTCCATGTTTCTAAATAGAGATTAATCCGACTAAGTAACGATAACACCAAAAACCAGTCCAACACCATTTCGTGTTTTGGCTGGTTTTTTGTTATTCGGGTCGTATAGTCTTTGATTTTTTCTTTGAGATTTTGCTTCGAATTAGATGAAGGATAAAGAGTAGCGGGATATACCCATAAATAAAATAAAATCCAATCTCAACAACATTTTTTCCTAACCAGTCGATCTCAACGCGATCGTTGAATGGAAGAGAGGCCAGAAAGAATGCTATAAGGATAAAGAATAGTGACAATGAAGGTTTAAGATTCGTAACTCTTTTAATAATTCTTGTACAGCTCCAAATCGAGAGACAAAGCATGGGGATAATAATCATAAGCAAAATAGATATAAAAATAAATTCAACCCTTGCAATAAGTGAAAACTCAATCACTTTTATCATGACCAAGGTTGGCCAGTAGGTATGCCTTAATAACCCCTGACTAAAATATATGAGGGTTACAAACATTAGTAAGGAGTACTTGAGTGTGCTTAAAAATAAACCGAGATGAGCCCATTTTACATTTTTCTCGGGGGCTTTTATAAATGGAAAATAAATGAGTAAACTTTCGAATCCCATAAACATGACGCCTGAGTATTTAGGAGACGTGAGCAGATCTTTTATAGAATGATTAAGTATAGGCAATATATGAATAACATGTCCATATTGGATATTGAAGTACAGTAACAATGGTATCAGCATCGAGAAAATAACCCCGAAAAAACAGTAGCCGGCTAATACTCGAAATCCTCCAGAAACGATGTAATAGATGATACAGATGAATAGGAATGCCAGAATCCAGGTTCTAAGGGTTGGAAACATCCAAACTTGTATGATTTCGATGTAGCCGCGAAAGAGCGTTAGAGCCAGTATAAAATAGTATCCGACCATCACTAAAGAAACGGCATTCCCAATGAATTTACCAAAAAGTATGCGATGTAAGTCGATGACATCTTTGGCTGGATGGCCAAGCATCTTAAATATCATCCAAATGATGACATGAAGGCTTAACCCCATTAAAAGAACGGAGATCCAAGCATCGTTGCCTGCAAATTCAAAAATTAAATGTTGAAGACTAAAGCCACCAACTCCGACCATAGAAGCATGGATGAGGAAAAATACAAAGAAACCGGAGATCAAGTAGTTTTCCTTTACCGCGTTCTGCACTAATGTCCAACTCCCAATGATAATATTCTAACATCTGTCTGCACATCAAATTGTATGTTTGGGTAAATTTGAGCAGTAAATTTTTGCTCATTCCAATTCCGTTGGCGAGATCTATGAAGATTGCCTATCCCAATGGGATCGACAAGATTCTTTTGGAAATTTTCCAGCGTGGCTTTAATTTCGGCTGTTAAGTTATTTTCGATTTGTTTCTTTAAATCAAGCATATCGTTGTTGTTTTCAAAAACTTTTAAGGTTACTGGATATTTTCCGAGGTCAATATCGAGCTTAAGTGAGATTAAGGCTTTTTCATTTTGTACGATCATTTTTCGTTTCGCGTAAATAATTTTAAATGAAATTTGCTCGTTTTGATCATTATTGAAGATATATGTGCTTTTCTTGATGTTGACTTTATCGTCTGTAAGGAGTTTAATGAATAAACCTTTATGATTTGTCAGCAAAAGCTTTAATTTATCACCATGAAAAACACCTACACCATCCATTTGCAAAACACCTTTAGGGTCTTTTACCAAAATGGGCAAAAAAACATCTTGGCCTTCTCCAAAGTATTGGTCAAGAAATATATGGCCATTTGTGGAAGGTGTATTCCCGTTCTCCATATTTTGTTTGATCAGATTTGATAAATAGATGGATGGATATTTTAAAGTTTCAGCTAAGATATCTCTAGCCTGATCAGTTGATAAAACAAGTGTAGAGCGATTACTAATAAGGGGGTCTCGAACAACGGTGCTGGCAAGCTCTGAAATTCCTCTTCTTGCTATTTTTTCACTAATGACTAATGTCTGCAATTGACCGATTGCAATCTGGCGATCCGATTGCGAAGTGAAAATTGGAAGTACCTCAGTTAACGTTTTACCTTTTCCATCAAGCAAAAACAATTTCGCTTTCTTTTCATATGCAGAATAGGTGGCACTCATCTTAAATGTATTTCCTTGCAAGTCGTATCCCATAGTTTGTATGAGCTTAACCCGATCTATTATTTGTTCTTTTGCGCATCCCGATAAAATAAAGCAAAAGAAAAGGAGGGGGAAATATCTTTTCATTGACTCTAGTTCCCTTACTTAGAAATTTATTCGTTATTGTAATCGTCAGGAATATCCTTCGATTTGCTTACCTTATATCTTTTCAACGAGAGCGGGCGAAAGTAACGAGGTCGATTAAAAGTAAGACTGAGCGAGGAGCGAATAAAACTATCTTTGAATTCACGGAAACGAAATGGGAACAAAGGAACTATGTAGGGAGTACCCAACGATTTCAATCTCAACAAATGGCCTAAAAGAAGCGTGAGCCCAATTATTATGCCTAAACTACCCCATGCTGCCGCTAAGCCTATCAATGGAAACCTTAGAAAACGTATAGTATTAGCCATTTTAAAGATGGGTGTAGTAAATGAGGAAAGTGCAGAAAGAGAAACAATGATAATTAATACATTACTCGTGAGAGAGGCTTGCACGGCTGCTTGCCCTAGTACGATACCGCCTACAATCCCTAAAGTTTGTCCGACTTTGGTTGGCAATCTGACGCCAGCTTCACGTAGTAGTTCCACGGTTAATTCTAATTGCAATACTTCAAGAAACGGCGCAAAGGGGACGTTCGCTCTAGATTGGATAATCGGGCCTAGAAGAGATTGCGGTATGACGGAATAATGAAAAGTTAACACGGCAACATAGAAGGGAGTTGCAAGAATAGAGAAGGCAACCCCAAAATACCTTATGCATCGAAAGAAAGAAGCCAAAACCCATGGCAGATAATAATCTTCGGGTGAGACGAAAAAATCAAACACGGTGGTAGGTCCGGCTATGAAATAAGGAGACCCGCTGCTAAATATGGCCACTTGGCCGGCTAAAATACTATATTTTGCCCTGTCTACGCGTTCCGAAGACATAAATAAAGGGAATGGTGAATTTGCGTTATCCGTTATGATTTGGTCAAGAATAGAACTATCAAATAACACATCATCACCAGCATCTTCAATTCTTTGTCTTACTGTATTTACATGCTGGGGGTTGCAAACACCGTCCAAATAAACAATCGTTACTCTTGATTGGGAAAGTGAACCTACTATGTACTCCTCAAAACGTAAATTCTCAGAAATAAGCTCTTTTCGAAGTAAATTTAGGTTGGTATCGATATCTTCGACGAAGCCGACTTTCGGACCAATGACACTGTATTCGTTATCCGCTTCATTATTAAGCCGATACCCGCGTCTTAGATCAGCAACATGGACTAAAAGCCCTTCATTTAAATCAGGTTCCAGCTGAACATAAATGAAGCCTTTCATCAAACTTTGTGAAATTTCGTCCACATTTGATGATAACTTGATATTCTCCAGCGGAATCACATTTTTTAACACAAGAAGATGATTTATTTCTGCTTCTGAGACTTGAATCCGGTGCAATAATTCATTCTGAATAAGTTCCTGGTCTACAATGGCTTTGCAATATGTAAAGTGAATCCGGGTAGCGTGGATAGTATGCACAGTTTGCACAAAATCATTCGATTTGAAGGTATCTTTCAAAACCGTGTGTATATTTTCTGGAATTGGAATCAACACCTCTCAGTCATATCTTCCACTTATTATGAACATGGATATGGAAATTATTCGTAAAAAGGGAGCCGATTCACGTTAGGGGAAGGGAATAACATCTGAATAAAGAAATAAACAATAGCAGGTATTCTAAATTGGAGGCTGAACATGGGGAAAACGTTATTTCATCGGCTGCTGCTTTCGTATGTACCTATCTTTTTTATCGTGGTCACGTTTACGTTTTTCGTATTTTTTCAGCTGCTCAGCGAGCAAAGCCGGAAGGAGGCGCTGAACGCCAACAAAATGTTGTCACTACAGGCGATGCGTCTGATTGACACTTCCCTCAAAGCGATTGACAATATGGTGATGACCGAATCGATTAATAATAAGCAATTGATTGATTTCTTTAATAATGATGCAAAAGACAACGTTTACATAAACATAAGCGCGGTTAAAAAAATGCAGGAAATGATCTCTTCCTATCCCATTATCGATTCGATCTATTTGGTGCGTTTTGAGGACAATTTCGTTCTCAGCAATGCGACAAGCGATCAACTCAGCAATTATAAGGATGAACCGTTCATTAAACGAGCCATGATTCCGCAGCTGTCCAAACACTGGTCGGGCGTTAGAGACTTTGAACAGTTTACGGTGAAAGGCAGTAAGCCTGTTGTCAGTCTTGTTCGGGGGGCGCCGTTCATAACGAGCGAGAAAGGAATGATCGTTGTCAACGTGGCGACCGATTCTTTGCAAAAAAATATCGCCGACTTGTACGATTCGAAAGCAAGCTTTATCGGGGTCCAGGACGCTTCAGGCAATGATTTGTTTAAAGATTCGAACTCTAAGGAACAAGCGAGGGTCTTCTCTAATTATGTATCGAGCTATACGGGATGGTCCTATCAAAGTGGACTTGTCAACGGCAAGGTGTTTCATATCGTCTCCTCGCTGTATAACGTGTGGTTTATTATCGGGATCGCCATGATTGTGTTTGGATTCATATGGCTAGTTTATGTGACCAGACGCAATTCGAAACCGCTTGAGCAGATTGTTGCGCGTATTCGAGGGTACCGTCTTCCGCTGTCAGGCAGTGTGTCCAAGGAGGGCGGGGATGAGTTCTCGTTCATCGAGTCTGCACTCGTTAATATTATTGAGCAATCTAATCAGTATCAGCAAAAGCACAAAGAGGACATGCATCTTAGAACGAGGTACTTGTTCCATCAACTCATTGAAGGCGGTACGGGCTTAACGATCGACGAATGGATAGAAGAAACGAGCAGTCTGCAGCTTCCGCGCCCTTCCGACGGACAAGTTGTGCTTGTGATCGAAATGGATAAATACAACGACTTTTGCCGCCAATACTCACGCATAGACCAGAATCTGCTGAAATTCGCGCTTCGCAGCGTCATTCAGGAGCTTGCCCCCAAGCATGGACTCGAGCTGTGGGCAGAGTGGACTTCCGCGTCTCAGCTCAGCGTTATGGTCTTCCTTGAGGGCGAAGAGGAGGCCAGCGAGCATTCTGTGATTCTCGAGCTATTTGAGAGCGTCCGACTGTGGACACAGGATAACCTTAAGTTTACGGTAACGATCGGTATCGGCGAGCAGGTTGTACAACTTTCCGATGTTGCAAATTCATACAAAGGGGCGCTTACGGCACTGAAACACAAAATTGTGCTAGGGGAAAACCGTCTCATTACAAGCAAGCACATCGCAAATCACGGCCAAGCCGAAGTGTTCTCGCATCTGAACGCGATTCGCTCCATTGTCCAGTCGTTCAGACTGCTCGACGAAGACTGGAAGACGAAGTTCGACGAGCTGTTTGGCGAAATGAAACAGGGGCTGCTGACGAAGGACGAGATTACGAATCTGATGAATTATTTCATCTACTATTTGGGTCGGGAAATGGCGGGAATGACAAAAGAGTTTCAGGACATATGGGCACGAGACGGTTTGCCGAAACTAAGCGAAACCGTTGATCTTTGCCATTCTCTCGAACAAATGCGGGAAGAGACTTTGGCTGTGTTGAATAGTCTGGGCACCGTGTTGCAGGAAGCGCTAGAGCAGCGTCTGCATGCAGCTACGATTCGCGATATGCGGAAATTCATCGAAGAACAATACGCCAATCCGAATATGTCGCTCGATTATCTCAGTTCAAACTTCAACATCAATGCCAAATATGTAAGTAAGCTGTTTAAGGAAGAGACCGGACAGAAGTTCGTTGACTTCCTGATCGATATCCGTATGCAGGTTGCGCAGCGTCTCCTTACGGAATCACAAGCTTCCATGCAAGAGGTAGCCGAGCAGGTCGGTTATACAAGTGCGATTTCATTCAGCCGCGCGTTTAAGAAAGTGGTTGGCAGCTCCCCTAGCGAATTCCGCGAGGAAGCGGCACGTAGGCAACTGGGTGAAATTGGTTAAGCGGTAGAAAACTGTTTGCAGAGCTTGCTCACCATCAGTTTAATATTGGTTATCAAGCAGCAGCTCCGGCTAATAACCGGAGCTGCGCGTATTTTCAGGTTATGCGAAAAAGGTTAGGGCCACGATTCTTGTTTCTTGCAGCATCCTGCTATCGCACTCTAGTATTAAGTTATGAAAGCGTCATCAGATCAGACGAAAGGAGAAGGAGCTAATGTCAATCATCCAAAAGGAGTTAAGGACGTCCATACCTCCAAACCAAAGCAAACAGCATAAAACGGCAATGCCCGGGAGCAAGTCATCTTTAAACATCGTTGGGAAAAAAATGAAGCGTCACTGGCAGTTATATTTGGTTATATTGCTGCCGCTTCTTTATTTGGTTATTTTTAAGTACATTCCTATGGCTGGTGTTGTCATTGCTTTCAAAGACTACAACGTCATCAAAGGTATTTGGGGAAGCCCCTGGGTCGGTTTGAAATATTTTGAACAATTTTTCGAATCGCCGAATTTTTGGATGTATATGAAGAACACGCTCGGCATCAGTATGTACGGCTTGCTTGTCGGCTTTCCGGCCCCGATCCTACTGGCGCTAGCTTTGAATGAAATACGCAACGGATTTTTCAAAAAGAGCGTGCAGATGGTCACTTACGCGCCTTACTTTATTTCAACAGTTATCATGGTGTCCATTCTCATCGTAACCCTATCGCCAAACGTTGGAATCATCAGCAAGTTTCTGCAATTGCTCGGCGTGGAAAACACAAACTTTATGGGAATTCCCAGCTTGTTCAAATCGATCTATGTCTGGTCAGATGTTTGGCAGTATACGGGCTACGGTGCCATCATTTATATAGCGGCTCTGTCAGGCGTTAACCCTGAACTGTATGAATCGGCTAAAGTGGATGGCGCGTCGAGGCCTCAAAAGATCATTAATATCGATATCCCAAGTCTGATCCCAGTTTCCGTCATACTGCTGATTTTGAATTTAGGTAACATAATGAAGCTTGGCTTCGAAAAGATATATTTGATGCAAAATCCACTCAACGTCAGCACGTCGGAAGTCATTTCGACCTATGTGTACAAGGTGGGTCTGCTTAGCTCCAGCTTCAGCTTCTCAGCAGCAATCGGCTTCTTTAACTCAGTCGTCAACCTGATTCTTCTCGTAGGTGTCAACTACATAGCTAAGAAGCTGTCCAATTCGAGCTTGTGGTAACGACGGATGAAGTCGCAAGAACCCGCTGCTGTGCACAATTCAGGAGCGTCAGTCCGCAGTAAGGAGGATCATTTATGTTAAAAACGACAGCGATTCGGGAATCGCAGGGCGATCGGTTGTTTCTGCTCGGTATCTACATGCTATTAACTGTGGTGCTGATTGTCGTCCTTTTCCCGCTCATATTCATCATTAGCTCATCGTTTAGCTCGCCGCAAGCTGTCGTATCCGGTAAGGTGTGGCTGTTTCCGGTCGAGTTTACGCTGGAGGGCTATAAAGCGGTGTTCCGCAATCCACAAATCGTATCCGGTTACTTGAATTCGCTCTTTTATGCAGTCGCCGGTACGGCCGTCAACGTTGCATTGACCGTCATGCTTGCTTATCCGCTGGCCAGAAAAACGTTCTACGGCCGCAATTTTATTATGATACTCCTAGTCATCACGATGATGTTCGACGGAGGGCTCATCCCGTTCTATCTAGTCGTGAAAAACCTGCATTTGCTCGATACACGCTGGGCGATGATTTTACCAGGAGCGATGGCGGTGTTTCAAGTTATTGTCGCCCGTACCTTTTTTCAAACAACGATTCCCAATGAGATCGCCGAAGCAGCTGAACTTGACGGCTGCAGCGACATCCGGTTCATTACCAGTATCGTGATTCCGCTCTCCAAACCGATTCTGGCTGTGTTAACGCTGATGTATGCAGTCGGCCATTGGAACGCTTACTTCGATGCCTTGATTTTCCTGAAATCGCCGAATTTGTTTCCTCTGCAGATCGTGCTGCGCAACATTCTGATTTTGAACACAATTGATGCGACCATGGTGTCCAAAGTGGATCAAATGTTGGCTCAGCAGGGGCTGAAGGACTTGCTCAAGTATTCTCTTATCGTTGTTGCGAGTGCACCCGTGTTGATCATCTACCCGTTCGTGCAGAAGCATTTTGTTAAGGGCGTCATGATCGGTTCATTGAAAGGGTAAGGCTATGGCGGCCAAACAGCTCAATTAACTTGAAAGGTGGTGGTACGTTAGTCTTGCAGCTTAGATTACTTCCTTTGGGTTCAAATGACAGGGTTCGATAAAATGGGAGGAGTCATCTATATGAAAAAATGGCATAAAGCTTACACGGGTACGATGGGGGTAGCATTAAGCTTTTCGCTCGTTTTGAGCGCTTGCAGCACAGAATCAGGTACGCCTGCGGCAAACACACCTTCAACCAGCGCGCCTGTCGCGACCGATGTGTTTTCACCTGTTGGACAATACCCGATCGTAAAGAAGCCGATGACGATTAAAATGTTTGCACCTCAGCTCGCCAGCATCGAGAATATGGAGACCAATACATTTACGAAATACGTTCAGGACAAGACGAACATTCAAATTAAATGGGACCTCGTACCTGACAAAGCGCTTAACGACCGCAAACAGCTGATGCTGGCAAGCGGCGATTATCCGGAAGTGATTTTACATGGGTCCTTGACCAAAGACGAGCAGATGAAGTACGGCAAGCAGGGCGTGTTTATTCCGCTGAACGATTTGATTGATAAATACGCGCCGAACTTCAAGAAAGCGATGGCCGATCTGCCTTATCTGAAGAGCTCCATCACGGCACCGGATGGCAACATTTATGCGCTTCCGCAAATAAACGAATGCTATCACTGCAACTACGCCCAGAAGCTGTGGATTAACCAGTCTTGGCTCGATAAGCTCGGGCTGAAAATGCCGACAACGACGGATGAGTTTTACCAAGTGCTGAAAGCATTTAAGGAAAAAGATCCGAACGGCAACGGTAAAAAAGACGAGATTCCGCTTACGGGTTCCGACGACATGTGGGCAGGAAACATCGCCTCCTTTTTGATGAACTCGTTCATTATCGACGACCAGGTGGACAAAGACAGCGGCACTTTCCTCCAGTTGAAGGACGGCAAAGTGGATTTGTCCGCCAATAAGGCAGAATGGAAGCAGGGATTGTTGTACCTGAACAAGTTATATAAGGAAGGACTGATCGATCCAGCGTCTTTTACGCAAAACTCCGACGCGATTCAGCAGTTGGGCAACCGTCAGGACGCCAATGTGATGGGAGGCATTACAACGGCTTTGATCAGTTACGCGCACTCGCCGGACGAAAAGCACCCACGCCATAGAGAGTACGTAACCGTTCCTCCACTCAAAGGACCGAACGGTGTGCAGCAAGCAGGGTATTATGCGGGAGTGGGCAACTCGCAGATGGCGATTACGAATAAAGCGACGAAAGAACAGCAAATTGCCGCAATCCGTTTGGCCGACTATTTGTACACGGAAGAAGCAATCGTGCTTGAAGAGCGCGGTCCAGAAGGCCAAGGATGGCGCAAAGCGAAGGACGGCGAGCTGGATATGAACGGCAAACCGGCGAAATATGCGATTATTACGAAAGCTGATACCAAACCGACACACAACGATGGTTGGGAACAGATCGGTCCGTCTCTTCGAACGTTCCAATACCGCGATTCGTGGGCAGCCCTTCAAGATCCGTTTGCTGAAGGGGCATACGAAGTTCGACTTAAGCGTGAATCGGCGAAATATGAACCTTTCCAATCGAAGATGATGTATCCATCCAGTGTGTTCATTGCTCTGGAAGATGCGGAAGTGGCAGCCCAACTGAAAACGACAATCCGCGATTACATTAAATCCAACATGGCGCAGTTCATTACGGGCAGCAAGGACATTGAGAAAGATTGGGATAGCTATGTAAAAGGTTTTGACGGCTTGCAGCTAGGCAAGTATATCGAAATCTATCAAAAGGCAATTGCCAAAAAGTAATATAAGAGCTTTCTTATGTTCCGCCTTCGGATCTGATCTGATGGCGGAACTATGCGATTTCTGACTGCTATAACTAAGGCGATGATCATACAAATTAATGGAAGCGAGTGTGGCTCATTTATGGATACTGACGTTTTAGCGAAACCGACCTTGCAGCAGATGGCCTGGCAGGATTTGGAGCTGGGCATGTTTTGTCATTTTGGCATGAACACGTTTTGCGATCAGGAATGGGGAGAGGGAACAGACTCACCGCTTAAGTTCAATCCAACGCAGCTGGACGCGCGCCAGTGGGTGAGGACAGCAAAGCTGGCCGGGTTTAAATATTTTGTTTTGACTGCCAAGCACCATGACGGGTTCTGCTTATGGCCAACGAAGACGACCGATTATTCGGTCAAGTCGAGCCCATGGAAAGAGGGACAAGGGGACGTTGTTCGCGAAGTGTCCGATGCCTGCCGGGAGGAAGGCTTGCAGTTCGGTTTGTACTTGTCGCCTTGGGACCGTCATGAGCCGTGCTATTCGGACAAAGCGGCATACGACGATTTCTATGCGGAACAATTGACTGAGCTGTTGACACAATACGGTCCGCTTGTCGAGGTATGGTTTGATGGGGCAGGCTCTCAGGGCCGGGAGTACGACTGGCAGAGAATTATCGGACTTGTCACACAGTACCAACCGGATGCGATGGTGTTCAACATGGGGCAGCCGACGATTCGTTGGGTTGGAAACGAAGACGGCGTTGCCCCATACCCATGCTGGAATACGGCGGAGAGCGCGCGAGAGAGTATGTTCACGAGCGACATGCTTACTTGGATGGAAGGAACTACCTCATGGGTGCCTGCGGAGTGCGATGTGCCGATCCGCAAACGCCATTGGTTTTGGCATCCTAAAGACGAGAGCAGCCTGCACAGCTTGGAACACTTGATGGATCTTTACTACCGCTCTGTGGGGCATGGCGCGACACTGCTGTTAAACGTTGCCCCTGATGACCGCGGTTTACTGCCGGAAGTGGACGTGCAGCGTGTTATCGAACTGGGCGATGAAATCCGTCGCCGGTTTGATACTCCGCTTGGCGTCACAACAGGAGGAGGCACAGAAGTTACGCTTCATTTGGAGGCCGAGGAATCCGTCGATCATGTTATTTTGATGGAAGACATCGCTCACGGCGAACGTGTACGGGAATATGTGCTTGAAGCGAAGTGTAAGGGCGAGTGGGTGGAGCTTGTAAAAGGAAGCGCCATCGGACACAAAAAAATCGACAAATTTAGAGCGGTAAAGACAAGCGAACTGAGAGTCCGGTTTACCGAGTGCGCAGCGATACCGATTGTACGCAAATTTGCCGCTTACTCGGTAAGCTGATTCGAAGTTCGAACGTTAATCGATGAATACTTGGAGGTATGAAGATGAAAATCGGGCTTAGTTCTTATAGTTTATTGCCGGCCTTGAAGTCGGGAATAATGACCATTCTGGATGTTGTTCAGTGGGTGAAAGACAACGGCGGCGAGCATCTGGAACTTGTTCCGTATGGCTATACGCTTGTGGATAATCTGGAGCTGGCGGACGCGCTCAGAGATAAGGCGAGATCGGTCGATATCGATTTATCGAATTATTCCATTCCCGCTAACTTCGTGCAGGAGACGGAGGAAGAGTTCGAAGCGGAGATGGACCGCGTCAAGCAGCACGTTGATCTTGTGCATCGATTGGGCATGAGGCATATGCGCCATGATGTTACTGCCTTTACACTGCCTCCGGAGAAAATGACAATCGAATACTTTGAAAATAGCTTACCGCTCATCGTTCGTGGAAGCCGAATTATTGCCGATTATGCGGCAAACTACGGCATAACGACAACGATTGAAAATCACGGTTTCTCTGTGCAGGCGAGCGACCGGGTGCAGCGTGTGCTAGCCGAAGTGAACCGCCCCAATTTTAAAACGACTTTGGATGTAGGTAATTTTATGTGTGTGGACGAAGCCCCGCTTGTCGGCGTACGCAAAAATCTGCCTTACGCTTCCTTAATCCATTTTAAAGACTTTTACTTCAGACCGTACTATCAAGACCCGGGGGAAGGCAATTGGTTCCGGACTACAAATGGAAATTATTTAAGGGGCGCAATCGTCGGCCATGGGGACATCGAGATCAGAGAAATCATAAAGCTGATCAAAAATACGGGCTATGACGGCTATGTAACCGTAGAATTCGAAGGGATGGAAGACTGCGAAATCGGTTCACGGATAGGCATGAATAACTTAAGAAAATTGTGGAATGAAATTTAAGTGAAAGACTTCTGATCAAGCATTTCAACTAGGAGAAGGCAGCCGTCCAGTATGGATTGGCGGCCTTTTTCTTGAAATGCTGACAAAGCATACACACCACCAATGCCGACCGTCGATACTTCTAAAACGGGGGTAAATGAAGTGTCTCTTCAAATAAGTGAATGGGTTCGTGGATATATCCATTTGTCGACAAAATAAGCGCAGTACTCATCTATAATGTGACAAACATTTTATCCAATGCAAGCTTATAATGTATATATAACAGAATAAGAAGTCCTGCTACTCATTTACTGACACTTGAGAGGATGGTCAATATGGACAAGCAGTTCATAAAGAGGTTACACACGCTCAATCGTCGCGACGAATTGAGATCAATACTACTAATTGAAGGTGTTAAACTCGCTCTCAAACGAAAAAAGAAATTGAGTTTATTAAGTAGGGTTTTGAATAATAAAAAGAAACCGATTATCGCTAAAGGATGGAACTGAAGTTAGGTGGTGTGAAATCATGAAAGTACTTGTTACAGGTGCTGCCGGCAATGGTGGTCAAGCTGTCTGTAGAGCATTAATTCAAGCAGGTTTTTCGGTTAGGATGGCAGACGTTATGCCTCCAAGTGCTGACGATTTGAGAGAAATTGAATTCGTTAGGTGTGACACGAGATCCCCTGGTGATGTACGTACAGCTGTAAATGGAATGGATGCTGTTGTTCATTTAGCAGCATGGCATTGTGCGCATAATCCACCAGTAAGCGATGAAACGATTTTTGCTGTAAATGTGGATGGAACATTCCATGTTCTGGAAGCCAGCAGGCAAGCGGGGATTCAATCTATTGTATATGCTTCTTCAATGGCATATGGTTGGTGGTCAGTCTATGGCGTTAGTAAAGTTATTGGGGAAGATCTGTGTAAGACTTATCATGAAATGACCGGTGCATCGATAGCCATGCTTCGTTACCATGAGTTCATACCTCGCCCTTATTTAGAGTTCGGGGAACGTTTGCTTCGTAATGGTGTGGATAGAAGGGATGTTGCTGAAGCTACAGTTGCTTCTGTCAAGGCAGTTTTGGAGAAGAGAGTGGGGCTCTTTCGTACAATTGTTCATACGAATCATGGCATGCCGATAGAAGTAATCCAAGACTTTAGAAAATATGGTCCAGAGTGGTGTGAAACACAGGTTCCTGGCGCCATTCATTTGCTTAATAAATACGAGATCGAATTGCCTGAGCAAGTGGAACAACATGACCTTTCTGAAGCTGAAAAGGCAATTGGTTGGAAACCTCGTTATGGCTTCCTTGAGTTTTTAAAAGACTTAAAAGCGCGCGATGAAAAAGGGATCGATGTAACACACTTGAAGGTGCCTTCTGAAATCCCGGCAATGTAATATAGACAGATGGAGTTTCAATCAAAAAAACGGAGTCGCGCAGGGTTTGCGGGCTCCGTTTTCTAATTAACTGTGGATAATCACGATTGTGAATCTCCTGTACCAGAAGTGCAAAAAGTGTACAGATGCACAAATTAGTATAGTCATTTATGTTAAAAACTTCAGTTCTTTCTATAGATTGTTAAGTATATGGGGGATTGAGGCATAGACTACTATGAGATTAGGAACCGGTCGTCCAGTGTTGGATTCTATTTTAAAGGAGAAATGAAGAACATGCCGATCTTGGATATGCCGTTAGAGCAGTTAAAGCAATATGCAGGGCGCAATCCGAAGCCCGTAGATTTTGATGAGTACTGGAGTAGCGCGCTCGACGAAATGAAATCGGTCAACGCGAATGTTGAGCTGGTTGAAAGTAATTTCCAGGTACCGTTTGCGGACTGTTTCGATTTATATTTTACAGGTGTACGGGGGGCGAGAATTCATGCGAAATATGTCCGTCCGAAACATATCGCAGAGCCGCATAAGGCAATCATTCAGTTTCATGGTTATTCAGGAAATGCGGCGGATTGGCACGATAAACTAATTTATGCTTCACTTGGGTTTTCCGTAATTGCGATGGACTGTCGTGGACAAGGCGGATCATCGGAGGATACAGGCGGAATAAAAGGGACAACGCAAAGCGGTCACATCATTCGTGGGTTAAGTGATACGCCCAATAATTTGTTGTTTAGACATATTTTTTTGGATGCGGCACAGCTGGCGGGAATCGTGATGGACATGTCCGAAGTCGATGAAGATCGAGTTGGGGTCACTGGTATTTCTCAAGGTGGAGGAATTACATTAGCCTGTGCAGCGCTAGAACCGCGAATTAAGAAGCTTGCGCCTGTCTATCCTTTTTTAAGTGACTACAAGCGGGTATGGGAAATGGATCAAGCTAAGGACGCTTATCAGGAGCTTAGAACTTTTTTTCGTTATTTTGATCCTCAACATATGCAGGAGGGAGAGATCTTTACTAGGCTGGGTTATATTGATATTCAGCATTTAGCAGCACGAATCAAAGGAGAAGTGTTGATGGGTGTTGGCTTAATGGACAGCATTTGTCCACCCTCGACTCAGTTTGCCGCTTATAACAAGATATCTGCCCATAAGAGACTCGAAATTTACCCTGACTTTGGTCATGAGGGCCTGCCTGGACTCAATGATAAAATACTCAAGTTTATGTTGGAGCTTTAACGTGTTAGTCCATTTTTCAAGAAAGAAGGGAACCAACTTTGGCCTATGTATTATCCCAAATTAACCAAATGGGCATTCCGCCGCTTTTGCAGGGGATTGAGAGTTATGAACAATGGACAGAGAAGCTGTCTGACATTCGCCGGACCTGGCTTGATTACATTGGCGAACTGCCTGCAAGGGTGCCTGTCCGAGTGCAAGTCAATTCCCAGACCAAGCACTCAAGTCATATCCGGCTTCATGTAGAATATGATACCGTTTATGGGGATAGAATTACCGCTTACATCCTTATTCCAGATGAAAATGTATTCAATCGTCCAAGAAAAACAGGTTACCCTGCTGTTATTGCACTCCATTCGACAAATGAGCAAGGGAAAGACTTTATTGCTCTTTCTACTGGCGGGATTAATCGTATGTATGCCGTTGAACTGGTTGAGCGCGGTTATGTGGTGCTGGTCCCTGATGCACTGACTGCGGGTGAACGGATTTATCCGGGCAGAGCGGCATTTGAAAGTGAGCCTTTTTATGAACAGTATCCTGAGTGGTCGACAGTAGCCAAGAATATAACAGATCACATACAGGGCATTGATGTTTTATGTTCATTGGATTATGTTAACCCGCTTGCCATCGGGGCGATCGGACATTCGTTTGGCGCTTATAACGCTTATTTTCTGGCTGGCATGGATGATCGAATTAAGGCAGTTGTTTCAAGCTGCGGGTTCAGTCCCTTTGCGGGCGATCCGCATCCCGAACATTGGGGCTACCGGTCCTATCCATACACGCATATCCCGAAAGTTTCGGCGGATTTACAGCAGGACAGGATCCCGTTTGAATTTCATGAAATTGTAGCCTTATGCGCCCCAATGCCTTTTCTCAGCTACGCGGGACAGGACGATCATATTTTTCCTCATTGGAAATCGGTTGGGGAAGGGATGTTAGAACTCTCGAGGCTTTACCGTTGGTTAGGTAAGGAAGACCGCTTTCAGTCCTACATGGGAACTGGCGGACATGATTTTCCGGAGGAGATACGGCTGCTGGCCTACCGGTTCCTGGATCAATGGTTGAAGAAGGAAGACGAATAATAGATGTAACCATCAAAAAGGCTTACGCTTGTATCTTTCATGCGTAAGCCTTTTTGGTGTTAATTTCCGTTATTTCGATATTCGGCTGGCGTAATCCCAGTATATTTTTTAAACACTTTATAGAAATAGGTACTGTTGTTATAGCCGGTCTTCTGCGAGATTTCCTCAATTGGAGCATGCGTGGAAACGAGAAGCTCCTTGGCTCGTTCGATACGGTATTCGTTCAAAAAGTCGGGAACCGACTGGTTGGCGAGTTTTTTGAAAATACGTCCCAGATAGGCGGGGGATAAGTCGAGGAGCTCCGCGATTTTAAATAAGGACAATTCCCGGTCGGAGTAGTTTTGATGAATGATTGTATCAATGGATGCGATCAGGTTATCATGTTTTGAGCTTTTCTTGTCTTTGAAGCCCAAGCATAGCTGATCGATCAACTCGCAGAAATGATCGTGTACGTCTTGAAGCGTCTCCAGCTTATGCATGTGATGGATAAAGGAACTGAAATCGTAATCCAGAGGTAGGCCAGAGTTCTTATCCATTTGGAGCGCTATTGTACTGAGTGAGAAGGCCAACTGATTAAATAACATGTTGTAAACGATATAGGAGGGAGGTTCGACGGCTTGTATGATTTCACCGAACCATTTCTTAGACTCTTCGGCTTTGCCAAGTTTAAGCGTCTCCAACATGTTGTTCTCAAGCACAACAGGATGGATGAACGGAGTGAGCGCTTGCGGACGATGCTGACGGCTATGCAAAATGCAGCGGTAACCGTCTGTGAATTTGTATTTCAACTGCTGCAGAGCCTCCGAGTATAAGTCGGACACTTCAACCAGGCTGTCGCCGGCTCTGCTGATGGAGGCGGACAGTGAGATACCTAGGAACTGCTCAGCGGAGTCTTGCACATTTTTTACCGTGTCCATCCATGTTTGTTCATTCTGGAAGCTGCCATTTAGTAGAACCGCAATGGTCTTCTCATCCATATCAATACATTCGCAGCTGCCGGCTTTAGCGAACAGTTCGGAAGCAATGTTCATCAAGCCGTATTTGAGCAGCACGCGGTCTTCAAAGTGATACTGCTTGGAAAACGAATCAAAACGGTCGATTACGAAAAGAACGATCACATAGTCACTGGTTGGATCCATCGCAATATCGAATTCTTCGAGCTTGGTTTCTATATCAAGCGGTTTCTTAAACCCGCTGTTATGAACAAGCTGGCGTAAGAAATTTTGCTTCAATTTATCGTGATTATTGCGTTTTTCTTTCATCAGTACATGTAATTTGGATGTGACCTTCTCTATCGGCTTATAAAGAGTTTTCGATAAGAAGAAGGAAATGCTGAGCCCGAGTAACAAAATGACGAAGCAGATCAGTAAAACGGTTTTCTTAATCGTTTCGACTTTCCCCATAATGGTGTTATAAGGAAGTACCCGGATGAAAAGCCAGTTGGTAACCTCATGTTTGGAGTATACGACTAACGATTTCACACCCTCCACATCATCGACAAAATAATCGGATGCCTGATTGGAGGAAGCAGCCAATGCTTTTTGCACATAGGGCTTATCCTTCAGATCCGCCAGGAAAGGCATCGAATCGGTGCTGGTCACCAGCGTTCCCTTGCTGTCGATGATGAATGTTGACCCATTTTTGTTCATATCAAGGCTTGTAATGGCTTCCTTCATCCAACGTTCGGGCACGTTAAGCATAATCATATTGTCGAGATCCTTGGATTGGCCTTGCAGATCATAGAAGACGAACGTATACACATTGGCCGTTCTGACTTCCTGAAACGGAGTTTGAACGGGTATTGCCCGGGGAATAGGCGCCAATCGTTTGTAATTGCTGAAATGCTCGATCAGCTTGCGCGCGTCCGAATCGTAGAAATCGTCGAAGCTCTGAATCGTGTTGACAGAGGACAAGGTGGCAGAATAAAACGTTTTGGAGCTTTTGCTGTAGATGTAGATGGAATGGATAAAATAGTTCATATTCAAATAAGCATTCAAGCGAATTAAAGCGGCGTTTGTCTCCACACTGCCTGGGGACGTATAGTGCAAGAGCTTATCGAAAAGCGGATCGGCGTAAATTTGCAACGCGTAGCTGGTCGAATTATCGATCATCGATTTGGCACTATAGCTCGTCTGGGACAAGCTGCTCTTTTCTGATGCAAAGATGTTTGATAAGGCGATCTTCTCGAAGCTCGCGTAGAGTGTAGAGGACAAGGTCACGATAGTGAGGATGATGCAAACGATGAGCGAAAGGAAGATGTTGGCGTATAGCTTATTGGATGTGCGAGCCTCTGTGAGTTTCATCGTATTGTCCGTGCTCCTTCGTTATTCGGGATCGTTGCATTCATTATTATAATGAATAATTTGTAAACAGGTAAGTGTACGTACAAAAAGTGTAAAGCTGAACAAATTCGTTTAGTTGCATTCACAAAAAAATGGAGACTTTTCGCTGGTTTGTGAAGTATACGGGGAACTTGATCGTAGTCTACTATGAAATTAGGAAACCGGTTGTCCTAAACAAAGCGAAGTGATGGAGGGCTCCATGGAGAGTAAGCATACTTTAGAGAAATACGTGTTCCAAATTATCGGCTATTTCTTCATAACGCTGTTCGCAATCATGTGCTTGATTCCATTCTTGATGATTGTAGTAGGCTCAGTGACGGAGGAGTCCTATATTATTAAAAACGGATACAGCCTCATTCCGAGTTTACTTTCATTAGACGCCTACGAATTTATTTTTAAAAATCCGAGGCAGATCGTTTCCGCTTACCAAATTACGATATTGGTCACGATCGTGGGTACGCTAATCGGACTGTTCATAACGGCGATGACGGCTTATGTTTTGCAGCGAAAAGATTTTAAGAACCGAAATGTATTTTCTTTCTATTTCTTCTTTACTACTTTATTTTCCGGTGGACTTGTGCCTTGGTACATTTTGATCGTCAAGTATTTAGGGTGGAAGGATTCGCTCCTGGCCTTGATTGTGCCTCCTTTATTAAACGTGTTTTATATCATTATTATGAGAAGCTTTATTAGCTCCACGATCCCTGATGCGATTAGCGAATCGGCCAAGATGGACGGTGCCGGCGATTTCCGCATCTTTCTTTCCATGATACTGCCGCTGACCAAGCCGGCTCTGGCTACGATGGGTCTGTTCATTTCCCTCAATTACTGGAATGATTGGTATCATGCCACCTTGTTCATCAACAAAGAGAATCTGTATCCGCTGCAATATTTTCTCTATAAAATCTTGAGCAGTATCGCCTTCGCCAACTCCTCGGTTGCTTCGCAGGGTTCAGTCGTCATGGATACGCCGAAGGAATCCTTCAAGCTCGCCATGACGGTAATCGCGACGGGGCCGATCGTTCTGCTTTATCCTTTTGTTCAAAAGTATTTTATTCAAGGTATCACGATAGGCTCCGTTAAAGGATGACTCCGGCTTCAGCCGTTGATCATAGATGAGTGAACAAGTACAGGGGAGGTTTTATCAATGAAACATGTAAAGACGCTGATGGCTGTCAGCTTGGCGGCAGTTATGCTTATGGCAGGCTGCTCGACAAACTCGGGCCAAGGAACGGGATCGCCCAAACCAACAGCAAGTGCGAGTAGCGGAACCGCAACCAACAAACCGGATATTTCCAAAGAAGTGAAGCTGAAAATGTACCTGATCGGGGATCAGCCCAAGGACATCGGGCTTGTCTACGATGAAGTCAATAAGATGCTGAAACGTGATATTAACGCAAGCGTAGAGCCTATTTTCCTGTCTTGGGGAGATTACCTGCAGAAGTATCCGCTGCTTTTCGCAACAGGTGAAGATTTCGATTTGGTTTTCTCAGCGAACTGGATCAAGTATGGCGAGCAAGCGATTAAAGGGGCTTTCCTTGAGCTTACGCCAGATATGTTAAATAAATATGCACCGCAGACGATGAAGGAAATGCCGAAAGAAGCCTGGGAGCAGGCGAAGGTGCAGAATAAAATATATATGGTACCTGCCTCAACCAAAGATTTCTCTATGGCGGTTGTCGGCGTCAGAGGGGATTTGCGAGCGAAGTACAACATCCCAGAACTGAAAACGATCAATGATTTCGAAAAATATTTGGAAGTAATATCCAAAAACGAACCGAACATGGTGCCTTTCGATGAAGGTATAAATGCTTATACGATGTATGACTTCATGGTCGGCACCGAATTTACACCAAAGCTCATTATTGGTAATTCTCTCGTTTCAGTTGACTTAAAAGATAAGTCCGGGAAGCTGATTGACATTGCACAAACCCCGCAATACTTGGAATTTGCGAAGAAAATGGCCGATTGGAACAAGAAAGGCTACTGGTCCCAGAACGCTCTGCTCAATAAAACGCCAGTCAAAGATTCGTTCCTTGCCGGCAAAAGTGCCTCGATGGCAGGAAACATTCAGGATATGAGTCTCGGTGTAACGGGAGCGAATCAGAAACATCCGGAATGGAAAGTCGAGCTATTTGATCTTTATAACGGCAAGGCGACCTATGTGAATTCGTATATCGGTAATGGGATGTCAATCAACGCCAATGCCAAAAACCCGGAGAGAGCTTTGATGCTGCTCGATTTATTCCGGAACAATGAGGATTATTTTAACCTTACGACTTACGGTATCAAGGGCAAGCATTACGAGTTGACGGCGGATAAAAAAATACAGGCGTTGGGCGGAACCGATTCCGGCTACAAGATTGATTCTGGTTCACCTTGGGGCTGGCGAACACAAGGGCTAATTAAGCCGCTTGCCGATCAACCGAAAGAGGTTGAAGCCATTAAAGCTGCTTGGACGAAAACAGCGATTACGAATCCGCTGCTTAACTTTGTGCTCGATACGACGAATGTGAAGAATGAATTGGCAGCGATCAAAAACGTCAAGGATCAATACCGCAATCCAATTACGCTTGGTGTCATTAATGATCCGGTGGAAGCCGTCAAGACGCTCAACACCAAAAATAAAGAAGCGGGTCTGGATAAAGTGATCGCCGAGGCACAGAAGCAGCTGGACGAATTTGTAAAGAATAATAAGTAACGAATTAAGAAAGGACGAGAGAGGCTGCGGTGATCATGCAACAGTCACTCTCTTTTTTTGGTTATCAGGAGGAGATTCGTATGCATACGAAAGGTTTATTAGGAGATTTGCGGAAAAATCGCACGCTGTATCTGATGATATTACCGGCTTTTTTATTTTTTCTTATTTTCTGTTATTTCCCGATGGCGGGAATGGTGGTTGCCTTTAAATCCTATTCTTACAAGGATGGTATCTTTGGCAGCCCATGGGTCGGTCTAGCTAATTTCGAGTTCTTCCTTCATTCTGGCAAAGCGTTCCTGGTTACGAAAAATACGATCGTTTATAACTTCCTGTTCATGATTGTGAACAACGTGCTGGAAATGAGTATCGCCATTGTTTTATTCGAGCTGGCAGGCAAATACGTCAAGAAATTTTTGCAGTCGGTTATCTTTCTGCCTTATTTCATTTCATGGGTCGTAGCCGGAGCGATTGTCTATAATTTTCTCAATTATGAGTTCGGTGCAGTGAATACGTTCTTGAAGTCGTTCGGCTTCATACCGGTAAACTTCTATAATAATCCGGATTTGTGGCCTTATATTTTGATCTTTTTTAGCGCATGGAAGTCGGTGGGATATGGTACTGTCATCTATCTTGCGAGTATCGCCGGGATTGATACGGAAATGTATGAAGCGGCCAAAATCGACGGAGCGAACATACTTCAACGGATCATCCATATTACCATCCCGTCCATCATTCCGACGATGATCATTCTGGTGCTGCTTAAAGTCAGCCAAATTGCGAGAGGCGACTTCGGCTTGTTCTACCAGCTGATCGGAAATAACGGACTGTTATACGATAAAACGGATATTATCGACACCTTTTCGTTTCGAGCGCTTCTCGATTTACAGGAATTCGGTATGGCGGCGGCAGTCGGCTTATACCAGTCCGTCCTTTGCTTCCTCATTATTCTGATCACGAATGAATCCGTAAAAAGAATGAAAAAAGAAAGCGCCTTATTCTAAGAGAAGGTTGCGATGAAAGGGGGGATGTTCGACATTTCGAAAGGAGTTAATTTGGATTGGCAGGACTGGATGCAAGGATATGCAAATTGAAAAAGGAGCTGATTATTGAAGATGGTGTTACGGAATTCAAATCGTCAACTCGCACTTATTATGGTATTTGTCATGCTGTTTAGTTGTTTCAACGCTTTGCCGTTTGTCCGTCTTCCCGTTGCGGAAGCGGCTGAGGGATGGCCGGCGTCTGTATTATCGGGGACTAATATGCCATTCGGACCGGTGGATTCTCTTGTTACGATGCAAAATCCGCCCGACTTTAGATGGCCTGCCGTTAGCGGGGCCGATAATTACGATTTGCAGATTAGCCGCAGTTCTACAGTAGCTGGTGTTGTATATGAACAAGAAACACTAACGTCGAATTTCTACAATTTTAATCATGTATTTGACGTCGGTACCTGGTATTGGCGCGTCCGATTTCACAAACCGGCCTCAGGCTGGTCGGAATGGAGCGACATTCGAAAGTTCCGGATTGAGGAGCAGAATGTTCCGTTTGTGGTTCCTTCCATCGATCAGTTATTGGGCAATATCAGCCCCACGCATCCGCGCATTTGGGCGAATGCATCGACACTTGCCGATTTTCGAAATCTGCGATTTACGGTCGGAAAAGATATGTTTCAAAGGATAAGTCAGTCGGTGAATGCCAATTTATGCACGCCGACTATCCAGGAACCGCATCGGTGCGACTTGATCGAACCGAGCTTTCCCTATCCGGCTACCTATAATCATAATGCGCCTGAATTTGTAGCCGCACAACGTGTCCTCCGTACGTATTCGGAAGCGGCTGTCAATAAGATGTTTAATGCCGCATTCATTTACTTTCTGACGGGTTCCCCAGAAATTGGACAGTATGCGAAAGCCCGGCTGCTCGACCTCTCCAGCTGGAATCCGGATGGAACAACGAGCTACTTCATTCATGATCAGGTACATAGGCTCATCGCGTTAGATTCCGCTATGGCTTACGACTGGTTGAACGACTTGCTTTCACCATCGGAGAAACAGACGGTACTGAATATGGTGAAAGCGCGCACCCAAACTCTGGTGAATGAAATCGTAGTCAAATACCCGATTCAGAGTAAACCGTATGACTCACACGGGTGGACGGCGTTCGGATTTGTCGGCATCATCGCTACGGCGCTGCTGAACGATACACCGGAAGCTGAATCATGGTTTCGGCAAGTCGTTCCCGCTTACATCAATATTTTGCCTCCGTGGGGCGGGGAGGATGGAGGTTGGTCGCAGGGGACCGGTTATTGGCAATGGTCGTCTACGCTTTCGAAACAGTTCATAGACGTCCTCTTGAGTGCAAGCGGTTTCAATCTCTATGACAAAGCCTATTCGCGTAACGAAGGTTTATATCCGCTCTATGCGTTCCCGAAAGGCAGCCCGAAAGGGATTTTTGGAGACGATAGCGAATACGCGCCAGGCTCTCCCAGTGTGACGGTATATAACCGTCTCGCGCAAATGTACAGCGACCCCCGAATGAAATGGGCGGCTGGAGCCATTGGAACGGGCTTGAACGGGGAATTGAGCAACTACTTTTATGGGGACGACAATCTGGAAGCGAGACCCCCGGTTGATTTACCGGACTCCAAGTGGTTTCAGGACATTGGTCTTGTGACGATGCACTCCAAATTATACGATCCCGACAGCGTGTCGCTCTATTTCAAATCGAGCCCATTCGGCACCTACAACCATAGCCTTGCGGATCAGAATGGTCTCATTGTCAACGCCTTCGGCGAATCGCTTGCTGTCGAGAGTGGTTTTTATGACTACTACGGCAGCGTTCACAATACAAACTATACGAAACAGACGTTTGCCGCTAACGCAATTACGGTTGACGGGAAGCAAGGGCAGCCGATCGATAATATCGATGCGGACGGCAAGATCATGAGTTTCGTTACGCATCCGGATTTTGATGCAACGAGCGGCGATGCCGCCGGCGCCTATGCGGGTAAGCTGAATAAGGCGAATCGGAGTATCGTTTATGTCAGACCCGATATGTTTGTCGTCATTGATCAGCTGCAGTCGGCTAATCCGCAGGGCTCGGAATTCGAATGGCGCCTCCATGCCGATAATCAAATGGATCTCGACGCCGATCAGGCAGGCGCGACGATTTGGAAGAATGAAGCCGGCATGAAAGTCCGTTTTCAGGCGCCTCAGGGGCTTAGAACGACGTTTGAGGATCAATATTTGGACGCGGCCGGAGTGGAAAGGAAACCGGATAAAGACTCGGTTTATGCAAACAAAAAGCAGCTGCATGCGGCTTTCATTACGCCGAAAACGAACGCGACCACTTTTGTTTCTACAATGGAAGCCTTTAAGCAGGGAACGCAGCCTCAGAACGTGGTCTCTGAGAATCACGGAACTTATACGAAACTTTCATTCGAAGATGGTTCAGTCGTCTACGTGCGAACGACCTCGGGCGGAGAAGTGGACGCAGGCGGCATTCGATTCAACGGAACCGCTGTGGCAGTGAAAGGAAGTACCGTGCTTCTCGTAGATGGCACGAAGCTTGTGAAAGACGGCGTCACCCTTATCCAGAGCAGTCAGCCTGCGACGGTTGTTTACGGCGGCGACCAACTATCCGTGTCGAGCCCGTCAGATACACAGGTAGATGTAAATGTGCCTGGAATCGCACGCTTGCGTGATGCAGACAGCGGCAGGGACATCCCGAGCGGCGGATTGGTCTCGGAAGCAATGGGATTGCGGGGCGTACAGTGGAGCACAGCGGGCAACTCGCTTACCCTTCATGTCGAGAAAGGACAGCATGCGTTTAAGCTCGGCAATGCGCTAATGCCGCATGCGATGGCTCCCGTAACCTTGCAGACCGATTTCGACGGGGTTCAAGGCTCGACGACGCTGCAGGTGTACAGCGATATGGAAGGGATTCCCGTCGCTTGGGGGAAACTAGGGAATGCAGCAGGCTTGTACCACGTCGTGGAAGCGCCTCCAGGTTTTATTTTTGAAAAGCACGGTCATCCGAAAGATCTTTACCTCGAAGCGAATGCGAACATTATCATCCGGGGGGACCTTGGCACCGTAAAACTGAGCAAGGTCGGAGGCAGCAATTTTGCGGATGCGGATTCATTGACGGACCCGGATGCGATGAGGAACCAACTATCCTTTGATTGGATTGAAGCGGAGTCCTATACGGATGCGGATCCCGGAATCAGCGTGTATGCGTCACGGCCGTTCTTGTCCGGTAAGAAGGGCTTGGGCACCTGGGATCAGCAGGGACAGAAGGTTGCGTGGAGCTTTAACGTACCGAAAGCGGGTACCTACGATCTGGTGATGAAGTATGTAGCCGGTTGGGGCATGAATCCTGGAGAACTCACGAGCAGAAGTGTTATGATCGGAGACAAAGCGACATCCTTTCAGGCCCCTAAGACCTACGATTATGGGACGGCGCCAGAGTATTGGAGAGGGCTTCGGGTCAAGCTGGGGCAGCAGCTGGCGCCAGGACCGATCGACATTACGATGTGGAACGATAAGGGGCCGATGAATTTGGACTGGATCGGCCTTATCGAGCGGAAAAGCGATGAGGAGCGTCCGACAACGCCGAGCGGAGTGCATCTTACTTCGCAGACGGATACGACGGTTACCATCGGTTGGAGTGCTTCGACGGACAATGCTGGAGTAAAGGAATACGCTGTGTATGCAAATAGTGTATTGAAAACCGTCGTTCCGAGCGATACTGTGACAGCGACGATCACGGGTCTAACGGTTGGAAATACATTTGCCATCACGATTGTGGCAGTGGATACGAGCAATAATCGGTCGCTAGTAAGTGATGCCTTGAATGTATTGACCCAAGACACTTCAGCCCCTACATGGGGGGAGGCGGCCTCACTGCGGCCGGAGCATCTGTTCCCGAATTCAGCAAGATTTGTGTGGGATCAGGCGACGGACAATTCGGGTACCGTAACGACGTACTCGATCTATCAGAAGGATGGCGTACAATCGTCCTTCGTGAAGGTGGGTACGGTGAGCGGAAGTGTATACGGCTATGATGTAACGGGTCTGCAGCCGGGAAGCGCGTATACGTTCAGGGTTCAGGCCACGGATGCGCTGGGCAACGAATCAGCGGATGGTCCGAGCAAGACGGTGACGCTGCCTGCGGCAGGCGGCAGCGGCGACTATTATGAATCATTTGACGACAGATCGACGGGGGAAATGAGTTCCGGCGGCAACTGGACGGTGACTACGAACAGCGGAACGTCGGTTTCGATCGTGCCTTCGCCGGCTTCGATTGGCAACTCGCTCCAGTTAATAGATAGTTACGCTACATCGGATAGTGACTATACGGAAAGCCCGATTGTTATAAGAAATAATGCGGCGATTAGCGGTAAGGTCACATTCGAAACCAAATTTATGTTTAATAAGGTGAGCAGTGACATCGGCAATTTCGAGCTCAAACTGCGCGGTTCCGGGACGGATGTCGTGCGGTTCAACGGCTTCTCGGACGGCACAATCGGCTACTGGAATGTGATCGGCGGCACCAATACGACCGTCAAAATTCCGGGTGCAACCGGCTTTACGCTTCCACGCGATCAGTGGATCACGCTCCGCTTCGATCTGGATACGGCTGCGAAGACGTATGACATTGCGATGCAGGCGGAAGCCTTCAAAAGCTACAACGGAACGGTGGCGGTTCCCGGCAAGCTGGATAAGAAAACCGGCATTTATCAGGTTAGCGGGATTCCGTTTTATAACAACAATACGACAGCAACGGCGATCGATTCCTTCCGCTTCAGTTCGTTCCGTAATACAAGCAAATTCTTGCTAGATTATGTGACGTTGTACAAGACAACTTTGGTTGATACAATGGCTCCAGCATGGGGCGGAGCAGCCTCGATTCAACCGGTTTATCTGTTCCCGAATGCGGCTAGGCTTACATGGGATCAGGCTGCCGACAACTCAGGCATGGTAGCATCGTATTCGATTTATCGAAAGGACGGAGCACAACCGTCCTTCGTGAAAGCGGCAACAGTGAGCGGCAGTACGTACGCGTATGACTTGACGGCTCTACAGCCAGGAGGCACCTATACGTTCCGGGTTCAAGCGGTCGATGCACAGGGTAACGAAACGGTCGACGGCCCGAGTAAGACGGTTACGCTCCCTACGGCAGGCAGCAGCGGAGCATACTATGATTCTTTTGACGATTGGACGACAGGAAACATATCGAATGGCAACAACTGGACGGTGAGTACGAACAGCGGAACGTCCGTTTCAGTCGTACCATCGCCGGATGGCGTGGGTAAAGCACTACAGTTGCTAGACAATTACGCTTTATCGGACAGCGATTATACGGAAAGTCCAGTTTCGTTGAGAGCAAATGCTGCCCTTGGCGGCAAGCTATCGTTCGAAACTAGATTCATGTTCAACAAGGTGAATAGCGATATCGCGAATTTCGATTTGAAGCTGCGCAATGCCGGAATCGATGTCGTGCGGTTCAATGGCTTCTCTGACGGCACATTCGGCTACTGGAAGATGATCGGCGGCACCAATACGACCGTCAAAATTCCGAAAGCCGCAGGCCTTGGGCTTCCGCGCGATCAGTGGATCACGCTTCGCTTTGATCTGGATATGGCTGCGAAGACGTATGACATTATCATGCAGGCAGATGTTTTTAAAAGTTACACTGGTACTGTGGATACTCCGGGCACCTTGGATAAAACGAACGGTACTTATCGTATCAACGGCATACCGTTCTATAACAACAATACGACGGCAGCGTCTATCGATGCCTTCCGCTTTAGTACACCACGTTTTACGAGCAAAATTCTGCTCGATTATGTCATGCTTTACAAGAATGCTGTGGCTCCGGCGGATGCCACCTTTACAGCCGACAAGACAGCGCCGACCAACACGGATGTCAATGTGACAATCCAGTACCCTGTAGATGCAGCGGTAAAAGAATTTAAGATCGGCCAAACCGGTTCATGGACTGCTTACACAGCACCTACTGTTCTTTCCGGCAATAATACGGTGTTTGCGAGAGGAACGTCTGCCGAAGGCAAAGTGTCTAACATTACAAGCTATACAGTAAGCAATATTGATCGTACAGCTCCGGTTACGAGCGCGAGCGTATCTCCTGCGCAACCGGACGGCCCGAACGGCACATATGTGAATCCGGTCATGGTCACCTTAGTCGGCAGCGACAGCTTATCAGGTGTGGCCAAAACCGAGCTCAGCCTGGACAACGGGACTTCCTGGCAGCTGTATACGGCGCCCGTAACGTTTGACAAAAAAGGCAACTACAGCCTGCTCTACAAGGCTACAGACCTAGCGGGAAATATCGAGCTTCCTCAGCAGTTTGGCTTTATGCTCGCAACGACCGCTGTCAAGGTGCAGCTCAAGGACAGCAACGGAAATCCGCTTAGCGGCGGAAATGTGACGTACTATGACGGTAGCTGGAAAGATTTCGGCATCACCGACGCTTCCGGATCGGTAAGCAAATCACTGCCGAACAAGTCTTATACCTTTGCGCTGACGTATGAAGGGACACGCAGCGAGAAGGTGCAAAATACCGGTACCGACTCCGTCGTCGGCTTCCAGACCGTCAACGTCAAGCTTCAGCTGAAGGACAGTCAAGGGAATCCGCTTGACGGAGGTGCAGCTTCTTATTATGCAGGCAGCTGGCGGACAATCGGCAGCACGAGCGGCGGCGTGGTCAGCAAAGAGCTGCTGCCCGGGTCCTACACATTTGCAATGACATATGAAGGCACTTACAAGGAGAAGGTGCAGGATACTTCGACGAACGCCGTCGTTGGCTTTCAGACGGTTAACGTCAAGGTGCAGCTGAAGGACAGTCAAGGGAATCCACTTAATGGAGGTGCGGACTCCTATTATGCAGGCAGTTGGCGCACGATCGGAAGCACGATTGGCGATGAGGTCAGCAAAGAGCTGCTGCCCGGCTCCTACACCTTTGCGATGACATACGAAGGCACATACAAGGAGAAGGTGCAAGATACGTCGACGAACGCCGTCATCAGCTTCCAGACGGTGAACGTCAAGGTGCAGCTGAAGGACAGTCAAGGGAATCCGCTTGACGGAGGTGCGGCCTCTTATTATGCAGGCAGTTGGCGGATGATCGGAAGCACGAGCGGCGGCGAGGTCAGCAAAGAGCTGCTGCCCGGCTCTTATACGTTTGGGATCTCCTACGGGGGGGCACACAAGGAAAGCGTGAACGATATCTCTTCCAATCCGACGGTTGTTTTTCAGCAGTAAGTAAGTCTATAACTGAACCATCTTCGAGGGCTATCCTCCGAATCCGAACGGAATCGGTCGGGAATAGCCCTTTCCTTACGGTTCTGCGAGAGGAACAAATAGGCGCGGAAACCGCGCTTTCAGCGAGAACTTTGCGAACCGAAGCTCGTCTGTAGAGCCTGAGAAGCCGAAAATCGGCTTCTCAGCAGTCTGTCCCGCGCGTCCGTGCTGTGTAAGCGCGGAAATCGCGCTTATCCAGGCGCCACCGAACAAATAGGCGCCAAAACTGCAATGAAAAATGTTAGTACGGGAATTATGATGCAACTTTTTTTCCATTTAGAATGAAAATCGGTTATTATATTAATGAAATAAAAATAGAAAGTGGGATCAATCGTGGGCCGTAAGTGGAATAACATTAAAGAGAAGAAAGCTTCTAAAGATGCAAATACAAGTCGAATTTACGCTAAGTTCGGCCTTGAAATTTATGTAGCAGCACGGAAGGGTGAACCGGATCCTGAAGCGAATCGTGCTCTGAAAGTTGTGCTCGAACGGGCAAAAACTTATAATGTGCCGAAAGCAATTATTGATCGTGCCATTGATAAAGCAAAAGGCAGCTCGGATGAAATTTATGAGGAGCTTCGTTACGAGGGCTTCGGACCAAACGGTGCGATGGTCATAGTGGACGCACTGACGAATAACGTAAACCGTACAGCTTCAAGCGTACGTGCAGCATTTAGTAAAAATGGCGGCAATATGGGTGTAAACGGCTCAGTCGCTTACATGTTCGATGCCACTGCTGTCATCGGTATTGAAGGCAAGAGCATCGATGACATCATGGAAATTTTGCTGGAAGCGGATGTAGACGTTCGTGACATTGCTGAAGAAGATGACATCGTTATGGTTTACGCTGATCCGGAGCAGTTCCATGCTGTTCAAGAATCATTCAAAAAGGCCGGAATCACGGAGTTTGCCATTGCTGAACTGACGATGTTAGCGCAAAACAACGTCACCTTATCAGAAGAAGGACAAGCCCAATTCGACAAATTGATTGATGCTTTGGAAGATTTAGAGGATGTGCAGCAGGTTTATCACAACGTGGAATAACCAACAAGTAAGTTGATCTCATAATACAACGCAAAAAGCTGGTTCCTGTTCGCAACAGGAACCAGCCTTTTTGTTATTCTACCGAAGTTAACGAGACCTAGAATAAAAAATCTGGATGAAATACAAGCTATATTTCAATATGGAACCGTCTACGAGATCAGTCTGCCTTTATTAAGGGCCTTCATATCTATGTTGGAGTTGGCAATCAGAGGTAGCATCTTCACGCTACTAATCATGGGAGAGAGGCAAAGGTGGCAAGTTGGAACGTACTCAAACGCAAAATTGTCCCGAATCCAACCCTTACAATCTTCTTCCTTGCAAGCCCAGATTTTAGTGTTTTCCTGAGGGAGATCCTCTAACGATTTTCTTCGAAAATACATAGTTATCCTCCTTAGATTAAAAAAAACTGCCCTTAACACTTGTTAAGGACAGTTTACTGTATCTGTGTATTACAGTTTTACAACATTCTCGGCTTGAGGTCCGCGGTTGCCTTGAGCTACATTAAATTCAACACGTTGTCCTTCGTCAAGTGATTTGAAACCATCACCTTGAATCGCGGAGAAATGCACGAATACGTCATTTCCGCCTTCCACTTCGATAAAGCCAAAGCCTTTCTCTGCGTTAAACCATTTTACTGTTCCTGTTTCCATAATCAATTACCTCCAAATATTTATTTAACATGTTTTTTTAGATAAAAAAATCACACATTGAAAAAGGTACCATTACACAAATGATCACCTTTTCAATATGTGAATTTATGTTAACACGTTTTATAAAGTCATCATATCACACTAAAGATTACAAAGCAATTAATTGATGCAAATGGTCAGTAGAGAAGGGTCTAAATAAAAGTGCGATTAAACTTACTCAAAAGTTCTCCGAACATTTGCTGATCTTCCAAAGACCATTCTTGCAATAGCTCCGCTACTCGTTCGAATCGAGCCTGTTTGTTTGAAGCCAGTTCTTTGGCTCCGCTTTCCGTGATTTGTAGGGAATAGGCACGTCCATCCTGGGGATCTAGAATCCGGTATACATAGCCTTTTTGTTCCAAAGCGGCCGACTGTCGGCTGATTGTCGAGATGTCCAGATGAAATTCCTCTGCCAAGGCTTTGACACCTGCAGATCCCTGTGAAGAGATTTGATGAAGTAAAAGGTAGGCAGAACGATCCAGATTTCCAACTTTTTTATTGGTAGTTGCCGCCATAAATCGGCGCATAAGAATGGCTAATTCAAGCTCAATGGTTTCGGCAGGATGTTTCGTCATAGGTTACCTCGTCTTTCATTTCTTTATACAACTTCATTACTTTTATCGTAACATACCCGGTATATTTTGAATATCTTCGAACATACGGACTGAATATGGATTGACTTCGCATCACATAGTTGTATAATGCAAGTATATAGTTTCATCATACAACTTATTTGAACAGAAGGCAATTTCTAAACTGGAGGGGAACCGTCATTAAGGCAAATGAAATCATGGTTCGTCAAGTCTACAAAGTAAAGGAAGGCGATTCTGTACGCGCCGTGATTGAAAAATTTATTAAGCACAGAATCAGTGGGCTTCCCGTTGTTAATGACCGGAATGAAGTGGTTGCTTACATTAGTGATGGGGATATTATGCGTTTTATCGGCAAGCACGATGACCATGTCTTCGGTTCATATTTTTATACGGCTGTCATCAAGGGAGACAATGAAGAGTTCCACGAAAGAGTTCGTAGATTGCTTCCTTTGAATGTGATGAAAATCGCCCGAAAGAAGGTATTTACCGTAGATTCGGATGAGGATATTGAGCAAATTGCTGCCATATTGGGTAAAAAACGAATTAAAAAACTGCCAGTTCTAAACCAAGGCGTTCTTGTCGGAATAATCAGCAGGGGGGATGTTATTCGGCATTCCTTCCAGTCCATTTTATAAGGATGCCAAAGGAAAGGATAGAACGTACAGCGGCAAGTTGGAGGAAAAGAAGTGGAGAGTAAAGACTCAATACAGAAACCATTCTGGAGTATTGTTTTTGCCGTATTTTTTGGGAATTTCATGGCGACCTTGAGCACGACTAGCATTAATGTAGCTTTGCCCGTTTTCATGGACGATTTTAATGCTCCGCTGAATACCGTTCAATGGATGATGTCCGGATTTATGCTGGCAACAGGAGTTATTGCTCCTGTTATTGGATTCATCGGGGATAAATTAAGCTACAAACGGTTGTATGTCTACGCGTTAGGTGGATTTACATTAACTTCCTTACTTTGCATTTTCGCATGGAATATGGAATCGCTTATCGCTTTTCGAATTCTTCAAGGACTCTTTAGCGGCATTATTATGCCCACAACAATGACGATTATTTACCAGGTAATTCCGAAAGAGAAGCAAGCTAGCGCAATCAGTCTTTGGACTGTTTCTGCGATGCTGGCACCGGCATTCGGCCCAACGCTCGGAGGCTGGTTAACGGAATTTTATGGCTGGAAAGCTCTATTCCTAATGAACATTCCGATCGGAATCGTAGCAATGATCGTCACGCAGCGATTTATTCCGTATTATCGGCTGGGGAAAGGCTTATCCTTGGACTTCGTCGGATTCCTTACAGTCATCATCGGAACGAGCTCGCTGCTTACATCCTTTAGCCAAAGTCATAGCTGGGGGTGGACATCATGGAAAACGATGTTGCTTATGCTTGTGGGCATTATCATGATTGCTTACTTTGTTATGCGGTCGCTTAAGTCAAACGAACCGCTGCTTAATTTGCGCTTATTCAAAATACCACGATTCACCTACAGTTTAATTTTGAATTGCACCATTACAATTTCTCTATATGCAGGAACTTTTCTTATTCCGATTTACCTGCAAAAAATTCAACATGAATCCACACTCCACACCGGTCTTGTCATGCTGCCGGGAACACTGGCAATGGCGCTTGTTTCTTCACTGGTCGGGAAAGTATATAACAAGGTGGGGCCATTCCGTTTGGTCCTTTCCGGCGTTATACTGATGGCTGTGGCTACGTGGGCTATGTCCCGATTAAGCATGACTTCTAGTACAATCTTCATCGTTACCTGGATTGCCATTCGTTACGTTGGAATCGCTATGAGCAATATGCCCGTAACAAATGCCGGTATGTCCGCCATTCCGTCGCAATCGTCAGGTCAAGCGTCGGCACTTATGAACTGGATCCGTCAAGGAACCGCTGCGCTTTCTGTCAGCCTTTTCAGTACCATTCTTTCTTCCAGAACCCTTAGTTATATGGGACAATCAGGAGCTAATGATAGCCAAGCGGCTTCGCGCGCACTCTCCCTTAGCATACAGGACGTGTTTATAATAGGCACGGTACTTGTTGTCATCGCAGTTCCTCTCACATTTTTCCTCAGGAAAAAAAGTCCCTCTGCAGGCGGGGTGATTATGGGCAAGATGGAGGAAGCATAGAACTGAAAATAACTCTGCATTTTTGCTGGCCATACCTACCGGTTATAAGTGTATAATATAATAGGAATTTTATAGAGAAAGAAATAGAAAGAGAGAGAGAGAAACCATATGATTACAAAATCCTTATCACCATTAGTTGCAGCACTAGATTTAAAGCCTCATCGTGAAGGCGGATGGTACAAGGAGCTTTGGAAAGCTTCCTTCGAAATTCCAAAAGAGGTGCTTAATGAAGCGTACACAGGTTCCCGATACGCGGCTACTTCCATTTATTTCGTACTTCATCCAGAAGAGTTTTCAGAGTGGCATACGGTATTATCAGATGAACTTTGGCTTTGGCATTCAGGTAGTCCACTGTTGTTAACACTCGGAGGTACAAAAGACAAGCCTGAGGAAACACAAGAGATCATTCTCGGACCAGATGTTATCAATGGACAGTGTCCACAAGCCTTAGTTCCGGCCAACGTTTGGCAGACGGCAAAACCGCTAGGAACCGAGCCTGTTTTTGTCTCCTGTGTTGTAGCGCCGGGGTTTCATTATGATGACTTTAAGTTAATCAAGAAATAAGCTGCGGCTCTATAGCTGTATAAGCATCAACACATTGTTACCGGGAAAGAGATATGGCATACAAAATCTTGATTATAACGTTTGCCCACTATCAACTGTAATGATTTGACCTGTCATTGCTTCTTGTTCCAAGGCTGCACAGATAAATTTAGCAATATCTTCAGGTGTGGAAATGCGCTGCAGCAGAAGATTAGGAGCTAACCTGTTCATTTGTTCTTCTCTTCCAGTCCACCATCTTGTCGCGACGGCTCCCGGTGCAACGCAGTTGACTTTAATATTTGGAGCTAAGGCGCGTGCTAACGATTTCGTAAGACCGTGAACTGCCGCTTTAGATACAGCGTATGGAAGAGAGGAGCCTAATCCTGTTTGTCCCGCTATACTGCCGAGATTGACAATCGCTCCTTGTTTATTCATTTTCATGAATGGGGCAACAGCTCTAGCGCAGAAATACATACCTTTGACATTAACATCATAAAGCTCATCCCATGCTTCTTCTGTTGCCGCTTCCAGATCATCAAATGGGATATGCCGTGTAATGCTGGCATTATTCACAAGCAAATCAATCGTCCCAAATTGTTGAACCAATGTATCTACCATTTTCCTGACTTCTTTGTCTTGAGAAACATCGGCCCCAATGGCTATGGCGCGGCCACCTTTTATATTGATGATTTGTGCTGTTTCTTCCGCATCAGCTTTAGAGCGCGAATAGTTCACCGCGACAGTTGCCCCCCGCTCGGCAAGTGCAAGGCTAGTAGCCCTTCCGATTCCTGTACCACCGCCAGTAACAAGTGCCACTTTGTCTTTTAAATCCATAATTAGTCCATCTCCTTTTGTTGCACTATGATATTAATGATTGTATATGGCCAAGTTAAATTTGTATAATTGAATTAATTGATGGATATGTTCAAAAAAATTGAACTTGGAGCTAGAGGTATTTCGATGGATCTTAAAACATTAAAAACGTTTCAAATGATTGTAAAGCACAGTAGTTTTATCCGCGCAGCTGATGAAATGAATTATGTGCAATCGACCGTTACGATGCAAATTCAAAAGCTTGAATCCGACTTGGGTGTTCAGCTTATCGAACGAGGAAAAAAAATCCGGTTAACTGAAGCCGGAAGACTGTTTTATGAACAGAGTTTGCAAATTGTAAAGAATATAGATCAATTACAAACGAATTTGTCGGATTTGCGATTAGGCGAAACGGGGAATATCCGTTTAGGGGTGACGGAGCCAACTGCCAGTTATCGATTACCTGGTATCTTAGAGAGGTTTTTATCACAATTTCCGAAAATCCGTATCTCTGTGGAGTTTGCAAACACGCCAACATTAAGCGAGCGGCTTCTCAATGGGGATATTGACTTGGCTCTTTGTTCGGCACCGGACCTGGGTACCGAGTTCTATTTTGAACCTTTATTTAAGGAAAAGTTTGCGGTCTTGATGCAGGAGAACCATCCGCTTGCCCAAAAAGCGGTCATAGCGCCGGATGATATTCGGGGACATCGTCTGCTTATCACGTCAGCAACCTGTCCGTACCGCAGAAAACTTGAGATGGTATTGCAGGAATCAGGGAACAATCCAATAGACACTATGGAGATTGGCAGTATGACAGCTTTGAAATATTATGTAGAAAGCGGATTAGGTATTGCTCTTGTGCCAGAAATTGTTTTGAAACCAGTTCCTACAGGAACGACGATACGGCCTATGAGCGGCAGTCTTATAGACATGACTTTCGGCATTCTCTCCAAACCTTCGGAATATCCGATGAAACAGGCAAGCTCAAAGCTTTACCAATTTCTCAAGCAAGAACTACTTGAACAATTCCCCAATGGACTCAAAACTTAGACCCTCAGCCCGTTGCTGTGGGTCTTTTTTGCTGTCGAATTACAAAGACCGTTAATTATCGTTATATTTCTGAAAATAATCGTGTAGAGATCTCTTTGAGTTCATTCCTATAATGGACATGAATGTAATTACATTTGACAAGGAGAGATTTTATGCGAGAAAGGATTGCGAAATGGGTTGCTTTGTTCATGCTTTTGTTTATGACGGTCTCCTCCAACGCGGGTATTGGCGTTCAAACAGCGTATGCGGAAAGCCAAACCTACGAAGCGGAAGCACCGGTTAATGTTTTGAGCGGTAACGCCTCAGCGGCCGAATGCACCGTATGCTCGGGAGGCAAGAAGGTAGGCGGCCTCTATCAAGGCAGCTCGCTGCAATTCAACGGAATTACCGTAAGCGAAGCTGGAAGCTACAAGATGTCGGTTTCTTACATTTCCGGCGATCCTCGTTCGGTGAACATCCGTGTAAATGGAGGGAGTACGGAAAATTTCGATTTTCCCAAAACAGCTGACTGGAGCACGGTCGGCACCTTTGATGTCACGCTCCAATTAAATGCCGGTACGAATACAATCGTGTTCGACGACGGAAATTGGTATTCCCCGGACATTGACAAGATCGTAATTGCGCCTACAGTAACTTCGAATCCCGGAGGAGGTGGCGGAAGCGAAACGCCCCCGACATTCGCACAATATTACGAGGCTGAGTCTGCTGTAAATATACTTGCTGGCAAAGCTTCCGTGTCCAATTGCGGCACGTGTTCAGGAGGCAAGAAAGTCGGCAATTTGTATCAAGGAAGCTCGCTGCAATTCAATCAAATCCAAGTGAATGCTCCCGGTGTCTACACGGTGAAACTGTACTATATTTCCGGAGATCCCAGATCCGTACAAGTCAGTGCGAACGGAGGCACGGCCGAACTGTATGATCTGCCGAAAACGACGGATTGGAATACGGTCGGCACGTTTGACGTTGATCTCTCTTTAACGGCGGGCAGCAACACGATCATCTTATATGACGGCAATGCGTATTCCCCTGATATCGATAAGATCGCAGTGACGCCCAAAATCGTTACCTATGAAGCAGAAGCTTCTGCTAACACACTTGCAGGCAAAGCAAGCATTTCGAACTGCAGCAGCTGTTCCGAAGGCAAAAAAGTCGGCAATTTATATCAAGGCAGCTCCCTGCAATTTAATGGGGTTGAGGTGGGTTCAACCGGAAATTATCAAGTAACCGTTTCTTATATTTCCGGCGATCCTCGTTCTGTACAAGTCAGTGTTAACGGAGGAGCCGCTGAAACGTATGATTTTCCGAAAACACCAGACTGGAACACAGTGAATACGTTCGTTATTCCTTTAGCTTTAGTAGCTGGCAGCAATACGATCCAGTTTGCTGACGGCAACGGCTACTCCCCGGATTTGGATAAAATCGTGGTCGGTCCGAAGATTGAACCGAATCCTGGCGAGGACGATAACGTCAACGGCAGCCTTGGCGATCCCGGCGAGTCGAAGCAGTACGGTTCCATCACCGTGACGCATTATACGTATGGCGCGACATTTTCGAACGGTGAGGCTACCATTTCGTACCATACCGACAGCGGTCTTGCGGATTATTCCTGGAAGGACGCAAAAATTGTAAAAGGCGTATACGGCAGCTTACAATTGGGCGAGCTCGTCACCAGCAAGAGTTATACCAGTCATACCTTATCGGATGCTGCAATCGTCCCGGTTCATGACGGCTTTGGTACAGGACTTCGTTTTACCGTCATCAATGAATCACCTGGTAAACCTGCGCTTCATCAGATTTATACCGTGTATGAAGGAAAGAGCTTCTTCTTGACTCAGTTAAAAGCGGTTAACACTTCATCCATGACGACGAATAACATAGCTCCTATCATTGTGAGCAATAGTGGCGGTGTGGATATTGGAAGCAATGCGGATAATAGAGCGCTATTCGTCCCATTTGATAATGATAACTGGATTCGGTATAAAGCCCAATCGATCAACACTTCGAACACGGGGTATGAAGTAACGGCTATTTACGATAACACGAATCGGAAGGGTCTGGTGATCGGCTCCGTCACTCATGATACTTGGAAGACGGGTATTGCATGGAACGGGTTTAATAATAAATTGAACAACCTCACGGTGTATGGCGGAGCATCCTCCAACATAACGCACGACGCCGAGGCTCACGGAAGCATTTCTGGTACTGAATTAACATCACCAACCGTGTTTGTCGGCTATTTTGCGGATTACCGTGCGGGTCTCGAGGAGTACGGACGTGCGAACGCCGTGTTCACACCCCCTTTAAGCTTCCATGGCTCTGTTGCCCAGGAAGTTCCGGTAGGCTGGAACAGTTGGGGGGCCTACGGCAGCAATCTCACCTACCAAGATGTCATAGATACGTCGAATTACTTCAAGACGCACCTTCAAAACAATAATTTTAACAACAAAGGTGCACTCTACATTAACTTGGATTCCTATTGGGACAATTTAACGGATACCCAGCTGCAGAATGCGGTGGCAACAATCCGTCAAAATGGTCAGCAAGCTGGTATTTATTGGGCGCCTTTCGTTTACTGGGGCAATAACATGAGTCAGATTGTTGAGGGTACGAACAATCAATTCACGTACGGAGACATTGTATTGAAGGATAGCACTGGGAAAATATTGCCTACTCTGGACGGCGCCTATGCGCTTGATCTGACTCATCCAGGAACGAAAGCACGAATGGACTACTATTTGGGTAAATTTAAGGCTTTAGGCTTCACTTATATCAAATTGGATTTCTTAACGCACGGTTCTTTGGAAGGGAAGCATGCCGACCCAACCGTGACCACTGGTATTCAAGCTTATAATCAAGGAATGGCCTACGTGAACAGTGTCATAGGCGGCAGCATGTTCATTAGCGAATCGATTGCGCCGTTATTCCCCAGCCAATATGCACACAGCCGTCGAATCTCTTGCGATGTGTACGGCAAAATCAGTGAGACAGAATATGAGCTGAACGCGCTCACTTATGGTTGGTGGCAGAATGGTACGATTTACCCGTATACCGACCCAGATCATATGGCGTTGTCGAGGGCAAGTTCCTTGGATGAAGCGCGCAGCAGAGTAACTTCTGCCGTTATTTCAGGCACGGTCTTCTTGAATTCCGATGACGTTCGCAATGCGACCGCTCAAGCTTACATGAACGAGCTTTTGACGAACAAAGAAGTCAACCGTGTCGCGTTACTGGGCAAAGCTTTCCAAACGGTCGAAGGGAACACCGGTGCGGGTGCGGCCGATACGTTCGTACTGAATGATAATGGAACTTATTATGTGGCTGTCTTCAATTACAACGGTGCTTCCTCTTCGACAAAGTCCGTCGATCTGACCCGTGCGGGGTTGAATGGCACCAGTAACTATCTGCGAACAGATTTATGGTCAGGAGCCGAGGATAAGGTGAGCGGTAAGCTGAACGTAACCCTGAAGCCGGCTGAGTCTAAACTGTTTAAGCTTCAGCTAGATACTATTCCTCCTACGACGAGCGTCGTCTTGGATGGGATCAGCGGTTCCGGAACTTTTACAAACAAAGACATCACTATGACGTTGAACGCAGTGGATCAACCGGGAGGATCCGGCATACTTTTGACTGAATATCAGTTGAATAGCGGAAATTGGATAACGGTTAACGGACCTGTAACACTATCCGAGGAAGGCGTTTACAGCATTCATTATCGTTCGAAGGATCGATACGGCAATGTGGAGGAAGCCAAGCAAGTGACTGTCGGCATCGATCGCACAGCACCCGTTGTCCGAATAACCGATCCATTAACCATCTGGCAAACAGATCCATTGAGCCTGACTGTTCAGATCACGGATGCGTTAAGCGGCATAAGTAATAGCACCGTTCAACTGGATAAGAAAATCACGAGCAATCCAATCAAAGCTGCTCCTGCAGCTTTAGCCGTTGGAAACCATGTGATCGAGATTACCGGGACGGATCTGGCCGGCAACGTAACAGCGAATACGTATACGCTACAGGTACAGATCGATGCCAATCATTTCATTGATCTCATCAACATCGGTGTTGCGAACGGTTCGATCACGATTTCGGACAAAGGCAAGGAATTGCTTGCCAAAGTGGAAACAATTATTCGCAGCAACAATAAAGAAGTGACTGTCCGCCAATTAAAGGCGCTGCGCATTTTTGTGGAAGCTTTAACCGGCAAAAAGATCACCAAAGAATTCTCTGCGATCCTCATCGCTGATATTGATTACTTGATCCAAAATGCCAGTAAATAGCTTTAAGGAAAGGGTTGTCACCAAAGGGCTATAAACCTTGACGGGGACTAACTTAAAGATGGTTATATGAGGACTTCCGCCAATAGGGGGAGGTCCTTTTTGGTCAGCGTTGTTCTTAACGGAACGACATGCCGCTAAATTGGATGAAATGAGCTGAAAATTGAATTAGCGGAACGAGAGTGCGTTATTCGATGAAATTTGAGCTGTTCGAAGCTAAAAACAATGGAATAGCGTCACTACGTTCCTCATTTCTTGAGTTTGAGCATATTTCACGTAAATAGCGTTACTACGTTCCCCTTAGTGGAAGCCTACACTGATGGATGCAATGTATCTATGAAAAAGCTGCCCCTCTAATGTCTTTATCATTTCAGGGACAGCCATTTTTTTGCAATTTATGTGGGTTAGGGGGAGGTGACGAACAGCTTCGTGAAGGTAGAGCGGCTATCATAGTTAGCCAATGTTGTAATTTGTACAACAATCCACACGTCCAACGGCTATTTTGCAAGCTGATGTTGTAGTTTGTACAACATTTTGAACCATTTTGTTGCGAAATGGCCTGTATAGGGCCCAAATTGTTGTACGTTATGCAACATCAAGGGGAGAGAGGCGCATTTAGGCTGAAATTGTTGCACTTTCTGCAACATCAACAAATCGTGCTTAGGTATCCATCCATACATCCATACATCCATACATCCATACATCCATACATACATACATACATACATACATACATACATACATACATACATACATACATACATACATACATACATACATACATATCCATCCGACCCATAAACAAACATTCGTTCATTCGTACATCCGGCAACTTCAAGTGATCATATCGTACAATGGATTCCGATTTAAGCCGTTTATCTAATCATGCTTACGAACTAATACCGTGCAGCGGAATACGAATTTGCGCCTTCGTCCCGATGCCGAACTTACTATAAAGCGTAACACCGTATTCGTCGCCAAATGCTAATTTGATTCGCTGGTCAACATTGGTAATCCCATAACCCGAGACGTTGTCGATTTTACTCAGAGCACGTTCCTGTGTTTCGGTCCGCATGCCCATCCCGTCGTCGATCACTTCCAGATAAATATCACGATCATCTTTGTACACCTTGATGATGATATTAATTCCAACTTCATCGTCCCAAACGGCATGATTGATGGCATTTTCGACAAATGGCTGTAACGCCAGCTTAACCGTCTGATAAACAAGTAAGGAATCGTCAATCGCATAATGGAGCCGAAGCAGTCCCTCGAACCTAATCTGTTGGATAGCGATGTAATACTTGGTGAGTTTGATTTCTTCACTGATGGGCAATATCATTTTTCCTTTATTTAAAGAGATCCGGTAAAACTTGGCAAGGTGTGAGACCATTTCATTAATGGTGTTATCTCGGTGCTTAACGGCGAGTGCTGAGATGGACGCTAGCGTATTGTATAAAAAATGCGGATTGATTTGGGCTTGCAGCATGTTCATTTCCGCTTCTTTCTTCGAAATTTCCTTCTTGTAGACCTCATTAATCAGTTCTTTCAGGCGACCTGTCATTTTTTTGAATGCAAAGGATAACTGGCCAATTTCGTCATGCCCCATAAACGTCATGTTGACATTGAAATCTTCCCGTTCTACCCGCCGGATAACTTGAAGCAGGGATTCGATCCGTTTGGTGAAGAGCCGTGCGGTTATATAAATCAAAACAACGGAGATCGCTATGCTGCTCAAAGCAATGATTAGAATTCGCTTGGAGGCGATTTGAGCGTTGGTAATAAAGCTCTTGTAAGGGATGACGGAAATTGTTTTCCAGCCATTCTTGATCGTATTGTAAACGACGAGCGATTTCTCTCCATTGTACATACTATCGAAACTCCCTGAGTTTTTCTCACCGAAAGTACCGGGGATCAGTGTGCCGATATTTTGGTTCAGAAGCGCTTTGTTGCGGTTAGATAAGATATTTCCATTTTCGTTAACGATATAAATGTCTTTTTGTTTATCTTCCTTTTCCATAAGCCGATAAATGTCGGCTTCGGCAATATCGAACGTAAGAATACCGTAAGGATAGTTAAGGCTGTTGTTATTGAGCAAACGCGCTAGCTTGAATACAGGTTCAGTGCCAGTATTTGTTGCGGATACGCTGTAAGTCACATTCCCGTAAGAATGGGAGATTGACTCGTACCAATTGGTTGCTTTTGCCTCAGCATCAATTCGCTTAATATATACGCTGTCCGCAGGAAATGTCGTATTGCTCGTGTAGATGGATACCGCACGAATGTCGGGATTAGTTGCCAGTACATTATTAATCACATTATTGAAGTAAATGTACGAATCCAAGTAGTCTGTACTGTTTTCGGTGTAATCTTTGGTCAGCAGCAACCGCAGCGTATTATCCAAATAAATGGATGCGGATATTTTCGAATAGGAATCTAGCTTCGTTTCCAAGTTGGCGTTAAGTTGATCTGTCGTTGCAATCATATTGGTATAGATTTGCGTCGTTAGTTCCCGTTTGGTCGTGTCATAGGAATATTTGACGAAAAACAATAAGGGTAAGATCGAAACGATGCAAAAGACGGCGAACAACTTGCTGCGCAAACTGAGATTAAGAAACGTTTTGGCAATAAACCGGAGTGGCATTGGCAATCTTCCTTGTATCATAAAAGTTTTTTCCTGTATTCGTTGGGTGTCGTTCCTTTGAACCTTTGAAACACAGAGCAAAAATAAGAGACGTTTTCGTAGCCAACGGATGCAGCAATCTCATGGATTTTTTTGGATTTGTCTTTAAGCAGTTCAGCAGCATGATGAATCCGTACACGGGTCAAATATTCCAATATTGTTTCTCCTGTTTTATCTTTAAATAGGGTTCGCACGTAATTGGGTGACAGATACACCTGTTTAGCGATATCTTCGATGGTCAACTGTCTGCTGAAGCTGCGGTCGATGAGGCTTGCGATTTGATGAATGATATGAAGATTCTTGTCCTTGTCCTTTTCCTTCATTAGGGAAAGGATGGAATGGCAGACCTCTAGGATATGATTTTCGATTTCATTTATGGTGGAGTAATTGGCGATACGCTTCCAATCGTCGACATACATCGAATTGACGGAGTCACCCCCGAGTAAATTGGCAAAATGCTGCTCAATGGCCGTAATAAGCCGCAACGAGCTTGAACATACCAGGTCCCGATCGACCTTCGAGGTGCGCATAGTGTCAAAGAAATCTTGAATCACGGTGATAGCCACAGATTCCTGCAAGTGTGAAATGGCATGACAAAGAGATGCAATTACCGGTTCCGGGTTCACCTCTTTGAAGACCGGCTCGACAGCTTGATCGGCCTTTGTACACGATCCCAAGCCGAAATAAAATTTGCTTTCATTCGCTCGTTTAGCGCCTGCACATAAATCGTATACGCTTTCGAGACCCCTACCAACGTCGGATACGCCGATTGAAATGATGGCGTCGTTGCTGTCGTTTACATTCCGAATTAGTTGCTCCGCAGCATGGCAAAGTTCTATTGGCGGGGTATCAAGCTTATGACAGAGAAGTACGAATGTTCCTTCCTTGATTTGACAGAGAAAGGAACGGGGGATTTCCGCCTGCGTGAAATTGCGGATAAGTGACACGAGCTCCAACCCATAATTGCTGGATGGTTCAACCGTTATATATAAAATTTGAATAAAAACGCTCGAAGGAATCATAGAAGGCAGTAGTAACAATTTATCAATCCATTGGGATCGAACCATGGGACTACTTTCCAAGATCAGCTCCCTCAGATAGGTCTCCTTTAGTACTTCAGAGGTTTGGGAGGAAATCCGGAATTCCTCGCACTTCTGTTTGACTTTCTCCATTAAATGCTGGAGCTCCCCCATATCAAGGGGTTTCAACAAATAGCCGATTGCTTCCACGGAAAGTGCCGCTTTAATATATTGAAACTCATCGTGTCCACTTAGGAATACGATCTGGACATTGCGATTGATTTGTTTGGCCCGTCTGCTAAATTCCAGTCCGTCCATAATCGGCATACGAACGTCCGTTAATATGATATCAGGACGAAGCTCTTCCATGCGCAGAAGCGCTTCTCTGCCGTTCTTCGCCGTGCCAGCGACACGAATGCCCATATCTCCCCAACGAACGTAATCCGCCAGCATCTCGAGCTCCATTTTTTCATCGTCTACAAGCAGTATGCTGTACATTGAAAGCGCTCCCACCTTTCCAAACGCTGATCTTACCCAATTTTATTGTAAAACGTATAACTCAAATAAACAATGATCTTTCCAAAGGATCGTTCATTTGGAATACGTTTCTGAAGATGCTTGTATAGAATTGTTTTCTGCTCATTCCTATAATGAAAATATACAAAATGATTGGTTGTGACTGAGCGGCACAAGCCGCCGCAGCCTGGAAAAGGCGGGTTATACGTATGGAAGCGCGACTGAAAAGGATGAAAGGACAAAAATATTTATACTTAATGATTCTGCCCGCCTTCATCTCTACCATCTTATTTTCATATGGTCCGATGTTCGGCTTGTACATGGCGTTCATCAATTACTCGCCCGGCGGTGGTTCCTTTTTCCACCAGTTTTTTACGAGCAAGTTTGTCGGTTTTGAGTGGTTTCGGTACTTCTTTACAAGCGGTGATTTTTATATCATCATGCGCAATACGATTGCGCAAAGCTTCTTATCGTTGCTGGTTGGATTTCCGGCCCCGATTCTGCTGGCCCTAATGATCAATGAGGTAAAGACCGGTGTATTCAAAAAAGTGGTACAAACGGTTTCGTATTTGCCTCACTTTATATCTTGGGTCATAGCGGCAAACATCATCATAACGCTGCTATCCTCGCAGGGGCTGATCAACAAGTTGTTGATGCTTATGCACATTACGGAGCAACCGGTGCAATTTTTCCAAAACGGCCATTATTTTTGGGGGATCATTGCTGTATCCAATATGTGGAAAGATATGGGATTTAACGCAATTATGTATTTAGCTGCAATATCGGCTATTAATCCCGAACTATATGAAGCAGCCAAAGTTGACGGTGCTAGCCGCATGCGCCAAATGTTTCACGTCACACTCCCGTCTTTACGCCCAACGATTGTAATTCTGGCCATTTTGTCAGTGGGAGGTATATTGAACGCGGGGTTTGATCAGCAGTATTTGTTGCAAAACAACACAATCTTGAAATATTCGGACGTTATCGATACCTATACGTACCGATACGGACTGCAGAACGGCATGTTCTCTTATGGCGCTGCGGTTGGATTGTTCAAATCGGTCATTGCCTTCATCCTGGTCGTCAGCGTCAATACACTCTCCAAGCGAATGAATCAGCAATCTTTGTTCTAAATAAGAAAAAGATAGGAAAGGGTGGGTCTGAATGAGAACAAAATCCAGTGGCGATATCGTCTTCGCCTGGTTCGTTTATGCGTTTCTTCTTCTGGTATTTATTGCAACGTTCTACCCCTTCTGGAACATTCTCGTCCTGTCTCTAAACAGTGCGGAGGATACGATCCGGGGCGGCGTTTATTTCTGGCCGCGGGTGTTTTCCTTAACAAGCTATGCACAGATTTTAGGCGATCAGGAAATTATTAATGGGGTCAAAGTGACTCTAGCACGTACGTTGATCGGCACGCCGCTAGCTGTTCTGGTAATCAGTCTGCTTTCTTACCCGCTCAGCAAGCGTGATTTGGTCGGTGGGAAGTTCATCACACTTTTCTTCATATTCACGATGTACTTCGGCGGCGGTTTAATCCCCTACTATATGATCTTAAAGAGCCTGCACCTTATAGATTCCTTCTGGGTGTACATTGCGCCAGGTCTTATGAATGTGTTTTTTATGATATTAGTACGCACATTTATTCAGCAGCTCCCTGGGGAGTTAGATGAATCTGCGAAGATGGACGGCGCGAACGATCTGCAAATTTTCGTCAAGATCGTATTGCCGCTAACGACTCCGGTCCTTGCTACGATAGGGTTGTTTACGGCGATCGGCCATTGGAATTCTTGGTTTGATTCTTATGTATTCACCTATAAACCTGAACTGAAGACACTGCAGGCTGTTCTCGTCAAAATACTGAATCAATATCAGACATCATCTATGGTGTCGGATGCGCAGCAGATGGCGGATTCCGCCAAACGCCTCGCCGTATCGTCAGATTCGATCCGCATGGCTGCAACGATCGTCGCAACACTGCCCATTGTCATTGTATATCCGTTCCTGCAAAAGTATTTTGTTAAAGGTATGACCGTGGGAGCAGTTAAAGCCTAAACCAGCTTTCTCATTCTTGAAAGGCGGTGGTTGAGAGCACAATCCGCAGAGGATAGGACGATATCCTATAAAAGGTAATCAAAAGTTTTCAATACATTAGTCAAGGGGGATTTTAATCCATGTTCAAGACCAAGAAAACGTTCAACGTACTGCTTTCAACGGTTCTTCTGGGTTCCGTCATCGCTGGTTGCTCTACAAAAGAAAATACGGCTTCGCCAAGCGTTAAGCCGGCTGCCTCAACCGATAGCAAAGCAACCGATAGCAAAGCAAACGATATGACTCCGATTAAAATGACGTTCTTTGATAAAAATACAGGCGACGCCTTCACGAACGAGGTTGCCAAGGAAATAACGAAACGGACGGGCGTTACGATCGAAATTCAGCAGCCAACGGGCAATCCTTCAGAAAAACTAAATCTGATGCTCGCCAGCAGCGATTTGCCGGATCTTGTGCTAATGGACCGCGGAGGAGATATCGTTAGTAAGTACATCGCCGCAGGGGCGATTATTCCGCTGGATGATCTGATTGCGAAATACGGTCCCAACGTGCAGAAAATGTATGGGGACACTTTGAAAAAGACACGGTTTACCGACGGGAAAAACTATTATCTTTCTAACTGGTACGGCCCGGAGAATGAGCCTGTATTCGGCATAAATATGCGCAAGGATTGGCTTAAAGAGATTGCTCCGGACAAAGCTGAAGGCGGAAAGCCGTTCACGGCAGATGAATTCGAGGCGCTGCTGAAAGATTTCAAAACAAAGCTTGGCAAAGCGGACGGCAAAGACGTATTCCCGATGAGCTTCAACGGTGAAAATATGGGTGCTGTGCTCGGAACGTTTAAAGGCATGTGGGGGATGAAGACTTATTTCGAAGATAATGGAACACTGAAGTACGATGTGAAGGACCCGAAATATAAGAACATGCTGATGTACTTGAATAAGCTGTACCGAGAGGGTTTGATTGATCCGGAATGGCCAGTCAACAAGAAACAAACGTGGGAGCAAAAAATTTCTAATGGACTCGTATTTGCATCACCAGGCGCTTATTGGGATTTCGGAACGCCTAATGGTGTGCTTAAGAAAGCTGGCGGACCTGAAAAGCAGCTCTACCCGTATAAGCTTGTGGGACCTGGCGTTGATCCGGCAAAAACGACATTAGGGCCAAAAAGCTCGCTTGGTTGGGATGCGATTGCGATCACAAAGACGAATAAAAACCCAGAAAGAACGATGAAACTCATTGACTTCCTAGCTAGTGAAGAAGGCCAATACCTTCTGATGTGGGGGATAGAGGGAGTGCACTGGGATATGAAGGACGGCAAGCATACGCCGCGTCCGGAAGTTCTTCAAGGCTTTAAAGACGATTGGGATAACTTCGCGAAGAAAACCGGTATTCGCAAATGGACTTGGTTCGTGAAGAACGGTAAAGGCTCCGACGGTACGCCGTATGATTTGCCGGGCCGTTACCAGCGTGGCGAGATCGACCAGATGGCACTGAAGAACTTGTCCGATACGGTGTGGGAAACTTCGGCTTATGATAATCTCGGCCCTGCCGGCGGCACCCCGGATGCGCTCGTTAGCCAGAAGATTTCAGATATTATGAGCCAAACGATTACGAAAGTCATCATCTCCAAGACCGATACGGATGCAGCCGCTCTATTCGATAAAATGCTTGCCGATATGAAGGCAGCTGGCGATGAGAAAGTGGAGAAAATCATTAACGACAACTATAAGAAACGCATGGATCTTTGGAAATAAGAGAGGATGCAGATCAGGAAGCCGAGGCACTGTTCCGGCTTCCTTCTTCATTTAAATGTCTTTAGGCATGAAGGGAGCAGGTTAATGATGACAACCAGTACGATTACCTTTCAAGAGTTAAACGGGCAAGTGGTTGGAGAAAATGGGTTATGCCGAATTATCGTCGATCTGGCGAGCGGATTAACCGATTATGAATGGGATTCCGGTGGCTGCTTGAGCGGCGCTTACAGTGCAGCGCGGATCGAAGGAGGCAAATACGTTGCTTCGACCGAATATTCGGAGCACAAGCTGGCCGCTAGCAGCACTCAAATGATCCATGATGATTTCGGTACAGGCTGCCGTTTCTCTGTGATTCATTCGGCTGAATTGCTTCCGGTCATGACGCAGACGTTTTGGCTTTATGAAAAAGTGCCATACTTTTTCGTTCAGGTTGAGCTGGAGGGTGTATCGGAAGCATTGGAGACAAACTATATTTCTCCATTGACGGCGGACGCAGCTAAGGGATCATCGGCGATTTCTTTGGAAATAGCGGCCGAGGAACTGCGAGCGTTGTTGGTGCCATTCGATAACGATAAGTGGGTACGTTACGAATCAACCGCCATGCCGAACCAGCTGGAAAGCTATGAGGTAACGGCTATTTTCGAACCTGCATCGAGAAAAGGGCTAGTTGTTGGTTCGGTTACCCATGATACATGGAAAACCGGACTGAAAGTGATCGGACATGAAGGAGCGGCTATTCACCATCTGGAGGTATACGGTGGAGCAGCAGGCGAGTATACGCGCGATAGCATTCCTCACGGTACACTGATCGGCAAAACGATTGCTTCACCGCGTATCTTTGTGGGTATGTATTCGGATTACAGAACCGGATTAGAAGAATACGGAAAAGCCAATGCTGTGATAGCTCCACCTCTTCAATGGGAACACGGTGTTCCGTTTGGATGGAATAGCTGGTCGGCGGCAGGGGGAGAACTCGATTACGAGCTTTACACCCATACGTCGGACTTCTTAAAAAGCTTGCACGATGGCGGGTTTCATCATCAAGGGACAGTTTATATGAACTTTGATTCCTTCTGGTCGAACTTAACACAGCAGCAGCTCGAAGACGCCGTACGTCATGTTCGCAACAATGGACAAAAGCCCGGCATTTATTGGACACCTTTTGCCTTCTGGGGGAATGATTTCGATCGGGTTGTGGAAGGCACGGACGGCAAGTATACGTACAGAGATCTCCTGCTGCGTGATGAGCATGGGCAAATTTTACCCGAATTGGACGGCGGATTTGCAATTGATCCTACGAACCCTGGCAATCTGATGCGGACGGAGTGGCATCTTGAACGTTTTGTCAGGTGGGGCTTCGAGTACATTAAACTCGACTTCCTTGGACACGGTGCTTTGGAAGGCGTGCACTTCGATAAAGAAGTGCGTACAGGGCTTCAAGCGTACAACCTTGGTATGGCGTTGATCAAGAATAGGCTTGATCCCAAGGTTATCGGACGGCCATTCTTTATCAACTTGTCCATCGCGCCGATGTTTCCCCATCAATACGCCCATAGCAGGCGCATCTCATGTGATGCTTTCGGTACACTGAAAGATACGGAGTATATGTTGAATTCACTTACATATGGTTGGTGGATGAATGGGAGCATTTATCCTTTCAATGATCCTGACCATACTGTTCTGTATAAGAGCTATAACCAAGAACCTACGATGGTGCAGGAAGGCAGGAGTCGTCTAAACGCTTCTCTTATTGCCGGAACGGTACTTCTGATGGGGGACGATTTCCGTAAGGAGGAAGCAAGAATCAGGGCAGAGGACTGGTTAACCCGGGCGGAGCTGCTAAAAATTGCAAAGACAGGAATAAGTTTTATTCCGCTTGAGGGAAATACCGATGCGGCGTCTGATGATGTTTTTTTCCAAATGACAAATGACGACTGTTTTATAGCTGTGTTTAACTATAATAAAGATGAAACGGTTGAGAAACGTATATCCATCGAGCGTTTGGGTCTGCCCAAAAATGCGACTTATGAGCTGCATGATCTATGGGAGGGAACCGCCCATCAGTCATCAGGAGACATAAGCGTTCGCTTGGAACCGGCGGAGTCGAAGATTATTAAGTTGATTCTTTAGCGGGAAGGAGCTGCTTCGGCAGCTCTTTTTTGCACGGTGCCTAAAGTTGTGCAAAATACAACATTTCACGGATAAGCAAATAAATGTAAGAATATACGTTTTGAGAGTAACTTGGTTTGCAGCAACCTTTATAGGCTATCTCAGTGCCGAGAACATCTCCCAGCCTATTGACAAATAAACTATATTTCGATAGCATCATTTGTGAAACGGACAATTGTCCGTAAAATTAAGTATTAGACAAGAGAGATCAGCAGAGGATGCTGAATCGGATGGAGGGAATACATGTCTTCAGGTAATAACAATGCAGCAACAGAAGCCCCGTTTTCAATGCGAAGCATACTAGGGCCTTTGGTCGCAATTGTGGTTGGGATTTTCATGGTCATATTGGACGGAACGGCGGTAAACGTTGCTCTTCCCAAGTTGCAGGAAGAATTTAAACTATTGAACTTGTCTTTAGTACAATGGACCGTGATCGGATATGCGCTGGCACAAGCCGCGGTCATTCCTTTAGCGGGCTGGCTATCCGACAGATTTGGCGCCAAGAAAATATTCTTGATCTCGGTAGGTCTATTCACGATCGGTTCTGGCCTATGTGCGCTGGCTAATTCGGTTGAAATGCTGATTACTTTCCGTATCATCCAAGGCCTCGGTGGCGGTGTTGTGGTACCGATTGCTATGGCGTTCATCTATCGTCTGTCGCCGCCGGGAAAAGTAGGGGCAGTTATGGGCATGATGGGGATTCCAATCTTGCTAGGTCCGGCACTAGGACCTGTCGTTGCAGGCTGGTTGGTTGAATATCACAGCTGGCAGTGGATCTTCCTGATTAACCTGCCTATCGGTGTCATCGGTATTATCCTCGGAATCCGTACATTACCGAATATTGGGCGGCAGTCGGTTGCATCCTTGGATTTACTTGGCATGCTGTTAGGTCCAATTGCTTTTGCAGCACTAGTGTACGGTGTTTCTAATGGCGGTATTGACCCGATTACCGGGAAATCCACTTGGATGGATGCTGATACGCTGATCGGCTCAGGAATCGGTATTGTGGCGCTTATTTTATTCGTTATTGTGGAATTAAGACGTGAGAATCCGCTGCTCGAGCTTCGCGTTTTCCGCTCAGGTAATTTTACAAAAGGGATCATCGTGCAATGGATTTCACAGATTGCGATGTTCGGAACTATGTTCCTTGTCCCCTTATATTTACAACAAGCCCATGGCTATAGCCCTTTGAAGACAGGACTCATCATGCTTCCGCAAGCTCTGGCTTCCGGTTTATTTATGCCAATTGGCGGTAAACTGTCAGATCGTTTCGGAGCGCGTCCGCTCGTCTTGGCGGGAATGGCTCTTACAACGATTTCAGCCTTGTTACTATCCAATATTTCTGGCGATTCAGGTGTAGGTGCAGTGATTCTGCCGCTTGCACTGCTAGGTGCGGGAATGGGACTGTTTATGATGCCTCTCAATAATCATTTGATCCAATCCGCACCTCAGAATTTGGTTGGGCGTGTAACGTCGCTAACGAACGCCGCACAGCAAGTGATGATGTCCTTCGCTATCGCCATTTTGATGACGATCTTTACAACGAAGATGAAAAATTTAATGGTTGAATCAGGTAAGCAGAAGCCGGATTTAGACTTGTATGCTTCTTCCTTTGGATACACGTTCTTAGTTCTGCTGGGTATCGCAGTTGTCGGCGGATTGCTAGGTCTTATGCTGCAAAAGCCCAAGAAGTTGGAAGGCGAGTCCACGGACGGTGCAGAAATTCCAATAATGGTTGGTCATTAATCTGACAAATTGTTGCGATAAATACTTTTATAGAAAACGAAAAGCCCGGTCCAAGTGGAACCGGGCTTTTTTCGCATTACTTAGTAAGATCATTGATTTTGTGAGCTGCTGCTGGAGGATTGATTTTCTTTAAATGCCTCTGCTGCTTCCTCTGCGGAAAATTCCGTATCATCTTTACCTGGGACAGGCATTTTGTTTAACTCCGTAGACTGTACTTCTGCCTTTGTTGCCTGATTATCTTGATTGGGCATGTGACACCTCCTTTATTAAAAATAACAACAAGGAATAGTTTTCCACCTTATGAAATTTTTATACCGATTACAGCGATTGGAAGTGCTCCTGAATGGACTTTTTCAAAATCGGTATCCATATTTCACTTTTAAAAGTTGGTGAGGTTACATCTTTATTCTCATTCCAAAGGATCTCTGGACCTTCTATTGCTTCATAGTTTGAGGATGGAAACCATTCGGAATAAATGCGTCCCCATACATTTTGCAGTGTATCAGGAAAAGGTCCGATTGCTTCGAATACAGCCCATGTTGAGGCGGAAACATCCAACTGTGTTAGGTTATCTGGACACTCATTCGTTGTTGCTACGCCAATATAGTGATCAAACTCTCCTTTTTCCTCCATCCTGCCTTCAGAAAAGTTTGTGGATGCACTAAGCAGTCCATTAGGCTCGAAATTAGAAAGTTTTTTAAGATTATTGATCGTTTCACCATCTAAACTTTTCCACATAGCGGCAATTTCTGGATTAACCCCGTTGAATTGGATGGGAACTCTTTTCTTAATTCCAACAATGCGAAATGCCTCTTTTTCTTCTATTCGATAGATCATTTCATTTCCTCCTTTGATGGATAACTGGAAGGTCATTGGTGGGTAAGCTTTAAGTGAATGGCCATTATTTCTGGCTTCTGACGGTGCAATACCATGCAAATTATGAAAAGCTCTAGTAAAAGAATCTGGTGAGTTGTACCCGTATTTCACAGCAATGTCTATGACCTTAACGCTGCTGCCTTTAAGCTCAAATGCTGCAAGAGTAAGACGTCTGCGGCGGATGTATTCCGATAGCGAAATACCTGCAAGGAAGGAAAACATCCTTTTAAAATGGTACTCGGAACAGAAAGCCCTTCTTGCTACTTCTTTAAAATCAATATCGTTCGCAAGGTTTTCTTCAATGTACCTTAAAGCACCATTCATGTTTGTAAGCAAATCCATTTATCTGACCTCCTTTATCAAAAGAATAGCAGGAATTAAATGTATCCATCCGACATATCGTGCACAATTAAGTAGGGTTCACACCTCATGTTGAAATGAGAATATCATCCATCATAAACTGCATTTCGTCAAATGGCATGCCAAGAACTTAAAGGGCTGTCCTCCAGTAGATTTACCCACTTATAGGACAGCCGCGCTTTCGTATTCAGTTAGTAATCGGATCCTTAAAAAGTACTAACTTTACTTGTATCCGGACACCAGCGGGAAGTGCGGTAATATCGGATCAAGATATCTACCGCTTCGTCCGTTCTCAGATGGGTGAGTGCTTCCGCTGCATAAGCTCTAACGTAACGGTCTTTGCTGTAAAGCGCTTGCTCCAAGGATTGGACAGCATCTTTCACGTCGCCAGTCTTACCAGTGCGCAGCAATGAAAGTGCCGCAGTATATCCGACCTTATTGGTAATGTATGTCTGATCGCCTACATACGACTTTATCGATTCCGTATGATTTGATTCTGAAGCATCGTCAGTTTCACATCGTATAGAATCCTTCAATACTTTCGCTAATGCCGCAACAACCTGTTCACCAGCATTCTTGAGCATACCTAATGATTCTACCGCATTTCGACGAACCCACTCGCTCTGATCCTGCAAGCTGGAGATCAGTGAGGGTATTACTTCACCTTCGGAAGAACCTATCATCCCGAGTACGAAAACCGCCAGTGCTCTGCGCTTTTCATCCTCATGTTTCATAACGCGGAGAAGGGCAGGAATCGCCTCAGTGCCTGCTCCTTGCAATCCGTATGCGGCCCGTTCCGCTGTCAGGCTCGACCCCTCCGTTATTTGCTTGATCAGCATCTCGATCCCTTGAGTTCCAAGTTGTCCAAGCGCATAGGCTGCATTCAAAGCGGTCGTTTCCACCGGATCTTTTAATAGAAGCCCTAGCGAGGGAGCGCAAGAAGCCGCTTCTTCACCGATTCGTCCCAATTCATCCGCCGCCCGCGCGCGATCGGTCGGGTTCTCTGACTCAAGCTTTTGCCGTAATGCCAACAATCGCTCCTCGGTCGTTGTCGTGACAACCTGCTTGGACGTAGGTTCTCCACGAAGCCAATTCCAGACGTCTTGCCATAAATTCATATGGATAGCGGGCGTTCCTTCCGGCACAATCATCTCCCTGCTTTGATGATTCCAGCTTGGGAACTCCGGTGCGCTCAATCTGAGAAATTGAAACTTAAGCATATAACGATCTAGTTCTGATACATTAAGCGAAGCTCTATGCCACAAGTCGAAATGCACGAGTACCATAGTACCCGCTTTGCCTGTGGGCAGCAGCGTCTCACCTTGGTCGCCGAGAAATTTCTCGTAGTATTGGGTGCCTGGCATGATCGCCGTAGGCCCTAAATCTTCGGTAATATCGTGGGTGTAATAGAAAATCATCGCCCACCACGGTCGGTGACTGCGCATGGAAGACCAATAGCCGTCTTTGTGCCATTTTCCGCCGCCCGGCGTCTGATTTCCAGGTTGATTGTAATGACAGTGTCGATGTGGATGCATGTAAAAGTCTGGGCCAAGTACACTGCTTAACGCTCCCTTGACAATCGGCGTATCGAACAGCTGCTGAATGTCCGGGACACGAGGCAGAATGTTGTTTCCAGGGTTTCCTTCATTATGCATAACGTGATTGATCTGGTTCATGATGCTCAAATGAAGTTGATGAGGCATGTCGTTCTGAAGCACCAGATATCCTTTGGTAATAAATTGCATCATTTGCTCATCTGTCAACAAATACTTGGTATCTAACATGTTAAATCCTCCTTAGAAATCTTCGTCCTTACTTAGAAATACTACAGTATTCGGTTTATTTTGTATTTGCAAAATCGTCAATTATTTGTACAATCGTCATATTAATTGCATTTTAATTTTTTCGAATAAGGTGGTGATCATGGATGGATTTCGCCGACTTACATCCTTATGTGTACTATGCAACCCGGTACCCATTCTCCAAAGGACAGACTAGCAACAATCGGATCTGTTATGCGTCCTCCCTATATTTGATTAGCGAGGGAAGAGGTGTCATTCACACCGAAGGTCGCACTTATGAAACGGTAGCCGGCTCTCTTGTGTACATACCAGCAGGGCAGTCTCACCATTGGGTTGCGGACAGCCTAGACCCGATGGTCCACATCTGCTGTTATTTCGATTGGTCATACGTAGACCGTCGGGCCGAGTTCACCCACCCGAGCATGATCTGTTATGATGCAGCCACTCTGGTTCCTACTCTGATTGGACCTGCATTTCCTTATTCATTACCTGAGCATGTGAAAGTGGAGAAGCTGCGGCTGTGGATGGATTTTTTTGAGAAATTTTATACCGAAAATCACTATACAAATGGGCGGACGTACGTTCGCAGCCTAAAGGTCCAAAGCAGCTTCCAGCAGTTTATCGAGTTTTTTCTAACTTTTGCCTTGAAAGAGGAGCATATCCCCAATCTCCGCATGTCCAAGTTACTTGAACGATTGGATCAGGATCTAGTACAAGGCAATCTGCAGCCTTTGGAGATCTATTACAGGGAGCTGCGCATAAGCCGTGGTTACTTTTTTGATTTGTTCAAAGATGCAACCGGATTGCCGCCAACTCAGTATGTCATCCAATTCAGGATCAATCGGGCGAAAGACGACCTCCTCTTTACGAATCTGAGCATCACCGAGATTGCAGACAAGCACGGATTTTCGACTTTGCATTATTTTTCGAAGCTGTTCCGCAAGATATACGGTCTATCACCACGGGAGTTCCGAGAAGAGAACAGAGAAGGTCTATGAGGAAAGAAGACGCTGGAAGGTCAGCATTTGAGGCGTAAAATGGAGCGAAAGATGTGACCCGGTCAGTTTCGTGCTGCCGATCCTGATTGCGCGCTTTCCTAAACGGATGTACTGGTTATTAGGCTGCGCTATTTTACAGCTTGCAGGATTGCTTCTTTTCATGATAAACGGTAATCCCTGGTTCTGTGCCATCCTACTCGGGATTGGTGCAGGCGGACTGTTTCCTATCGTTTTGATGCTGCCGCTGGAAGAAACAGGTGATGCGGAAACCGCGAGTGCTTGGGCAGCGATGAATCAGTCTGGCGGGTATGTTATTGGCTCTTTGGGTCCAATCTTTGTTGGTTGGATACATGATGCTACAGGCAGCTTCGTTCCGGCATTTGGCGGAATGGTTATAGTAGTCGTGTTTATGATGCTGCTCCATCTTATCATTGGCAATAAGAAAGAGCAGTCAAGCTTGGAGATTCCCCGTCAAGCGGCGACTTCGTCATCCCGATAATAGATGGGGATAATGTGATTTGAAGTTTTAAAAATAACCATTCAGCAACTGCTGTATGGTTATTTTTATTGTGAAATTGGGTATGCTGAATGAATTATGGCAGCTCCAAGTCATTGCATATACCTTTCCAGTAGCAGTTCTTTCCAGCAATATTGTGCTAGTAATCCGAATTATTATCTAGAGCGAAATCCATAATGAACGATTATACTTTATTTACTGCAGCGGATTTCAAAGGAAAATTGGTAATTTGAAAACGCTTTAAATCGCTTTGGAACGAAGAAAGAGAATGGAATGTATCACATTATTAGTCACAATCAAAAATAATGAGATCAGTTTGGTTCTAAAGTGGAAAGCAAAATCGTGCTAGTGTTTGGCAATATTGTTTAGTTCCATCCATCTGTTTTGAAGGTATTCTAATGTTAATAAACTTAACATAGATATTTCGGTTTAATGATTCGATTGATTTCTTGTTAAGTTAATTAACATTTAGAAGGAGGCGCCTTGATACTTAACCTGATAAAATTGCAGGAAAAGATGTACCATTTATTCATGTTTAAAAGTGGTTACTTGCCTCCGGAGGGCTTAGTCAAGACATTCATAAAATCGATTTTCATAAACGGGGGTTACTGCTATGTCCGTACAACTATCCATGAAACCTTATAAGATTGATGACGCGCCGCTTAATAAGTTTCATCTGAAAATTACAGCACTTACGTTTGGTTCTAATTTTTCCGATGGATATGCTCTTGGTATTATAGGAATGGCTCTGACTTTGATCGGACCTCAAATGAACCTTAGCCCGATTTGGAGCGGATTAATAGGAAGTTCAGCGTTGATCGGACTTTTTTTCGGCAGTCTACTCCTCGGAGGATTATCTGACCGTATAGGTAGACAGAAAATCTTCCTTGGTAACTTCGTAGTCATTGCTTTAGCATCTTTCTTACAATTTTTTGTACAAGATCCTACGATTCTGTTCATCCTGCGTATATTGATCGGTTTTGCTTTGGGTGGCGATTACGCGATTGGGTCGACGCTGCTTGCCGAGTTCGCGCCTAGAAAGCATCGAGGTTTTTTACTTTCTTTCTTAAATGTCATGTGGACCGTCGGTTATGTAGTCTCCAACATTGTTGGTTATTATCTGCTTAAGACCGGTCCGGATTCCTGGCGGTGGATGCTAGCTAGTGCGGCTATCCCGGCAGTAATCGTTCTTCTGTTGCGAATCGGAACACCTGAATCCCCTAGATGGCTCATTAGCATGGGACGTGTGGAGGAAGCAAGGGAAATCGTGAAGAAGCATATCGGACCACTTGCTGAGCTTGATGAAACGCGTTTGGAGCATACCTCGAAAACGTACCGCTTTCAAGATCTTTTCAAAAAACAACTTTGGAAGCGTACGGCTTTTGGCGGTCTATTTTATGTATGTCAAGTCATTCCGTACTTCGCCATTTATACGTTCCTGCCGGATATTTTAGCTAAAATGGGATTTGAAGAGACGTTCTTAATGGACACCATTCTGAATTTATTCCTGCTTGTCGGTTCGGTTGCCGGTCTGTGGTTTACAGAGAAATATACACGTAGGAGCTTTACGATTAGCACGTTTATAATCCTTACAGTCTCCTTGCTTGCGCTTACTCTTTTACCAGCAGGTTCACATATCGTGGCAATTTCAATATTTTGTTTATTTACCTTTGTCATGTCTGCTGCTTCCAATCTTACCTTAGTATATCCAGCCGAGCTCTTTCCCACCGAAATTCGGGGATCTGGTGTTGGTGTTGTTACTGCAATAAGCCGAATCGGTTCGGCCATTGGAACTTTTCTTTTACCGGTAAGCGTTAGTTCCATGGGATTAACCCCATCAATGATAGGTATGAGCGTAGTACTGCTAATTGGAACTATCGTTTCTATCGCTTGGGCGCCGGAGACGAAATCACTTGCTCTGGATGATGACATCCATTATCATTAATCAAACTTTCGACAAGAGATGTCTTTCAGACATCTCTTGTATGCATATTTAACCGACAACTATTGCATAGTATGTATTGGTTTTAAAGGAGATGTTCTCATGGAAATTGAAACTGCCCCCATACATCCTAAAGACATAAATACAGTGATTCTTGGCGATCATCCGATCTCAATTTCCGAATTTGTTGCAGTAGCCCGTTATGGGGCCCAAATATCCTTTTCACAAAGCTTCTGCGATCGCGTCAAGCAATCCAGACACCTAATCGAGAAATTTTTAAACGAAAACCGCATCATTTATGGCGTTACGACTGGCTTTGGGAGCAATGTGACAGAGATCATCTCAACCGAAGATGCCGAGACCCTGCAGCGCAACATTATTAGATCGCATGCCGTTTCCGTAGGGGACCCACTAGAGAAAGAAGTTGTAAGAGCCATACAACTGATGATTCTCATTCATTTGGGTCATGGTTATTCCGGGGTTCGGTTGGAACTGCTAGAGCTTGTGGCTTCCCTATTGAATCAAGGAATTACCCCTTTTGCTCCAGGTGATGGATCCGTTGGCTATCTTTCTCCGGAAGCTCATATGGCATTGGTGCTTATTGGGGAGGGCAAAGCATGGTACAAGGAAGAACTCATCTCAGGCAGTGAGGCGCTTGAAAGAGCAGGATTAAAACCTACGACTTTAAGCTGTAAAGAAGGACTGGCACTGACCAGCGGGACATCCTCCGTTACTGCAATGGCCATTCTAACTCTATATAATGCCATTCAAGCGGCAAAAACCGCGGATATTGCGGGCGCCATGTCACTTGAAGCTTTGAAAGGAACGATTCACGCCTTTGATCCAAGACTTCATTCTTTAAAAAAACATGAGGAACAGGCTAAGACGGCACAAAATATAATCCGAATCCTTAAAGGCAGTGAAATTGTTGAAACCTATAAAGATTATCGATTGCAAGATGCGTTAAGTTTACGATGCATTCCTCAAGTGCATGGAGCTTCCAAAAAAAATCTGAAGGATGCAGCCTTTACAATCCATAATGAGCTGAACTCCGTAAGCGATAATCCTGTTATTTATCCCGAAGACAATGATGGAATTGCTCTAATGGGAGGTAATTTCGACGGTACCTATGTCGGCATTCAGGCAGATACGATGTGTATAGCCATGGCTAATCTGGCAAAAATAGCAGAGAGAAGAATTGACCGATTAGTGAACTATCACCTGAGCGAGCTGCCTAGTTTTTTAGTGAAGAATCCAGGATTAAACAGCGGATATATGATCCCGCAATATACGGCTGTAGGACTGCTGGGAGAGATTAGAATTCTTTCTCATCCAGCCTCCGTAGATAATGTTCCCACTTGCGCCAATCAAGAGGATGTTGTCAGCTTCGCATATGCGGCTTCAAGGAAAGCCTATCAAATTTCGAAGAAATTGACGTATATTTTGGCGATTGAATTAATGTCGGCCGTACAAGCTCTTGATTTTCATCGTCCGTTGAAACCTTCACCGGTAATTGCGGCAGTATATAATCTGATACGATCGAAAGTGCCGATGGTGGAGGAAGACCGATTTCTCTATCCGGACATCGTGACGATCTATCATCAAATTCATGAGGGCGACATCGTAAAGGTTGTTGAAGACATGATAGGTGAAATAGAATAAAATAACATGGAAGCAGTTTTCTCTGAAGTTTAAGAGCAAAACGGCTTCCTTTTTTAAGATAGGGGAGGTGATTAGACAATGAAATTGGATACGGCCCAAGCCTCCTTTTCGCAACTTCTCATTTCCGGGACGTTAATCCATGAAGCGGATTATGAAGAAATGCGTGAGCGGCTTGGTATCGAACCGCGGCCCCAAGTCGTTATTGTTTTGTCCATCGACCGTTATACGGATTTGGCCTTGGACAAGTCATTGCAATGGAGTATTGAGATCGGGCAGGTGTTGGTGGAAGCTATTTTTGAGAGCATCACCTTGCCATTCCTGTGGGTATGGGTTGGAGAAGGCGTACTTGCCGTACTATTGGATCTCCAATCAGTTCAACCCGTAGAAGCGTCTTATAAACAAGTTACGTATGGCATGGTCCGTAAAATTCAAAACTTCGTAGATACGAAGGGCTTTTCCGTTTCAGCCGGGATAGGCACCTATTATGAAGATCCTTACAAGCTTCATCTTTCCTACAGCGAAGCCAAAGAATCATTGATCGACCGTTTCTTTCAAGGAAACCGGATGATTTTTCAATATGAAGGACAAAAAAGCATTCAGGAAGAACGCGCAAAGCCTGTGACCCACGAAGAGAAAATCGAATTGCTGTCACGTGTCCGGATCGGTGATGAAGAAGGCTCAATCACTTATTTGATCGAGTTATTAGAAAGTCTCTCCCAATCGTATAAGCATAATATTGATCTATTTAAGTCGGAAGCCTATGATCTAGTACTTTCTTTGTCAAGAATGGTTGTCGACTTAGGAGGTAATGCTTCTGAAATTTTATCTGAAAACGCGAGAATGCTTCAAGACTTGTACAGTACCATTCGATATGACAAATTTGTTAAAAAGCTGTGCGCATACTGGAGGAAGCTGGCCAGGCAGGTATCGGACGATCATGCCTTAGAGGTGTCCCCCATTGTGAGATCCGCTATTGTCTATATAAGAGAGCATCATCAAGACAAAATGCTATTAAAAGAAATTGCCCAGCATTGTTACTTAAGCACCCATTATTTTGCCCATGTATTCAAAAAAGAAGCGGGTGTAAGCTTTGTCGATTTTCTAAATAAAGTTCGTATTGAGAAGGCCGTTTATTTGTTAGAGAAAACGGAATTGACCATGCAAGAGATTGCCGCGCGAGTTGGCTTTCAGGATGCGAACTATTTTGCAAGGAAATTTAAAATGATTATGGGGTGCAGCCCGACGGACTATCGGTCATCAGCCCAGTGCTAGTGTTATAGGTATAATCACTTAAAGCCAATCCGCTCAGGGGTTGGCTTTTAAGCGTTTTCATCGGAATGTTCAATTCCGAGGTAAATCGTAATATTGTGCTACCTTTCCGCAAATTCGGCTAGATTCAGATGCCCCATTTTTCAGTATGATGGAGTCATAGAAACAAACAAACTTTGTTTCATCAACCTACAGGAGGGAAGCAGCTTTGAGACAAATTGAACTGCTGAATCCGCCAGAATTCGTACGAAACTCCAATTGGCGGGATCGATTCGAGACCAAGGTATCCCAGTGGTTGACCCCTTGGGAAGGCGAGGAAGAAGTCCAAGTCGGTTTCATCGGAGTTCCGCTTTCTAAGACGTCAATCAGTATTTCAGGCGCTTCGATGACACCGAATGCCTTGCGGGAATTATTTGCGAATGTGACAACGTACAGTATCGACCACGGTGTCGATTTGCAGGAATTGCAAGCACGTGATCTTGGAGATATTCAGATGCATGTGACGGATCTGCTGCGCTGTCATGCCAATATTGAACAAGGGCTGAAGAACATTTATGCAGCCATGCCTCATATGTTCCCGATTATTGCAGGCGGCGATCATTCCATTACGTGCCCCTCTGTGAAAGCCTTTAAGCATCATGTCGGTGGAAAGGTGGGGATCGTTCAGCTTGACTCCCACATGGATGTCCGGAATCTGGAGGATGGAGGTCCTTCCAACGGAACGCCAATCCGCGGGTTGATTGAATCGGGCACGGTTGAAGGCCGCCACATTGCGCAAATCGGACTTCACAGCTTTGCCAATTCAAGAGCGTATCATGAATACGCCATGGCGCAAGGAATTACTCAATATACGGCGCGTCAGGTAGCCAAAGAAGGAATCGAAGCTTTGGTGGAAAAGGCGCTGGAGGTTGCCGGTGACGGGACGGATGCTATTTATGTAACCGTTGACATGGATGTACTGGATCAAGCATATGCGCCAGGTGTGCCAGCGCTCGTTCCAGCAGGAATGACCTCATGGCAGCTGTTGGAAGCGGTATTCCTATTAGGACAGCATCCTAAGGTGCGAGGCTTTGATATTGTTTGTGTGGATCCTATGCAAGATCCCCGCAGAGCTACGGTCAGGACCGCCTTGCATGTTATCTTAACTTTCTTGACGGGATATATGAAACGAAACTAAATCGAACACAACATAGAGGAGTGACTATTCATGGAACAAACAGTCAAACGTACGATTCGAGCAGCACACGGAACGAAGCTAACGGCAAAAGGGTGGCAGCAGGAAGCTGTCCTGCGTATGTTGATGAACAATCTGGACCCTGACGTAGCCGAACGTCCGGAAGATCTCGTCGTCTATGGCGGAATTGGCAAGGCTGCGCGGAACTGGGAGTCTTATGACAAGATCGTAGAATGTCTAACGAACCTGGAAGCGGATGAAACACTGCTTGTACAATCCGGGAAACCGGTTGGCGTATTCAGAACGCATTCGCATGCGCCGCGGGTTCTCATCTCCAACTCGGTCATTGTTCCGGCCTATGCCAACTGGGAGACGTTCCATGAACTCGATAAGCAGGGTCTTATGATGTACGGCCAGATGACGGCTGGCAGCTGGATTTATATCGGTACGCAAGGCATTTTGCAAGGAACCTATGAGACCTTCGCAGAGGCAGCTAGGCAGCATTCGGGAGGCACATTAAGAGGTACTTTGACTTTAACGGCCGGACTTGGCGGTATGGGCGGCGCTCAACCTCTCGCAGTAACGATGAACGATGGCGTCGTTATTGGTGTAGATGTAGATCCGACCCGTATTCAACGCAGAATCGACACGCGTTATTGCGACGTCATGGTTTACGATCTGGATGAAGCGTTGAAGCTTGCGAACGAAGCGAAAGCAGAGGGAAAAGCGCTCGCTATTGGGCTAGTAGGAAACGCTGCAGAGGTCTTCGCGGAATTTGTGAAACGGGGAATTGTGCCTGATTTCGTAACCGATCAAACCTCGGCTCACGATCCGCTTAACGGCTATGTACCGGTCGGTTACTCATTGGAAGCTGCGGCTGACTTGCGTAAAAACGATCCGACACAGTATGTGAAGCTTTCCAAAAAGTCGATGGCTGCGCACGTGCAGGCGATGCTTGATCTTCAAAAACTGGGGTCAACCGTATTTGATTATGGCAACAACATCCGCCAAGTAGCTCTTGATGAAGGGGTTAAGGACGCTTTTAACTTCCCTGGATTTGTTCCAGCTTACATTCGTCCGCTCTTCTGCGAAGGAAAAGGACCGTTCCGTTGGGCGGCACTCTCCGGTAATCCGGAGGATATCTATAAAACCGATGAACTTGCTTTGAAATTGTTCCCAGACAATGCGCATCTGCGTAAATGGATCGAATTGGCAAGAGAGAAAGTTGCTTTCCAAGGTCTACCAGCGCGTATTTGCTGGTTGGGTTACGGGGAACGGGCCAAGATGGGTCTGGCCATTAACGAAATGGTGCGCAATGGTGAACTGTCCGCGCCAATCGTTATCGGACGTGATCATCTGGATTGCGGTTCCGTGGCTTCTCCAAACCGTGAGACCGAGTCGATGAAGGACGGCAGCGATGTTGTTGGCGACTGGGCGATATTAAATGCGCTAGTGAATACGGCATCCGGTGCGAGCTGGGTTTCCGTCCATCATGGCGGCGGCGTAGGCATGGGATACTCCCTGCACGCAGGTATGGTTGTCGTTGCGGACGGTTCCAAAGAAGCGGACGAAAGATTAGCGCGCGTCTTGAATACGGACCCTGGAATGGGCGTCATCCGTCACGCTGATGCGGGTTATGACATTGCCATTCAAACGGCGAAGGAACGCGGCGTTCGCGTACCGATGATGGGTATCTAATCGTTACTGAATATATATAAAAGAATGAAGATAACTTGCAGCAAGCCCGATCGGGCTTGCTGTATTTCGAGGGGGAGAAACGATGGAGAACAATCGGATTGACCTGCTGATCCATAATATTGGCACACTGATCACCATGCAAGGAACTCAGGAGCCGCGCCGAGGCGATGAAATGTCAGAGGTTGCAGCAGTTCGAAGAGGAGCTGTGGCAATCACAGACGGTATCATTGTTGGAGTAGGAACGGAAGAAGAAGTTTTGGCACAAATCGGTGAACGGCCGATAACTCATAAGCATGATGCTGAGGGTAAGCTTGTTACCCCTGGACTTATCGACCCTCATACGCATTTGGTTCACGGCGGTTCTCGCGAGAATGAATTAGCCTTAAAGCTGAAAGGCGCTTCTTATTTAGAAATTTTAGCTCAAGGCGGCGGGATTCTCAGTACAGTCCGCTCAACCCGTCAGGCTTCGGAAGAAGAGTTGTACGTAAAGGCTAAAAAAAGCTTGGATACGATGCTTTCTTATGGGGTTACCACAGCAGAAGCCAAGAGCGGATATGGTCTAACGCTGGATGATGAGCTTAAGCAGCTCAGGGTCACTCGCAAACTCAATCAGGAACATCCGGTTGATTTGGTGTCTACGTTCATGGGTGCTCATATGGTGCCAGAAGAATATAAGGGCCGGTCTCAAGAATTCGTTCAGCTTATCATTGAAGAAATGCTCCCCGAAGTGAAACGTCAGGGACTTGCTGAATTTTGCGATGTATTTTGTGAGCACGGCGTATTTTCTGTGGAAGAATCGGAACAAATTCTGTTGGCTGCAAAAGCGATGGGCTTCGGCTTGAAAATCCATGCTGACGAAATCGAGCCGATGGGCGGCGCGCAGCTTGCCGGCAAACTGGGTTGTATCTCCGCCGAGCATTTGATCGCCGCATCAGATGAAGGATTGGAAGCGATGCAGCGGGCGGGCGTCATTGCTGTCTGTCTGCCAGCTACCTCCTTTAATTTAAGGCTGAAGCATCACGCCCGAGCGCGTAGGATGATTGAAATGGGACTTCCCGTAGCTTTATCCACGGATTATAATCCGGGAAGTTCGCCAACGGAATCCATACAGCTCGTCATGACGCTGGGCTGTCTGAATTTAGGGATGTCGCCGGAGGAAGTTCTGACGGCCGTAACCATCAATGCGGCTCACGCGATCGGAAAAGCGGGTACGATTGGCAGTTTGGAAGCGGGCAAACAAGCAGATTTGGTTATTTACAATGCGGATAACTTGGCCTATCTGCCTTATCACTTTGGGATCAACCATGTTCATTCCGTATTCAAGCAAGGAAAAATGGTAGTCACGGACGGCAAACGGATTCATTAAAGGGATACAGTCTGTACGAAGACTCAAGGGGGATCATCATGGAAGCTCCGACGGAAGTAAAAGAGAAGCCTATGCAGGCGGAAAGCTTGAATGTTTTGAGCAGAACGCAGCTTGTTATCCAAGCTGCTCTCGACAAAATGGGATGCGCGGAATCCTTATATGAATTGCTAAAGGAACCGCTTCGGTTGCTAACCGTACGCATTCCTGTGAAAATGGACGACGGTTCGGTGAAAGTGTTCACTGGGTATCGTGCGCAGCATAATGATGCGGTCGGACCGACCAAGGGCGGAATTCGCTTCCATCCCGGTGTTACCGAAGATGAAGTGAAGGCTCTTTCCATGTGGATGACCATTAAATGCGGCATTGCCGATCTGCCTTACGGCGGAGGCAAAGGCGGAATCCAATGCGATCCACGCACGCTGTCCTTCGGCGAGCTGGAACGGTTAAGCCGTGGTTACGTACGGGCAATTAGCCAGCTAGTCGGGCCGACCAAGGATATTCCGGCGCCGGACGTGTTCACGAATTCACAAATCATGGCGTGGATGATGGATGAATACAGCCGGATTCGGGAATTCGATTCGCCAGGTTTTATTACCGGCAAGCCGCTCGTCTTAGGCGGATCGATTGGAAGAGAATCATCTACTGCCATGGGCGTGGTGCTATTGCTAAGAGAAGCGGCTCATGTTGCAGGGATTCCGATTGAGGGCGCGCGAGTCATTATCCAAGGCTTTGGCAATGCAGGCAGCTTTCTTGCTCAGTTCCTTCACGAGGCTGGTGCCAAAGTGGTGGGCATTTCGGATGCTCAAGGGGCTCTCTACGATCCTGAAGGCTTGGACGTGCAGTATTTATTAGATCGACGTGATTCTTTTGGAACGGTGACGAATTTGTTCCCGAATGCCATCTCGAACCAAGAGTTGTTAATCCAAGATTGTGATATTTTAGTTCCAGCTGCGATTGAAAACCAGATCACAGAAGACAATGCCTTCGATATTAAAGCGAAGATTTTGGTAGAAGCAGCCAATGGACCGACAACTTTGAAGGCTACTGAAATTTTGACCAATAAAGGTGTTTTGATCGTTCCAGACGTGCTTGCGAGCTCAGGCGGGGTCATCGTATCTTACTTTGAATGGGTCCAAAACAATCAGGGATATTATTGGAATGAAGAAGAAGTGAATGAAAAGCTTCAACAAATATTGAAAAAATCTTTCTACAACGTCTATCAATTATCCTTGCAGAAGCAAGTAGATATGAGATTGGCAGCCTACATCGTTGGTTTAAAGCGAATGGTGGAAGCGATAAAATGGCGCGGATGGATTTAATCAATGCTCTGAACAAAATGCCTTGGAAGGTGATGAATCATGAACAATTTACGTGAAGATGCTCTTCACATGCATAAAAAGTATGCCGGAAAGCTTGAGGTTATTGCCAAGGTTCCGGTAGGCACTGTCCGTGATTTGAGCCTTGCCTACTCCCCGGGAGTTGCAGAGCCTTGTAAAGACATTTGTATGGAAGAAGATAAAGTATACGATTATACGATGAAAGGAAACCTGGTTGCCGTCGTTACCAATGGAACGGCTGTGCTCGGTTTGGGAAATATCGGTCCGCATGCAGCTTTGCCGGTGATGGAAGGAAAAGCTTTGCTTTTCAAGGTATTTGCTGGCGTCGATGCGATTCCGATCTGTTTAGATGCGTTGGATAAAGAGAAAGTGATTGAGACGGTTAAGCAGCTTTCACCTTCGTTCGGCGGTATTAATTTAGAAGATATCGCCGCGCCGGATTGTTTTGAAATTGAAGAGAGGTTGAAAAAGGAATGCGCTATTCCTGTTTTCCATGATGACCAGCATGGTACGGCTATTGTCATTGCGGCCGGATTAATCAATGCTCTCCAATTAGTCGACAAAACGATGGACCAAATTCGTGTGGTTATTAACGGGGCAGGCGCAGCCGGCATAGCGGCCATGAAGCTTCTGGGCCATATGGGTGCTAAGGATATCATCGATTGCGATACGAAGGGTATTATCCATGAAGAAAGACAAGAAGGCATGAATCCGTTCAAGCTGGAAATAGCACGGATGACGAATAAAGATCATCTAACAGGTAATCTCGCCGATGCAGTGAGAGGAGCCGATGTCTTCATTGGAGTTTCTGCTGCGGGGGCGCTTACGAAAGAGATGGTCAGCTCCATGAACCGTGATTCTATTATATTTGCCTTGGCGAATCCGGTGCCGGAGATTATGCCGGAAGAAGCGAAAGCTGCCGGAGCTGCGATCGTTGGCACGGGACGCTCCGATTTTCCCAACCAGATCAACAATGTATTAGCGTTTCCGGGCATTTTTCGCGGCGTACTAGATGTGCGTGCCAGAGAGATTAATGAGGCTATGAAACTAGCCGCTGTTTACGCCATTGCCGGTTTGGTTCCAGCCCATAAGTTAAATCGGGACTATGTGATTCCGAATCCATTTGATCCTATGATTGCTCCGAATGTGGCGGCTGCCGTTGCTCAAGCAGCCATGGATACGGGGTGCGCACGTTTATACATCCATGCGGAAGAGGTTAAGGATAGAACAAAGAAGCTGATCCGCAAAAACGACGCGGTAGGTTCGTATTTTTCTTGGTACGCTGACATGATAAAGTAAGAGTAGGCATAGTTCAGATTAGTAGGTGGGACTTGGCATTTCCAGGTCCTCTTTTTCATTCGTTTATGGAATATTTTCAAGGAGATGCCTATATGTCTTATTCGATCAAAGTCATTAAAAAGAATATGCAAATAACGTCCGCTTGGTCAGGTGGAACGACAACGCAGCTAGCCATATATCCTGAAAACGCGGAGTATAATAAACGGAATTTTTTATGGAGAATCAGCACGGCCAGCATTCAAGATGAGCAGTCTTTGTTTACCTGCCTTCCTGATTTTTGGAGAAAGCTTATGGTTATTAAAGGAGAGGTGATTCTAGAATATGAGGGATCACATCAAGTGGGATTAATGCCTTACGAACAGGAAAGCTTCAGCGGTGGATGGGTCACCCGGAGTATGGGGAAAGTAACAGACTTCAATCTCATCACAGCGGCGGGATGCCGGGGAGAATTAGAAGCTTTATGGATCAAAGAAGGAACTTCTCAGGAGATCGAATGCCACAAGGATGATGTGGAATTTACACTAGTGACAGAAGCTTTTTATTGTACCGAGGGCCGAGTAAGATGTAGTATAAATGAAGATCAGTCTCTATGGTTGGAGAAAGGCGACTTCTGCGTACTATCATGGAGAGTTTCATTGGACAAAGTGAATATACAAATAAGCCATTCTGGCAATGAATCTGCAGCATATGTCATTCGAGCCAGTATTGTGAGTTGAACCTTTTTTTGGAGGGAATTATGGAATGATGAACTATGACGTAATTATTGTTGGTGCCGGTTCGATGGGGATGGCTGCAGGCTATTATTTGACCCTTAAAGGGAAAAGCGTTTTACTGCTGGATTCATTTAACCCTCCGCACGATCGCGGGGCACATCATGGCGATACTCGTATCATCAGGCATGCCTATGGAGAAGGGACGAGTTATGTTCCGTTAGCCCTCAGAGCACAAAAGCTTTGGTTCGATCTAGAGCGAGAGTCGGGAAGAAAACTGTTCTACCAAACCGGGGTGCTGAATGTAGGTACTCGTGATTCAACCTTTATCCAACAAGTTGTTTCTAGCTCCGAGGCCTATTCACTTCCGCTGCAAACAGTGGATTCCAGCAAAATCCATACAATATGGCCTGGAATTTCGCTTCCAGAGGGCTACGTGGGCTGCTTCGAATCGAATTCAGGTGTGCTTAAAAGCGAGGAATGTATTCGTGCTTATCGGGAACTGTTGGAACGTCATCAAGTTACCATTTTAACGAATTCATCCGTCCAAGAGTTGTCTATCGATTCTGACGGGGTGACGGTCCAAACAGCCGACGAAAGTTATAAGGGACGCGCGCTCATCGTTACAGCGGGGGCATGGTCTTCTAAGCTGCTTCCTCTTATGAATATCCATCCACCGCTTGTTACGAAAAGAAAGACGTTTGCCTGGTTTGAAGCAGATGACTTTTTATTCGGGGAGGAACGCTTTCCTGCGTTTACGTTTGAAACCTCCTTGGGACATTATTACGGTTTTCCCAGCATGGGGGGAGCTGGTCTTAAGGTAGGACGTCATGATGGGGGAGTTCGGATTCATCCAGATGAAGCCATTCCCGAGTTTGGGGCACTTCAGGAGGATGAAGAAGACTTACGAATGTTTTTAAGCCGGTTTATGCCTCTTGCCAATATGGAACTGCGCAAGGGAAAAACCTGCACGTACACCCTCACTCCCGATGAAAATTTCATTATAGATGCACATCCAGAGTATCCGCATATCGCCTTTGCCGCCGGATTTTCCGGACATGGGTTTAAATTTAGCAGTGTAGTCGGCGAAATCTTATCCCAGCTTATTACGACAGGCAAAAGTGAGTATGACATTTCGTTATTTTCAATGAATCGTTTCAAATAAAAGGATGAGTCCTCGCTAGTTGTGTGCTAGCGAGGGCTCATTTTTACGCTGCCGCGTTCTTACCCAAGTTATAATAGCTAAAAGGACAGGTATGATTAAGGTTGGGATTAGTGAGGAGAAGGGAAAAATTTCAAAGTCATAGGCTCCCAAATCCATCATCTTTGTATAACTAATCTGAGCCAAAACATAGAACAATAGTCCAGTAGGTAAAATAAAAGGTTTCGTCTCTTTGATCTTGAAAATTTGTTTTATCACGAGTAAAAAAACGTAGTGAAGCACAATAAGTTCAAATAAAGTGAAAATGGTCCAAATTGCGATGATAAGAATTTCTATCCTTTCCATATATTCTCCGAATTTAACTAATTGTATGGAAGTAAAATAGGGAAACGCCGACAATTTGGTTAAATGTATGCCAAGCGCACCGAATGTTAAATAACTTGCCAGTAACAAATAAATACCTGATAAAACTACTGCAGTTGTTAAACTTGAGAACGTTTTTTTTGTATTTTTTACCCGTGATAGAAGAAAAGAGAAGACAACGCATTTTCCAAATGGAAAACCGAAAGACAGCATCCCACCGTAAATGATTGTGGATAATTTGCTTTGAAACATGGGCAGGAAAGGATTAATTTCCACTTCACGCAGAATAAACAAACTGACGATGCTGATGGATAGAATGAAAAACGGTAGGATAAATTGAACCGTGCGTACTAAAGTACCTAAACCTAAATAAACGGAATAGGAACTAACCAACACAATGAGTAAAATTAAAAAGTTAGGGGGGGTGTGTGGAAGGATAGCCGTCGTATAGAACCAAGATATTGCGCGATAAGCCAACACACCTGTATCAAGGAAATAGATAAGATAGATGACAAGTACGAGTTTGGCAAGCCATTTTCCCAACAATTTTTCGCAAGCTTCCGTCATACTTAATTGAGGATGCTGCGATTGAACATAGGATAGAAGCCATAATACTCCTATTGAAAAAACAATAGCTAGAAGATTTGAAATCCAGACATCCTGCTTGACCAGCTTGGCTTCAATTAAAAACAAGGTAGAGAATCCGGACAAATAACTAAAACAGAGAAATCCCAATTGACCATGATTGATTTTTTCAGAATCGGTCATCTTCATTCCTCCACTCGTACTTTTAATAGGTCTATCATGTAATCGGAGACAGGACCATAAATAATCTTGTTTAAGGACTCCAAGGTAAGCTTTGAAAAACCCATGAAGGGATTCAAATAGACGATTATAACGAGATAATACAACAGGAGAACTATAGCATCTGTTTTAGTCTGTTGTTTCCATAAGCGAATAGATCCTTTCAGCCCCAAACAAATAGCTATTAAGCAGAGCGAGTTATTAAGAAGCATTTATCGGCCACCTATGATTTGGGACATGCCCAGTTTTTCAATTTCTACATTGACATGAACAGGAATTGACATTGTCGGATATACATGATCCCAATCCTTTTTTAGCTTTTTCCATTCCTTTGGATGATGCTGGATGAAATATTCAGAAACCCCAAGTAGGTCTACTTTCAGATCTTGTTGAAAATGTTTTAAGCTATCATGAATGATTTTCTCCAAATGCTTGGAGGTAACTTGTTCCAATTGAGCCAATATAACCGGATCGCTCAGTGCAAGATATTGATTCATTTCACCCAAAGTCGCTTTGAAATTCAACTGGACATCTAATTTTGGTTTGCCATTGACGTAATCGCTGTGAATTTCTCTTTTTGAGATTCGAAGAAAATAGGACACTTTCGTGGATTTGAATTCCAATGATTCTGTAAATTCATAGTTTTTCCATTTACTTTTCTCAGATAACCAATGGACAACCCGCACATCATTTCCATCCAGCCAGTCAACGAATTTCCCTTTGTTAATAACAGCTCCGCCATTAAAAAGCAGCGATGATGGAGAGGAAACAGACTTTGGTGACGTCATTATTCTGCCTAAAACAAAGCCCCTGTATGGACTAGTGTAGCGGTCGGCCACTTTATGTATCATTAGACTGTAGCTCTTGCCCCACTCTTTTTCATTTCGGACGATCCCTAGCAGCACATTCGAAGTAAGTTCGCTAATATTGGATTTTCTTTTCAGTAAATCCTCTGCTTTTCCCTCACTAACAAGTAGGTGACCTGTTATGCGGATTTGACGGTTCCTTGTTAGGAAATCTACGATATCATAGAGGGAATGACGTGCTGCAGCTTCACCTACAATAAAGAATTTATTATGCTGCCATACCAAGGATTTACCTACACGGTTACGCATATTTCTTGCAGCGTCCAATATCGAATCTCCAACTGCACTATCAACCAACTCCATCTGTTTACCTGTTTTCTCCGTACTTGTCGATGCGGGTAAAACACAATAAACAGTAATTACATATTTATTGCTTTCCTTGTCATAATCAATACCAGTTGCCATAACTAAATCAATATCGCTGATTTCCTTATTATCAGGTGAACAGCCCACTAATAGTGACAAGATTGAACACATAGCCAGAAACCATTTAACGTTCTTCATACCCCTCGCCTTCAATTCCAAAAATAAATTTCCCCTTCACCTTTGCCTTACAATCTTATTTCCTCTTATACGATGAGGAACTTCGATATCGGGCCGGAAGGAGGATGAATTTCTTAAATGTATTTTTTAAGCTTTCAGAATCGACCGGTTCTAAGAATGGTACTCCACAGAACCGTAAGGAACATAGATGCAAAAGGATTGCGAACAATCCCAGAGAGAGCCCAAAGACACCTGTAGAAGCTGCAAGAAGCATGAGAGGAAACCGTAACATTCGCAAAGCGATGGCTGTACTAAATGATGGAATTGTAAAGGATGCAATTCCTGTCATGGCAACCACGATCACAACCGGACGGGAAACGATTCCCGACTGTACCGCTGCTTCTCCGATGATGAGAGCACCTACGATACTGACAGATTGGCCGACAGCGCGAGGCAGACGCAGGCTGGCTTCTCGCAGCACTTCGAAAGCCACTTCCATGATGAAAGCTTCAATAAAACTTGGAAAGGGGATCCCCGCTTTGGCAGAAAGGAAGGCCATCATTAGCGGCGTAGGGATCATTTCCAGATGGAAGGTCGTCAGTGCGATATATAAAGAAGGCCCAAAAAGGGAAGTGAATAGCGTAATCAACCGTATTAAGCGCAAAAAGTTAGCAAAATAAAACCTTTCGTAAAGATCTTCGCTGGGATGCATCATCTCGAAAAAAGAGCTGGGGGCAATTAAAGCTATCGGAGTCCCGTCCGTTATGATCGCGATTTTCCCTCTGTTCAAGGCCGTAACAATCCGGTCGGGGCGTTCCGTATTTAGAATTTGTGGGAAAGGCGAAAACGTACTGTCCTGAATCCATTCTTCTATTTGTGCACTATCTACTAGAATATTCAAGTCTATCGCTTCGAGTTTTCTCTTCAATTTTTCTAATACGGTATGATCAACCTGATTATCGAGATACAAGACGGATACTTTTGTTTGACTCCGTCGTCCAATGATATAGGATTTCGATTTCAAATCCGATGTCTTCAGTCTTCTATAAACCATTCCCAAATTAATTTGCAAATCTTCGGTGAACCCCTCACGTGGCCCACGTACGTTGACTTCAAGCTTTGGTTCGTCTATCGCGCGCGTTTCATATCCAGGCAACATCATTCCGTATGACTCTGAGCGACCTTCAACAAAAATAACGAAGCCTGCATCCGTAATCATGCTCACAACCGCATCTAAATTTGGCAAAAGTCTAACTGCGCCTAACGAGTATAACGATCCTGTTATCGCATCATCAACGGGTCCCTTCCAGTAAAGAAGATCTTCGGACATTTTACGGATGATTTGTTGATTTAAGATGTTTTCATCAACAAGGATATTCAAGTAAATAATAGACGCTAACGATTGGCCGTCATTTTTAGTGATATTTCTGACAACCAGATATTCATTTTGACTAAAATATTGCAATAATTTCTCAAGATTTTGGGAAACGGAAGTACTGATAGGTTCCTGTTTTAGTTCCATTTTCCAATCCCCTCAAAGTGAAATGATCTTAGGTCAAATCGGAAACATTTCATAATAAAGGAATTATTCGCTTTTATTCCTAGGATTATGCAATACAAAGATATGGACATTAGAATATCCAAAGAATAACGAAAAACGGCTCTATCGCAAATGTTGCGAATAGGTCCGTTTTACAATATTAACATCTAAAACAACCATCTGATGCAGCTCCAGCCTGGGGGGCAACAAGTATGTGACAAGATGTTTTACTTGCTAAGCGCCGAAAAGGCGCTTAAAGTCCGACGCGCCGCGTATGTTCGCTGGCTAAGGTTTAGGTTTGTAACTGAAATTCTAGATACAGAGAAGAATAGAAAGAGGATGGAAATGGGATGGAAATATATGCATTAGACAAGGAACTGAGGCAGAGCCTCAGTTTTTTTATAAGATAAGAATTTATATGTTTTGGCTGACAGAGAGCAACCCTTTAATACAGGTGAGATAAGGCCTGATATCCACGCCACGTGCAACTTGCAACGATGTTTTACATCGTTGCCAGATGTTTCAACCTTGTCTGTCTCGCGCTGTAACGATGATTTTAAGCGTAAACGTAAAATGTGAAATAAAATTTCAGTAACATATAGACAAAGTGAAATAAAACTCTATAATAAGGATATGCAAGTTCAAAACTACACATGAAACCGTAGAGGGTGACTCCCATGTTAAAAGGTGGATTAGTAAGTATAGAAGCGGCTATAGGGAGCTTAAAGCCGATGGAGCGCAGGGCTGCACAATATATTTTGGAGCATCCGGAACAGGTAGTCAGCCTTTCTGTGCAGAAGCTGGCAGAGTTTGCTCACGTAAGTGAAGCGACGATTGTTAGGCTATCACGCTCCCTTCACTGTAAAGGATTTCAAGAGTTGAAGCTGAGGATCGCGGGTGATTTATCACAATCGTCCTTACCTGCAGAATCGTACCAAGAAATCCGCACTGACGGATCTATCGTAGATCTCATTAAATCGGTTTCCAATAACAATATTGTTTCTATCCAAGATACATTAACGGTACTTTCTCCGGAAAGTGTGGAAAAAGCAATTCATTCGCTGAGCAGCGCAAGAAAAGTTGGTGTCTTCGGTGTAGGCGCATCGGCGGTTATCGCGAAGGATTTCATGCAAAAGCTAACGCGTATTAATCGCTGGTGTGAAATGGGCACCGGGTTTGATGCTCAAGCAACCATTGCAGCAAATCTAATTCCCGGTGACGTAGTTTTCGGTATTTCCTATTCAGGCCAAACCGAAGACATGATTCGTGCTCTCGCTGTCGCTAAGAATAACGGTGCCTCTGTCATTACACTGACCCGGTTTGGAGCTAATCCAGTAGCGGAGCTTGCGGATATACAGTTGTTTATAAGCACCTTAGAGAAGAGCATTCGCAGCGGGGCGATGGCTTCAAGGATTTCTCAACTGAACGTGATTGATATTTTGTACGCCGGCATCGCTGGCCGTCATTATGAGGAAAGCATCAAATCTCTAGAAAAGACGAGACAAGCCGTCATGGCGGGGAAACGCAATGGATAAAGTGGACCGCTTGGTAGAAGGATGGGTGCGCGATGGGCTCTTGCCCGGCGCTGTGCTTGATATTACTGTATCGAACAGCTTGCGATTTCAAAAAGCATATGGATCATTCTCCGACGGCACAAAGGAACATCCAATTCGTTTGAACACAATGTTTGACATCGCATCCCTTACGAAGGTAACCGTTACACTTCCAGCAATTCTTGTACTAGTGGCCAAAGGGAAACTGTCGCTGGATAGCTCCGTGCAGGCTTACTTGCCTGCATTCCGCCATTCGCAAGTCACACTGCGTCATCTCTTGATGCATGCGTCCGGGCTGCCGCCGGATTTGCCATATTTTCCGCGCAAAGCAGCTCGGCCTAACCTAATCGAGGAAATTCTGGCGCAAGAGCTTTTATTTCTGCCAGGTAAGGAAAAGCTGTATAGTGATCTCGGTATGATCCTCCTAGGGATTATTGTAGAACGAGTGTCTGGCGAGCCGTTGGATCGCTTTGTTAAGCAGCATATATTCGATCCACTTGAGATGCAGAATACGGTTTTTAACCCCGGCCCCGAACTTCAAGATCGTATTGCTGCAACCGAACAGGTAGATGGAGCTTACATCATCGGCGAAGTTCATGATGAAAAGAGCTTCCACCTCGGAGGTGTTACCGGCAGTGCGGGATTATTCGCAACAGCGGACGATCTAGCCCGCTATGCGGCATGGTGGTTGCAGCCGGAACGTTGGGATATTGTTCCGCCATCGCTAATGCGAGAAACCACAGCTGCTCCCGTAGGCGGCCGCGGACTTGGCTGGGAGGTCAAGCATGATCCCGCCAATGTCCCGAGCTGCGGAGAAAGCTGGCCTACGGGTAGCTTCGGTCATACAGGTTTTACAGGAACGAGCTTGTGGGTTGAGCCCGAACAGGGCATCAGCGTCGTATTTCTTACCAATGCGGTTCATTTGGGGCGAAACAATAAGATCCGGGAGCTGCGTCCAATTTTGCATGAAGCGGTTTTGTCCTCATTTCAATCATGAGGTTAAAATATATAAGTAAACATTAAAGGGAGGCTTTCTAAATGAAACGTTTATTCAGTGGGGCATTATTAACTATGGTCGCTGCTTCTTCCATGCTTGTCGCTTGCAGCAGCAGCAATACCGCAACTCCTAGCACGACACCTGGTGGAGCTAGTACAGCACCATCGGCAGCACCTCAGGAAAAAGTGAAGTTGACAATGGGAAGCTGGCGTACGGAAGATGCGGATGCTTACGCTAAAATCATTGCTGAATTCAAGAAAAGCAACCCGAACATTGATATTGATTTCAAGCCGATTAAAAATACGGAATATAACACTGCGCTTAACACAGGTCTGCAAAGTGGAAATGGCCCTGATATTATTCATCTTCGTCCTTATGCGGCAGGTGCTGTGTTAGCAGATGCCGGTTATTTAGAGCCGCTGAGCAGCCTCAAAGGAATGGACGTATTCTCGAAAGACACGTTGCTGGCCGCTACAGGATCAGATGGAAAAGTCTACGGCGTACCGACTGTATTCAGCTCCACGCAAGTATTTTACAACAAGAAAATCTTCCAAAAATATAATCTGACCGAGCCTAAAACGTGGGATGAATTGTTGAAAACAGCGGATACTTTGAAGAAAAATAAAGTAACTCCGTTTGCTTTCGGCTCAAAAGAAGGTTGGATTCTATCCCTGACTCAAGGTACACTTGCACCGTCCGTTTATGGGACTGATTTCATTAAGAAGATTCTTGCTGGCGAAGCGAATTTCAAAAGCCCGGAATATGTAAGCTCGATTAAAATGCTCAAAGATTTGACCCCATACTTCCCAGATAATTATGTAGGGATCGGGATGGACGATATGAGAAACATGTTTGTTTCCGAGCAAGCAGCCATGATGGTCATGGGCGATTGGGAATATGCTGTTATGAAGAAAACGAATCCAGACCTGCAAATGGATGTGTTCCCAGTACCGTCAATGAAAGCTGATGGCAAAGCAACAGTTACAACTTGGGTAGACGGATCGTTTTCAGTGAATGCGAAATCTGCTCATAAGGCGGAAGCTCTGAAATTTATGGAGTTTTTGACAACGAAAGAGTTCGGAGCGCTAGCTGTTAACGAACTGCAAAAACCAAGCACAATCCCAGGTGTCGCGGCGAAAGATCCGCTTGTAGCCAAAATTGCTAAGAATGCTGATACGATTTCTACACCTTACGCATCCGTTGTCTATTTCAATGCAGGCAACCCTACAACCAAAGCTACTTTAGAAAACTCAATTCAAGGCATGTATTTGAACAAATTGACTCCGGAGCAAGTGACGGAAGAAGTTCAAAAGAGTGCAGATACATGGTTCAAGCCTAAGAAATAATTCAGTTTAAGAAGAGGGGTGGGGGCACATGAATAACTTTGCAAAATCGTCTTGGTGGAAAAAGGGAGCAGTTCATCTGTTCCCGGTTCCTGCCCTCGCCGTTTACATTCTCTTCGTGATCTATCCGATCCTTTCAGCTTTCGGTTACAGTTTTTATGACTGGAAAGGTCACACCCGCGGGGAGTTTGTGGGGCTGGGCAACTTTGTGAGCCTGTTTACAAAAGAACCGTTCAACCATTTATTTTGGAATGCGTTCGGTCATAATCTGTATTATTTTGCTGTTGAAATGGCTGTTCAGAACGTGATTGCGTTCGTGCTTGCCTATCTGGTTTACAGCAAGCTTAAGGGTTCGAACTTTTTGAAAATGGCTTACTTTTTACCGAGGCTGCTTTCTGTCATCGTCGTAGGCTTTTTGTGGAAACTTATGCTGAACCCGAACAATGGAATTGTCAATGTGCTGCTCAAAAAGATCGGTCTTGTTTCGTGGGCTAAGCCTTGGCTCGGGGATCCGGCTTATGCGTTAACATCCATTACAATCGTCAACAGCTGGTTTGGCATAGGCTTCTCCATGTTGATATTTCTTGCAGGTTTGCACGCTATATCGACAGAAGTCATTGAAGCGGCGAGATTGGACGGAGTAAAAGGCTTCCGGTTGATCCGTTCCATTATTCTGCCGATGATGAGTCAGTCATTAATCATCATTACGGTGTTTACCTTTATTCATGCATTCGAAGCGTTCGAACTTATCTATGCCATGGAAGGTTCGCAAGGGGAACCTTACAACTCCACTGACACGCTTGCTGTGTTCTTTTATCGGATTGCGTTTGGCGGCTCGTCTGGCGGCGATTCGGTCGCATTAGGCCTGGGCTCGGCATTGGCAGTCGTACTATTTTTCATTATCGCAACCATTTCCGCGTTGTTCCTGTACTTCACAAGGAACCAATCGTCACAGCATTAAGAAAGGAGGCACACCATGAAAACCAACAAATCCGTTCGGGGGCTCCAATACGCTGCGGCGTACTTGGGTGCACTGGTCAGTTTGTATCCGATCTTTCTGATGCTGACCTCCTCTTTCAAAACGAATATCCAGATTTTGAAAAACCCGATGTCGCTTCCGACTTCTATATCGTTTACGGCATATAGTAAGCTAATCCATCAAATTCCGTTTGGAACTTATTTTTGGAACAGTGTCGTGGTTAGTGTTGTTTCCGTAGCTTTGATCTTGCTGTTTGGCGTTTTGGCTTCATTTTATATTGCACGATATCCGTTCCGTTGGAATGGTGCGTTGTTCTTCTTTTTCCTCTTAGGCATGATGATTCCAATTAAGCTTGGGATCGTTCCCTTGTTCCTATTAATGAAGAAGCTAGCCCTGTTGAATAGCGTTTGGTCGCTTGTTAGCGTATATACGGCGATCGGAATGCCGCTCGCTGTCCTGATTTTAACTGGCTTTTTTAGAACGCTGCCGAAGGAGCTCGAGGAAGCAGCGCGCATCGATGGTTCTTCGGATTTCGGTGTCATGTGGCACGTTTTGCTGCCGCTTATTCGCCCAGCACTGGGGACGGTCATGATTATGAATTTTATTATGGCGTGGAACGATTTCTTCTTCCCGCTGATTTTTATCCAAGACGATATGAAAAAGACGATACCGGTTGGCATGCTGTCACTGTTCGGACAGTACTCTACAGATTTAAGTATGCTATTCGCTGGCTTAACCTTGGCTTCAGTGCCAATGATTGTCATGTTTTTCCTAGCGTCGAAACAGTTTATGGAAGGCATGACGGCAGGAGCGGTGAAATAAGATGGCTGAAACTAAATATATTGGGATTGACGGCGGTGGGACCAAAACAGTATGTATTCTCGGCGATGCGGAAGGTAACATTTTGGCTGAAAGCCGCGGTGAATCCAGCAGTGTGAAGTCCCGTCCATGGGAAGATGTTCAGCGTGTTCTGCTCACACTCATCCGGGATGTATTAGACCAATCGGGTACAGAAATGTCCCAATTAGGTGGGATCTTCCTTGGTTTGGCCGGGAGTGACCGCCCCGAAGACCGGAAACGGATCGGCGACTGGCTGCAAACCGAATTGCCGGAAGGTGTTCCGATCACCGTCCACAATGATGCAGTGACCGCGTTGGCTGCTGGTACTTGGGGACAGAAGGGCATTGCGCTCATCTCAGGCACAGGCTCCATCGCGTATGGATTCGATCCGTCGACGGGCGGATTTGTAAGAGTCGGAGGCTGGGGCTATTTACTCGGCGATGAAGGAAGCGGGTTTGATCTTGGGCGGAAAGCGCTTGTGGCTGTTATGCGGGCGTATGACGGCCGAGGAGAGCCTACAGCTTTGACAGGGTTAGTTCTTGAACGTTGGTCCTTACAGCATCCTGGGCAATTGATCAACACCATTTATGGCCATAACAATGTACGGACCGCGATTGCGGATGGATCCAAGCTCGTCATGCAAGCTGCAGCCAATGGGGATCCGATTGCTGTTAAGCTCGTGGAAGAAGCGATTCAGGAGCTAGAAGAGCTCGTAAAGACGGTTATAACTTCCATGGAGAAACAACACCCAATGAAGGAAAGCGATAACCATGATTTGGCAGAAAATACAATCCCTCTTGTGATAACAGGCGGCTTATTTTCAGATCAAATGTTCGAGCATCGCTTTATGCAGACACCGTTGATACAGTCCGGCATGTTCGATGTCCGGCTGCTCGAGCGGCCACCCGTGATTGGAGCCTATCTTCTTGCCTTGCAGGAACGGGGCTTTGAATTAACGGAAGTAATGAAACAACGGATAGCAGCATTTGTTTTTCGTAAATAGACGCAAAGCAGCGTATTGATAAAAAGGAGGCAAGGTAACGTGGTACAACAAGTTAATCAAACGGTTACCGAGCAGAGAAATGCAAAGTCAAGTCACCTTGACCGACTTACTGTTCGGGAAATCGTGACTCTAATGAATGAAGAAGACCAGACGGTAGCTCTCTCCGTTAACGGAGCTTTACCGCAAATCTCTGATGCCGCTGAGGCGGTGGTCGAAGCGATGACCCGCGGCGGCCGACTTTTCTACATTGGAGCTGGAACCAGTGGCCGTCTCGGCGTTCTAGATGCATCCGAATGCCCGCCTACGTTTGGTGTTGAGCCGGAGCTTGTGAACGGCATTATTGCTGGAGGAGAAATAGCCATTCGTGCAGCGGTAGAAAACGCTGAAGATGATGAAGATGCTGGTGTGCGCGCGATAGCAGATGTTGCACGAGCTGGTGACGTAGTCATCGGTATTACAGCAAGTGGAACCGCACCCTATGTGATTGGCGCTATACGAGAGGCTAACCGGTTGGGTCTATTAACGATCGGCATAAGTTGTAATCGGGATACGCAGCTTAGTGCTGTTGTGAAATATCCGATCGAGGTGCCTGTCGGGCCTGAGATTATTACGGGGTCGACAAGATTAAAAGCGGGAACAGCGCAAAAAATGGTTCTCAACATGATCTCGACGACAGTGATGATTCAAATGGGCAAAGTTTATGGGAATCTGATGGTAAATGTTCAGGCGACGAATAAGAAACTTAGGGATCGTACCGTGCGGATTATTCAAGAGGCGACTGGTACAGATGAAGATACAGCTCGTCGCATCGGAATGGAAGCTAAGGGAGATGCAAGAGTCGCGATTCTAATGCTGATGTTTGGCGTAAGCCGTGAGAAAGCTTTGGATGCGCTTGTTCAAGTAAATGATCATTTCGGTAATGCTGTAAAGCAGCTCGAACAAACTTTATAATTTTATTTTAAATAATGCCTATGCTGATAGTAATCAGTTTGGGCATTTTTTATTGTATTGGAAATTATGCAAGATGCCGATCTATGGATAAGTGGTGTAAAATGAAAACGGAAATGGAAGGGATACGCACCCGACATCACCAGATTTTAACGGAACGTAGAAGCTTTATTTTGCTCAAAACAGCGTATTTCACGTTTTCGCGGAACGAGCAGCCTTTATTTCCCGCTTTCGAGGTGGAAAAACCGGTAAAACGGCAAAATAAGGCCCCTGCGTTCCGCGTGCGGGTCCCGCATCGACATAATCACCGAAATAACGGCACCTCGTTCCCCGCGATCCTCAGATTTGCAGCCTAAATGTTCGAAATCAATCCACAGAGTTTCGCTTTCAAGCCGACCTATAATCGAGTGGATTTGACCACTTTTTTATTGTATTGGAAATTATGCAAAGCAGTAAATTTCTCGGACTCAGTGGGTGGGCTTCGGCGCGTAGAGCACTTGCTGAAAGCGCATATTTCGCGCTTATTTGTCCGGGCGCTCCAGAATAAGCGCGTTTCCCGCGCTTATTTGCTGTTAATTTGGATGTTAACACATAAACAGAAGCGAATTGGACTTAGAATAAAAAGTGGACACCTCTTAGATTCAGGCAGATAATAAATCTAATAAATCGAAGAGGTGCCGGCGCCATGAGTGTGAAGAGACAACATTACAATGAGAC
>NZ_JCAUAS010000016.1:0-186476 GCF_059692075.1 Paenibacillus sp. J31P190 | reverse complement strand
TGATGGCGGAGGGGACCCACGCGTTCCCATCTCGAACACGACCGTTAAGCCCTCCAGCGTCGATGGTACTTGAACCGCAGGGTTCTGGGAGAGTAGAACGTTGCCAAGCACTTATAAAGAGTCTTTTTGGAAGAAATTCCAGAAAGACTCTTTTTTTTACATCAGTACAATACGACATATTAAACCATACTAGCCCTATGAGGAGGGATTGGTATGGGTGCATCGATCTACAGGAGAAGTTTGCGTGTTTTGATTCTTGGTTTCTTTGTAATACAGATGACAAGTGGCTGCTCAGCGAAGATGGACTCGATTAAGGAAGCTACTGATCCGCTAGGCGCTTTAAACAATTTAGGGAAGACATTGCCTATCTCAATCAAAGAAGCGAATCAATTGTCATCAGATGAGGTCAAGACCCCGCCTCAAAAGCCTGCTAAGCAGATTGTAAAAGGGATTTACGTATCTGCCTGGTCAGCGGTAGGTAATAAATTTGAGCAGTTGATTGACCTAGTGGAACAAACCGATCTGAATGCGATGGTTATCGATGTTAAGAGCGATTCGGGACAAGTTACATATCCGTCGGCGGTTCCTTTGGTAAATGAGATAGGGGCTAATAGCCATGTTATTATTCGTGATCTGAAAGCCATGCTTTTAAGATTAAAGGAGAAGCACATATATACGATTGCGCGAGTCGTTGTTTTTAAAGATCCTTATTTAAGCATGAAAAAAAGTAAATATGCGATGATGACTCAAGCTGGTAACGTATGGAAGGATAATAAAGGAACAGCTTGGGTGGACCCCTATAAGGAAAAAGTGTGGGAGTATAACATTCAAGTTGCTAAGGAAGCCGCTTTATTAGGTTTCGATGAAATTCAGTTTGATTATGTGAGATTTCCTGAGAACGGCAAGAAAGTAGATCAGGAGGTTAAATTCGATAACCCTAATCATTGGACGAAAGCGCAGGTAATTGAGAATTTCCTCAAGAAAGCTAAAGAACAAATTGGTGGACAAGCTTATTTATCTGCTGATGTTTTTGGATTAACCACTTCGTCTGATAATGATATGGGCATTGGACAAGATTGGTCGATGATCAGTAAGCAAATTGATTATATCTCACCTATGTTGTATCCATCTCATTATACAAGTGGGGTATATGGGATTAAGAATCCCGATTTACAGCCCTATGCGGTTATTCGTAAAGCGATCAGCGATGCAAATGGGAAGAACCAGCTTTTATTGAAATCAGATAGCCATATTGCGGAAATAAGACCGTGGTATCAAGATTTTACAGCTACTTGGGTAAAACCGCATAAGAAATATGGAACGATTGATGTTAAAGAGCAAATTAAAGCGGCTAAGGAGCAGGGTGTAGAACAATTTTTGTTGTGGAACTCGAGCAGCACGTATTCGTATCGTTAACGGAATTGACTTATTCGGGCCGAAGGTTAGCCGGTAGACTTGTCCTTTTCCTTGACACGAAAAATAGGCTTTTGTTAAGATTGCAATCATATAACAAAACGAATGAGAAGATTCATTCGAACAAAGCTTTCTTTCATAGAGAGCGCTAAGGAGGAATACGTGTTGTGAGGGAAGACAAGTTTGGTAAGGAAGGCTTAACGTTTGATGATGTATTGTTGGTGCCGAGAAAGTCTGAAGTGTTCGGTAAGGAGATCGATGTTTCAACCGTGCTCGCGCCTCATGTGAAATTAAATATCCCATTTATTAGCTCTGCTATGGATACTGTTACGGAGTCAGCGCTTGCGATTGCGATGGCACGAGAAGGCGGTATCGGGATTATCCATAAGAATATGACCATTGAGCTTCAAGCTGAGCATGTTGACCGTGTTAAGAGATCAGAGAGTGGCGTTATCACGAATCCTTTCTCACTTACACCGGAGCATCATGTTTATGACGCAGAAGAACTGATGGCGAAATACCGCATTTCTGGTGTACCAATTGTGAATGAAGCCAACAAGCTGGTGGGGATTTTAACGAACCGTGACTTGCGTTTTGTTCATGATTATTCCATTAAAATTAAAGAAGTAATGACTCAAGAAGATCTGGTTACGGCTCCTGTGGGGACTACGCTTCAACAAGCGGAAGGCATTCTTCAAAAGCATAAAATTGAGAAACTGCCTTTGGTCGATGAGAATTTTGAGCTTAAAGGTTTAATCACCATTAAAGATATTGAGAAGGCCATTCAGTTCCCTAACTCCGCTAAGGATGCACAGGGTCGTTTAGTCGTAGGCGCGGCTGTAGGTGTTGCTAAGGACGTTATGGAGAGAGCTGCAGCTCTTGTAAAAGCAGGCATCGACGTGATTGTCGTAGATTCTGCGCATGGTCATCACATTAATATTTCAGAAACTGTGAAAAAGCTTAGAGCACAATATCCGGAGCTACCTATCATCGCAGGGAATGTAGCCACAGGTGACGGTACACGTGACCTTATTAAAGCTGGAGCATCCATGGTGAAGGTAGGAATTGGGCCTGGATCCATTTGTACAACAAGGGTTATTGCAGGAATTGGTGTTCCTCAAATTACAGCTATTTATGATTGTGCGCAAGCAGCTGCAGAGTTTGGAGTCCCTATTATCGCAGATGGCGGTATCAAATACTCCGGGGATGTTGTCAAAGCGATCGCTGCCGGAGCCAGTGCGGTTATGATTGGTAGTCTTTTTGCTGGAACGGACGAGAGTCCAGGTGAATCGGAGATTTTCCAAGGACGTAAATTCAAGGTGTATAGGGGTATGGGCTCTTTAGGGGCGATGAAGGAAGGCAGCAAGGACCGTTATTTCCAAGAGAACGAGAGCAAGCTTGTTCCTGAAGGTATCGAGGGTCGTGTGGCTTATAAAGGGCCAATGGCAGATACCGTATATCAACTCGTGGGCGGTCTTCGCTCAGGTATGGGGTACTGTGGTGCCCGCAATATTCAAGAACTTATTCATGATACGCAGTTTATTCGAATTACGGGTGCAGGCTTAAAAGAAAGCCATCCGCATGATATTCAAATTACCAAAGAAGCACCTAATTACTCGTTGTAATTGTCACATTATGGATGAATTTGGAGGCGTGGGAAATGAACCTACGTCTTCTTTTTTTTGTCTAATGGGGTGTGGTACAATATAACGTGTTATTACATCACTAGGGAGAGTGAAATTGTGAGATTTTTAAGTTTTACAAAGAAAAAGGTTGCTTTGGTGTTAGGTGTTAGTTTAATTGCTCAATCCTTACTTTTACATATACAACCAACATATGCCGCGGATACCAAAGCACCAGCAGCCACAACTGCACCAGTAGCACCAGCAGCCTCAACGGCGCCAACGCCAGCGCTTAATGAACCTAAACCAGCAGCTAAATCTGCGATTATTATGGAAGCAAGCACAGGAGCTGTGCTCTATGAACTAAATGCGGATGAAGCTTTCCCGCCAGCCAGTATGGCCAAAATGATGACCGAGTATCTGGCTATGGAGAGTATTAAAGAAGGTAAATTCAAATGGGATTCACCAGTGACTGCAAGCAAAAATGCTGCGGACGTGATTGGTTCTGGACAACTGATCGCTGAAAATGAAACACTGACTTTCAAAGATATGTTTAATGCAATGTCAATCTACTCCGCGAATGATGCTTCCGTGGCTTTTGCTGAATTACTCGGAGGTACGGAAGAGAATTTTGCGAAAATGATGAATGAAAAAGCCAAACAACTTGGTATGTCGGACAAAGCTCATTTCATTAGCGCAACTGGACTTTCACGTGCCGATCTCAAAAATCCGCCGGCATCTATTGATGGTGAGACCAAAATGACTGCGCGAGATGCCGGCATTCTGGCCTATAATATCCTTAAAGATCATAAAGAAATTCTTGAATTCACGAAAATTCCTTCTTTAAAATTAAGAGCTACGGATAAAACGCCAATGATCAATTGGAACTGGATGTTAGAAGGAAATCAGAGCAACACGAATTTGAAAAAGTATGCTTATACAGGACTGGACGGTTTGAAAACAGGCTCTACCGATGATGCAGGGTACTGTTTTACAGGGACTGCTGAACGAAACGGAATGCGTATTATCACCGTTGTTATGGGTACCAAAACAGAACCGGAGCGTTTCAATGAAACGAGAAAGCTGCTCGACTATGGATTTAATAATTTCGAAATTAAACCTTTCCTAAATGCGAAGCAAGAAATAGAATCTTTGAAAATCGTAAACATTAAGAAAGGTGTTCAAACGCAAGTGCCTCTCGTAACAAAAACGGGTCTGACGTTCGTCACTCGAAAAGGTGCGAAAGATACAGACTTTAAAATCACGGCAGAGCCGCTTGAAGAGAGTAAGCTCGTAGCACCTATTGCGAAGGGCGATACGCTCGGCAAAGTGAAGGTAAGCTACAATGGGCAAGAAAAAACAGTTGATCTAATTGCCAATGATGATGTACAAAAAGGCAGCTGGATTCGCCTCTTGTTCCGCTCCTTCAAAAACTTCTTCAGCGATATGTTTAAAGGGATTAAAGGCGGTTCCTAGACCAGAAAATGGGTTGTATATTAACCCTCCTTCATGTAAAATAATTGTTTAGAAGATTTACTATCGAATCGTGTAGGAAACTGCATGAAATTGGCATACAAGCTATAGGAGGAAATAAAGAATGGAAACAGGAACTTCCCGCGTTAAAACTGGTATGGCCGAAATGCAAAAAGGCGGCGTAATCATGGACGTTATGAACGCCGAGCAAGCTAAAATCGCAGAAGCAGCTGGCGCGTCCGCTATTATGGCACTTGAGCGCGTACCCGCTGACATTCGTGCAGCTGGTGGCGTATCCCGTATGGCAGACCCTTCAATTGTTGAAGATGTGATGAGAGTAGTATCCATTCCAGTTATGGCGAAAGCAAGAATCGGACACTTCGTTGAAGCGAAAATTCTTGAATCCCTAGGCGTTGACTATATCGATGAGAGTGAAGTACTTACACCTGCAGATGAAGTATTCCACATCAACAAACGTGATTTCACGGTTCCATTCGTATGTGGTTGCCGCGATCTTGGTGAAGCTTTGCGTCGTATCGGTGAAGGTGCTTCCATGCTTCGTACCAAAGGTGAGCCAGGAACTGGTAATATCGTAGAAGCTGTTCGTCATATGCGTACAATTCAAGGTCAAATTCGCAAAATCCAAGGGATGTCCAAGGACGAATTGATGTTTGAAGCGAAAACACTTGGCGCTCCTTATGAGTTGCTTCTACAAGTTCACGAAACAGGTAAATTGCCGGTTGTTAACTTCGCAGCTGGCGGTGTTTCCACACCTGCAGACGCAGCGCTTATGATGCACCTTGGTTCTGACGGTGTATTTGTTGGATCTGGTATTTTCAAATCCGACAACCCAGAAAAATTCGCGAAAGCGATTGTTGAAGCCGTAACTCACTACACTGACTATAAATTGATTGCAGAAATCTCCAAAAACCTGGGTGCCCCTATGAAGGGAATCGAAATTTCCAAGCTGCAAGCTTCTGAGCGTATGCAGGAGCGCGGCTGGTAATGACGAAGATCGGAGTTCTCGCGCTGCAAGGCGCGGTAGCAGAACATATTCGTGGGATCGAGAAGGCTGGCGCCGAAGGCGTCGTTGTCAAACGAACTGAGCAGCTAGTTGATCTTGATGGGATTATTCTACCCGGTGGAGAGAGTACGACAATCGGCAAGTTAATGCGCACCTATGGTTTCATTGATGCGCTGAAGGATTTTTCCGCCGCGGGCAAGCCGATATTCGGCACCTGCGCGGGGTTGATTGTCATCGCGAAAGAGATCACCGGACAGCCGGAAGCTCACCTTGAGCTGATGGATATCACGGTGGCTCGCAACGCGTTCGGTCGTCAGCGCGAAAGCTTTGAGACGGACTTGCCGATCAAAGGCATCGACGAGAACGTTCGCGCTGTCTTTATTCGGGCCCCACTCATCGAGAAGGTGGGACCGGGGGTAGAGGTACTGGCTACGTATGACGGCCAGATCGTTGCAGCGCAGCAAGGGCATCTCCTTGCAGCGTCATTCCACCCAGAGCTGACAGACGACTTCCGTCTGCACAGCTATTTCTTAGACATGGTAAAGCAAAGACAAGCATAATTGATGGTACAAGCACCTTGATATCACCGGATTATAGCCGGTAAAGGTGCTTGCTTCCATATTCTAACCATTTTGCGCTAACGGAGGAATCTCCTTGTTTGATGTAAAGTTACTTCGAAGTGATTTGGCAGCTGTGCAAGCTGCAATGCAAAACCGCGGTAAACAAATTGAAGAGTTGAACGGCTTCACGGAATTAGATTTGAAGCGCAGAGAGCTCTTACAAGAAACTGAGCAGCTCAAAAACCGCCGAAATACGGTATCCCAAGAGGTAGCTGGGCGTAAAAGATCCGGCGAGAATGCGGATGAGCTGATCCAAGAAATGAAAGTCGTCGGAGACCGCATTAAAGAGCTCGATGACGAGATTCGCGTACTGGACGAGTCCTTACAGCAGATCTTGCTCTCTATCCCGAATATGCCCCATCCAAGCGTTCCTGTGGGCCGTACGGAAGAAGAGAATGTGGAACTGCGCCGGGTTGGCGAGATTCCACAATTCGATTACGAAGTGAAGCCGCATTGGGAAATAGCGCAAGAGCTGGGCATACTGGATTTCGAAGCTGCGGCGAAGGTTACGGGCTCGCGTTTCGTTTTCTACAAAGGGCTTGGCGCAAGACTGGAGCGTGCATTGATTAACTTCATGATGGACCTGCACAGCGATGAGCATGGTTATGAAGAAATGCTTCCTCCCTATATCGTTAACCGTGAGAGTTTGACGGGAACGGGGCAGCTTCCAAAGTTTGAGGAAGATGTTTTTAAACTGGAGAATTCGGATTATTTCCTTATTCCGACAGCAGAAGTACCGGTAACGAATTATCACCGAGAAGATATTCTCACAAATGATCAGCTTCCTGTTAATTTTGTTGCATTCAGTGCATGTTTCCGTTCAGAAGCTGGATCTGCAGGTAGAGATACACGCGGCTTAATCAGACAGCACCAATTCAACAAGATTGAGCTTGTTAAGCTAGTTAAGCCCGAAGACTCCTACGATGAGCTGGAGAAGCTTACAGGGCATGCTGAGCGCGTTCTACAGCTGCTGAAACTGCCTTACCGTGTGTTGTCACTCTGCACAGGGGATATCGGCTTTACGTCGGCTAAGACGTACGATCTGGAAGTATGGCTGCCAAACAGCGGTGCCTACCGTGAGATTTCTAGCTGCAGTAACTTCGAAGACTTCCAAGCTCGCAGAGCGAACATTCGCTTCCGCAGAGATGCGAAGGCGAAGCCGGAATTTGTACATACGTTGAATGGATCAGGTCTTGCGCTTGGTCGTACAGTGGCTGCGATTCTCGAAAATTACCAGCAAGCTGACGGTTCGATTCAGGTTCCTGAGGTTCTCATTCCTTACATGAACAATGTTAAAGTGATTACAAAAAAATAGCACTTGATTCTCCTATAAGATCTGTGCTACAATGCTTTTTGTCACTGCACAAGGTTGTCTCCCTAGTAGGAGACACCTATCGTGGAGAGGTGGTCGAGTGGTTTAAGGCAGCGGTCTTGAAAACCGCCGAGGTCGCAAGGTCTCCGTGGGTTCGAATCCCACCCTCTCCGTAACCATGGTAATACCCCAACCAAGAAGTCATGCGATTCTTTATCGAATCGTGTGGCTTTTTTTGTTGTTTTTTTACATGGATAAAAGACGGGTAGCCTCCGCATTTTATACATGTGGAGGTGTTACCTATGAGCAAAGCTGACAAGCTAACGATTGATCAAGCTGAATTGGTAAATGAGTGGATGACGGTACTCCCGACAACACTGCATCCAACCGATCAGGCGCGTGTATGGGCCGATGAGGCCGATCCTCAGGCACTGTGGGTTCATATTATAGCGGCGGGGCATACGGGCTATACAATCGATTTTAAAGTCACCTACGTGGACGACAGAGAGGTTAAGGTTGAACTGACTGATGTGCAGCAGGGCACTACACACATTGATGAGACCAGCGAAATTGTGCAGAATCTGGTGGATGATTACATTCGCCATATCCATGAATGCGCACAAGCCTTGCAGAAAGTAACACACGCCTAAGGGCGGAGGGGGATATCACAATGACTAAGCAAAGAGCGGTTGATAAAAATTTGCAGAATGTAGCTAAAGATTTTGAAGCTAGTCCTGTTAACAGCCATCAGGCTCAGCAAGTGCAGCAGCAAGTCAATGATCATAGACATCAAGATGCATTAAACCATGACAAGAACAGGGGAGACCACTAAATGTCTAAACCGAAATCTTATTCTGCGGGGGATAATCTGGTCGAAAACGGTTCAGTAAAGAATAGTGATCGTAATAATAGTCCAGAGCCATTATCAGGCTCCAAGAAAGTGAAGAATCAAAATCACTCTAGAGCTTCTCATGGAGAAGGCCGCGGTCATGAAAACTAATAACGCGAAAAAAAATCTTTACAAAATGTTTAAAAACTGAGGAGCCGGACATACTATATTTTGTCGGTGAGCAGAGAGGTGTGGTTCCGTTGGAGCATTTAGCGAAAGGGAAACAACCGTTGCATAGAGGACTTTTCTACCTGTTATAATCAGGCTGGAGGGGATGTGCCAAAGACACGTATCGTGTTTTATAAGCAGATTTTCCTAAGGTTTACGTGTAACACGTTTTAAAGAAATCATCAACACCGACAAAAAAGAACCCTTAGGGGTTCTTTTTTTCGTCGATTTCTAGATAGTTTTGAGGCATTGGATTCGATTGGTACGACGAATGCGCATCATCAGTAAACGTTGAAAACGTTGAAACATGCTGTTTACGGTTCATTAACAAACGTATGCCGCCGCCGATCAGCAATAGTGCTACGATGAGGGTTTGGCTGAAATTCGTAATTAAATACATGTAATTCCTTGCGCTAGGTAAAATTTGATACATAAATTGGACAACAACATCTTTTAAGACATAGTAGCTGCCAAGTAAGATCAAAACCATGCCAATGGGTCGTTGATAAGCCGTCCAATTCTCGATGATTGGTTTATCAATTAGGGTACCATTTTCGTACTTCGTAATGCTCTGCAAAGCATCAAAAAAGCTAAAAAACCAGAGAATCGGGATCAAGAATAAAAACAGAGACAATCGGAGTACATCCAATATATAAATGGAGAAAAGGAAGATCGCCATGAGCTGGACGCCGCGTTTCGTCATAGAGAGGTACAAATGAGCTGCACCTGGAAAAATGGCGATAATCGTTGCCAATGTCCGGTTTTTGCGTCCGTAGTCATCCCCAAAGTGGAAGTCTTCGAAAATACTGCGATCTATAAGCTCTAACCCCGCTTGTTTATTCCCATGTTGTTTAAGTGCGTCAAACATCGTATAAAACCACAGAACTGGCAAGGCCAACAGAAAGGCAACAAAGCCTTCGTTATGCGTCATGATGGTGACGAAGAATACTAATATCGCGACTCCAAAAAAGGAGACCATTGCCGTAAGACCTCTATGCATCAACCCAAGCTGATAATGTCCGAGTCCAGGGATGAAGGAGAGCAGCATAATTTTTGTTTTTTCTTGTTGACCAGCCATTCGAGTGGAATAGGGATTGGCGTCCCAGGAAGGCTGCTCATGCTGCCCATGCTGCTCAGACCCGTAAGAGCCAGGCAGGCGATAGGGTTGTGAGCGCAGTAGGAAGATAATCATATCCAGCATATTCACAACCCATATCAAGGCGGCCAGCAAGGCAAGAAGAATCAGGAAGTCATCCGGGGCATGCAAAAAAGCGACTCCCACGAAGATAAGGAATAACGATCCAAAGAACCCACCACCGTATAAGAGCCCGCGTAATAAGCGGTTCATATATAGATGGCCTACTCCAGGCAGAAAGGACAGCAGGAAAGCGACTAGGCTGCTTTTATTAGGCATTAAGGGTGTAACCTCCTTGTTTTTATTTATTTTGTAACGTGTCTAGCCACGTCAGTGTTTTATTTAACAATTGGTCCGAGATCGGTTTATCTGTTTGCAGGGAGGAAGAGGTGTTTATAGAGTTAGTAGGTTTAAATGAACCTACAGAGTCCAACTCCTGCGAAATTCCGTGAAAGAAGCCGGTAGCCACCAGGATAAGTGTAGCCGCTGCCGCAATACCGTAATGCAGCATGGTTGAGTGGTACCAAGAGCGCTTAGTACCTGTCGTACGGGCAATAATGGCATCTACATACCCTTGCGTATCTTTTTCCATGATCGGAAGTATACCTTCCATTTGTTCCAAACAAGTCATATATATCGTCAAGCATTCATCACACTGATACAGATGAAGCTCCATCTCACTTATAGTATCGGGTGATAGACGCTCTTCCACATATTGCTTCCACGCTTGTTCATTATAATGGTTCACAAGAATTCCTCCTCCTTCCAATTGTTACGAAGCCACTGCTTGGCTCTATATAGCTTGGATTCTACCGTTTTGACAGTTACCCCATGAGCATTGGCAATATCCTGATACGACTGATGATGAATATAGTAGGCCGTTAATACTTCATGATAATTGGCAGGGATTTGATGAAGCTTCTTACGCACGAGCTCAGTCGTCTCATTTAACATCACTTCATGTTCCACGCCATGCTCAGAATAAGGATGAGTGCCAGAGGATTGGATGGGTTCCTCCATCTCAGCCGTCATTTCTTCCCTACGCCTGCTGGCCGATCGTTTGAAATCGATAGCCCGGTTCACCGCGATGCGAGTCATCCAGGTTTTCAGACCCTTCATTTGATACTGAGGGAGGGAGAAATAGATCCGGGTCCAAACATCCTGTGATAAATCTTCTGCATCCTTAGCATGGCGTACAATGGCAAAGATCGTTTGGAACACATAGTGACGATATGTTGTTACAAGCTCACGGAATGCTGCCTCATCGCCATTCAATATGCGCTTTACGAGTGCTTGTTCCTGAATATGCTTCTCCTCCTCTCCGCATGAATAGACGAAGGTCACCACCGGTACCCCTGCACGTTTTCAAAAAGAAAAAGAACGAATCTTCAAGATCCGTTCCCCCTTTTAAAGAGCTGCAGTAGAACTGCTAGCTTTGGCTTGATGCTTAGAAGTCGTACTTTGTACGAACCTTTGAGATAGAAGTGCGCTCAAAACGCCAAGTACACCCAGCACAATAAATCCCTGATTCAGAGAGAACCAATCGCCGATTATACCCATTAGAACGGGTCCAACGAACATGCCCAGTCCATAAATAGCTTGGAAAAACCCCATTGCCGTCGCCCGTTTATCCGCAGGCATATGCTTAATACTCATCCCCATGAGTAAGGTAAAAGAAAGACCGCGACCAAAGCCGGCAAAAGCTTGGGTAACCATCAATACCCAAAGGTGATGCGTAAAAGGAATCGTAAATGTAAATATCCCCATAAGAATAAAGCCCCACACAACCATGTGCTTCTCCCCGTACCGGACAGCCCATCGCCGCCCGCCAAATAAGGAAGCTAGCGCTACCGGTACGTTGGCAAATAACGAAAGCATCGATAAGGAGAATTTATCAGCTCCAAGCTGAGTTGCATAAACAGGCGTAAATCCGAAAACAGTTGCGAATATGAGGACTTGCGATAAGATAGCGAGCAATGAAACGAATAGCAGCGTACGGTCCGTCGCAACGTCACCGATACCGCGCATCGTAATTTTAGGCGCATCGAGCTCAACTTTTTCTACTAGGAAAAGGGATCCAATCATCCCCAGCAAGCCAAGCACAGCTCCCAAAATGAAGACGGCCTCCCAGCCGAAGGAATCTGCCGCCCATCCTGCACCGAGAATACCGAAAACCTGACCAAGTGAATTGAAGAAGGATATCGTTCCGATCGCTTTTGTTGACTCTTCATGCTTATAGTAACTCGTAAATAATACGGTAAAATCAACCCAGGTTGCCGCGGCTGCTCCTGCCAGTGCTCGGAGAATAAGGATCCATGTGAAGTCATGAGTGATCCATAGTCCTAAACCCGTTATAGCCGTGAATAGCAGGCCAAAGGTAATAAATAGCCTTCTCTTATGGAACCGGTCTGACATGATACCTACGGGAATTCGCAACAGCATTTGGGAGATCCCGTACATGCCGACAATCCATCCAGCCAACTGGTGGTTCCCGCCAAGGAACTCTACGTAAGGCGCCATAATGGGAACGCTCGTATACATCGACATCCAGAACAGCAGTGTGACGATACAGAAGAGCGGAATGCGATAGGAGGATGAAGCTTTGATGCTTGTCATCGAAGTGGGAGCTCCTTTCGGATTAGGTTCTTAGATTGAAGTGAGGGCTAATAATCTATCGTTTTATTATAGAACATCGATTGAAGCAAGGCTATGACTGGATGTTTGCAAAATAAGACAATGGGTGGAAATCAGCAAGCTATCCCTTACCATGCCTCATGATTCCTCTAACAAAAATGGATGATTGATGGAAACGGATGAGCCTTGTAAATTGAAAGCAGTTGTTAACCGACCGCTAGCACCGACTAGCACAAATCACCACTATAGAGGAGGGGGCAAGGATTCAACATGGAAATCGATTACGAAACCGGTAACTTGAATAAAAAAACAGTTGGCGCGAGTCGATTGAAACAGGTCTGGTCAGGCATCGCTCGGGACAAGTTTTTATATGTTTTAGCACTTCCTGGGCTGCTCTACTTCCTTATTTTCAAATATGTGCCTATGTGGGGAATCATCATTTCATTCCAAAACTATTCACCTTACCAAGGCATGTCGGGAAGCCCGTGGGTGGGGCTGGAGCATTTCCAACGTTTTTTTTCAAATCCTGACTTTTTCATGCTCTTCCGCAATACGTTAGCGATTAACATCTTGTCCTTGGTTCTCTTCTTTCCGCTACCGATTTTGCTGTCTTTAATGTTGAACGAAGTACGAAACATGGCTTATAAGAAAATCATTCAATCAATCGTGTACTTACCTCATTTTTTATCATGGGTTATTATCGTGGGCATTACCTTCCTGCTGTTTTCGACGGGGGATGGAGTGATCAATCAAATATTGGTCAGCCTTGGATTTGAAAAGATTGATTTTTTAACAAATAAAAGCTTCTTTTGGGGCATGCTTACGGCACAGTCCATTTGGAAGGATGCGGGTTGGGGAACGATTATTTTCCTTGCATCTATGGCGAGTATTGACCCTCAGTTATACGAAGCGGCGAAAATGGATGGTGCCGGAAGGTTCCGTCAAATGTGGCACATTACATTGCCAGGCATTCGCTCTGTCATTATTATTCTATTAATTTTACGGATCGGTCATATCATGGACGTTGGCTTCGAACAGGTATTCTTGATGATGAACGGGGCTGTTTCCGAAGTGGCGGACGTTTTCGATACCTATGTGTATCGTTTAGGCGTGAAGCAGGGGCAATTCAGCTACAGTACGGCTGTCGGTTTGTTCAAATCGGTCGTTGGTTTATTGATGGTCATTGGAGCGAACAAGCTCGCCAAGAAATTTGGTGAAGACGGCGTTTACTAAGAAAAGGAAGGAGGAGTCCTTGATGTCTTCAAACATTACAACCAAAAGTGATCGCGTGTTTAACGCAGTGAACGCCATTCTGCTTGGCATACTGGGTATCGTCACATTCTTTCCGCTTTACTATGTCTTTGTCGTTTCGTTCAGTGATCCGTCCAGCTATTTATCAAGTGAACTGACGCTGTTTCCATCCAAGTGGAGCTTGTCTTCCTACAAATACCTCATGTCTACGGATGCTTTCCTTCATGCGATAGGAAACAGTATATTTCTAGCCGTAGTCGGCACAGCAATCAGTTTATTGGTCACTTCCTGTCTATCCTATGCGATTTCCCGCAAAAGACTGCAGGGCCGCAAGTTCATCATGCTGCTAATCCTGCTTACGACCTTATTTAATCCAGGTATTATTCCTCCGTATTTGTTAGTGAGAGACCTTCACTTGATTAATAGCACGTGGTCGCTTATCTTGCCTGTCCTAACAAGTGGTTGGTATGTTTTGCTGATGAAGGGCTTTTTCGACAGTATTCCAGCGAGTCTGGAGGAGTCAGCTAGAATCGACGGTTGTAATGACATCAGCGTTTGGTATCGTATCATTTTACCGCTTTCGTTGCCTTCGCTTGCTGCGTTCGGGTTGTTTTACGCAGTAGCTTACTGGAACACCTTCTTCACGGCACTCTTATACATTAATGATTTTACGAAGCAGCCGCTCCAAGTATTGCTGCAAAATATGTTGATTGATGCTTCAACGGCAGCAGGCGGCGGGGCCGCGGCTGAGATGATGTCGGAGCAACGTATTCCGCCGGAAACATTGAAGATGGCTGCGGTGGTCATTGCGACCGTCCCGATTCTGCTGGTGTATCCTTTCCTGCAGAAGCATTTTGCTAAAGGAGCCATGGTTGGCTCTGTTAAAGAATAGTTCAATTGATGATAATTTGGGGAGGTTGTACAATAATGATTATGAAAAAGAAAGCAATAGGCGCCGTCGCTTCTACCCTTCTGGTTTCCTCGATCCTTGCAGCTTGCGGAAGCAACGAGAATGCCCCTGCTAGCAGTACTGGAGCAGCAGCTTCAGCTAAGCCGACCGAGATCAGTATTATGACGATGTATTACACACCGGAACCTCCGGGAGCAGATAATGTCATCGTGAAGGAAATCGAGAAGAAAACAAACACGAAGCTGAAAATTACATGGGTGTCGCCCAACAATTATGGGGATAAAATCAATGTGACATTGGCCTCGGGGGACATTCCCGATTTGATCTTGCTGGATGACCCGTTCAGCGCTCAAGTACGCGGTATGGTAGCCCAAGGCGCATTCTGGGAATTGACGCCGATGTTGAAGGACTACCCTAACTTGATGCAATATCCGAAAGCATCCTGGGAAAACACCAAACAAGCCGATGGGAAAAATTACGGTATTCCTCGCGCTCGTCCTACAGATGGCGGTGGCTTCCCTTACCTACGTAAGGATTGGCTAGACACCTTGAAACTAGAAATTCCTAAGACAACGGATGAATTATATACGGTGTTGAAAGCATTCGTTGAGAAAGATCCTGATGGTAACGGGAAAAATGATACGATTGGTTATGTAGGCTTTGTCGATCAGAACGGGATGTCTTACATGAATCAGCTTCAGAACAGCTTCACGAAAGTCAATGGCGATTGGAAGTTGGTAGACGGCAAGCTGGTCAATGTCAATGTGCTGCCTGAAATAAAGGATGCACTTACATGGATGAACCGTGCTTACCAAGAGAAGTTGATTCCTGAGGATATCGCTGTCCTTAAAAATACACAGGCTAAGGACTTGCTGAAGGCGAACCGTGGCGGTGGCTTCCAGGATACAGCCGAGGCTGCTTGGGAACCTACAGAAGAATTACGTAAAACGAACCCGAAAGCGGATTTTATACCACTGGTATCGCTTAACGGATACTCGAATAAAGACAGCGGATACTTCGGGATGTACGCCATACCGAAATCTGTGCCTGAAGCTAAAGTGAAACAGCTGATGAAATTTATGGATTACGGCGCTACACAAGAAGGCTATGATCTGGCTAGCTTTGGCTTGAAGGATGTTCACTACACAGAGAAGGATGGTTTCAAAACACCCACCGAGCAGGCTAAGAAAGATATCGTAGCCCAACAGGCATTGGGCCAAATTTTCTTGAAATATGATCAATATTTGCGTGCTTACCGCACAGGTATGCCGAATGATTTCTTAGAGCGCAATAAGAAGATCATTGATGAGAAAGCCAAAATCAGCGTTGGAGATCCTGCTCTGGGTCTAAACTCCGACACGAACTCCAAGGTAGGTACGGAGCTGAGAAAGAAAATTCAAGATATGAAGACCAAAGTTATTATGGGTAAAGAACCATTGAGCGCATGGGACGCTTATGTAACCAAGCTGAAAGCAGATCCGGATATGGTGAAGATCACGCAAGAATTGAATGACGCTTATCAGAAACGAAATAGTGCTAAATAAATAAGTACCGTCCCCCCCGACGCCAAAATTTTTGCGCAGTCGAGGGGGATTTCGGTATTTGGTTAGAGAGGGATTGGTTATGTGGCATCGATGGAGGCAAGTTTGGTGTTGGTGGACGCAGCGTTCCGGCAGGGGCAATTTTTATCGTAAAAGCTTGATCTTAGTGTTATGCATTACCAGCTTGCCTACAGCGATCATCGGATACACTTCTTATATTACAGGACGTACCCACATCGAGAAGGAAATTATGCGAAATCATGATGCACTTCTTAAAAAAACGATGGACCGCATGAACGATAATCTGGCCCAGCTGGAACTGGCTGCTACACAGTGGTCGCTGGATAGTAGAATGGATTCACGTCTTGGGGATATGAATTTAAGCGATGAATACAACACGACGCAAAATTTATATCGTTTTCTGGGCGTAATGAAGGGAGCCTACCCGTTAATTGATCAGGCGCAGCTCTATTTGGATCGGCAGGAGCCGATTATTATTTCGGATAACGAGGGCATCGTTCCCATTAAAAATGAGCAGGAGCGGGCCACTTTCCACGCATTAATGAATCAAAAGCGAGGGGTATTTTGGTGGGATTCGCTGCCTAAAGTAAATGCGAAGTCGGAATCAGTTGCCTTAGTCCAAAAGCTTCCTAATGTGGGAGAGCCATACGGTGCGCTTATTTTATATTTGAATAAAGAGAAACTGGTGCAGATGGTAGAGGAAATGACCACAGATAACAATGGGGCTTCCTTCTTAATGGCAAAGGATGGACATATTATCGTCTCCCAGAAAACCGTCAATGAGGAGCACGTCCAATTAGAGGCAGCTATTCATGAAAGTGTAATGGACAGGACGGCAGAATCCGACTCTTACATTCTGGATCGTAAAGGACAGTCTTACTCTATCGCTTACGGTCAATTCACCCGTACAGGGACTCTGTGGAAGTATGTAACGGCAACCTCTTTATCTCAACTTACAGCACCCGTTGAGTTTATGTCGAGGAGCATGCTCAGCATTGGAGGAATAGGGTTGCTTATAGCCGTTCTGCTCTCTTGGGTCGCATCCAAACGGATTTATCAACCGATTGTACGGCTGGTGAATGTCATCAAAGATTACAAGACAACGCAAGAGAGCCAAGAGGATGAACTAGCTTTTATCGAGAGAGAGTGGAAGCATTTAAGTCAGGAGAGCAGAGCGCTGGAATTGAAACTTGACCAGGCCTACCCTGCACTAAGGTCAGCATTCCTCTTGCAGTTGGTTCAAGGTCATTTCTACTCCTTAAGCGAGTCTGAGTTGAGAGGGCGAATGGAGAGCTTCGACTGGAAGACGGAGCAACAATGGTTCGCTCTGCTGCTGGTGCAGATTACCGGTTTTGCGAAGGAGGATGGCAGATTTCTAGAAAGTGAGGAGCAGTTGGTTACCTTTGCAGCAGCGAATATTGCCCAGGAGATGGTTCGGACGCGAAATCAATCTGCTGAGATTATCAACTTTCAGGATATGACAGTGGGTATTCTTCTCTCCTATCCCATGGATAGGACGAAACAACAAGCCAAAGATGAGCTTTATTTGCTGGCCGACGATTTGGGGCATACGATTAGCGCACTGCTTAAGATGCAGACAGCTGTTGGCATGGGGCGATTGACATCTCAAGTGCATGACCTGCCACAGCTATTGTCATTCTTACGAAGTGCTATCCGATATCGGGATCTAAAAGCAGATCATCAGGTGCTTGATTTGGAGGAAATGCTGCCAAATGCCAATGAGGATTTGCACTATCCGTTTGCTTTGGAAAAGGAGCTTATGCAGGCTATTCGTATGGGACAAAGCGAGCAGTCGCTAAGTCTGATCGAGAGCTTTGTTCAGGAACTGGTTCGTCAGTCCAATAAGGAAAAGCAGCTGCAGGAGGGTGTGATGCAGGTACTAGGCTATATGCTTCATACAATGCTCGAAACGGGCTTTAATCCGCATCATTTATTCGAAGGATACAACTTGTATGAGCAGCTAACTCAGCTTCGGGAACCGGAACAGATGGTGCGTTTCTTCCAACAGAAGGTGATATCGCCTTATATCGAGAGGCTTAATGAATATCAAGACATTCATATGAAGCGCCTAGTAGAACGCGTAACGGAGCGGATACAGGAGCGGTTTATGAGCAGCGATATCTCCTTGGAGGAATGTGCGGATGCATTCCATACAACGTCCTACGCGCTGAGTAAAGCTTTCAAGCAAATCAATGGCATGAACTTTATCGATTACTTGATTTCGCTGCGCATGGACAAGGCAAAGAAGCTGCTTGTCGGTACGGATTTGAAGGTAAACGAGATTGCGGAGCAGATCGGCTATCAGCCTTCGTATTTTATTCGACTGTTCCGAAAGTATGAGGATATGACACCGGGTCAGTATAGAGATAAAATAAATAGCATAAAAAAAGAGTCACCTGTTTGAGGTGGCTCTTTTTGGTGTTTCGTATACGCGCCCGAGATGATTCGAACATCCGGCCTACAGTTTAGGAAACTGTTGCTCTATCCTGCTGAGCTACGGGCGCATGGCAAGAATTATGATAGCACGAAGGCTTTCGTGGCGCAACCTTAATGGCGGATTTGAAAAAGACACTTGAAGCGGCGGGACTAACTAAGGTGCAAACGTATTTGCAGAGCGGAAATGTCTTGTTCATCTCGGAGGAAGCGGTAGAACCGCTGCGCCAGCGTATCGAGCAGGAGATTAGCAAAGCCGTAGGCGTTTCACCTACCGTCATTTTGCGTACGATAGAGGAGCTGGCACAGATTCTTGCGACTTGTCCATATGAAGTGGATGCTTTATTAGAAGGCGAAACGATACAGATTTCTGTTCTATCGGAAGATCCTCCGCAGCAAACCTCCGACGTCTTGTCCAAAGGAATAAGTGATGCGGATGAATTCCAGATCAATGGGCGCGAAATTTATTTTCTATTTCGTCAAAGCGTTCTGGATTCGAAACTAGCGAGCAATATTCAGAAACTTGGGGATACGGCAACAACACGAAATTGGAATACGATGAACAAACTAGCTGAGTTGGCAACGGCCATGAAGAATTAGATGACGGAACTTCTAAGCTTTACCGCGTAATTTACGGAAAAATTGGGTCAGCATCGTCGAACACTCTTCTTGTAAGACCCCGCTAACGACATCGACACGGTGATTGAACCGGTCCTCCTGCAGCAAATTCATGAGCGTTCCGGCGCAGCCAGCCTTCGGATCAATGGTGCCGTAGATGACCTCCGGAATCCGCGATTGCACAATCGCGCCCGCACACATCGGGCAAGGCTCTAGGGTGACATAGAGCTGGCAATCCAAAAGCCGCCAGGCCCCCAGATGCTCGCTCGCTTGTTTGATGGCGATCATTTCGGCATGAGCGAGAGGATCTAGGGTTGTTTCACGCAAATTGTAGCCGCGGCCAATGATTTGACCTTGATGGACAACGACCGCTCCAATCGGTACTTCTCGGATGGCTTCGGCTTTAAGAGCCTCTTGAATGGCTTCTTTCATCCAGGGGATATGTTCATCCACAGGGGAACACCTCGCTAATATATTTTTATCCACATGTGCATAACAATCGAACATTCATTCCGTTGTTAACAACCTGTGGATAGGTTTGTGGATAACTTAAAAAGCTGTGGATATTTAATCTATCTAACATTACATACAACAAAAAGAACAGCTATGCAAGGAATTTTGTTGATAATAGCAACTACGCTAGGTATAATGATAGATATTAGTAGGTCTTTTAGACCATATAGTACGTGATAGGTAAAAATAAATAGCAAGGTTCGACAAAGGCAAACTTGTTGAAAAGCAAGGACGCAAAGCTGAGGGTCTACGGTTCCATTGGAACTATGGCAGCCTAGTTACCGAAAATCGATGCTTTTTTTGATTGAGGTAATAGGCTGCTCCTACCTAAGGGGCGGTCTATTTTTATATAGGGAATAACTTGAGTAAGGAAGAGGTGCTGATTATAATGGCCAACGGGTATAACGTCATGAAATATTACGGAAGTAAGGAGGGGTATGACGCTGATGTGCTAATCGATAGCAAGGCTGTGTTGGGAAAGGACGATTTCGTAGCCACAGGTGTACTAACCTATGCTCTTGGAGATATCATTGAGGTGGAATTGCCGGAATACGATGTCTTCCAACTTGGTGATAAAGCGAAAATGACGGTTTATACCAAATCCGGCTTGTTTGTGATGAATACAACCGTTGTTGCCAAAGAATTCGGCTCCGTCATTGTCATTAATCCACCTGAAAATCGTAAGAAATTCGCAGAAAAAAGGGAATTCCCACGCGTGGATGTGAAACATACAGGTCTCCTATTCGGACTTCAGGATATGAATAAAAGAAATAAACATCAATTTGAAAACCCGCTTGGTATCTCAATCAAAAATATATCCATCAACGGACTAGGATTTACCATTAATGATAATTCTATGATTGATAAGATCGTTCAAAAACATTCCCAACTTGAGGTCGAGCTGGATTTGGGCTTTACGATCCCTTGTTCGATGGAAATTGTAAGAAAAGAAAAGGTTGAAAATGGTTTTTATTACGGGGCTAGTTATATCGACATTCCGCAGGAAAAAACCAATGCTTTAAGGGGTTTTATCCTTACGAATCAGATCGAAACTTACTTCGTACAGAAGCGGGAAGAGCAATTTAAAAAAGCGACGGAAAAAAAGTCTGCGGCGAATCGATAGCCTTCAGGCTTTTTTTTGCGTTCCAAGTGCTATATAATAAGAAGGATGATTTTCGAAAATTAAGGAGTTGTAACTACAATGGCTTTGAAAGCAGGTATCGTCGGTCTACCGAACGTAGGAAAATCGACATTGTTTAATGCAATTACACAGGCGGGAGCAGAATCTGCGAATTATCCGTTTTGTACGATCGATCCGAATGTTGGGGTAGTTGAAGTACCAGACGAGAGATTGCAGAAGCTGGTAGAGATTGTTGTGCCTAAGAGCATTGTCCCGACAGCCTTTGAATTCGTTGATATTGCTGGTTTGGTAAAAGGTGCGAGCAAAGGTGAAGGGCTTGGAAATAAATTTTTGGCACACATTCGTGAAGTGGATGCCATTGTGCATGTTGTACGTTGTTTTGAAGATGATAATATTACCCACGTTTCCGGTAAAGTGGATCCAATCGGCGATATCGAAACGATTAATCTTGAATTAATTTTGGCCGATATTGAGTCGGTAGAGAAGAAGATCGAGCGTTCGCGCAAAAACCTCAAAGGCGGCGACAAGAAAGTTGTTGCTGAAGTGGAGTGTTTAGAGCGTATTAAAGAAGCGCTTTATGCAGATAAACCGGCACGCAGTCTGGATCTTAGCGAAGATGAGAAGCTTCTCGTGCGCGACCTTCATTTACTGACAATGAAACCCGTGCTTTATGCGGCAAACGTAAGTGAAGATGAAGTAGCAACAGCAGATGAAAATCCTTTTGTGAAAATTGTGAAAGAATTTGCTGAGGGCGAAAACAACGAAGTGGTGTCGATCAGTGCGAAGGTTGAATCCGAAATCGCCGAGCTGGAAGACGAAGAAAAAGCGATGTTCCTCGAAGAGTTGGGACTTCAAGAGTCCGGCTTGAATAGATTGATTAAAGCAGCTTATAGAAAACTTGGCTTGTACACGTATTTCACAGCTGGGGTACAGGAAGTAAGAGCATGGACAATCCGTAAGGGAACAAAAGCTCCTCAAGCGGCTGGTGTTATTCATACCGATTTCGAACGTGGTTTTATTCGTGCTGAAGTCGTCTCTTATAATGATTTGGCAGCTGCCGGGTCGATGAATGGTGCGAAAGAAAAAGGCCAAGTGCGTCTCGAAGGTAAAGAGTATGTGGTGAATGACGGAGACGTCATGCATTTCAGATTTAATGTGTAATTAATAAAAAAAGTAAAGAAAGGAGTGATCCTATATGTTGGATCGACTTCAGTCAATTGTGGACCGCTATGATAAATTAAGCGAACTGCTGTGTGACCCGGATGTTACAAGTGATACAAAGAAGCTTAGAGAGTATTCTAAAGAGCAATCTGATCTTCAAGAAGCTTATGATGCTTATAACGAATATAAAAGTGTGAGCGAACAGCTGGCCGATGCCAAAGTGATGCAAAACGAAAAGCTGGACGATGAAATGCGTGAAATGGTCAAAATGGAGATTGAAGAGCTTAGCGAGCAATCCGCCAAGTTGGAAGAACATCTTAGAATGCTCATGATGCCTAAAGACCCTAATGATGATAAGAACGTAATCGTCGAAATTCGCGGTGCGGCAGGCGGCGACGAAGCTGCTTTGTTCGCAGGCGATTTGTATCGCATGTATACGCGCTATGCGGATGCGCAAGGATGGAGAACGGAGATTCTCGATGCTTCTGTAAACGATTTGGGCGGTTTTAAAGAGATTATTTTCATGATCACCGGTAAAGGCGCTTATAGTAAGTTGAAGTATGAGAGTGGGGCGCACCGTGTACAACGTATTCCTGTAACGGAATCAGGTGGACGTATCCATACCTCAACGTCGACGGTAGTGGTTATGCCGGAAGCGGAAGATGTAGAGATTGTCATCCATGATGCGGATATTCGCGTTGATACGTTCTGTTCAAGTGGAGCGGGCGGTCAGTCGGTTAATACGACGAAATCCGCTGTGCGTGTGACGCATGTACCTACGGGTATCGTAGCGACTTGTCAGGATGGGAAATCGCAGAACTCGAATAAAGAGTCAGCGCTGCGCGTGCTTCGCACACGTATTTCCGATAAAATGCGTGAGGAAGAGGAAGCGAAATATGCGGGCGAGCGTAAAAGCAAGGTTGGTACGGGTGACCGTTCCGAACGTATTCGTACGTATAACTTCCCGCAAAGCCGGATTACCGATCACCGTATTGGTTTGACTTTGCATCGCTTAGAAACTGTGCTTAATGGTGACATGGCAGAGATCGTTTCGGCGCTCACGATTGCAGCGCAGTCCGATGCTTTAGATAACGGGGAGCAGGCAATGTGATGTCGACTGCTGCTAAGAGTTTAAGAGAAGCCTTTGTTGAGGCTTCTTCTTTTTTAGGGAAGCTCGGTGTGGCCGAGGCCGCTTCCTGTGTGGAATTGCTGCTGCAGCACCTGCTGGGCTGCAGTCGGACGGAGCTGTTGTTCCGTTTTCCGGAACAGTTTCCTGTGGAGCTGGCGGAAACGTGGCGCCAGCTAGTGGAGCGGAAGGCCGCGGGTGAGCCGGTGCAGTATATTATCGGGGAGCAGGATTTCTTCGGCCTTCCCTTTGCGGTTAGCCCGGCCGTGCTGATTCCGCGGCCGGAGACGGAGCTGCTCGTGGAAGCTTTGCTCCACGAGGGCTCGCGTCTGTTCCCGCAAGGCGCTCCGCTGCTTGCGGATGTGGGCACCGGGAGCGGAGCCATCCCGGTGACGGTGGCACACGCGCGCCCTGCGTGGCGCGTGGCGGCCAGCGACATCTCCGCGGCAGCGCTGGAGATGGCTCGCGTGAATGCGCAGCGCCACGGCGTGGCTGCGCGGGTGGAGTGGCTCGAGGGGGACCTTCTCGAGCCCTTTATTGCGCGCCGGATCGCGCCGGATATACTGGTGTCGAACCCACCGTATATCCCTGATGGCGACCTGCCGGCGCTTCAGCCGGAGGTGCGGCTGTTTGAGCCGCACACGGCTTTGTTCGGCGGTGTCGAGGGACTCGACCTCTACCGCCGGATGATCTCGCAGCTGCCGCAGCTGCCGCGAATCCCGACCGTGGTCGGGTTCGAGGTGGGCATACGGCAGGCGGAGGCTGTGGCGGCGATGCTGCGCGCCGCTGCTGACTGGGACGAGATCCGATTCGTGCCGGATCTCCAGGGTATTGATCGCCATGTGATCGCGATCCGTTCGCGAGATTAGAGGGAGTTCGTACCGTGGGAAAGAACGCGATATTTTTTATGGCACCGAGGAATTGGTGTCTTCCAACCAAAATGCCACCTCTTTCCGCCACCCAACTTCCATTGAACTCCCCAATTCCAACTCTATCAATTTTCACAAATTTAAATAGATTACTAGGTTTAGCTCCTCCTCTTATTGCCCATACTGGCTAGTAGAAGCGAAGGGAAAGGGGCTTTTCCTCATGGTTAAGAGATCTAATCGTCAATCTTATAAATCTTTATTATTAGTAGCTTTTGCACTTATTGTTATGATAACTTGTTGGGAATCGAATCGTACAAATGCGGCGGTTATTTCGCCTACGATACCGGAAGAATCAATTCGTTTACGTATTCTAGCAAATTCGGATTCGCCGCAGGATCAAGCGTTGAAACGCGAGATTCGTGATGCTATTATTGCTCGTATGCAGGAGTGGGTCGTTGGACCACAAACGCTGGATGACGCAAGGGCCGTAGTAAAAGCCCATTTGTCCGAGTTTGATATCCTTGTTGGACAAATGATTGAAGCACGTGGCTACAGCTATTCACATACAGTTGAGCTTGGTAAAGTCCCTTTTCCAACGAAAATGTACGGAAATGAAGTGTACCCAGCGGGAGAGTATGAAGCGCTGCGTGTGACGATTGGTACGGGGGAAGGTCAGAACTGGTGGTGTGTGTTGTTTCCGCCATTATGTTTCGTGGATTCCTTATCCGGAGAAGCAGTAGCATCCGCTGCTGTAGTAGCGAAAACGGAGGGTGATGGGAAGGTGCAATCCACTCCTACACCTGCAACGAAAGTCAGTAAAGCTGCTTCAACAGTAAAATCCGACAAGTCTAATCCTGCCGTTAAAGACAGTAAAGCTACACAAGTTGAAGAAAAAACGGAATCCGTTGATGCTAAGCAGCCACAAGTTAAGTTTTTTATCTGGGAAATGGTGAAGAAGATTGTATCGTGGTTCAGCTAAGAAAATTCACCCCATACCATTTAGGGTGTGTGTTTGAGGATCAGAATTTTATTTGAAGTTAGGATGATAGATGATCGTGACAAAATACTGGAAAGTGGATCAGGGGAATGGGACCGAGATAGGTGGGAATTTGGCTGAAGCTGCCCTGCTTCTCCAAAGTGGTGAAACAGTAGCCTTTCCTACAGAGACTGTATATGGTCTTGGGGCAGATGCTACGAATACAGCAGCGGTTGAAGGGATTTTCACAGCAAAAGGTCGGCCTTCGGATAACCCTCTCATTGTCCATATTGCCGATGTCGAACAGCTTTCAAGTTTAATTCTTTCTGATCGTGTAACGGCAGATCATCGCCAGCTTATGGAGGTTTTCTGGCCGGGTCCTCTTACCATTGTGCTGCCTGTGAAAACAGGTGGCATTTCGCCGTTAGTTACCGCTGGTCTTAAGACTGTGGGTGTGCGAATTCCGGATCATCCCGTGGCTTTGCAGCTTCTTCGTGAAGCGGGACTTCCCATAGCCGCGCCGAGTGCCAATAGCTCAGGCAGACCTAGTCCAACACTCGCCTCTCATGTCAGAGATGATTTGGATGGTCGGATTGGCGGGATCGTGGATGGTGGTGCAACGGGGGTTGGTGTCGAATCGACTGTGATCGAGCTTGTAGATGGTGAGTTGTACATTTTGCGTCCCGGTGGTGTTACGGCAGATCAGCTGCAATCGGCACTGCCTACTATTCGGATTCATGAGCCAGAGCGGGAAGAGGTACAAGATTCCGAAACACCGCGTGCTCCTGGGATGAAGTACACGCATTACGCACCACAAGGATTTATGCATATCGTTCAAGGAGAAGATACAGAAGCTGTTGCTGAATGGATTCAAAACGATATTGATGCTGCCAAGGTACGTGGTGAGTCAACGGGTATTCTTACTTTTGAGGAGAGAGCCTCTCGTTACCATGCTGATTTGGTTATTGCCTGCGGATCGTTATCGCAACTGGAAACAATCGCTCAGGATCTTTATGCTGCGTTAAGGCAATTTGATCAAGAAGGTATTCAATATATTGCTGCAGAGGGTTGTCCAGAAACGGGGATTGGCCTCGCGATTATGAATCGACTTCGTAAAGCAGCCGGTCATCGGCTTGTACGTGTTTAGCTAGCATGATTCCCTGTTTGTCCGCATATCTTGAGAGAGAAACGTGGACAAGGGGGATAGCGCTATGCTCGCATCTGGGGTGGAGTTTGGGCAGCTGGTAACAATTATTATTATGGCGATTGCTTTGGGCCTGGATGCTTTTTCCTTAGGGATTGGCATAGGGATGAAGGGTATTCGTTTGATTGATATTATGAAAATTAGCTTCGTGATTGGAATATTTCACGTTCTCATGCCTTTGATGGGGATGTTTATGGGGCAATATGTTTCATTGCTGCTTGGGAATGTCGCTACAGCGGCTGGGGGATGTTTGCTCATTCTTTTGGGATCGCATATGGTGTATAGTTCGATTCGTGGAGAAGAAGCAACTTCTTTTGATCATAGGTCAGCTTGGGGCCTGACAATCTTCTCACTTAGTGTCAGTATTGATTCATTCTCTGTGGGTGTATCCCTAGGTATGTTTGCTACAGATATTGTGTTGACGGTGCTGATATTTGGTCTGTTTGGAGGTTTATTATCCATCGCTGGCTTGTTGGTTGGCAGGCGGGTAAGCGGCTGGGTTGGCGAGTATGGCGAGGCGTTTGGCGGGCTAATTTTGCTCACGTTTGGGATCAAGTTTTTACTATGATACAATAGGGGTATAGGAAGTTTTGGTCTTAGCTTATGCTTACGATTAGGAGGGAATCATGTTGCGAATTCTATTTGTCTGTACAGGAAATACGTGCCGCAGTCCATTAGCAGAAGGTTTGCTGCGTATCAGGGTGCACCAAGAAGGGCTTGCGGCGGAGGTTCGTTCAGCAGGGGTATCCGCGGTAACGGGCGGTCCAATTTCCCGAAATAGTGCATCGCTTTTACTGGAAGCGGGATTCAAGGAGCCCATTAGTTCTTTGGCGATCCAAGAGTCTGAAGTGAATTGGGCTGATCTCATTTTGACGATGACGATGGGGCATAAGCGTACGGTTATCCAGCGGTTTCCGGATGCGATTGAGAAGACTTTTACGCTCAAAGAGTACGTAGAGGATGACACTCATATTTTACAGGCGATTGAGGAGAGGGAGCAGCTCGTTACGGAGCTTCAGCTCAAACAGGCTCTTTCGCAAGCAGTTTCTGCAGAAGAAAGAAGCCGTATTTTTAAACTTGAACATGCGATTCCTGACTTTGATATTTCTGACCCGTTCGGAGGTTCCATAGAGATTTACAGACAGACGGCTGAGGAAATCAGCGGGAGTTTAGATAAATTGGTTCAGAAAATACGTGCACGAAATGAAGGCTCCAAATAACCCAGGTTCTAGATATACGAATTGCGGATACATCTTTACACATGGGGTAGAATGCGATAAAATAGAGATATCAATCAAGACTCAATGTAACTGGCGACGAGTGGGAGTAACCACAATGGAGCATTGAGCTATACGGCCGGTCGCCTGGGCAAAAGAGCAACGCGCGTTTTCTAGCGTGTCCGCTCTTTTTTTCGTTTTCTGGTGAGCTTTGGGATATAATAGGATGGTCGAATTCGAACAAGCAAAGGAGCGTTCTATTCATGAAAATTGCCTTAGGTGCGGATCATGCAGGCTATCGTTTGAAAGATGTTATCATTCCTTTTATTGAGTCATTAGGTCACCAAGTCGTCGATTTTGGCTGCAGTTGTGCAGATTCGGTCGATTATCCCGACTATGCGCTTAAAGTTTGTGAGCAAGTGGTATCAGGCGAAGCTGACAAAGGTATTTTGATTTGCGGAACGGGTATCGGGATGTCGATTGCCGCGAATAAAGTTCCGGGCATCCGTTGTGCACTCGTACATGATCTATTCTCAGCGAAGGCGACGCGTGAGCACAATGATACCAACGTACTAGCCTTAGGGGAACGTGTTATTGGACCGGGTGTAGCTGAGGAAATCGTGAAAATCTGGCTCGAAACCGAGTTTTCTCAAGGTGTTCGTCACCAGAATCGCATTAACAAAGTGCAAAGTATAGAAGACCGTTTCACACTGCACCCATAGCATATTTCCTAACGGAAAATTCCAGAAACGAGGGATCATGATGACAGATTCCATTCTTTCTACTATTGCCGAGGCTTTGGAAACAAATCTTCGGGAATTGGTCAAAGTCGGCAATCTCAGATCAGGTCAAATTCTGATTATCGGAACGAGTACGAGTGAAATTCTCGGGCACAGGATCGGTACATCAGGTACGCTGGATGCGGCCAAGCCGATTTTTGATACGGCGCAGCGCATAAGCCGCGAGTTCGGGCTGCACTTAGCCTTTCAATGCTGCGAGCATTTGAACCGTGCAATCGTTATTGAGGAAGAGCTGTTATCGCATGCGCCTCAGCTTGAGCCAGTCTCTGTCATTCCGGTGCCAAGGGCCGGAGGTTCAATGGCCTCCTATGCGTATCGCCATTTCGCGAAGCCGGTCGTTGTTGAGACGATTCAGGCACATGCGGGAATCGATATTGGCAGCACACTCATCGGTATGCATCTTCGCCCAGTTGCTGTGCCAGCAAGGCCGCCAGTGCGTAACATTGGCCATGCCTATGTAACGATGGCTTTTACTCGACCTAAGCTGATTGGCGGTACAAGAGCTGTATACCTACCTGATGAAGCTGAACAACTCTATCAAACAGCCGCGCCCGATGCGGATTGTTAAACTTTTTAACATATCAAATTGAATTAAGACTTATCAGATAAGACTACCCTGTAGGAGGAATTTAATATGACAAACTTTTTGAGCAAACAAGATCCTAAAATTGTAGCAGCGATGAACCTTGAGCTTGCCCGTCAACGTGACAAAATTGAGCTTATTGCATCCGAAAACATCGTTAGCCAAGCTGTTCTTGAAGCTATGGGTACAGTGCTAACGAACAAATATGCTGAAGGCTACCCAGGCAAAAGATACTATGGCGGCTGCGAGCACGTAGACATCGTAGAAGATATCGCTCGCGATCGTGCAAAAGAGCTTTTCGGTGCTGAGCACGCGAACGTTCAACCGCATTCCGGCGCACAAGCCAACATGGCTGTTTACTTGGCAGCTCTAAACCCTGGTGATACGGTACTGGGTATGAACCTGGCACATGGTGGCCACTTAACACACGGCAGCCCAGTGAATGCATCCGGTATTCTCTACAACTTCGTAGCTTATGGCGTAAGCGAAAAAGATTTCCGCATTGATTACGACGATGTTCGTAAAGCTGCATTCAAACACAAGCCTCGCATGCTCGTAGCTGGCGCAAGTGCTTACCCGCGCACGATTGATTTCGAAGCATTGGCTTCCATTGCAAATGATGTAGGCGCACTGTTCTTCGTCGATATGGCGCATATCGCGGGTCTTGTTGCTGCTGGTTTGCATCCGAACCCAGTGCCGCACGCACATTTCGTAACGACAACAACGCACAAAACGCTTCGCGGTCCTCGCGGCGGTATGATTCTTACGCGCAAGGCTTGGGCAGCGGCGATCGATAAAGCCGTTTTCCCTGGTACCCAAGGTGGTCCTTTGATGCACACTATCGCAGCTAAAGCTGTTTCCTTCGGTGAAGCTCTGCAACCCGATTTCAAAACATACGGACAAAACGTGATCAACAATGCACAAGCATTGGCGACTGCTTTAACAGCTGAAGGGATTAACCTTGTTTCCGGCGGTACGGATAACCACTTGATGCTGATCGATTTGCGCAACTTGAACATTTCGGGTAAAGACGCTGAACACGTTCTAGACGAAATTGGTATTACAGCAAACAAAAATGCGATTCCTTTTGACCCAACAAGTCCGTTCATCACTAGCGGTATCCGTCTTGGTACACCTGCTGTAACATCCCGCGGTATGAATGAAGAAGCGATGAAAACAATCGCGAAAGTGATTGGACTTACCTTGAAAAACCCGAAAGATGAAGCTGTTTTGGAAAAAGCACGCGGTTTGGTGAAAGACCTGACAGCGCAATATCCGCTATACCCAGGTTTAACTTACTAATTCTGATTTAAAAATATGTTCAGGCCGGCTCTCTGAGTCGGCTTTTTTTCATCCTTTTATCCGTCCAGGGACTGTTGACGAAAGTATGGGGGCAGACCTATACTTCTTGGTAATTCGTGTAAAAGGAGGTTGCATCCATGCAGCTTGTTTTACAGTACGTGCAGTTGAAAACAGCAATGATGCGAGTTCACAATTTTCAACAAACCGATATGGATGTGCCCGTGTCCGTTGAAGAAATAGCCGGTTACCTGTATTGTACGGAACGTAATGTGAAGATATTGATTCGCAAGATGGTTGAGATGGCATGGATATCCTGGACACCGGGTCGCGGGCGCGGCAATCGTTCTACGATCCGTTTTCTGGCATCCGTCGAAGATCTTTTGTTGGCTGAAGCGAAAATGCATGTTGAACAGGGGAATTTGAACAGTGCGATGAGTTTGTTTCAAATAGAGGGATTGGATTCAGGAGTCATGGATCGATTCTTAGCGTGGTTAGGAAGTTACTTTGGGTATAGAGGGACCATTGAGTCAGGCGATACTGAAACCCTTCGATTGCCGATGCAGATGAGAGTTCTGACCCTAGACCCTGTGGATGTGCTCTTCTCAGGCGATCTCCATTTAGTAAAGCAGGCTTTCGATACGCTGATCTATTTTGATCCTGCATGCGGCAGTTTAGAGCCAGGTTTGGCGCATGACTGGGAATGCAATGAAGATGCAACAATCTGGACTTTTTATTTGCGTAAGCGAGTGCGATTCCATCATGGTAGAGAGATGACTTCGGCAGATGCGGTCTTTTCGCTTAATCGGGTGCGTACGCTCGGCACGGAAGACTCTCCAAACCGGTGGCTGCTGGAATCCGTCAGAGATATCCGCGCAGTGGATCGGCTGACCGTTAGAGTCGAGTTGAAAGCGCCGAATTATATGCTCCCTCATTACGTAAGTTCCTATCAGGCCGCGATCGTACCGGCTGATGTGTACAGCGCTCATAAAGTAAGCGATCCAGGCATGCTGCCCGTCGGGACGGGTCCGTTCCGGATTACGAGGTATGATGAGGGGGGCGTCACATTCGAAGCGTTCGAGGATTATTACGGGGAGTCCGCCCACCTGGATCGTATCGAACTGCTTTGCGTTCCGGAAATGGTAAGTGAGCGAAGGTGGCAGCAGCTGAACTTCCAAATGGGCAAGCTAAGCCATTCTAAACAGCCGGCACCCGCGCATTGGTGTAAAAAAGAAATCATGATGCTGGGTTCTAGCATGCTGGTCTTTAATTTACGAAAGGATGGGCCTCAGCAGGATATCCATTTTCGCCAAGCGCTTCAGCTAGTACTTAATCGTAGCGGCATGATTAAGGAACTTGGGCTATATAATGCGATACCTGCCGCGGATTTCTTGCCGACCGATTCACCAATCGAACTGCCGGAAGATAACCAGCCTGAACGAGCTAGAGAATTACTGAGTCAATGCGGATATGAAGGCCAGCCGATAACGATGATTTTCACTCCAAAAAACCGTGCCCTAGCTGAATGGGTTCATGCTCGATGCCTCGACATCGGAATTCAGGTAGCTTTACAGGAATATTCTTTTGAGGAAATGTCCAAGGTGGATAGGATGCAATGTGCAGATATCATTGTCGGCGGGGTTGTCGCAGATGACGATGAGGCCCGTTGTCTGATTGAGATGTATAAGATAGGCAACTTAGCGCTGCGTGTATACGCAACCGATGAGCAGCGCAGAACGTTCGATGAAACCATTGCGTCAATCGAAGCAGAACCTGACAGTCAGGTACGTTTACAACGAATCCGCTCAATGCAAGGATTATTATCGCAAAACCAATCGGTCTTATTCCTTCTTCATACGACTCAACAATTAGTGTATAGCCCGCACCTTCAAGGTATTTCTTTCAATACGCTCGGTTGGTTCGATTTCAAGAGCATCTGGTTCTGCCCCGAAATCGTAGATTGAGCCCATCTTGTTATACCAAAACCGCTCGGATCAAAAATCCTAGTGGTTTTTTCGTGTAAAATGGATATTCACGGAAGCTTTGGTTTTACAGAGGATAAGTTGGATAACATATGATATAATGGACGAGGTTTGTCGTACCATGACGATATTTTTTGGTGAAATACATATAAAACGCAGCTTTTTAGGAGGAAATTATGGGGAAGTTATTTATTTGTGATCATCCGCTAATTCAACATAAGCTAACTTATATTCGGGATGAGAATACGAAAACGAAGGATTTTCGAGATCTCGTAGACGAGGTTGCTACTTTAATGGCTTATGAGATTACGAGAGATATTCCGCTTGAGCATGTTCAGGTGAAAACGCCTGTGACTACAGCAGATTGTCGAATTATTTCCGGCAGAATGCTGGGACTCATTCCGATCCTGCGTGCAGGTCTGGGTATGGTAGATGGGATTCTTAAGTTGATTCCGGCTGCAAAAGTTGGGCATGTTGGCCTGTACCGTGATCCTGACACGCTTCAGCCTGTCGAGTATTATGTGAAGCTGCCGACAGATGTTCTGGAGCGGGAGTTGATTGTTATTGACCCGATGCTGGCTACGGGCGGATCCGCGAATATGGCGATTGAAGTGCTGAAACGCAGAGGCTGTACGCAAATGAAGCTGATGTGCTTAATTGCAGCGCCAGAAGGGATCAAAGCTGTTCAACAAGAGCATCCTGATGTTGATATTTACGTAGCTGCCGTTGACGACTACCTGAACGATCATGGCTATATCGTACCGGGACTTGGTGATGCGGGAGATCGTCTGTTCGGCACTAAATAATTGGCTTACGAAGTTAGCTTTGCTATGCAAAGCTTTAAGGTTCATGCTTACGAAGTCAGCTTTCTTACAGAAAGCTTTAAGGGGAGAAGAAACCGATGAAACGTTTAAAAGTCATTACGATCTTCGGAACAAGACCCGAAGCGATTAAGATGGCTCCGCTTATTTTGGAGCTGGAAAAGCATCCTGAACATATTGAGTCCCTTGTCTGTGTGACAGCTCAGCATCGACAAATGCTCGACCAAGTGCTGGATATTTTCAAAATTAAACCGGATTTCGACTTGAACGTCATGAAAGACCGTCAAACGCTGAATGAAATTACGATGCGTGTACTGCAAGGCTTGGAGCCTGTCTTTCAAGAAGCTAAGCCTGACCTGATTCTGGTACACGGCGATACGTTGACAACATTCCTTGCAAGCTATGCGGCATTCATGCAGCAAATTCAAGTGGGACATGTCGAGGCAGGTCTTCGTACGTGGAACAAAATGTCTCCTTACCCGGAGGAAATGAACCGTCAATTAACGGGCGTGCTAGCGGATTTACACTTTGCGCCAACGCAGCAATCGGCTGACAATCTGCGCAAAGAAAATAAATCTGAATCCCAGATTTATGTGACGGGGAATACGGTTACGGATGTGTTTAAGTACACGGTACAAGAGAAATTTGAACACCCTGTATTGGAATGGGCAGCGGGCCGTAAGCTGATCTTGATGACGGCGCATCGCCGAGAAGCCCAAGGTGAGCCTCACCGTCAAATCTTCCGTGCTGTGAAACGTATTGCCGATGAGTTTGAAGATATTGCGATCGTTTATCCCGTGCATCCAAGTCCTGCGGTCAAGGAACCTGCACATGAGATCCTGGGCAACCACCCACGGATCAAGCTGGTAGACCCCTTTGACGTATTCGAGTTCCACAACTTCTATCCGCATGCTCATATGATCCTGACAGACTCTGGTGGTCTTCAAGAAGAAGCGCCTTCTTTTGGTGTGCCGGTTCTAGTTCTGCGCGATACGACAGAACGTCCTGAGGGTATCCAAGCAGGTACGCTTGAACTCGTTGGAACGGATGAGGAAGTGGTCTATGAGCGGGCTCGCGCGCTTCTAACAGATCCAGATTTATACAACAAAATGAGTCAAGCTGCCAACCCTTATGGGGATGGAAAATCGTCCGAGCGCATCGTCCAAGCGATACTTTATCACTTCGGCAAGACCTCGGAGCGTCCGGAAGCATTCTAACCGTGACAAAATCATGACAAACGCTACAGCGTACAGTTCGACTGTTTGGTTTGGAAACTCGCAAACCCTAGAGCCGCAAGGCTCTGACGGGTTTTGTAGGAAGTCACAAATGAAGTTCCGTCAATTGACAAACCTTGCACTGCTTCGATACAATGAATGAGGATTCGTAGCACTATGTCTACGAGACGGGTTTTCCCATGCGGAAAGCTCTCAGGAGGATGCGATGAAACGGCAAAATCCCAATGATAATCCGTGGCGGGCAGTAGCGTTAACTAGTGCAATTGGCATTGACCTCGTGGTTTGTTTAGGAGCCGGTTATTTCTTCGGCGACTGGTTGAGTCACACACTAGGGGGACAGTTCTGGTTGTTAGGCGGGTTTCTGCTTGGGCTTGTAACCGGAATCATTAGCATTTACTTCATGATTAAGCATTACGGAGGGCTATGATGGATGACTTTTCAGCCACTCTGAAAACAGTTCAAAATGTGTTTCTTTTCTTTTTATCCTTTTGTTTGGCTGCATGGGCGCTTTTTGTCGATTACCGGGTTTATTTTGCCGGTCTTATGCTTGGATCTGTTGCGAGCATGATCAACGCAAGGTTTTTAGCCTGGAAAATCAACAAGTTGGCAGCAGCTGCGATAGAGCAGAAAGGGCGCAAGGTGACCCTAGGTTTTCTGACAAGAGCAGCAATCGCTGGCTTCGTAGGACTGGTTGCCGTTCGGTATCCCGAGCAAGTCGCATTAACGACGACGATCGTTGGATACTTTTTTGCTCAATTGGCAACACTCGTACTGGGTATTCTTTCTATTAGGAAGTCAAAGAAGTAATTCCATTCGATGAAAGGGGTGAAAATGGAAAACATGGAACATCACGTACCAGAGTTTGAGTGGTTAGGTATTCATTTCGATGCATCTGCACTCATGATGATCGGAATTACCACGATTATCGTGCTTATCCTTGCGATCGCAGGGGCCAGCCGAGCATCCGTAACGAATCCTTCGAAATTGCAAAACTTCATGGAATGGACGATTGAGTTTGTAGAAGGCATTATCGGAAGCACGATTGGATCCAAACACGGTAAAGGTTTTATCGCACTAGGTCTTACACTCATTATGTATATCTTTATCGGCAACATGCTTGGTCTCCCTTTCTCGATTGTGACAGAAGATCACGTGTCATGGTGGAAATCGCCAACAGCTGATATCGCAGTAACAGGAGCACTAACAGTTATCGTTATCGTACTAAGTCACTACTTAGGAATAACGCGTAACACGAAGCATTACTTCGCACATTACTTTGAGTACAAAGGGGCAATGTTGATCCTTCATTTAATTGAAGTCGTATCAAAGCCGCTTACGCTCGCTTTCCGTCTTTACGGTAACATTTACGCAGGTGAAATTATGATATCTGTCATCATCGGAGCAGGTTGGTTTGGAATTGCGCCTCTCTTTGTATGGCAGGGCTTCAGTGTGTTCGTAGGTGCTATTCAAGCCTTCGTATTCACGATGCTAACAATGGTTTACATCTCACAAACGTTGATTCACGAAGAAGAGCATTAAGAGTAAGACTTACCTCGGGAAGTCTCGAGTCACTTATAAAACAACAAAAACCTAAGAGTTTAAGGGAGGATTTTATCAATGGGAGCAATAGCATTAGTAGCAGCAGGTATCGTATTCGGTTTGGGAGCACTAGGTGCAGGTATTGGTAACGGTTTGATCGTAGGTCGCGCTTTGGAAGGTATTTCTCGTCAACCAGAACTTCGTGGTACGCTTCAAACAACAATGTTTATCGGGGTAGGTCTAGTTGAGGCAATGCCGGTCGTTGCATTGGTTCTTGCGTTCATCTTTATGGGAAAAGCTTAAGAAACCGCTTGGCGTTGATGGCCGTAGTCGCCACCACGCCTTCGTTTTGCCCATGTTATCAGAAGGGAGTGACGTTACTTGCATATTGAATGGTCCACATTTTGGATACAACTTATCGCGTTCTTAATTTTATATTTGTTGCTTTCTAAATTTGCGTTCGGTCCTCTGTTCGGCATGATGGAGAAACGCAGACAATTGGTGAAAGACCAAATTCAAACAGCTGAAACTAGCCGCAAGCAGGCTGAGCAACTGTTGGAGGAACAAAAGCAAGCGCTACAACAAACTCGTAAGGAAGCTTACGACATCATTGAGCAAGCGAAGCACACAGGCTCCAAGCAAGCTGATGATATTATTCACGCAGCTAGTGCAGAAGCAAGTCGTCTGAAAGACGAAGCGCTGAAAGATATCGAAAATGAGAAGAACAAAGCGGTTGCCGCTCTTCGCAGCCAAGTAGGCGCGATGTCTGTTCTGATCGCATCCAAAATTATTGAGAAACAAATCGACGAAAAGTCACAAGAAGAACTTGTTGAGCATTACCTCAAAGAGGTAGGAGGCAACGTATGAGTGACATCGTCGTAGCGAAGCGTTATGCCAAAGCTTTATTCGAAGTAGCGAAGGAAAAGAATATTATTTCCCAAGTTGAAGATGAGCTTAAATCTGTAGCTAGTGCGATTAGGGATAATGCAGACTTGCAGAAGTTCCTGAACCATCCGAACATCGGGAATTCCGCTAAAACGGATTTGCTGAAGCAGATTTTCGAAGGCAAAGTTTCCGAACCGGTGTGGAACACGCTGCTTGTCTTGATTGATAAAGGTAGACAGTCGATTCTTTCCGCTTTGGCGAGTGACTATACCAAGGTTGCGAATGAGGCGCTCGGATTAGCGAGTGCTACCGTTTACTCCGCATACGTACTTTCGGATGCGCAGCAAGCTGAGATTGCTTCACATTTCAGTAAAGTAACAGGTAAAACGATCCGTGTTTCGTCTGTGGTTGAGCCTAAACTGCTCGGCGGCATTCAAGTGCGTATCGGTGATCGTTTATATGATGGAAGCTTGGCAGGCAAACTTGATCGTTTGGCCAAAGCGTTAGTTTAATATAAGCACTGTAAGAATAGGGGTGAAGTTCGTTGAGTATCAAACCTGAAGAAATCAGCTCATTGATTAAACAACAGATTGAAAACTATAATTCCGATATCCAAGTAGTTGATGTAGGTACAGTCATTCAAGTAGGTGACGGTATTGCTCGTGCTCACGGCTTGGAAAACGTTATGGCAGGCGAGCTGCTTGAGTTCCCAAGCGGCGTACTAGGCTATGCTTTTAACCTTGAGGAAAGCAACGTAGGTATCGTTATTCTTGGACCTTACAAAGATATTCGTGAAGGTGATCAAGTTAAACGTACAGGACGTATCATGGAAGTTCCAGTTGGTGAAGAGCTTCTAGGTCGTGTAGTTAACTCCTTGGGTCAACCTGTCGATGGCAGAGGTCCAATTAATACTACAGCGTTCCGCCCTGTAGAGAACATGGCTCCAGGCGTAATGGCTCGTAAATCCGTACATGAACCAATGCAAACAGGTATTAAAGCGATTGACGCGATGGTACCAGTTGGCCGTGGCCAACGTGAGTTGATCATTGGTGACCGTCAAACAGGTAAAACGGCGATTGCGATCGACGCAATCATCAACCAAAAAGGCAATGGCGTGAAATGTATCTACGTTGCTATCGGTCAAAAACAATCCACAGTTGTAGGTGTTGTTGAAACCCTTCGTGCTGCTGGCGCGCTTGACTATACAATCGTTGTAACAGCTTCCGCTTCCGAGCCTTCACCGATGCTATGGTTAGCACCATACTCCGGTTGTGCTATGGCTGAGTACTTCATGTACAAAGGCGAGCACGTTCTTATCGTATACGATGACTTGTCCAAACAAGCTGCCGCATACCGTGAGTTGTCCCTCTTGCTTCGTCGTCCACCAGGTCGTGAAGCTTATCCAGGTGACGTATTCTACTTGCACTCCCGTTTGCTGGAGCGTGCTGCGAAATTGAACGATGAGCTTGGCGGTGGTTCCATTACGGCACTTCCATTCATCGAGACACAAGCAGGCGACATCTCCGCTTACATTCCGACGAACGTAATTTCCATCACAGATGGTCAAATCTTCTTGGAATCCGACTTGTTCTACTCCGGTCAGCGCCCAGCGGTTAACGTTGGTAACTCTGTATCCCGTGTAGGGGGCTCCGCTCAAACGAAAGCGATGAAAAAAGTTGCCGGTACACTTCGTGTTGACTTGGCACAATATCGTGAGCTTGCAGCGTTCGCAGCATTTGGATCCGATTTGGATAGAGCTACTAAAGCACGTTTGGATCGTGGGGTTCGTACCCTTGAAATCTTGAAACAAGGCGTTCATCAGCCGATGTCTTTGGAAAAGCAAGTTGCTTCCCTTTACACGGTTGTAAAAGGTCATGTGGATGATATTCCAGTTCAAGATGTAACGCGTTTTGAAGCTCAATTCTTGGCTTTCTTGGAATCTAACCGTCCTGAAGTTCTGCATAGCATTCGTGATACGAAAGATATTACTGCGGATAACGATAAAGCATTGGTTGATGCAATCAATACATTTAAAAAGAGCTTTGCAGTTTCTGAATAAACCATGATGGCAGAGCTTCCTGTTGAAGTGAAGCTCTCCCTACCATGTGTATCCTGGGCAGGCGGACGCCTGAATTCAGGTCTTCGAATGAAGGCTTTTCTAAGCCTCAAAAGAGAGGTGAGCAGGTATGGCAAAAGGAATGCGCGAGATTAAGCGCCAAATCAAATCCACACAAAGCACGAAGCAAATCACGAGAGCAATGGAAATGGTTGCAGCAGCGAACTTACGTAGAGCGCAGCAATCAGCGGAAGCGGCACGTCCGTACTCCGAGAAATTGAAGGAAGTGGTTGCAAGCATTGCAGCTGGCACCAAAGGCGTAAAGCACCCGATGCTGCAATCACGTGAAGTGAAGAAAACGGCCTATTTGGTCATTACTTCCGATCGTGGTCTCGCTGGTGGTTACAACGCAAACGTGTTGCGTAAAGCAATGACTGAAATTCGTGAAAATCATAAATCAACAGCTGAGTACTCCGTCTTCGTAATCGGACGTAAGGGAAGCAATTTCTTCTCGAAACGAAATATTCCGATTGTTGAAGAAGTAACCGGAGTTCCGGATACGCCGAAATTCTCGGATATTAAGCCTGTTGCTACAGCAGCGGTCGCTAATTTCGTTAACGGTACGTATGACCAACTGTTCCTGATTTACAACAAGTTCCAAAATGCGATTACCCAAATTCCAACCATGATTCGTCTGCTTCCGATGGAAGATGTATCCGGCGTGGCTGCAGCTAGCTATGAGTATGAGCCGTCACCGGAAGGCGTTCTGGAAGTACTGCTCCCTAAATATGCTGAGACGCTTATTTACAGTGCTGTTCTGGAAGGTAAAGCAAGTGAGTTTGGCGCGAGAATGACAGCGATGAACTCCGCAACGAAGAATGCAACGAAGATGATCAGCAGCTACACATTGGCTTACAATCGTGCACGCCAAGCTTCGATTACGCAAGAGATTTCGGAAATCGTCGCTGGAGCTAACGCGAACGCATAATGATAAACGGTCTCGATGGAGACACAAGCTTTACTTAGGAGGGAAACCATGAGCAAAGGGCGCGTTGTGAATATTACAGGGCCCGTCGTCGACATTGAGTTCGAACGCGGACAACTCCCTGAAATTCTGAATGCAATCAAAATTGAAAGAACCGAAGGTGGACAATCCTCCACTATGACGGTTGAAGCGGCTGTTCACCTTGGTGACAACCTCGTACGTTGCGTAGCAATGTCCTCTACTGACGGACTTGTACGTGGTGCCGTAGCAACAGATACTGGCGCAGCGATTACTGTACCAGTTGGTGCAGCAACACTGGGTCGTGTATTTAACGTATTGGGCGATCCGATCGATGGTAACGAAACAGTTGACCGTACATTAACTAGCCCAATCCACAAAGAAGCTCCTGCATTCGACAACTTGTCGACAAAATCAGAGATTCTTGAAACAGGTATTAAAGTTATTGACCTTATGGCTCCTTATGCAAAAGGTGGTAAAATCGGTCTCTTCGGCGGAGCGGGTGTAGGTAAAACCGTTACGATGCAAGAGTTGATTCACAACATTGCACAAGAGCACGGCGGTATCTCCGTATTTGCGGGCGTTGGTGAGCGTACTCGTGAAGGTAATGACCTTTATCACGAGATGAAAGACTCCGGCGTTATTGCAAAAACAGCGATGGTATTCGGTCAAATGAATGAGCCTCCAGGCGCGCGTCTTCGCGTAGCATTGTCCGGCTTGACAATGGCTGAGTATTTCCGTGACGAAGAAGGTAAAGACGTTCTTCTGTTCATCGACAACATCTTCCGTTTCACACAAGCAGGTTCTGAGGTTTCCGCTTTGCTAGGCCGTATGCCTTCCGCGGTAGGTTACCAACCAACGCTTGCAACAGAAATGGGTCAATTGCAAGAGCGTATTACTTCCACGAAAAAAGGTTCCGTTACTTCCATTCAAGCGATTTACGTTCCTGCCGATGACTATACGGATCCGGCTCCTGCAACGGCCTTCGCTCACTTGGACGCAACAACGAACTTGGAGCGTAGTATCGCGGCTGCAGGTATCTTCCCAGCGGTAGATCCACTTGCATCATCTTCCCGTGTTTTGACACCAGAAATCGTTGGTGAAGAGCACTATAAAGTAGCACAAGGCGTTAAACAAATTCTTCAACGTTATAAAGAGCTTCTGGATATCATCGCAATCTTGGGTATGGATGAGTTGTCTGATGAGGACAAATTGGTCGTTACTCGTGCGCGTCGTCTTCGTCTGTTCTTGTCTCAGCCGCTTCACGTTGCTGAGCCGTTCAACGGATTCCCAGGCTTGTATGTACCAATGAAGGATACCGTGCGCAGCTTCAAAGAAGTTCTTGAAGGTAAGCACGACAATCTTCCTGAAGTTGCCTTCCACAACGTGGGCACAATCGAGGATGCAATCGCGAAAGCTAAAACGCTGTAAGGTGCATGCTCTCTAAGTAAGTTTAGGAAGGAGAATCCAAGTGAGTACATTCCTACTGGAAATTGTTACACCGGAGCGCAAAGTGTACGCTGAACAAGTGAACATGGTTAGCGTGAAGGGTGTCGAAGGGGAGCTTGGAATTCTGCCGAATCACATTCCACTGGTCACTCCATTGAAGATCGCCTCCATTACTGTGAAGAAACAGGGCTCTAAAGACGAAATCATTGCAGTAAACGGCGGTTTCATGGAAGTGCGCAAGGATAAGGTGGTTATACTGGCGGAAAGCGCCGAGCTACCAGAACATATTGATATCGATCGTGCGAAAGCAGCGAAAGAACGTGCGGAGAAACGTCTTGCTGAAACGAAGCAAGATAACGTTGACTTCAAACGTGCAGAAGCCGCTCTTCAAAGAGCATTAAATCGTATCAATGTGTCCGGGAAATAATAGATGTTTGATGAAAAGCGGGGGAACTTTGGTTCCTCCGTTTTTTTTTCGAATAGGAAGATTAATAAAAGATAATTATGGAAAATCTACTCACTAGGAATGAAAAGTGGGGTTTGGAATTAGTCATCGACGCCCAAAAGGCTTTTTGTTATAATATTGAAGGTGAATATTACCAAAACTAGTAGCACGCATAAGAAAAGCAAATACGAATGGAGGCGGTTACATTCACATGATGTATACAAATAACTATGTAATCGTAGCGATTTTTCTAGGGTTAGGTATTATTCTCCCTATAGTAGCGCTAACGGCAGGCAAATGGTTAAGACCGAGTAAACCCGTCGATGAGAAGTATACGACGTATGAGAGTGGCAATGAGCCTGTAGGTGAGGGGCAAATCCGGTTTAACATTCGTTATTATTTATTTGCTTTGATGTTTGTTATCTTTGATGTGGAAACCGTGTTCCTGTATCCATGGGCTGTCGCTTTTAATCAGCTTGGACTTTTTGCCTTAGTGGAAATGTGTATTTTTGTAGCCTTGCTTGCCATTGGATTAATATACGCTTGGAAGAAGAAGGTGCTGCAATGGACTTCAGTCTAGAATCAATATCTCCCGAAGAACGAGAAGAATTAAACCGTAATGTCTTTATGACGACACTGGAGCAAGTGAAAGCTTGGGCTCGCAGTAATTCGCTTTGGCCATTAACTTTTGGTCTGGCCTGTTGTGCTATCGAAATGATGGGTACTGGTGGATCTCACTATGATTTAGACCGTTTCGGAGTCATCTTCCGTACGTCTCCTAGACAATCTGATGTCATGATTGTGGCGGGGACTGTAACGAAGAAAATGGCTCCTTTGCTGCGCCGTCTTTACGAACAAATGCCTGAACCGAAGTGGGTCATTGCGATGGGTTCCTGCGCTACGGCGGGTGGACCTTATGTGAAGTCGTACTCCGTTGTTAAGGGAGTTGACCAAATTGTTCCGGTTGATGTTTATATTCCGGGTTGTCCGCCGAACCCGGCTGCACTCATTTATGGGATAAACAAGCTTCAGGAGAAGATTCGCTATGAAGCGAAGACTGGGAAGCAGGTGACCAATCGATGAGTGATGAGAAGAAGCCGGAGGAGAAGGTAGACCCGACTCCAACTGCTGATGGTAAGAAAGTGAATGAATCTCCGTTAGAGGAAGCGATCGCTGAAGTTGGCGACCTTACGCCGGAGGCGCGCGCGAGTAAGACGCCGCTTAGCGCTGACGTGCAGGCTGCGGTAGATCGCGCGGCGGAGATACAAGCCGCTGATCCGGCTGCGCAGACGACGAGCGAGCCGAGCGACGCGCCTGCGGCTGAGCTTGCGGAGCGAGCTGCGAGCAGCGGCGACGCTGGCGCAGCAAAGGGCAGTGACGCGGCCGTGAGCGCCAACGCGCCAGCAGCGAGTGACGCGGCAGCGGAGCGCGCCGCGGCGAGAGCCGCCCGCCTCGCTGCGCGGGCGGCTGCTGAGCCGACGGGCGAGCCTGCGTCGGCAGCAGCTCCAGCGTCTGCGGACGCTGGGGACGAAGAGAAGGCGGCCAAAGCCCAGGCCGCCGCTGAAGCACGCGCTGCGCGAGCTAGCGCGCGCGGGGCGAAGCCCGAGTCGGCGGAGCCTGAGGCGCCGAAGGAGCCTTCACCGAACCAGCCGCTGCTTGATCGGCTGGTCGCGATCTTGAAAGCCGACGTTGGCGACGATGCTGTCGTCGACGCATTCATCAACGAAAGGGACGCGCATCGCCCTTACGTGGTCATTCACAGCTCACGCTGGCTGCAGGCCGCGCTGACGCTCAGGGATCATGAAGAGCTGCGCTGTAACTACTTACGCAATCTCTCGGGCGTGGACCAAGAGACGCACCTAGAGGTGGCGTATCATCTGCTATCCCTCACACACAAGCATGAGTATTGTGTGAAAGTGAAGACAGATCGGGAGCAGCCAAGCATTCCCTCTGTGGCTCCAGTATGGGCTACAGCGGATTGGAATGAGCGAGAAGTGTATGACCTACTGGGTATCGATTTCCCAGGTCACCCTAACTTAGTAAGAATCATGATGCCTGACGATTGGGTCGGCCATCCACTGCGCAAAGATTACGAACCGCTTGACCCGGAGGTGTAGCTCGTGTTACGGACAGAAGAACTCCTGTTAAACGTTGGTCCTCAGCATCCTAGTACGCACGGGGTTTTCCGCGTGATCGTGAAGCTGGATGGAGAAGTTATTAAAGAAGCAATACCCGTGATGGGCTATCTACATAGAGGAACAGAGAAATTAGCTGAGAACCTTAGCTATACACAAATTATTCCTTACACGGACCGTATGGATTACGTATCGGCGATGACGACCAATTACGTGCTTGTGAATGCCGTAGAGAAAATGATGCAGCTTGAAGTGCCAGAACGAGCGGAGTTCCTTCGCTTAATCGTGATGGAGCTTCAACGTATCGCTTCTCATATGGTGTGGTGGGGTACTTATTTGCTTGACATCGGCGCGATGAGCCCGTTCTTATACGCTTTTCGTGATCGGGAAATTATTATCGATCTGTTCAACGAATTATGCGGCGCTCGTCTAACCTACAACTACATGCGTGTAGGCGGGGTGAAGTGGGACGCTCCAGAGGGTTGGATCGATAAAGTTAAGAAATTTATTCCTTATATGTACGGTAAATTGGAAGAGTATCACACGTTAGTAACGGGGAATGAAATCTTTCTATCCCGTATCAAGGGTGTAGGCAAGTATGATGCAGAGACAGCCATTGCGTATGGCCTTAGCGGCGCTAACTTAAGATGTACGGGTGTAGACTGGGATATCCGCAAAACGCAGCCGTACAGCCTGTATAGCCGCTTCCAGTTCGACGTGCCTGTTCGCAGCGGCGGTGACTGCTATGATCGTTACTTGCTTCGTATGGAGGAAGTTAAGCAATCGCTTCGTATCCTAGAGCAAGCCGTGGAACAGTTTCCTGAGCAAGGCGAAACTATGGGCAAAGTGCCTAGAGTCATTCGTCCTCCAGAAGGGGAAGTGTATTCGGCTATCGAGTCTCCGCGCGGCGAAATTGGCTGTTATATTATTTCCCGAGGTAAACAAGAGCCTTTCCGTCTGAAATTCCGCAGACCTTCCTTCGTAAATCTGCAAATTTTGCCCAAGCTGCTGGTCGGTGAATCGATGACCAACTTGATTACGATTCTAGGCGGCATCGATATTGTCGTTGGGGAGGTGGATGCCTAATGGTGAATTTATTGGAGGAGAGTCTAACTTGGACGAACTTCTTCGTTTTCCTGTTCTGGGGCATCGTCATGCTGATGCTGGTCTTAGGCTTCGTAACCTATGCGATCTACTTCGAGCGTAAGGTCATCGGCTGGATGCAGATGCGGATCGGGCCTAACCGAACGGGACCTTTTGGGCTACTGCAAAGTGTTGCGGACGTCTTCAAGCTTCTAATCAAAGAGGATACGATTCCTAAAAAAGCGGAACGCGAGCTTTTCATTCTGGCGCCTATCATTACGTTTATCCCTTCGTTCACGATTATTGCGACGATTCCATTTTCGGATCGGATGTTTAATGCGAATTTGAATGTCGGACTGCTCTTTTATGTAGCTTTAACGGGGATTTCTACGATTGGTATCATCCTCGGCGGTTGGGCATCTAATAACAAATATGCGCTGCTAGGCGGTATGCGTTCTGCGGCTCAAATGATTAGCTATGAGGTACCGCTCGTCATCTCCGTTATTGGTGTCATCATGATGACAGGCAGTTTAAATCTACATACGATCGTTGATCATCAAACAGGCGGTTTCTGGCATTGGAATTTCATTCCTCAGATTCTTGGCTTTATCATTTTCGTTATAGCCGGGGTCTCGGAGCTCAATCGAACGCCGTTTGACTTGCCGGAAGCGGAGTCTGAGCTTGTTGCTGGTTACCATGTAGAATACAGTGGTTTCCGCTTCGCTTTTTTCATGCTATCAGAGTATGTTTACGTGTTCGTCATTGCTTCCCTTACGAGCTTGATTTTCCTGGGTGGATGGCATTCGCCGTTCCCATTCCTTGATTTCATTCCGGGTATTATCTGGTTCCTGCTGAAATTCTCTTCGGTTGTGTTCTTCCTATTCTGGCTGCGCGCAACGCTGCCTCGGGTACGGGTAGACCAACTCATGGGATTCGGCTGGAAAGTGCTGCTTCCACTGGCACTGGTTAATATGCTAATAACTGCGATTATCATGACCGTTATGTAATTGTTAATAGGCCTTGCGACGACGAAAGGGAACATGTGTACCCTATTTCATGCGAAACGCATGGTTTCATCCCCGAAATGGAGCTACGATTCGTTATGTAGACCCAAAACAAGGGAATTTACTTCGATTCCAATGAATAGAGGATCGACGTTCCGCATTAGGGCCTGCAACCGGATAAACGAGGTAAATAACGAATCTTCGTTCCCTTTAGTGGCAAGAATTTTAAATAACCGCTCTTAAAATCAATTAACAGTATGAAGTCATGATTCTCAAGCGTGTTTACGGATTATTTGAGCGTTAAGTTTTTTCAAGCCCTACGCTTTCCAAGTCAGTTTTGTCAAAGCAAAACGCAAGATCGCGCTTACGATGCAAGTTTCCTATGGAAACTCTAAAGCCCACGCTTACGAATCAAGTTTTCCTACGGAAAACTCTAAGGAGGGAAACGAATGAAGGGCATAATGAAAGGTTTAGGCGTAACGTTTAAAAGTATGACACAGAAAAAAATAACGTACGCATACCCTGACGTCCCGATTAAAATGCCGGACCGCTTTCGCGGTATTCAATATTTTGATCCAGAGAAATGCATTGTGTGTAATCAATGTGCACGCGTTTGTCCGACGGAGTGTATCACCCTAACAGGTAAAGCGAATCCGGACCCAGAGAAAAAGGGTAAGGTTATCGATACGTACGATATTAACTTCGAGATTTGTATTCTCTGCGATCTTTGCACTGAGGTTTGTCCGACAGAAGCAATCGTCATGACGAACAATTTTGAGCTGAGTACCTACAGTCGTGATGATCTGTTCAAAAATATGCAGTGGTTAAGTGAGAACACGCAAAATATCCGTCAAGAGAACAACTCAGCCTTGCCAAAAGGGGGGGCCAAGAAAGATGTTTAGCGGAATTGGTGATTTCTTATCCAACGGTTCAAGCTGGGCTTTCTTCGTCTTCGCTCTTCTTGCAATTGGCGGAGCCATCTTCATGATTTCTTTTACCAAAGTCGTTCACATGGTCATTGCCGTTGCCCTTACGTTTATTAGTTTGGCGGGGCTGTATGTCATTCTGGAGGCTGAGTTTGTAGCTTTCGTGCAGGTCTTGATCTACGCAGGAGCAATCTCGATTCTGATGATTTTCGGTATTATGATGACGAGGCACAGACAAGGGGAAGAAGAGGAGCCTAAGCGTCCTTGGCATGAAGGCCTAGCGATTATTGGTGCTTTGGGATTGTTCGGAGTATTATTTTATGCCATTCAAAAAACGACTTTCGTCGCTTCGGGTACTCTGGATGCTGGCAAGGATAACACACTAGAAATCGGAAAACTGCTCTATAACGAGCACGTTATCCCTTTCGAAATCATGTCAGTGCTGCTGACGGTAGCCTTCATCGGTGCTATCGTGGTCGCGAAGAGAGAGGAGGATTAGCTGTGGGCAATATTATTACTCCCTATCTCACGCTGGCGGCAATCCTGTTCTGCATCGGTTTATACGGTGCGTTAACGAAGAAGAACGGGGTTATCGTCCTGCTTTCGATTGAGCTTATGCTGAATGCGGTGAACTTGAATTTGATTGCTTTCTCGAAGCTTGGTGATCATCCGGCTCTTACCGGGCAGATTTTCTCGCTTTTCAACATCACTATAGCAGCTGCTGAGGCGGCTGTAGGGATCGCGATTCTAATTACGATTTACAGAAATAAAGGGACAGTAGAAGTTACGGATTTGGATTCTATGAAGCGCTAGGAGGCTAACAAGGATATGGTATCGGACTATTCACAGTACGCCTGGCTCATTCCGTTGTTTCCGCTGCTTGCTTTTCTAGCGCTTACGGCTATGGGACGTCAATTAAAAGATCTAGGTATTTACATCAGTATTTTCGCGATGCTGGCATCATTTATCGTGGCTTTGCTGATTTTCGTTGAACGAATTGGCGGTAAAGTGGAGGATTACACGTGGAATAAGCTGCATTGGCTGCAAGTGGGCGATTTCACGCTGAATATGGGCTTTGAGGTTAACAATCTGAACACCTTGATGCTCGTGATTGTCACACTGGTTTCTTTGTTGGTGAACATTTATTCCAAAGGTTATATGAAAGGCGACGAGCGAATTCATGTGTTCTTTGGCTATATCGCTTTGTTCTCCTTCTCTATGCTTGGCCTTGTCATCTCGGAAAATATGTTGGAGCTGTACATCTTCTGGGAGTTAGTAGGGGTATGTTCCTTCCTGCTCGTCGGATTCTGGTACTTCAAACCTGAGGCGAAGGCTGCTGCGAAAAAGGCATTCATCGTTACCCGTATCGGGGACGTGGGCCTGTTTATTGCCATTCTGCTGCTGTACTGGTACATGCCAGGGCATGCACTTGATTTCACATCTATTCATAATGCTTTTACAACGGGCAAAATCGACCCCACGATCATCACATGGATTGCTATTCTGATCTTCATTGGCGCGATGGGTAAATCAGGTCAATTCCCGCTGCACACGTGGCTGCCGGATGCCATGGAAGGTCCAACGCCGATAAGTGCGTTAATCCATGCAGCAACGATGGTTGCCGCTGGGGTGTACCTAGTTGCGCGTACCTTTGATATTTTCCACGCATCGCCGGATGCTTTGCTTGTTGTAGCCTATGTGGGTGGTTTCACAGCGATTTTTGCGGCCACGATTGGTATTGCTCAGAACGATATCAAACGCATTCTCGCCTACTCGACCGTGAGTCAACTCGGCTATATGATGATGGCGCTCGGGATTGGTGTTTCCTACACGTCTGGTATGTTCCATTTGTTCACGCATGCCTTTTTCAAAGCGCTTCTCTTCTTGGGCGCAGGCAGTGTGATTCACGCTGTACATACACAAGACATTAACGAAATGGGCGGTTTATCCCGCAAAATGAAAATCACGACCTGGACATTCGCGATAGGCACGCTGGCACTGTCAGGTATTTTCCCTTTCGCGGGGTTCTGGTCGAAGGATATGATCCTGACGGAAGCCTACGAGCATAACCAGATCTTGTTCTGGGTCGGTGTCATTGCTGCCTTCTTCACAGCGTTCTATATGTCACGTTTGTTCTTCCTCGTGTTTATGGGGTCGCCTAGAGGCAAAGCAAAGACTACTGATGAAGATCACGATAATCATGGTCATGCAGCGCATACCGCTCATGAACCCCATGAGTCTCCGGCAACAATGACCACACCTTTGATTATTCTAGCTGTGCTTGCTGTTGTTGCGGGCTTTGTGAATACGCCGTTTAACGAATGGCTCAGTCAATGGTTGACAGGGCATGATCATGATGAGAAAGCCAATTGGACCGTTATTATTTTGTCCACACTGGCTGGTTTGCTTGGAATTGGGCTTGGTTACTTGATCTACCTCAAACGTACGATTCCGCGCGATGTAGTTTCTGGTAAAATGCCGTGGCTGTACACGCTGTTGAATCGCAAATATTTCATTGATGAAATTTATGATGGTGTCATTGTAAAACCGCTTCGCGGTTTAGGCTGGATACTTGAACTATTTGATGTGTATGTCGTTGACGGTATTGTACGTTTGGTCGCCTTTACTGTGGTCGGACTAGGGCGTTTAGGCTCACGTCTCCAAAATGGTCAACTACAAACCTATGGTGTCATCATGATTTTGGGGATGCTGATTCTGGTACTCGCCATCGCAGGAAGGAGGTTCATCCATGCTGGCTAGTATACCCATCCTAAGTATGATCGCCTTCTCGCCTCTGCTTGGCGTTCTGGTCTTGCTCTTCATCCGTGGTGATCAAGGCCGTCTGATTAAAACAATTGGTATTGTTACGACACTGATCCCGCTAATTTTGGCGGCGTGGTTGTATAGCGATTACAATTATCAGGGTGACCCGATTCAGTATAAAGAACAGCTGGACTGGATCAAAGTGCCGCTTAATCATGAGGGAATTCAGCAAATTACTTCGTATTTCTTCGAGTTTAAGTATTCGTTGGCGGTTGATGGCATTTCCTTGCCGCTCGTGTTTCTAACCGCATTGATTTCGTCAATGGCTGCTTTAGCTTCGGTGTATATTAAGAAACGCTGGAAAACGTACTTCATTCTGTTCTTGCTGCTGGAAACGGGTATGTTCGGAGTTTTCTTATCACAGGATCTGTTCTTGTTCTTCTTGTTCTTCGAAATTACACTCGTACCGATGTTCTTCTTGATTGGTATTTGGGGGTATATGAATAGGGAACAAGCTGCCAATCGCTTCTTGCTTTACAATGGACTTGGATCAGCGATCATGTTGATCGCGTTCTTAATTCTCGTCAGCACGGCTGGATTCAATCAGGTGCCCTCACAGACAGAAGCTGTCATTTACTACAGCGGTGACATTCATACGATTGCACATAATTTGCTGCAAGATCCCGCCGCTTATGTCAATCAAGAAGGAACGCCGTTCTTCCTTAGTCCGACTATGAAGTGGACCGTGTTCATTATGCTGCTGGTCGCTTTCGGCATTAAGCTGCCGATCTTCCCGTTCCATACATGGATGCTCAAAGTACATACAGAGGCTCCGCCTGCTGTTGTTATGATACACTCCGGGATTTTGCTGAAAATGGGAGCCTACGGCCTCATCCGGTTCGGCATTCTGTTCTTCCCGGGGGAAGCCAAGCAGTGGGCCTGGATGCTGGCGCTCCTCGGCGTCATCAACATCGTGTACGGCGCGATTCTCGCCATGGTCCAAAAGGACTTCAAGCTCGTGCTGGCCTACTCGAGTATTAGCCACATGGGCATCGTCCTGCTCGGTCTCGCCGCGTTCAACGTATCGGGCCTGCAGGGCGCCGTGTTCCAACTGATCTCACACGGCCTCATTTCGGCCCTGATGTTCTTGCTCGTAGGCAGCATCTACGAGCGGACCCAAACGACGCAGCTCGACCAATTAGGCGGTCTAGCTAGCTCGGTACCTTTCATCAGCGGCATTCTGCTGGTCGCTGGTATGGCATCGCTCGGATTGCCGGGCTTATCCGGCTTCATCAGTGAGTTCCTCGCGTTTCTCGGACTCTTCGAAACGCACCGAGTGTACGCGATTGTCGGTACACTTGGGATCATTTTCACCGCGGTTTACGTGCTGCGCGGGGTTCTGAACATCACGTTCGGCCCTAAACAGCCGAACCTGCAGCTGCAAGGCATGCGCGACGCCAGATTAATCGAGGCGGTGCCGATGATTACATTGGTGGCGTTCATTCTCTTGCTCGGTGTATACCCAAGCGTGCTGAGTCAGCCGCTACAGCAAACGATAGGCAGCTTGGATCAATTGATCCACAGCGTAGCCGGGAAGATAGGAGGTTAGACCAGTGGAACAGATAAGACTCCATGTCGCCGATTTAGTGCATCTGCTCCCTGAGCTTTCGCTGGTTGCCACCGCGATCATCCTATCTCTCTTGGATTTGGTCCTTCCTAACAGGCTTAGTCGCTCGATAATTGGATGGCTGACGTTGGTTGGCATCGCTATTTCTGCGATATTCGTTGTTCTACAGTTGAATCCAGATGAGGCTATTGGGCTGCTCAATAATAGCTACAGAGTAGATGATTTCTCGAATCTGCTCAAATTGTTCACTTTAGTAGGTACGGGCTTCATTGTCTTGATGAGCTTAGGCTTCATCAAAGAAGAGGCCATTCCACATGTCGGGGAGTATTACTACTTCTATCTGCCCGCCGCGCTCGGAGCCATGATTATGTCATCCTCGGGTGACCTTATCACGCTGTATGTTGGGTTGGAGCTGCTGAGTATTACTTCGTACTTGCTCGTAGCTATGAAGAAGAAAGATAACAAATCTAACGAGGGTGCCTTCAAGTATTTGGTCATGGGCGGTATTTCATCTGCGATCATCTTGTATGGCATGTCCTTCCTATACGGAATGGTCGGTTCCAGCAATTTGTCGCAGATTGGTGCTGCTCTTCCATCGCTCGTAACGGCTTACGAACCCCTGCTTTATGTAGCATTCTTCATGCTGCTGGCAGGCTTCGGCTTCAAAATCGCCGCTGCCCCGTTCCACAGCTGGGCGCCGGATGTATACCAAGGCGCACCGACGCCAGTGACAGCATTTTTGGCTGTCGTGTCCAAAGGCGCCGGCTTCGCCATCCTGTTCCGCGTATTCTACGTGCTGTTTGGATTTAGCAATTTTGAAGGAAGCAGTTTTCAATCAGATGTGTTCCTTGCCATATCGGTAATGGCGGCCATTGCGATGGTAACCGGTAATTTCATTGCGCTGAAGCAAACGAATATGAAAAGGCTTTTGGCTTACTCAGGAATTGCTAATGCAGGTTACCTACTCGTTCCGATCGGAACTTACTTTTCCAGTACCCACTACGCGAACTTCTCTGAATTTATATTCTATCTGATCGCGTACTTGTTTATGAACATCGGAGCATTCGCTGTGCTGATGATTATTGAGCAGGCAGAAGGCCATACCGAAGCGAAGGGTTTCGCTGGTCTCTATTACAGGGCCCCAATAACAGCCGTAGCCATGGTGCTCATCGTGCTTTCATTGGCCGGCATTCCTTTATCTGGCGGGTTTTTCGGGAAGCTCTACATCATCCTGGGAACGATGCAGACCCAGCACTATTGGCTGGGAGCACTGATGATCGCTACCAGTGTGGTATCCTTTTACTACTATTTCGGCATCGTACGCCAAATGTTTATGCGCAGCGATTACGAGCCTGCCGAGATTAAGGTGTCGATTCCGTTAGGGATAACAGTTTGGTTATGTGCCCTCATCAGCGTGGCATTGGGCGTTGTCCCACACCTTGTGCTGAAAGGCATCGAAGCCATTTTCACCTTAACGAAGGATTTTCTGATTATGTAAATTTATGAATAAGCCTTTCCCTACTTAAAGAAGTGGGGGAAGGCTTTTTTGTTTGTATAAAAGAATTAATATATTTTTTGGGGCTAGGTGTAAGCTGAGCGTGAAGAAAGGGAACGAGAGGGTGCTATTTCACCAAAAGTAGCTCTTTGAGCGAGGGGAAGGGAACTGTGGGACGCTATTTCGCCATTTTAGGTAGAAATGGGTCCCATTTCGATAGAATAAGACCTTGTAGTTCCCCTACAGCTGCCGAACTTCAGCTTTTCCTCTAAATAGCGCCCTGAGGTTCCCCTAAAGAGGGATTGTCTCAAACAATTAGGCTCATCCCGTAAGGCCAACGAAGTCGTTTTTTTATTTTGGTTTTTTCGCTTTTACAGCAAATTATTCCAAAGGCTTCACGGCTTGTCATTTCGATGTACAATGTATAGAAGAAGGATTGTCTTTCGTCCCATACATAATTGCAAAAATATTTTTGCTCAAGTTCTGAACTTTTTGCGACGAAAAACCGATATAGGTATCGAGAAGACGGGTAATGTGGTATAGATAGAGAAGGAAAAAGATCATACAAGAAAAAGGACCTGTGATTACATGAAATGTACTCGACACCTTTGGCTCATCGTGCTGATGATGCTTGTTGTGGAACTTACAGGGATGATGACTAAAGTAGAAGCAGCCTACCCGGTGTCGACGGATCCTATGAGGGTGAAACAAACCTATCTGGATATGATCCACATTGATCAAGCATGGGCTGCAGCAGGAGATTCCCGGACCCCCATTGTAGTAGCGGTTGTCGATACGGGCGTTGATCTTGTACATCCTGATTTAGTAGGTAATTTGGTAGATGGTGTGAACCTGCTTCAACCATCGAAAAAGCCTCAAGATGATAATGGACATGGAACGAATGTGGCAGGTATCATTGCAGCCACGTTCAATAACGATAAAGGGATTGCAGGCATAGCTCCTAATGCCAAGATTATGCCAATTAAAGCGTTGGAGGCCGACGGTACAGGCGGCGAAGCAAAGCTTGGCGAAGGCATCAAGTACGCAGTGGATCACGGCGCGAAGATCGTAGTGCTTTCCCTGGGATTGAATAAATATTCCGATTATATGGAAGGCATTGTGCAGTATGCAGAGGATCGTAATGTACTGCTCGTTGCCGCTGTTGGCAATGAAAGCACAAGTGTGAAATACCCGGCGGCATATCCTACTGTTCTAGCTGTAGGGGGCGTTAACTCTGAAAAGCTTGCTGATCCTCGTTCGAATTTTGGGCCGGAACTGGATCTCGTAGCGCCTTGGGATGTATACACAACAGCACTTGGTGGCGGCTATCAATACCAAGATGGAAGCTCCATGTCTGCACCCCAGGTTGCTGCAGCTGCAGCATTGGTATGGGGTAAATACCCGAGTATGAACGTGTATCAAGTTCGTGCGCAACTCGAGCAGACGGCAGAAGACTTGACGTCTGGGGGATGGGATACCAAAACGGGCTATGGTTTGTTAAGAGTGGATTTGGCACTGACGAAGCCGTACAGCGAGGATTATTTTGAGCCTAATGACAATATGAATCAGGCTGCCATATTGCCGGTTCATACGGCTGTTAAAGCTGTACTTAGCACGGCACAAGACCAAGATTGGTACGCCATTGATGCGGCTTATGATGGGTTTATAAAATTATGGTTGAATAGCGCAGATAGCTCGGGTGTCCGAGTGCGTTTTGATTCCGGAGAAACATTTATCGCGAATAGTACCTCGGACGGAAGTCAACCTTTCATGGTCCCCGTGACCAAAGGGCGTACGTATGTGCAGCTGCAGACGGTGGATCGTTCCCGCAAGACGGCGTTAACTTACTCGATGCGAACGGATTTTGCTATTTATAAGGATCCATTTGAGGATAATGATAAGCAGTATAAAGCATTCGTTTTACCTGATCGAAGTCAATCTATCCGAGGTACTTTTCATCAAAAAGGAGATCTGGATTGGTTTGCAATATCCCTAAAAGACTCAGGTACAATGCGAATTAGGCTATCCGTAGATACCGGACGCATTGATCCGATGATCCTATTTCAGAAGGAAGGGGAGAAGTCGATTACGATCGACCAAGCCGGAGATGGAGGCATTGAGGTCAGCTCCCAAATGGATCTGCTCCCAGGTCAATATTACATTCGCGTCAGCAATATGAAGGATTACTCAGAGCCGATTACGGGAGAGTATACGTTAGAAATTGAATACACGCCGAAGCTGATCGATCCGAATGAGCCGAATGATAAATCGTATCAAGCTACTTTTGCTGCGATGAATTCCGTGTATGAGGGTGTATTTAACAAAAATGATGATGTTGATTGGTTCGAATTCCGCATGAGCAAGGATGGTCTCGCCCAAGTGCGTTTAACGAACATACCGACATCACGCATTTTATATGCAACGCTATATGATAGTTCTTTGAAGGAACAAGGCTTTTATCGAAATGATTATGGTAATGATCAGTTTTTTATTGAGAAAACCCTACCTGCAGGCACCTATTATATCAAGCTTCAGGCTAACCAATGGTTTATGAGTCAAATGTATCGGTTAAAAGTAGGCAGTTACGCGCTGGTGAGCGGATTTGCCGATATTGATGGACACTGGGCAAAGGATGCCATTAGTCAGCTTACGGAGCAAGGTGTGATTAGCGGTTACGGAAACTACCGTTTTGCTCCCAATCAGCCCATTACACGTGCGGAGGCAGCAACGGTATTGACGCGAGCTTTGAAGCTGTCTAAACGCCAGGAACTGCGTTTTAGCGATATGGATGCTTCGCATTGGGCTTACGATTACGTAGCCAAAGCGGTTCAAGCGAATATTGTGGACGGTTACCCGGATGGAACATTCGGGCCTGACCGTACGCTTACACGTATGGAGATGACACAGATGCTTGCCCGCAGCATGAATATGACGGGGAAACGCCGGGGTAACTCCCCTTTTAGCGATGTGAATGATACGTATTGGGGTGTCGGGATCCTGAAACAAATGTCGGCGGATGGTTGGATTAGCGGCTATTCGGATGGCACCTTCCGGCCTGATGAGCAAGCAACACGAGCTGAATTCGTAACACTGCTCGCTAAAGTAATCAATCGGTAAAACCGAAGAGGAGTGACTTATGGCAGATACAGATAAATGGAGTGAAGCGGCGAAATATGCTTCGATGATGAATATGGTTGATATTGCTGTCTACATCCTGTGTATTGGCCTATCGTGGTGGGCGCTGCAATCGTTCCGCTTCGATGTCCTGCTCAAAAGGCCAAAAGCTGCTCAAGCGATTATGCTGCAAATTTTGCTTTCTATTGCTCTCGGGCACTTGGTTGCTAGTTTTTTTATCCAATATTTAGGCCTCTCTATGGGCTTCGGTAAGATGTTTTAATCACATTTTTCGAATAATGCGCAAGTTTGTTGTCAACAATGGATAATAGAACGGATCGAAAATTGAAACCTTCTCCGAACTCTATGTAGGTCAGTCGGAATACCAAAAGAACACAGTTGTAACTGTATGGGTTGAAATGATAAACTTAGGAAATGTGCAAAACCTTGTAATTTAAAATAAGTGCGCGGAGGGACCATGATGAGCAAAATTATCGTCCGCGGTGGCCGAAAGTTAGCTGGCAATGTGAAAATCAACGGAGCAAAGAATGCGGTTCTACCGATTATTGCAGCTTCCATTCTGGGTTCGGAAGGTGAAAGCGTCATCCATGATGCGCCTCCCCTTGACGATGTACTAGTCATTAATAAAGTGTTGCAAAGCTTAGGTATTGAAGTGGAATATGACCGTCAGGTTATTCGTGTTCGTGCTCATAACATTAACACATGTGAAGCATCTTATGATCTAGTCCGTAAAATGAGAGCCTCTTTCCTCGTGATGGGTCCTTTGTTAGCAAGGCTTGGTCAAGCGAGAATTTCGCTTCCAGGCGGCTGTGCGATTGGCACAAGGCCAATTGATCAGCATCTCAAGGGCTTTGAAGCGATGGGTGCCGATATTGAACTGGGTCAAGGGTATATCGAAGCTAAAGTGAAGGGGCGCCTGAAGGGTGCCAAAATTTATCTCGATGTAGCCAGTGTAGGCGCAACCGAGAACATCATGATGGCTGCAACGCTCGCTGAGGGCACAACCATCATTGAGAATGCTGCTAAAGAGCCGGAAATTGTCGATTTGGCGAATTACCTGAATGCCATGGGCGCGACAATTCGCGGGGCAGGAACAGGTGTTATTCGCATAGAAGGCGTAGAGAAACTTCGTGGGGTTGTACATACGGTTATTCCGGATCGCGTAGAAGCGGGTACATATATGATTGCCGCAGCTATTACTGGTAGTGAACTGTATATGGAGGGCGCTATTGGTGACCATCTCCGACCTGTTATTTCTAAAATGCAAGAAATGGGCGTTATCATCGAAGAAGATGAGAATGGTATTCGTGTCTGCGCTTCGGGGCCGCTTCGTGCGGTTGATGTGAAGACGCTGCCGTATCCGGGCTTCCCAACCGATATGCAGTCGCAAATGATGGCGCTGCTGATGGTGGCGGACGGCACGAGCCTCGTGACCGAGACCGTGTTCGAGAATCGGTTCATGCATGTCGAGGAGTTCTCGAACATGAATGCACATATCAAAGTCGATGGCCGTACAGCTATCGTAAGCGGCAATGCCAAGCTGCAGGGTGCGAAGGTATGCGCAACAGACCTGCGGGCAGGGGCGGCTCTTATTCTAGCGGCGCTAGCTGCAGAAGGCGAAACCGAGATCACAGGAGTTCACCATATTGATCGCGGTTATGTCGATATTACTGACGTACTGCGTGAGCTAGGTGCCGATATTCATAGATCGGTGCCGCAAGAAGTAGAGCAAGAAGCTGCGGAGTTGGGTTTTTTCAACATCCAGCCGACGCTTGCTTAGGATTGTGTTTTGAAGAACCATTGGGGGATTACTCCGATGGTTCTTTTTGCTTTTAGAGCAGGTGGAGAGAATGCTCTTTTTTTGGCTACTTAGCGGATGCCCAGTAACACGCTATGCTGTTTATGCCTCCTCACAACTGGTAGGCAAAACTCAAAATTACGATTTTAGAGTCTTAGAGCAGCTTCATGAAGGTAGATGGGATATTGCGGTTACCAATGTTGTACTTTCTACAACATCATTCAACGGCGAATAGGGATTCATTCATCCAGAAACCCTCGACCCAGCATAGTTGACGATTTATCCTTATTTAAGACACCTCAATCTAGAGCAAGATAGGATGAATCAATCGACTTTCTCGATATGTAACATCAAAGGTAGAGGGACGGTATTGGCAACAGTTGAAGCTCCCCGTAAGCTCTAGCATCCGCAATCTCACGCATTTTACAAGATAGTCCATTGTTCTATTCTAGCAATCCCTCTCATAAGCTAAGTCATATCAACTACGTGCTAGTAAACGCGCTTATGGAGGCTGCTGCTTAGATGATGTTCAAGAAGAAACGCGTGCTGGGCAAAGGGGTCATCCTTTGGATGGCTGTTTGCTTATCTTCCATGCTATGTGTGACTATTATCGTTCCAGGTTTGCTAGTTAAGAAGATTCCGGATGGCGGGGGGCAACCTCCCACCCAAATTGCGAAAGACGGACTGCTCGAGGAAACAATCACCGAACAAGGCCTAATGATTCCCGTGTATCTGACCAAGAAAGCGACGATTGAGACGGTACCGCTGGAACAGTATGTGAAAGGTGTGCTCGCCGCCGAAATGCCGGTCGAATTCGAACTGGAGGCGCTCAAAGCGCAGGCAATGGCAGCTAGAACTTATGTCGTGCGTAGAGTGCTAGAGAAGGATTACAGCAATATGCCGGTTAACGATGCACTTGTGACAGACACAACTGCGCATCAAGCTTATATCACGGATCAAGAGCTAAGAGACAGATGGGACAAGCGTTACGAGACGAATATGGCTAAAATCGATAGAGCGGTGAATGAAACCAAAGATCTAATCCTCACTTATGAGCATAAACCTATTAATGCCACCTTTTTCTCGACAAGTAATGGATACACCGAAAACTCGGAAGATTACTGGCCGTTCAAGAGTCCCTATCTGCGCAGTGTGCCAAGCCCCTGGGATATAAAGCTGTCCTCTCGCTATCAAGAAACCATTGATCTCAGTTACAAGAGTATGCTTCAGAAGCTAGGCGTTACGAGTATAGCAACAACAGGTACAAGCGCCAAAAATATGAAAGTACTAGCATGGTCGGCCGGCCACCGGATTAAAACCATAACGATTGGTGGTAAAATATTCTCAGGTCGCGAAGTACGAGAGAAGCTAGGACTAGCATCCTCTCAATTTACGTGGAAATGGTCAGGCTCCAAAATCACATTTACTACCTACGGATATGGCCATGGTGTTGGCCTAAGTCAATGGGGCGCTAATGGTATGGCGATGGAGGGTAAAACCGCGGAGCAAATCGTAACCTACTATTACACAGGCATCTCTATCGAAAAAGCGACACCTTTTATCCAAAAATCGTAATCCTTTAACGTTTCTATAAAAATATCTTTCTTCAAGTATAAAACCTTTAAATGTGTCAAGAATGGTTGATGAGGTGATAACCATGAATGATCAAAACAAAGGTTTTCAAAAAGAAGAAGCTCCTAAAACTGCACAAGGAGCGCAAAGTACGACATCCACATGGAAGAGGTTGCTTGCTAAGAAGTGGGTATTCCCAGCAACGTATATGGCAGCAGCAGCAATTATCTTAACCTTAATGTGGGTGTACCAGGACGCCGGGACGAAGACAGTCAGCCAAGAAGATCTGGGCATTAAGGTTAGCAGCAGTGACAAAGCGACAGACAATACCAAAGCACCAGACGGGGCAGTCGCGGTCAACGCACAGACCGAAACGATTCAATGGCCTGTTAAAGACAGAACGCTTGTCGAAGTCTCCATCCCCTTCTATGACACGAATGCAACGAATGAAATGAAGCAGGCGGCAATGATTCAATATAACGATCAATTGACGCCGCATACCGCTATCGACTTGAAAGCCAAGGATGGCGCAGCTTTCGAAGTATTAGCTGCTCTAAGCGGCAAGGTGACTGCGGTAGAACAGAATCCGGTTGTTGGCAATCTTGTTGAAATTACACACAGCAATGGCTTGATCAGTGTTTACCAAAGCTTGTCCGAGGTGAAAGTAGCCAAAGGCGCTGAAGTGAAAAAAGGCGATATCATCGCGAAAGCAGGACGCAACGAATTCGAGAAAGAGGACGCCGTGCATCTGCACTTTGAAGTCCGCCAAGTTAGTGATAATGCAGCGATTAATCCAGAAACGCTTTTAAACGCTAAGCAGTAATCAGCTTCGACGCATAGGCGACCAGCCTACATAAAATAAGGGCAGCGGGTACATCCTGCTGCTTTTTTGCATGGATAGGAAGGATTAGTTTTTATTTGACTTCGCTTCACTTTTACCAAAACCGCTTGTCCGAAGGACGCCAGAATCGATTATTCTTGATTATTTTGAAAATAAATATGGGAAATGGGCTTGTCAGGCTTGGCTACGTAGAATATCTAGTCATGCCCCTCATATACTTTACCAAACTATCTCGAGTAGGGAGGCGAGGGGAGTGCACGATTACATCAAAGAGCGAACCATTAAGATTGGTACCTGTATCGTCGAGACCAAGAATACGGTTCGCACCATTGCTAAGGAATTCGGCGTTTCCAAAAGCACGGTGCACAAGGATTTGACGGAAAGACTACCGGAAATCAACCCGGACCTGGCCAATCAGGTGAAGCACATTCTGGAGTATCACAAATCCATCAGGCACCTTAGGGGAGGAGAAGCGACGAAAATTAAGTACCGAAAAACCCGAAATCCGAAGCTTTCCGAGAACCTGGTCACGGTCAAGTCCTAAAAGTACCTTTCATCCCGATAGGTTTCCTTCATACTTCCCGTGTCGAAATTTCACGCAAAAAGAGGAATTAATGCATTTATATCGAATTTAGCTTATAATTAGAACTATATACAAGAGCGCCGATTCTTCACGGGATGGACGGTAGGTTTAGGGAGGATTAACTAGAAATGTTAAGCAAGGATATTGGAATAGATCTCGGCACGGCAAATGTGCTTATTCATGTAAAAGGACGCGGTGTCGTGCTCGATGAGCCTTCCGTAGTAGCGATTGAAAGCGATACGAAACGTGTGCTGGCTGTAGGAGAAGAAGCTTTCCGCATGGTAGGTAGAACTCCAGGCAACATTATCGCGATTCGGCCATTGAAAGATGGCGTTATTGCGGACTTTGATATTACGGAAATGATGTTGAAGCATTTTATCGCGAAAGTAGGGGGCAAGAATTGGTATTCTCATCCGAGAATACTGATCTGCGCCCCTACCAACATCACCTCGGTTGAGCAGAAGGCGATCCGCGAAGCAGCTGAGCGCAGCGGTGCCCGAGAGGTATTCATGGAAGAAGAACCGAAGGCAGCGGCAATTGGTGCCGGTATGGACATCTTCCAGCCTAGCGGCAATATGGTTGTAGATATCGGCGGAGGGACGACGGATGTAGCCGTGTTATCCATGGGTGACATCGTCACCTCCTCCTCCATTAAGATTGCAGGCGACAAATTCGATATTGCGATCACGAAATATATCAAAAATAAGTACAAGCTGCTGATTGGTGAACGGACGAGCGAAGATATTAAGCTGAAAATCGGAACGGTATATCCACACGGTAGAGATCAAGAGATGGATATTCGCGGTAGAGATATGGTATCCGGTTTACCACTTACGATCACGATTCACTCCAGTGAAGTTCAGGAAGCGCTGTGGGATCCAGTTTCCTCCATCGTGACTGCGGCGAAGAGTGTATTGGAGCGAACACCTCCAGAGCTATCGGCAGATATTATTGACCGTGGTGTTATTTTGACAGGTGGCGGAGCTTTGCTGCATGGGCTCGATCAACTGCTAGCGGACGAACTGAAAGTACCTGTATTAATTGCGGAAGATCCAATGTCCTGTGTCGTTAAAGGAACAGGCATTATGCTCGATAACCTAGATAAGGTTACCAAACGTAAATTTTAATTAGCCATACTACCTAAGAGGTGAAGAGATGTTAAGAGGACTGTATACCGCGGCGGCAGGCATGATCTCCGAACAGCGCAGACACGACACCATTACGAATAATATTGCCAACATAAATTCCCCAGGCTTTAAACAAGGCAATGCTTTGTCTCGATCGTTCCCGGAGATGCTGATATCGACGATACGTGGTGGACAAGGTGCCTCGACAGCTCCCCTTGGGAAGATGAGTCTAGGTGTATTCTCCGAGGAGAGTATCTCCATTCATGCACAGGGTGATTTGCAGGAAACGCAAAACCCTTTTGATTTTGCGCTTGTTTCGAAAATACAAGTGCCTGGTATGAACTTTGACGCTTCAGGAAAGTTCGTGAATGCGGACGGAGAACGCACGTTTCAGCCGCAGGCCCTATTTACGGTTTTAAACGCTGAAGGTGAGCAGAGGTATTCCTTAAACGGGAAGTTCACCGTTGATACTGCTGGCCAGCTAGTAAATGCCAACGGGAACCTTGTGCTAGGCCGAGATGGACAACCCCTGCTGTTGATTGATGGAGCGGGTCAACCGATTCACTCCTTCAAGGTGACAGACAAGGGTGAGTTCCTTGATGCGAATGGCCTTCCACTTTTGGGGCCGACTGGCCAACCCGTAGGATTGATGCTATCGCGTGCAGAGAATCCGAATCTATTGCTGCGTGAAGGTAACGGCCTGCTGCGCATTAATCCAGGCGATGAAGCGACTGTAACACAGGTTGCTGCAGGTGACCAAGTAGAGGTTCGTCAAGGCTTCATAGAACGCTCTAATGTTGATTCCGCGCAATCGATGGTCGATATGATGTCAGCGCTACGCGCATATGAAGCAAACCAAAAAGTCATCCAATCTTATGATAAAAGTATGGAAAAAGCCGCGAATGAAGTTGGGCGCGTCTAATCTAGCTTGCGAAGGGGCAGGACCATGAACAATTCCATGATTAACTCATCGGTATCCATGCATAGCTTACAGCAAAAGCTGGATATTCTCTCCAATAACATTGCGAATGTGAATACGAACGGTTTTAAGAAGAAGGAAGCCTCCTTCGAGGACGTTCTGACTAACGTCAAATCGCAGCCAGAAGGATTCCGTCAGCAAGGCCGGTTCTCGCCACTTGGTTTTAACCAAGGGTGGGGCTCGAAGCTGGTGCAAATTCAGACGAATTTGTCCCAAGGGCCTATTCAACCCACGGGGAATGTGACGGATTTTGCCATTCAAGGTGATGGATTGTTTGAAGTATCCGTGAGTAAGGCAGATGAGAACGGCAACCCCGTGTTCCAGCCTGCTTGGACTCGTAATGGTGCTTTCAGTTTAAGTCCGGATGCGACTGGCGGTACCGTGCTTACGACCAAAGAAGGCCATTTCATCACTGGTGTGGATGGCAATCCGATTCGTGTGCCGACTGGTTTTCGACCTGTCGTTGAACCGAACGGTACGATCAAAGGATACAATGAGCAGGACCCAAGTGCAGCACCCATTAATTTGGGACAGATCAAGCTAGTTCGCGTTGTACGTCCACAGCTGCTCCAAGACGTTGGAGATAACCTTTATGCGATTCCTAATGGCATAACGGCTGCTGAGAAGGCGAATATCTTACAAGATGTGAACCCCTTGGTAGATAACCCGGCTAACCGTGTTAGCCTTATGCAGGGCTTTCTGGAGCAATCCAACGTTACGCTTTCGGATGAAATGACAGATCTGGTTATCGTGCAAAGAGCGCTTCAACTCAATTCCCGAGCTATTACATCTTCGGATCAGATGATGAATATCGCTAATAATTTGCGCGCCTGATCTTAGAAAGGGAGGGATAGGGCTCGATGTCAGACAAGCCTGCTCCACCAAAGAAGAAACCAAGGCCGAAATGGCTGAATATAATATGGCTTATTTTCAAAATCATTCGTATTCCTGTGCTATGCGTGCTAGCTGTTTTTATCGGCCTATGGGTTGGTTACACCAAGCTTGGTCATCAGCCAGCGGGAGAAATCTTTCATATGAGCACCTGGCGGCATTTATACGATCTGGTATTTGCGAATTAACTCTAACTCCCGCATGGGAGTTTTATTTTTGTCTAAGCAGCGGTATAATGAATGAAGGTTAAATGTACCAGATATCGGATACTAACGCGCAGGAGGGGTACTTTGAATATACCGAACATGCTCACCATCAGCAGGTTTGTTCTAATCCCTGTGTACCTCGTGATTTTTTTTTATGGCCATATCCAAGTTGCCTTTTTTATTTTACTGGCAGCCGGACTTACGGATATCCTAGATGGCTATATCGCAAGAACCCGCGGACTTATAACACCCGTTGGTGTCATGCTGGACCCTCTCGCTGATAAGAGCATGATGATTGCGGTGATCTTATCCCTGCTCATCTCGGGATTGATTCCTTGGCAGGCAGCTGCAGCGATGTTCATTCGTGATTTAGGTATGATTATGGGTTCTGCTTTCTTTCACTTCAGGGGCAAGTTAACAGTTCCAGCCAATGTGATGGGAAAGTTAACGACGGTTTTGTACTATTTTGCAATCCTCTTCATCGTTTTTCATTTAAACTTCGCCATTACTTATTTATGGTTTGTAATTGGGGTCTCATTCTTAACTTCCTTCATTTATATTATTCAGTTCCTTGTATTAAATCGAGGAGCCAAATTGAAATAATGTATACTACGCAAAAAAGAGCCTATGTATAAGACTGTAACACAGCCCTGTACATAAGCTCCCCTATATGAACCTTCACTTCTGCAGTTAATGAAGGGACATCCCTATTGTAAGTGATTACCTTGTATTTTATACAAGCATTTTGAAAGGAGTTTTTAAACCGCTATGCTAGATATTAACCAGATTCAAGAGATCATTCCTCATCGCCCTCCCTTCTTGCTTGTTGACCGTATTTTGGAGGTCGAAGAAGGTGTTAGAGCTGTAGGTATAAAGAATGTTACGATCAATGAACCGTTCTTCGCAGGACACTTTCCTGGCTATCCGGTTATGCCCGGTGTGCTGATTGTTGAAGCTTTGGCACAAGTGGGTGCTGTGGCTGTTCTGTCGATGCCTGAATACAAAGGTAAAATTGGTTTATTTGCAGGCGCAGATGGCATTCGTTGGCGCCAACAGGTCGTACCAGGCGATACACTAACTTTAGAAATGACGATTACACGTGTAAAAGGAACTATTGTCAAAGGCCAAGCGGTGGCTAAGGTAGGCGACAAAGTGGTAGTCGAAGGCGAGCTTATGTTCGCCCTTGCTAATAAATAACCCATAGATAAAAAGGAGATGAACCTGACTACTATGACGCGTGTACAAACAGAGTATCAATTATGGTTAGAGGATCCAGCAGTGGATGCCGAAACGAAGAAAGAACTGCGTGCTATTCGGGAAGATGAAAGAGAAATTGAGGATCGCTTTTATAAAGATCTTGAATTTGGCACAGGAGGACTTCGCGGCGTGATTGGCGCTGGAACGAATCGAATCAACGTGTATACCGTTGGACGCGCAAGCCAAGGCTTGGCACAATATGTGAATGGGACAGGCGCTACAAGTCCCTCCATTGTTCTAGCTTATGATTCACGTCATATGTCGCCCGAGTTCGCTTTAGAATCTGCTCTTGTATTCGCAGGGAATGGAATTAAGGCTTATCTCTTTAAAACACTGCACGCGACACCACAGCTTTCCTTTGCTGTGAGATACTTAGGCGCGTCCGCAGGGGTTGTCGTTACAGCAAGTCACAACCCACCAGAATATAATGGCTATAAAGTATATGGAGCAGACGGGGGACAACTCGTTCCTGAGTTTGCGGAGCAAGTCATTGCACAAGTACAGAGCATCGATTCCTTCGATAAGGTCAAGAAAATAACCCAGCAAGAAGCGGAAGCGCAAGGGCTGCTTTCTTGGCTAGGTGAAGAGGTCGATCAAGCGTACATCCAGGCCGTAACGGCGATTAGCCAGAATCCAGATGTGATTAAGCAGATCGAAGGCGATTTCCGCATCATCTTCACTCCTTTGCATGGAGCGGGTAATGTGCCAGTACGCGAAGTGCTGAAAGCAGTTGGCTTCGGACAAGTCCGTGTTGTAGCTGAGCAAGAGCTGCCGGATGCACAGTTCTCGACGGTTAAGTCTCCGAATCCGGAGGAGCGGGAAGCTTTTACACTCGCCATTGCACAAGCGAAAGATTGGGATGCCGATATTATCATCGGAACCGACCCTGATGCTGATCGTATGGGTGCTGTTGTAAAAGATCCGAACGGCGAATATGTCGTTTTGTCAGGTAATCAGTCTGGTGCTATCATTGTCAATTATTTATTATCAAGCTTGAAAGAGCGTGGAACACTGCCTGCGAACGGCGTCGTCGTCAAGACGATCGTTACAAGTGAAATGGGTGCAGTCATCGCCAATCATTATGGGATTCCTACATTAAATACGTTAACTGGCTTTAAATATATCGGGGAGAAAATGTCCCAGTTTGAACAGAATGGTGAATATACGTTCTTGTTCGGATACGAAGAAAGCTACGGCTACTTGGCTGGGGATTATGCCCGAGATAAGGATGCAGTTATCGCAGCGATGCTCATTGCTGAAGCTGCAGCTTATTATAAGAAGCAAGGCAAGACTTTATATGAAGTCCTTCAGGAACTGTACGAATCCTTTGGCTACTTTTTGGAAAAGCTTGAATCAAGGACGCTGAAAGGGAAAGACGGCGTGGAACAAATCGGGCGCATCATGGAAGCTTGGAGAACGAATCCGCCGACGGAGATCAGTGGCACTCGTGTAAGCCAAGTGGAAGATTACGCAGAGGGCATAAATGGCCTTCCTCGCGAAAATGTGCTGAAATTCAAGCTGGATGATGGTTCATGGTTCTGCCTGCGTCCTTCTGGAACGGAACCGAAAATTAAGTTTTATTTTGCGGTACAAGGATCTACAGGTCCTGCGGCCGAACAGCAGCTAGATGGCATCATTCAATATGTGCTTAACCGTGTAGACGGATAATGAAATAGGAAAACTGAACCTCTTCAGAACCTAAGTCAGGGATAGGTCGTCTAATGAATAGATGGAAATTAAATCCGCATTCATTTGGCCTATTACCCGAGGTAGGACCTGAAGGGGTTTTCGAATGTAAGTACATGCTTTACGAAGAAAGCTTTCTATCGGAAAGCTCTAAGGAGTGGACAACTTGGCACAATGGTATCAAACATGGAATAAACCTTTCAAAAATATCCTATGGTGGCTCGTCATTATTGGATTGGTAGTCTCCCTGCCGCTAGCCTACACGCGTCACCAAACGGAAACTTCGGTCAATCAAGTCGAGTTTGTTTTCGATTATCGTGATTTGCTGGATATTTCGGATCTTCAGACGAATCCGCAGACTTTTGTCGCTGAGCAGCTGAAGAATATGAAAGCAGCGGGCATTAGCTCAATGGCCGTGTACGAGAGTACATTAGCGGAGCTTAAAGAGAGCCGACGCATCGAGGTATTTAGCTCTCGAGACGCTGCCGCACTTACCCAAACATTGGGTGATCCTAATGAAAATTTTACCTACGTGCTGTTCGCAGATAGTGCCACACAGCAGAAGCTGGAACCATTAATTCAGAAAACGTTCGCGGATCTGAAGGTTGGTACGAAGCCGTGGAGTTTCAAAAATAGAAACGGACTTGTCATCCAAATGAGCATGGACGATGCATCGATTAAGGGTATGGACCCAGACCCGATGACCTTACAAATGCTGAAAGATCAAGGGTTTCAAATCGTGGTTCGTCTATCGAACCGCAGACCTTTTGTAACCAATGAAATGGATCGTCTGCTGAAACAGTTACATGATATCGGCGTAAAGCGTATCATTGTTGACGGCAATGAAGTTCCGGGTTACACGGAAGAAAATACGGAAATTAACCTGAATAAAATGGCAGATCTTCTTAATAAGAACGGCATTGGTCTAGCAGCCATTGAGTTATTAAAAGAGCCGCAAAAAGGGTTTAGCACGTTATCGAAGCAAACGAATTATAACGTCGTTCGATTGCATTCGTTCACAGAGAAAGACGGAGAAAAGTTAACAGAGCCGCTCAAAAAATCGGAACTGCAGGATCGTATTCAAGGTGTTGCAGATCGTTTAGTCCTTGCTGTGAAAGACCGCAATATCCGCATGGTTTTTTTGAATGCAAGGCCAGTAAAAAGCTTGGATAAAGGGAAGTTAGTTGATCCGGTAGCTGCTTACTATGAAAGTTTGCAAGGGAAAGACGGCGCTATTCCTCGCATCCAAGAAGTAGGGTTTACGCTTGGATCCGCAGAGCCATTTGATGTAAAAACGACAGGATGGCAGAAAATTGCCCGCATCTTCATGCTGCTTGGAGGCGTTAGTTTAATCGTGCTGATGGTGTCCTTCTTCGTACCGGAAGCCGTGCTGCTCCTCTTCGTCTTAGGTATGCTTGGGCTTATTGCATTACATACCCTTTCGGCTAATCTATACGCGCAAGGCCTTGCCTTAAGTGCAGCCATTAGTGCACCGAGCATAGCGATCATGCTGGCCATTCGTTCCGTTCGTTCAGGAGCTGCAGCGAAATGGAAAACAGGTCTTGCTTATGCCTTATGGACACTAATCAAAACATCTGCAATTTCATTGATTGGTGTCGTTTACGAAGTGGCACTTCTCAATCACGTTACGTATTTACTCGTGCTGCAGCAGTTCCGCGGCGTTGGCGTCCTGCATTTGCTCCCTATTGCTATCGCAGGTGTGTATTTACTATTCTTTAGCGAAAATAACACGTACAGAGATAAGATTGCGAATATTCGAGGTATCCTTGCTTCCTTCATTAGTGTGCTATGGATTGTAGTCGCTGGCGTAGCTCTGGCAGCCGTTTATTATTACTTGTCACGTACAGGAAATGAAGGACAGGCTTCTACCTTGGAGAAATTATTCCGCTCCTTCTTGGAAAATACATTGGGCGTGCGCCCTCGAACCAAAGAATTTTTGTTCGCACATCCGTTATTCCTGCTAGGCGCATATTTGTCAGTTCGTTATAGACATGCTGTTTATTTGATTTTCATCGGTGTAATTGGGCAGCTTTCAATTGTAGATACATTCGCGCACTTGCATACGCCGCTTCATATATCCCTGATCCGTATAACCTATGGTCTTGTGTTTGGCGCTTTAATTGGCCTCGTTCTGATTGCAGCTTGGGAAATAATCACAAGGAGTTGGAAACGATGGGTGCCACAGTCAAAATAGCGCTATCCGGCTACTATGGCTTCGATAATAGCGGCGATGAAGCTGTGCTGCAATCGATATTGTTTGCTTTGCAGGAGCAAGGGCGAGAGCAAGGCGTACAGATAGAGCCTATCGTCCTATCTGCTAATCCTGAGAAAACGTCAGCGATGTACGGGGTGAAAGCCTATCATCGAATGAAGCCTGGTCCGCTGATTCGTGCTTTACGTGAAGCCGATGGTTTGATTAGCGGCGGTGGCAGCTTATTACAGGATGCTACAAGCTCGAAGACGATCCCGTATTATTTGGCTGTCTTGAAAATAGCGCAGTGGCTGGGCAAGCCTACGTTTATTTACTCGCAAGGCATCGGTCCTGTTAGCCGCCCTATGTTTTATGGCTGGATCCGCAGCGTATTCCAGCGTTGCGCATATGTGTCGCTCCGCGATACGGAGTCCGCGGAGCTGCTGGGGAAGATGCGGCTCCCACGGGAGCGCATCACGGTAGTGCCTGACCCGGTTATGGGGCTGCCGCTGCGCGGGACCGGTTCTGGTGGCGGCGCGTCGAACCTCGCGCCGGATGGTTTAGAGCGGACGGTCGGCGTGTCCGTCCGCTTCTGGAATGAGGACCGCACAGAGCTGGAAGCTCTCTCGCGGTCCCTGCAAGTGCTGCTCGCAGCCGATGCCAACGTGCGGCTGCGGTTCTTGCCCTTCCACCTTCCTTCGGACGAGGTGGCGTCGCAGTTCGTGATCGACCGTCTGGGCGATCACGGGTCCCGGGTGGAGATGGTGCGAGGCATCACCCATCCGCAGGATATGCTCGCGCAGGTCGCGGAATGCGACCTGCTGATCGGGATGAGGCTGCATTCTTTGATTTATGCAGCCTCGCAGTTCGTGCCTATGGTAGGCATCTCGTACGATCCGAAGATCGACCAGTTCCTCCATAGGCTTGGCATGAAAGCCGCCGCATCGACAGCTCGCTTCGATACGGATGCCTTTGCGGCCGAGGCTTTGCGCCTTCTGGCCGGCCGAGAGGCTTGGGCGGCGTCCAGCCGCGCCGCCATCGAAGAGCTCAAAGCGCAGGCTCAGCTTCCTGCGCATCGCATCATTTCTTTTTACAAACAAAGAACTAACAAATAGGGAAATAATGAAAAAAAGCAACCAAAATCCGATTACCAACGTCATTTAAAGGAAGAGATATCTATGAGTTCAACATCAACAACGACCCAATCTAAGGTCGCATCTGCGAATGCTATACCCAAAGTTCGCATCTACGGAGTACCCATCTCCAAAATGGGTATGGACCAAACCGTAGCTTACCTTACGAACGTTATTGAACAAAGACAACCCCATCAGGTTATTACGGCCAATCCCATTATGGTCATGGCCGCGCAAGACGATCCTGCTTATCTGAGCATGATGCAGCGCGCTGAACTCATCGTTCCTGATGGAACCGGTGTCGTCTGGGCAGCGAAATATGTAGGTGAGCCTGTTGTAGAACGGGTTCCGGGCTATGATTTGATTCATGAGCTGATGAAAGTCGGTGAGTCAAAAAGCTGGAAAGTTTACTTGCTTGGCGCTTCCAATGAGGTTATCCAAGCTGCAGCTGAGAAGCTTCGTACGGCGTATCCGGGGATAAAGCTGGTTGGCGTACGTGATGGATATTTTAAAGACGAGCAGGATGCTGAAGTGATTCAAGATATCGTGGATGCGGCTCCGGATATTCTTCTCGTAGGAAGATCTGCTGCTAATCAAGAGCCTTGGATTGGGAAATACAAACAACAAATCAGTGTCCCTGTCATGATGGGTGTTGGGGGAAGTTTTGATGTTCTTTCGGGCAAGCTAAAACGAGCACCCGTTTTATTTCAAAAACTACGTCTTGAGTGGTTTTACCGCCTGATGCAGGAGCCTTGGCGTTACAAACGAATGCTTTTACTCCCTCAATTCGCATTGAAAGTGATGCGGGACAAAGAGAAAGTCACCAAACCATGAGAATATTTATGAAAATTGGCTGAAAACGGTCATTTCAGATGAATTTAGCAGTGGTATTTGTGAGCAAATGGGAGTATAATTCATTTCGGCGGATCACCTGCCACCCAAGACAAGAGGAGCTGTGAAGAAGACATGTATGGATTATATGCGATTGGGTTTATCGGTGCTTGCTTAATGGCGCTGCTGCTGACACCCCTAGTCAAAAAATTTGCCTTCTGGGTTGGAGCCGTTGATGCCCCTAACCATCGTAAGGTACATACCCGAATAATGCCGCGTCTCGGAGGATTAGCGATATTCCTTGCATTCGTCGGAGCTTATTTTGTCGTCTCTCCAGCACTTGATGCCGTTAACTCCAATGCCGCATTTGGGTTGCTAATCGGAGGCTTTGTGATTGTCGTCACGGGTGCCTTGGATGATCGTTTTCAACTATCTCCCAAATGGAAGCTGCTCGGGCAACTGATTGCCGCTTGCATCGTTGTTTCCTTTGGTCTTAAGATCGACCTCGTTAACATTCCTTTCGGAACCACCAACCTGCCAATTGGCTGGTTAAGTATTCCGATTACGATATTATGGATTGTCGGTGTTTCCAACGCGATTAACTTGATTGACGGCCTAGATGGCCTGTCAGCAGGCGTATCGGGTATTGCTACTACTACGATTCTAATTCTTGCTCTAATGATGGGCAATGTTACCGTTATTCTACTTTGTGTCATTTTACTTGGTAGTATCATAGGCTTCATGTTCTATAACTTTCATCCGGCCAAAATCTTCATGGGCGACTCTGGCGCCTTGTTCCTAGGCTTTGCCCTAGCAACACTATCGATTCTTGGCTTTAAACAAGCAGCCGTTGTTTCACTTTTAATTCCTATTATGATTCTAGGCGTGCCCTTATCCGATACCTTCTTTGCGATCATGCGTCGCTACGTCAATAAATTACCGATCTCTGCACCGGACAAAAGCCATCTGCACCACTGTTTGCTGCAGCTTGGATTCAGTCATCGTACAAGCGTGCTGATCATCTACGGAATTGCCTCCATCTTCGGCGGCAGCGCGGTGATCTGCTCAGTCTTTATCTCCCAAGATTCCACTTGGGGTCTTATCATGATCATCGTGGCTCTCTTCCTGGTTATGCTAGTCGGAGCAGAAGCTATTGGTATCATCAGTAAGAGCCGTAAGCCGGTGCTGAACTTCCTACAAAGGCTTGTAGGCAAGCAAGTTCAGAGCGACCGAATGGGTAAATAAGCTATAAAATTGGAATCCAACCTTCGGGTTGGATTTTTTTTGCATTTTATGAATTTTCTTCTTTCTCTAAACATTTCCTTTGTTTCGACCGATAAGTAAAGTACAAGAACTTTTGACTATTTGCCGCGTCTAATCATGTGGAATGATAGAAGAATATGGGAGGGATTGTCGAAATCTAGCTAGTAAAATTATTGTTAATACTTATACTATGGCGAAACTAACAACATTTAGATTACATAAGGAGGAACTAGTTTTGAAAACCAAGCAAAAAAGAAATAAGTGGATTAGCATAAGCCTTATGATAGCTATGCTGCTAGCAATTCTACCGCCACTTACCGTTAGTGCGGCAGCTACAATTAGTATCACGAATCTGTATTCACCAAATCCGAACGCTCCTGCTCCAGGCAATTATGATGACTCATTAGTCAATAAATTTACGGTAAATCCAATTGAGGTAGATGCATTAATTAACGGTATTGCAGATGATCAAATTACGGATATGTATTACGAGATTTTTAATGCTAATACTAATCAAACCAACACTGTAAAGACGAATAAAGCTGTTAAGAGTACGTCGAACAGTAGTGAAATATCTTTCAAAAATGTTCAGTTGTCACCAGGTAAAAACGTAATTACCATCAAATTCGGAACTACTGGGAATATTGCATCCACGCCTGCATATGCCTACTATACGCCGGTTACGAATATTTCTGCCCTTCAATTTAACGGTGTAGACTTTTTAGACGGTGGTATATATCCTAAAGGGCCTCCGTATACGGGAGTTTCTATTACGGGTACATCTTCCAATGCAAACGCCATTGAAGCCAATTACGGTGGAACTGTCTATCAACCTGCCGCCTTTCAAAATGGTAATTTTACATACGTAGCCAATACTACAAGACCAACAGATTTGAATTTTAACCCAGGGGACAATAAAGTAGTCTTTGCTGCTAATAATTTAACTAATTATTACACGACGAATAGATCATTTATTTACGATAATGGGAAAGCATTTGCTTATAATGCATTCATTGATCTCAATGGCATCAATCCATCCCAAAATCAAAAATTAGTTGATAATCCAACTTTACAGGATGCCGCAGCAACACCAATTAAAGATGTTGCATTAACAGCCAATGTTAAAAATCCATTAATAAGTGCGAACAGTTCCGTTACCCAGTTTGTATATGTAGATGTTTATACATCGGGTATGGCCAGTACGAAGCTGCACTTTGATTTTACGAATTCAACTAACCCTACACTTACAACTTCAGGTTCATTGAACACAGGCAACAATGTAGCCCTTAATTCTGCAAAATTGGTCCATAAACCGGCGCTTTCAACTGCAGACTATTATGGTTATATGTTTACAGGTATATTACCCGTAAATCCAATAAGTACAGTTCAGCAAGTGAACTTTGTATTTACTGATAGCAACGGACTTACTACAACTTCTCAATATTCTTACTCTTATGTGGATCCCAATCAACCTTATGTTGATCATGTTAACATAAAGAGAACCCCATCCGTAGGTGGGACTGCTTACGAAACAGCTATTAGTACATCAAGTACAACACAAATCTCAGAGTTTCCTGCGACTTTAGAGGCCTATGCTAGTAGCAACACAGATGCTGTGGAAATTCAGTTAAATGGAGTCAATTATCCTGCCAATCCAAGTCCGGGTAATAAATTGTTTACTGTTAGTAAACCGGCTGTAGATGCCAGTGGTAATGCAATTAAAGATGCTAATGGTAATCAGTTAAAAGATTTTTCAATAAGTTTGCAAGGCATTGCAGATGGACCTGTTGTTATGAAAGTTATCCCATATATTGGGGCAGCTGCATATACGGCTGGGACTAAACAGTATAGTTTAAATATCTCAGGTGCACCATATGTGATCATTAACAATCTTTTTACAGGTATGGTGGTTGATAGTTCAAGCAAACTAACGTGTGGTACAGGTACTACCGGTCCTTGTATTACAGGACGGTTAGTAAATGTGCCTACAGCTGACTATGGTACCGAGATATATTCAATTAATGGTACAGTTATAAGCCCAACAGCCGGAAACATTCCTTCTGGTGGAGCTGGTGGGAATAATGGCTCATTTAAATTGACCAGTACTGAACTTAACCCAATCTTTAAAGGTGATGGCAAATACACGTTCAAAGTTCAACTAAAAGTAAACGGTCAACTTATTACGACATCTAGTATTGATATCTTTGTATTATCAAACAATGTACCGGCAATTAATTACTTGAAACCAGTTGAAGCCGATCCTTTGAATCCGCAATTTATTGCAACGTCACAGCCTGACACTTACGTGACTAGAGCAACAACAGTGCAATTTCAAGGTGAGATTGTTAACTCAGTAATCGGTGCAACGCCAGGAACTGCGCTTTATTTACGTAAAGCTCCTGCAAATTACTCAAATGCCTTGATACCTGTAGGGGGTCAAATTGTATTAAATTCTATACTGACAAGTGCGCCTTTACAAGTCTTTAACACACCTGCTAGTACTCCTACTGTTCCAAACCCATCAGCAATTTCAATGTCTGAGTATGGGAATTATGTATTTGAATTGGTTTCAGCTAATAATACTTCAGGATCAACTGCGAACAAATTAATTACTATTACACGTGAGCCGGTACCTTATGCTTTTATTAGCCCACAACAGAACCAGATTATTAAAAATAGTAGTGGTTTGGATCAGGCGAGCATTAATCAAAACTTTTATATGATACAGCTTCAAGCTGATAATGCCGATTCAATAACATTTGGCAAAGACGAGGCTGTCTATGACAAAATAAATAAAAAATACCTTTATGAAGTAAAAAACCTTAAAGCCGGAGCTAATACCATCAAATTTACTGTTAATCGAGGTACCTCCAAAACGAATGCAAGTATTATCCTTTTCAATACAAATACAGATATAGAAGGCGAGCAATACAAGACGCCACTTGCTTCTAATAGCTTAAAGATATTTAATGGTCAAATTCAGCTTAACTTTCCTAAAGACACTAAATTAATGCGTAATGATAGAACAAGCACAACGCAATTTATCACAACCGACCGCCAGATTTTATTTGGAATTGCAAATAATGATGACGGTAGAATTGATAAGCCTAATGAATCTTTAATTGGAGTTAATTACTTAACTACACCAGCACATTATAGAACAGCTAGCAAAAAATATTGGATCGATGCCGGTATTATACCGCCTACGTCCAATGCGTCAACGCCAGGACTGCAGGATGCTTATTTGGGTAGTGGAATTTTACCGAATACAACAAACCCTAGCCAAACAGCATTTTATGTGCGAAATTATAACGACCTAGTTGTACCAACTAAAAGAGGGACGCTAACCCTCAGTTATGATTCCAACATAACAAGTGATGCTGGGAAATATGTATCCGTATTTCAGTTTGGATATTTTGATAATCCTACTGGTTTAGGGCCTGCTTTGCCAAGCTGGAAAAACATTGGTGGTATTGTTGATCAGAAAAATAATACAATAACAGTCCCGGTAGACTCGTTTGGTTATTTCCAGGTTATGTATATGGATGACAGTTTTAATGATGTGACGAATCATCCATGGGCAAGAGATAATTTGGATACCTTATATTCAAAAGGGATTATGTTGCCAAAAACGCCATATCAGTTTATGCCTAATGACGCTATAACTCGTGGTGAGTTTGTCACTATGCTCGTTAAGATTTTTGATATTCCACTTTTAAATCAAGATACACAACAAAATGCATTTAATAATACGTCTTCCACATTTTTGGATGTCCAAAGAGGCTTCACGGATCCTACGGGTCTTACTAACTTCTTATCCATAGAAGCAGCGGCGAGGGCAGGGATCATTCGTGGTAATGCAAATGGGACCTTTTTACCTAGAGCTCCGATTACACGACAAGATGCGGCTGTAATCATAGCGAGAGCCGCGGAATTGAAACTGACCTCAGATGAAAAGAAATCGTTAGCGGCGCTTCAAAAGGTCTTCACGGATGCTAATAGCGTCGATATCTACGCAGTTCCTTCTGTGGAGGCCGTTGCAAAGGCTGCTTTAATTGAAGGAAAAGATAATGTACTACTTCAAGGCCAAAAGAAATTGACTCAACGTTTTGATCCAACAGAGAACTTCACACGTGCCGAAGCAGCTGAAGTAGCGATTCGTGTAATGAAACAGCAAAAAAAGCTTCCTAAATAATAATTCATTTAAAGACTGTGTCCGATTTATCGGATGCAGTCTTTGTTTTTTATCATTACTGGAAAATACTTATCAATGAAATTCTGCATACAGTCACGTATACTAACTTATGTAGCCAAGGTGATAGACGCGAAGCTACATAGAGTCATGTCATGATTCATCAGTCGCCCCGTTGGTTATAAGTTTTTATAACAAAAAACTTTCATAATATTAGGAGGAAACAAACTTTTATGAAGAAAACACTATCCGTAGTTCTTACATCCGCTATGGCTCTTTCCATGTTCTCATCCGTCGCATTTGGTAAAACATCTGCTGACTTCACAGACTTGAAAGACCTGGATGCAGCAACAAAAGCGAAGTTCGATGCGATGATCACTGCTGGTATTTTCGACGGCGTGACTGACACTACTTTCGGTCTGAAAGACGAAATGAACCGTGCACAATTCGCGAAAGTAGCGGCATTGATCATGGGTCTAGAAGTAAACAAAGACTTGAAAACATCGACATTCACTGACGTTAGTGTAACCGACGCAGCAAATGGTTATGCACTTCCTTACATCGAAGCTTTGAAAACAGCTGGCGTTACTGATGGTTATGCTGAAGGTCAATACAACCCGGCTGGTAAAGTAACAAAAGAACAACTCGCTACTTTCTTGGTTCGTGTTCTTGGACAAGACGCAGCAGCTAAAGGTAAAACAGGTACAGACACAACCGTTTCTGGTTGGGCACAAGGCTATGTCGCTTTGGCACTTGAACTGAAACTTCTTTCCAACGGCACTGACGGTAAATTCGGTGGTATGGCTAACGCAACTCGCGATCTTCTAGTGAGCGGCGCATACGAAGCGAAACAACAATACGTACCAGCTGGTAAAGTATCTGTAACAGAAGCGAAAGCAACAGGCGTTCAAGAAGTAACTGTAAGTTTCAACAAACCGGTAGATACAGCTAAAGCTAAAATTGCTTTGACTAAAGGTACAGTTGCTGTTGCGACAACTGCGAAATTTGCAGATGACAAGAAATCGGTTGTATTGACATTGACTAACGTAAAAGTAACAGAAGGCAGCTACACAGCTACACTTTCCGGTCTTGATGCAGCAGGCGTTGATAAAACAACGGCAACATTCACTGCTGAGAATGAAAAAGTAACGAAACTTAGCTTTGTAAATGCAAGTGATAAAGTTCCGCAAGTGAAAGATCTTGTTATTCAACTTAAAGCAGAAAACCAATATGGCCAAAATGCTTCATTGAACGGCAGTAACTATTCTGTATTTGGTTACACAGGTGCTTCAATCACTCGTAATGCAGATAATGGTTATCTTGAACTTAAAGTAGATACAAGCAACAAAACAACGTATCCAACTGAAATTGGTGTACTTCCATTGACAGTAAGCATGAATCAATCTGCGATTTCTGTGTCGAAGACATTCAAAATTGGAACTGAGCAACTGGTTTCCAAGATTGAGCTTGCAGCGGCGGAATATGCAGCTGGAAAAACTGCTCTTTCAGAAGCGGGAGATAAAGCAACAATCGCAATTACAAGATATGACCAATACGGATTTAAAGTTGTTGCAGATGCATCCACGACAACGACTCCGGTAATTACACCAAATGATATGAACGTTCTTGACAAAGCAGTTGTTGATAATGAATTGGTTATAACGGTTGCAAGTGGTAAGAAAGTGGATAAAACAGGCGAATATACAGTGACTTACTATGAAACTGGCGCTTCTGCTACAGCTAAGATTTCCTTGAGTGCAGGAAGTGTTCCAACGAAGTTAGCGTTCGGTGCATATAGCGGTGTAGTAGCAGAAGGTGATACGAATGTGTACATTCCAATCACAGCTTTTGACGCGGCTGGCAAGCAGCTTTCAGCGCAAGATATCGTTGATAATGCAGGTAGCATTCAATTTACAGCAACTGGCGCAGCTATAGCTACAGCTACAGATGCTGGAGTAACAAACGGAATTGTGAAGTATGGTGAAAACAAAGGTATGCTGAAGTTGAGTGCCGTTAATGCCAAAGAAAGAGGCGCTGTGTACCTGTACATGTCCATCTTCAACGCAAACGTTCAAACACAAGATCAACTTTCATTGACAGTAGCAGCAGCTCGTACACCTGAAAGTGTTGTACTGTCCGGTTCTGAGCCTGCTAAAAAAGCATTGAAAGATGCAACGACGATAATGAAAGTATTGGTAAAAGACCAATATGGTGAAACGTTAGACACAGTTCCTGCTGGCTACACAGTGAATGTTAAGGTTGATGGAACTTCAGCTGCTATTACTGGTGTACCTACAGGAAATGTAACGGATTTGAAAAAAGATCTAAACGATAAAGAGATTACATTTACAGCTAATAATACTGTTGGTAAAACAAGTGTAGAAGTTTCGCTTAAAAAAGGAGATGCTGAAGTTTCTCCAGCACTGAAAAGAACAGTAGAAGTGATTAACAGCACAGATTTGACTTACAAAGCAAAGCCTATGACTGACTTATTTGCAATTACAACTAACGAAATAGCGAAAACTGGTATCTTTGCAGATGCTAAAGTAAGTAAATTCGCAAAAACATTAGAACTTGAAGTAACTGACAAATCTGGTGATACGGTTGCTGTGCCAGCTGATTTGAAAGCCATTCAAACGGCGTATACGTCTGATTCAAACATTGCAACAGTGACTCCTGAAGGTAAAGTTTTGGGTCAAAAAGCGGGCACTGCAACAGTTACAGCGGTTGTATTCAAGGCTAACGGTGAAACACAGGACTTCACTTACACGGTAAATGTAAAAGCTGATGCTCCTACAGTAGCAACATTAACAGCTGACGAGCATGCGACGTACAGCGCTAAAACCGTTGCTGAGATGATCAATGCTAAAGTAGTAGATAACTATGGCGCTGAGTACGAATTGAATGAAATTGCGCCTTACGGAGAGTTCTTTGGAGTTCAATACATCATCTCGAATGTTCAAGGTACTGATGGTCCTACTGCGACATTGAATTCAGATGGTACAATTAAAACTACAGGAACAGTTAAAGAGTTCGTTGTTAAAGCAATCTCCAGCAATGGTAAAACAACGACTTCACATATTACAAACTAATTCCTCGCTTTAAACTAGAGACCCTTCGGGGTCTCTTCTTTTATAGTGCTTGTTATTAGCGGCTTTATTCTATGCTAGGTTTTGATGTTCAATAGCTAATGTTAATTGGAAAATACTTATCAATGAAATCTAGTATATAATCACGTATACTAACTTATGTAGCCAAGGTGATAGACGCGAAGCTACATAGAGTCATGTCATGATTCATCAGTCGTCCCGTTGCTTATAAGTTTTTATAACAAAAAACTTTCATAATATTAGGAGGAAACAAACTTTTATGAAGAAAACACTATCCGTAGTTCTTACATCCGCTATGGCTCTTTCCATGTTCTCATCCGTCGCATTTGGTAAAACATCTGCTGACTTCACAGACTTGAAAGACCTGGATGCAGCAACAAAAGCGAAGTTCGATGCGATGATCACTGCTGGTATTTTCGACGGCGTGACTGACACTACTTTCGGTCTGAAAGACGAAATGAACCGTGCACAATTCGCGAAAGTAGCGGCATTGATCATGGGTCTAGAAGTAAACAAAGACTTGAAAACATCGACATTCACTGACGTTAGTGTAACCGACGCAGCAAATGGTTATGCACTTCCTTACATCGAAGCTTTGAAAACAGCTGGCGTTACTGATGGTTATGCTGAAGGTCAATACAACCCGGCTGGTAAAGTAACAAAAGAACAACTCGCTACTTTCTTGGTTCGTGTTCTTGGACAAGACGCAGCAGCTAAAGGTAAAACAGGTACAGACACAACCGTTTCTGGTTGGGCACAAGGCTATGTCGCTTTGGCACTTGAACTGAAACTTCTTTCCAACGGCACTGACGGTAAATTCGGTGGTATGGCTAACGCAACTCGCGATCTTCTAGTGAGCGGCGCATACGAAGCGAAACAACAATACGTACCAGCTGGTAAAGTATCTGTAACAGAAGCGAAAGCAACAGGCGTTCAAGAAGTAACTGTAAGTTTCAACAAACCGGTAGATACAGCTAAAGCTAAAATTGCTTTGACTAAAGGTACAGTTGCTGTTGCGACAACTGCGAAATTTGCAGATGACAAGAAATCGGTTGTATTGACATTGACTAACGTAAAAGTAACAGAAGGCAGCTACACAGCTACACTTTCCGGTCTTGATGCAGCAGGCGTTGATAAAACAACGGCAACATTCACTGCTGAGAATGAAAAAGTAACGAAACTTAGCTTTGTAAATGCAAGTGATAAAGTTCCGCAAGTGAAAGATCTTGTTATTCAACTTAAAGCAGAAAACCAATATGGCCAAAATGCTTCATTGAACGGCAGTAACTATTCTGTATTTGGTTACACAGGTGCTTCAATCACTCGTAATGCAGATAATGGTTATCTTGAACTTAAAGTAGATACAAGCAACAAAACAACGTATCCAACTGAAATTGGTGTACTTCCATTGACAGTAAGCATGAATCAATCTGCGATTTCTGTGTCGAAGACATTCAAAATTGGAACTGAGCAACTGGTTTCCAAGATTGAGCTTGCAGCGGCGGAATATGCAGCTGGAAAAACTGCTCTTTCAGAAGCGGGAGATAAAGCAACAATCGCAATTACAAGATATGACCAATACGGATTTAAAGTTGTTGCAGATGCATCCACGACAACGACTCCGGTAATTACACCAAATGATATGAACGTTCTTGACAAAGCAGTTGTTGATAATGAATTGGTTATAACGGTTGCAAGTGGTAAGAAAGTGGATAAAACAGGCGAATATACAGTGACTTACTATGAAACTGGCGCTTCTGCTACAGCTAAGATTTCCTTGAGTGCAGGAAGTGTTCCAACGAAGTTAGCGTTCGGTGCATATAGCGGTGTAGTAGCAGAAGGTGATACGAATGTGTACATTCCAATCACAGCTTTTGACGCGGCTGGCAAGCAGCTTTCAGCGCAAGATATCGTTGATAATGCAGGTAGCATTCAATTTACAGCAACTGGCGCAGCTATAGCTACAGCTACAGATGCTGGAGTAACAAACGGAATTGTGAAGTATGGTGAAAACAAAGGTATGCTGAAGTTGAGTGCCGTTAATGCCAAAGAAAGAGGCGCTGTGTACCTGTACATGTCCATCTTCAACGCAAACGTTCAAACACAAGATCAACTTTCATTGACAGTAGCAGCAGCTCGTACACCTGAAAGTGTTGTACTGTCCGGTTCTGAGCCTGCTAAAAAAGCATTGAAAGATGCAACGACGATAATGAAAGTATTGGTAAAAGACCAATATGGTGAAACGTTAGACACAGTTCCTGCTGGCTACACAGTGAATGTTAAGGTTGATGGAACTTCAGCTGCTATTACTGGTGTACCTACAGGAAATGTAACGGATTTGAAAAAAGATCTAAACGATAAAGAGATTACATTTACAGCTAATAATACTGTTGGTAAAACAAGTGTAGAAGTTTCGCTTAAAAAAGGAGATGCTGAAGTTTCTCCAGCACTGAAAAGAACAGTAGAAGTGATTAACAGCACAGATTTGACTTACAAAGCAAAGCCTATGACTGACTTATTTGCAATTACAACTAACGAAATAGCGAAAACTGGTATCTTTGCAGATGCTAAAGTAAGTAAATTCGCAAAAACATTAGAACTTGAAGTAACTGACAAATCTGGTGATACGGTTGCTGTGCCAGCTGATTTGAAAGCCATTCAAACGGCGTATACGTCTGATTCAAACATTGCAACAGTGACTCCTGAAGGTAAAGTTTTGGGTCAAAAAGCGGGCACTGCAACAGTTACAGCGGTTGTATTCAAGGCTAACGGTGAAACACAGGACTTCACTTACACGGTAAATGTAAAAGCTGATGCTCCTACAGTAGCAACATTAACAGCTGACGAGCATGCGACGTACAGCGCTAAAACCGTTGCTGAGATGATCAATGCTAAAGTAGTAGATAACTATGGCGCTGAGTACGAATTGAATGAAATTGCGCCTTACGGAGAGTTCTTTGGAGTTCAATACATCATCTCGAATGTTCAAGGTACTGATGGTCCTACTGCGACATTGAATTCAGATGGTACAATTAAAACTACAGGAACAGTTAAAGAGTTCGTTGTTAAAGCAATCTCCAGCAATGGTAAAACAACGACTTCACATATTACGAAATAATGAATTACTTTGAACAAGAGGCCCTCCGGGGTCTCTTTTTTTTAGCATCGTTAACCTTGAGAAGCAACGACTCTAGTTACTGTAGACCAAGACTAAGAGAATAAAAACGAAAAAAGCAGCTGACCCTCATCAGAGGCCAAGCTGCTTTTTTCTTATTAGTTTACGGGTTAAAAAAAATTTTTTTAGATCGCAACTTTTTTCGAATCACTGCGTTTAATACTATGAAACAGAGATACATAGCAGATTGAGGGTTTGCTGCTACTTTATAACGTTTCATGAAAATAATTCTTTACGACGCTAATCGACCATTGTATAATGTAAATTGGTGTCAGTATCTATCTTTTCAGTTTAAGTTTACTAGTTTCTACTGTGGCTAATTTATGTCACAAACGAATTTAGTTATAATTACGCTCAACTCTGGAAAGGGGGTGACCTAAAAATGAGTGAATCGAGCTCAAATATTGCAACACGAAATGAAAGAAATAACAAAAAGCAAGTTATTCGAGGAGGAGAAAAAAAGGTTATGAAAAAAAGTTTAAAAGTAATCGCAACTGCAACAATGGCATTATCCATGTTTTCTTCAATGGCAATGGCTGCTGAAACAACACCAAGCACTACTACTACTACTACAGCTACTACAACTGCAACAACAGTTAAGACTTCCAAGGATTTTAAAGATCTTGCAGGTTTAGACGCAACTGTAACTGCAAAAATCGACGCTATGCTTGCTAAAAAATACTTCGAAGGTACTGCTACAGATACTTTCGGTATCAAAGAAAACATGACTCGCGCACAATTCGCGAAAGTTCTTGTTTTGGTAGCTGGCATTAAAGTTGACGACACTGTTAAAGTATCCAGCTTTGAAGATGTAAAAGCTGATGATACAGCTAACGGTTGGGCAATTCCTTTCATCGAAGCTGCTAAAAAAGCTGGCTTAGTTGATGGTAAAACAGACAAAACTTTTGACCCAGGCGCTAACGTAACTCTTGGTGAGTTCGCTACTGCACTTGTTAAAGGTCTTAAAATCACGCCTGACACAACAGGTACTCCTTGGTACGCTGACGCTGTTAAGCAAGCAGTTGAAAAGAAATTGCTTCCAGAAGGTACTGACGGTTCCAAATTCGCTACTCGTGCTGATCTAGTAGTTGGCGCATACCAAGCTGATGCAGCTATTTCAGCTCTTTCTAAAGCTTCCGTAACAGAAGCTAAAGCAACTGGAGCTAAAACTGTAACAGTAACTTTCAACAAAGCTATTGATACTGCTAAAGCAACGCTTGCTTTGAAAAAAGGAACTGTTGCTGTAACAACTACAACTAAATTCGCTGATGACATGAAATCCGCTACAGTAACTTTGACAGACACTGCGCTTCGTGCTGGTGACTACACAGTAACACTTGGTGGTTTGGATGCAGCTTCTGTTGACAAAACAACTGCTACTTTCACTGCAGAAGACGAAAAAGTAACGAAAATCGAGTTCGTAAACGCAAGTGATACAGTTGCTAAAACAGCTGCAGCTAATAAATTCGTTAATCTTAAAATTAAAGCATCCAACCAATACGGTGAAAATGCTTCCGCTTCTGCTGGAAGTTACAATGTAATTGCTACTGGGAAAGCAGCACTTACCAACAAGATTGTTAAAGATGCTGATGGTTTCTTGATCCTTAGCATTGACACACACAATGAAGATATTGGAGTTGGAATGGTATCACTTACTCTAATTAATACTGATAGTCATATTACGACTACTAAAAACTTCAAAGTGGGTACTGCTCCACTTCTATCCAAAATTGACCTTGGAGCACCTAAATACTCCGTAGGTACTGGAATCTCTGGTTCAGGTCAAAATGTTAAATTTGCATTGAATATGTTTGATCAATACGGCAACCTAATCGGATTTGATCAACTTGGTGCTGGTGTTAACGACATTCCTGTACCACAATTAATCTGGAACGACTATATCGATCCAGCAAATGTTAACGTAGTTACTGAAGATGATGGCAACAACTTGCCAGTGTTGAAAATCTCCTTGGTTAACAACGTGGATAAAACTGCTGATTATAACTTCACTATTATTTCCCAAGCAGGTTCCATTACTGGCAAAGTGTCTCTTCAATCTACAAAGATTGCAAACAAGATTGAAATCGGTGATTTGAACGATGTAATCGCTGCTCATGACCAGGATGTATACATCCCTGTAATCGCTTATGATGCAGCTGGAACTGTGCTAAGTGTTGAAGATCTTGTTAGCCCAGCTAACGTAACTAGAATCAATGTATCTGTAGCTGGTGCAACTAATCCTAACGTTGTTGCTGGTCAAGGACAAATCGAAATTGCTGGTGAGAACAAAGGTAAAATCCACCTAACAAACATTAGTGACACTAAAAATGGTGCAGTTTCTGTTAATGTATTCATCGCTACTGCTAATGCAAGCAGCAATGCTTCCAAAACGTATACAATTCAAGCTGCACGTGTACCTAGCTTACTTAAAGAGGCTACTGCACCTGCTAAAACTGGTGTTATAACTTCCACTTCTTCCTTTAAGTACCAAGTGATCGATCAGTATGGTAAAGTTATCGATACATCATGGGATGTTGATTCCAATGGTAACTACAATGTAGCTGGATCACACTATAGAGTTGTTGTAACTGCTGTTTCTAAAGACGCTAATGGTAAAGTATATGGCGTTGCTGCACCTGGTGGTGCTGGTGGTGCTGATACTGTTAAAGGAACCGCTGATGCTAGTCGTGTAGTTGTAACTGCAGATGATGCAAATGGTATTCCATTGTTCAACTCAACAGCTACTTTGTTTGGTAATACTGATGATGGTGCTGCTCCAACTGAAACTGCATTTTCGAACTTCAACAAAACATTCAGATTCAATGCTGGAAGTGGTTCTGTTGGAAAAAGTGCTCAAATATTAGTATCGCTTCAAAAAGATGGCGTTGAAATCAACAAAATCGACAGAACTTTCACTGCTACAGCAAATGTCAATTCTTCCAACTTGACTTACTCCATCAATGACGTTGCTACATTGTGGAATGCTGTAGATAGCGATCTGGCTAAAACTCAACTTAACGTTGACGGCAAAGGAACAGACCTTACTGAAGCTGCTCAAGAGGATGCTGTAACAAGTGCGTTCAACCGTGAAATTGCGGTTTCTGCGAAAAATGCTGCTGGTGAAGCAGTAGCTATTCCAAAATCCGTTATCTCTGTAACATCTTCCAACCCTAACGTTGCACGCGTTGGCTATGATGCAGCAGGTAAGAAAGCTTTCGTGGTTGGTAACAAAGCTGGTACTGCAACAGTTGGTGTAACTTTCACTGCTGCTGATGGTTCAGTTAAGACTCTAACTAAAGACGTAACTGTTAAGAACGATGCTCTTACTACAACTGCTGTAACATTTGATGATAAATCCTTGAATAGAGCGGTTGGTTCCAACGTATTTACTAACGTAAACGTAACTGATAGCTATGGTAAAGTGTACGAGGATGCTACTGCACAAAAATACAACTACCTGTTGGGTGTATCTTTCTCCTTAACTAACATTGTGGGTGGTACTGCATCGATTAACCAATACGGTGACATTACTGGTACTGTAGGTACTAAGTTTGACCTAGTAGCAAATTCTGCTTCTGGTAAATCTGCAACACAAGCTGTTACTCTAACTGCAGCAGCAGTAGTTTCTGCTACTCCAACAATCGTTACTTCAGCAAAAACAGTTAACACTGCAACAACTACTGTAACTGGTACTGCGACAGCTGGAGCAAGTGTAACAGTAACTGGTGGAACTGCTCCTGTGACTGTGACAGCAAATGCTAGTGGCGTGTTTAATGCAGTGGTAACTCTTGCTTCAGGAGCTAACACTCTAAAAGCAACTGCTGTTGATGGCGTATTGCCAGTATCCGCAGCTTCCAACTCGGTTGTTATCACTCTTGATCAAACAGCTCCTACATTCGTATCAGCGATTACAGGTGCAAATCAAATCACTTTGATTTTCAACGAGGCTCTAAATACAGCTGATGCTGCGAATATTGCGAAATATGTGTACACACCTGCTGGGGCAGCAGAAGCAATTGTTAGCGCAGTACTGCAAGCAGACGGAAAAACTGTTGTAATTACTACAACAACTGCTCCTACTGCTGGTGCTTCTACAATTCAAACAACAGTTGCAGATACTGCTGGAAATGCTGTAGCATCTCCTGCTGTTATCCTAAACTAATCCTTCTTAATGAAAGAGACCCTTCGGGGTCTTTTTTATTTTTATTTTACAAGTATTCCCTCAGTGCATTTTTTAATACTGTCATTTTCACGCGGCCTGACTTAAAATCATCGACTTATCTAAAAAGCCGATATAAAATAGAAAGGTAAGCGTATATTATCTATTAGATAGGATTATCAACAGCCCTAATTCCCTTTAAAGAGTTAGGGCTATTTCTATTTAGGGGGAAACCATGGGAGCTAACGGAGTACAGCCAATCAAGCAATTAGAGATGCAAAAAAGGAGGGGAGGAAGTGAATAGCCAGCCTGCCAAACGTGTTAGCGTAGTAAATTTAAAGCTTGTAAAGGAATCAAGTCTTCTTTACAAGGAAAGGAGTGTCCGTTCACCGGAAGACGGGTATAAGCTGGACGCAGATCGAGAGTGCTTTGTAGTGGTCTGCCTGGACACGAAAATAACTTCTGAAACAACTAGTGAACTAAGGGGAATTTATTCTACATCCGTAAGCAAAAAAGAGTTCAGGCTAGAAACTTACATTCCTAGCCAAACTTAAATCCATTAGAACAGATCTTGTATACTACGATGTTTGTTTGCTATTTTTATATTGGTTTGTAATCATTTCGTGCATACATTTATTGGTATAGTTTAAATTTTGCTGAGATATTGTGAAGGAGTTCTGCAAACTAATTTTTATGCTGTTGCTTAATTGAGTGCTGCTTTTTTGGTCTATCCTAATTTTGAGTAAATCTTTTGTTTGACTAATCTGCGCTAATGCATCTGATTGTTTTTTTACAATATCTGCAATTTTATGATTGCTATTTATTTTACTCATCATTTCGGTCGTGAATTTTGTAGATTCATTATAGAGGTTACTTAGCTCTGTATAATCGATATCAAGAAGCTGAACTTGATTAGTAGTTAAATCTGAATCAGCATATTGCTGTAATTTAACAGCATACATCCATAATGCCATATCTGTGTCTTTTAGACAGCTATAAATGTCTTTGAGTAAAACTGTTTCATTTATTTTATCATCTACTGTAGTGTTTACATTAACATTGACACTGTATGAGTCTTCATTCCAAACCGCATTCACGCCTAGTTCTTTTAACAAATAGATAGGAATCATTGTTCTTCCATTGAAATTAATAGCAGGCACGTCATCGAATTGGATCTCTTTACCATTCGATAGAAGAGATACAATAGGTTTCCCTTCAAACTGTCCGTTGCTTGATGAAGCATTGACGCTGCTGGATATAAAGAATAAAATCAAAATAATAGTAAATAGTTTTTTCATAGGTCAACTCCGTTTTGTTGGATTATTTGTATAAGGATAATTCAACAAGCTAGGGAGTATTCCTTTAATTTACAATTTTAGTGATAAGGAGTTTTTAGCGAATGAAGAAAAGAAAAGTCATTTCAATAGCTTTTTTCAGCATGATTCTGTTATCTTCATTTATATCGGTATCTGAAGCAGAAGCCCCAACCCCAGGCTCGTCCACCGACCCGGTGATCACAAAGAGCTATTTCGATCAGAACACCTTAAGCGAAGCAAAGGTGAAGGAGATTGTCGCCTCCGCGATTGCGGCCAATGCTGGCGCAGGCCAGCCTAGCGGGAGCAACGGAGGCACGGGCACTTCCACGCCAGCGACAATGAAGGTTGTCCAATTGCAAAATGGACAAACGCTTTACGCCGGTGCTGGCGCCGAGTTTATCGTGCGAACAGGCAGGGTACTCGCCGTGAGCAACGATGAAAATGGCATCCCGGATGTTACGGGAGGCAAAGACCTTCCAGCGGGGACGGAAGTTTCGCTGAACCATCTTTTGATCTTCCCGGTCGAAGGCCGCGGTATTAAGCCATCGCCGAAAAATACGGCGGACATCTTTGTCATGGTACGAGGAAGCTATTTATTGTTGAATGCTGACGGAAGTAAGGTTACACAATAAAGTTTTTTGCGAATTTCAAAACAAAAATGTTTGTTCATTTGGACGTATTTCAATAAAAGTCTTCTCCATAATTTTACCCAATCTGACAAGTTCTTATGCGGTTCGACTTCAGGAATCTAGCCATACTAGTGATGTACTCACATCATCGGCAATTGCTTATGGAGTGTCGTAATCACAACAAAAACTCTAAGGAGGCGTTTGTTATGGCTAGAAACAATAATAAAGTAGTTCCTGAATCTAAAAAGGCTTTGGATATTCTAAAGTATGAGATTGCTGCTGAATTAGGATTGCCTGTTGGTAAGCAAATGTCGTTTCATGCGGATACAGAGTTTGCAACGGAATTGGGTTCGATTCCCTCCTCTTCGATGAAAGAAGACTACTGGGGACATATCTCATCGAGAGATGCTGGAGCAGTAGGAGGAACGATTACTAAAAGACTGATTCAGAGGGCAGAAGAAGCACTATTTTCTTTATAAATCTTTATGTATTTTGTTGAATTATTCATAATTTCTTCACGGTTTGCTGCATTGACACTAGACGACAAATGACGTAAGATAACTAATTGAAGGTCAATATTTAATTTAACCTTTTCCAATCGGGAAAGGTTCATTTTTTTGTTGTCTTTATTCATGCTTTATTGTTTGATTCTTATTTTTTACCATTGCGGAATTCAAGGATCTTGTCAGCGCTTGAGCGCAAAAGAGGGATTCCGTTTGGCGTGAAAAGCTGCCGCTAAAGCCGGGCCCACTTTTTTTTCATATAGAGGCATCGTGTAGAAGCTTTTCAAACATACTAAATGATATTAGGAGGATGAATGATATGGCGCAAGTACGTGGACGTCGTTTATTTACATCCGAATCCGTAACAGAAGGTCATCCGGATAAAATTTGTGACCAAATTTCTGACTCGGTATTGGATGCATTTCTTGCCAATGATCCGAATGCTCGTGTAGCATGTGAGGTATCTGTAGCAACTGGTTTGGTTTTGGTAATCGGTGAGATTACTTCAAGCTCTGAATATGTGGATATTCAAGCGATCGCTAGACAAACAATTAAGGAAATTGGTTACACGCGTGCGAAGTATGGTTTTGACTCCCAAACTTGTGCGGTTCTCGTTTCTTTGAATGAACAATCCCCTGATATTGCACAAGGTGTTAACAGAGCTCTTGAAGCAAGAGAAGGTTCAATGTCTGATGAGGAAATTGAAGCAATCGGTGCTGGTGACCAAGGTCTGATGTTCGGATTCGCGGTTAACGAGACGCCTGAGCTTATGCCTCTTCCGATCTCGATTTCTCACCAATTGGCTCGTCGTTTGACGGAAGTTCGTAAAAATGGAACTCTTCCATACCTGCGTCCTGATGGTAAAACACAAGTTACAGTTGAGTATGTCGATGATAAACCAGTTCGTGTTGATGCAATTGTTGTGTCTACACAGCACGGTGAAGAAGTTACTTTGGAGCAAATCCAAAAAGATATCAAAGAACACGTTATTAACCCAATTGTTCCAGCTCACTTGTTGGATGCGAACACAAACTATTTCATTAACCCAACTGGCCGTTTCGTTATTGGCGGACCTCAAGGGGATGCTGGTTTGACAGGTCGTAAAATCATCGTTGATACATACGGTGGTTACGCTCGTCACGGCGGCGGCGCGTTCTCTGGTAAGGATCCAACGAAAGTTGACCGTTCCGGTGCGTACGCAGCACGTTATGTTGCGAAAAACATCGTAGCAGCTGGACTTGCTGAAAAATGTGAAGTTCAATTAGCTTACGCAATTGGTGTAGCTCGTCCAGTGTCTATTGCTGTGGATACTTTCGGTACAGGTAAAGTAAGTGAAGAGAAGCTCGTTGAGCTGATCCACTCAAACTTCGACCTTCGTCCTGCGGGCATCATCAAAGAGCTTGACCTGCGTCGTCCAATCTACCGTCAAACAGCTGCTTATGGTCACTTCGGCCGTAATGATCTGGATGTTCCTTGGGAGCGCACAGATAAAGCTGAGTCTTTGAAAACACAAGCATTGGTTTAATTAAATAGATGGAAAAGAAAAGCTGTCCAATTAGGGCGGCTTTTCTGTATTTTGCGTTAATAATAAGAAAGAAAAATAATGACAATAAAATAAGAACATTTGTTTGATATATTTCCTTTTAATTGGTATAATATTTATATAGTCCGAAGATGCTCTAAGTTCGAGTATTATGGTATAATCGTAAAACAGATTAAGTAAATGGATCGGGAGTGATGATGTTGGATAATGATTTGAAAGAAGCACTATCCGCGTTACTTAAGGCTGAATTATTACCAGTAATAGAGAGACTAGATGGAGTCGACGGCAGATTAGATGGAATTGACAATCGAGTAGGCAGTATCGACGGACGATTAGATGGAATCGACAATCGATTAGACAGATTGGAATTAGAACAAGCTCAAATTAAACAAGCTGTTCTGGAGACCAATGAAACCGTGAAAAGAATTGAAGTCATTCAAGAGCAGCAGCATAGGATTATTGAGCTCTTATCCGCACGTTCCATTGAACATGAAGCTAAAATAAAACGTATCCTTTAATTATACATGTCACGTATCTCAAGCAGAGAGCAGATCCGAGTAGGGTCGTGCTCTTTTTTATTTGCTAGTTCTTGGTCAATTTTTTGACGTATAAATACAACTTCTCTCAGATCGTAACTTTTTCCATAGTTTAAGAGTCTAATAGATATCCGAAAAGATAGATACTAGTCTTAGACTGAAAGAGGAGAGTGGAAAAGCAACATGACGGTACAGAAGCAAGTAGGAATGGGTGCGCTGGCTTGCGCATTGGTATGGCAATTGGTTGCGGGGACTACAGTAAACGCGGCAGGGCCGACGTTGACACTTAGTTCGCAGGAGACGATTACATCTGGTGCAATTATGAAGAATTACATTTGGACGACAACTAGAAGCAATAAGGACGTTTCGGTGAACGCCAATGTGGTAGAGGTTGATTTGACGAATCCGAACGTGAAGATAGACGCAATGGCTGGAACGAAGAATCAGTTCACAAAGAACCAGAGTGTTCTGGGTATGGTGAAGGATACTGGTGCAGTGGCAGGTGTGAATGGGGATTTCTTCAATACACAAGCGGAAGGTGTTCCGGAAGGTGCGCAAATCACGAATGGTCAAGTAATGGCGACCCCGGCGAAAATATCTGGACTTTATTCTTTTGCAATTACGAAGAGTAATCAACCGATTATTGATATTTTTGATTTTCAAGGCAGGGTGACGGCGAAGGATGGGACTTCTTTTGACCTTGGCGGTGTGAACAAAACGTATTATTGGGACGACAATGATGTCGCGATGATCGCAGACGGACTTTTCCTCTATACGAATGCTTGGGCTTTAACGCAACGTGCGGTAGATGGAACCCATGTTCCAACAGAAGCACTCATGCAGAATGATGTAGTTAAGGAAATTGCTGTAGATACGAATATTAAAATGGTTGCTCCTGCAGATGGCTATATCCTCAGAGGCTCTGGACTAGCCAGGGAGTTTATCGTAAATCACCTCAAAGTCGGAGATAAGATCACTACCAAATATGATATGGTCCCGCATGATGCGTCTAAGACGTATGATTGGAAGAATTTTAAAATGCTGATTGGCGGCAGCACACTGCTAGTGGATGAGGCGAAGCCGAGTTATTTTACACGTAATATTGGAGATTTCAGTGGCTACAGCCCACGTTCCCGAACGGCAATAGGCTACTCCAAAGACATGAAGACGGCTTATATCATTACTTCAGATCGTAGTGCAGGCAGTGCAGGGATGACGCTCCCGGAGCTTCAGCAGTTTATGATTAGTGCTGGAGTTTGGAGAGGGATGGTTCTAGATGGCGGAGGATCGACGCAGATGGTTTCAAGACCACTCGGAGATTTTGACCCGAAGCTTGTTAATAAAACAGAGAATGGCAATCAGCGTTCCGTTGTAAATGGTGTGGGTGTGTATTCGACGGCACCGAAGGGCGATTTGAAGGGACTTATTTTAAAAGGTCAAAATATTTTATTCATGAATGAATCCAGCACTTATCAATTCAAAGCTTATGATGACTATTATAATCCGATTTCTGTAGAGGGTATTGTTCCACAGTGGAGTAGTTCCACGACGAACGGAGCATTCAAAGATAATGTGTTTACTCCGACACTGCCAGGTAAGACTCAGATCATTGCCAAGTCAGGCAAAGGTTCAGCATCCATGGATGTCGAGGTTGTAGGAAGAGACCAGATTACTTCGATGAAATTTAACTCAGGAGCCTTTTCACTTACAGAAGGCGGGGATTTCAAGCTGCCTATATCTGTAACGACTAGGAGTGGCGCAACACGAGAATTGCCAGCGGCATCTGCGACTTGGGAGCTAAGTGGAGTTAAAGGGACTTTGAAAGACGGTATTCTTCATGTGGATAGCGCTTCGGGCTCTCAGGCTGCTCAGGTTATTGCGAGATATGATGGCTATAGCACGATGGTTACTCTGCCTGTTGGCCAGGAGAAGGTTTGGTATGATTTAGATAAATTTGCGGTTATGACAACAGGCGATAAGTACCCGGCAGAGGTTGTATCAGCTGTGAATATTGTACCAATTAGCGGCAATCAGAGTTTGGAAATCTCGTATGATTTTACAAAAGGAACAGGTACTAAAGCAGCTTATGCTAGATTCAATGGGATGAATGGTGCTCCGATTGAAGGAGAACCAGAATTTATTACAGCCAAAGTGCTCGGTGACGGAAGCTTTAACTGGGTGCGTGCAGAAATCATTGATGCGAACGGTAAGTTGAATTACGTAAGTTTTACTGAAAATATGAACTGGACAGGCTGGCGCAAGGTAACGGCTGATGTGTCTGACCTCAAATTCCCGATCAAGATCAAGAGTGTCTATGTCGCTAATCCAGCGAATGGACAGGATGAAAGGGCCTCAAAAGGGAAAATTAATATTGATGATATTTCTTTCATTTACAAAGGACAGCTAGCCGCTCTGCCGAAAAATACGATAAAATTGAATGTGTATAAGAAACAAGCGACATTGAATGATAAATCCTATACATTGGAGCAGGCTCCGACGATTGTGAATGATAATACGTTGGTTCCTCTTCGTTTCGTAACAGAAGCATTAGGCGGTAATGTGAAGTGGGATGACAAAGAGCGGAAGGTAACCGTCGTACGAGGTGACAAGCTGATTGACCTGTGGATTGATAATGCTGATCTGCTTGTAAACGGGGATCGTGTGACTGCTGAAGTGTCTCCAAAAATCATGAATAATGTGACGATGGTGCCTTTGCGGCTCATTTCAGAGAAATTAGGCTTTAAAGTAGGCTGGGAACCCAAAAATTATGGGATTACAATCGAATAAATAGTGCTAGAAGTACACGGCAAACGGGTAGAACTATGATACAATATGGGGTAGACTAATTTCTAATATTGTTTTATAAAGGAGCTCGTTTCATTTGCAGCCAGACGCTATAGATCGTGTCATTAAAAACGCAATTAACGTCATGGAGAGCAGCAAGTATCAAATGTTTGAAATCGCTGAAGCTTCTCGTTTGGAAAAAGAGTCACTCACTCGCGAGCTCGATGAGATTAAGTATGAAACGAGTGTTACCATCGAGCTGGTTGACAATTTGGAGAAGGATTACAAGCGATCTCGTATTCGACTTACGGAGGTCAGTCGTGATTTCAACAAGTACCGTGAGGAAGATATCAAGATTGCTTATGAAGCCGCGATTGCTTTTCAATTACAGCTGACAATTGCTAGGGAAAAAGAAAATAATCTAAAGACTCGGCGCAATGATCTGCAGGTTCGCACGAAAAATGTGGACAAGCAGGTGGAGCGAGCAGAAACAATTGTATCGCAAATGAATGTGGTACTGGAATATTTATCGGGCGACCTCAATCAGGTGACTCGTATACTCGAATCCGCCAAGAACAGGCAATTACTCGGTTTGAAGATTATTTTGGCCCAAGAAGAAGAGCGGAAGCGTATTGCGCGTGAAATTCACGATGGTATGGCTCAAACTTTGGCAAATGTTGTGCTTCGAACTGAAATTGCCCAGCGTATGCTTGTAAAAGAGGATATTCCCGCGGTGAAGGAAGAATTAGTAGATTTGAAGGGTCAAGTCAGAGGGGGGCTTGAGGAAGTTCGTAAGATCATCTTCAACCTCCGTCCGATGGCGCTCGATGACTTAGGAATCGTTCCGACACTACGAAAATATGTACAGGATTTCGAAGAAAAGCATAGAATTCGCACACAGTTTAATCTCGTTGGCAAGGAGACTCGCATTCCGTCTGGGCTTGAAATTGCTATTTTCCGACTTGTGCAGGAAGCTTTATCTAATGTAAATAAGCATGCGAAAGCTACTTTCCTATCTGTTGAACTCACACTGGAGCCGGATCAAGTGCAAATCTACGTGGTGGATAACGGGATCGGTTTCGACGTGCCGCAGACAGAACAAAGAATAGCCAAGGGAAATAATTTCGGCTTGCTGGGCATGCGTGAGCGTGTGGAGCTGCTGGAAGGCACGATGGTTCTAGAGTCCGAAAAAGATTCAGGTACAAAAATTACGATGCTAATCCCTATCGGCGGCGTTGGAGAGAACAAGGAGGAAAAACAGAATGGACAACACGGCGAGTCATAAACGCAATGTGCATATTGTCATTGCGGACGATCATCAGCTGTTTCGCGAAGGTGTTAAACGAATTATTAATATGGAAGATGATATGGAAGTCATCGGCGAGTGCGGTGATGGTATCCAGGTTATTGAGCTGTGCAATCAAATCACGCCGGATATTGTTCTCATGGATATTAATATGCCGCTTGAGAACGGCGTTGTGGCGACCGAACGGCTTAAGCTTATTTTTCCAGATATTAAAGTAATCATTTTATCCATTCATGATGATGAGAGCTATGTATTTGAAACTCTTCGCAAAGGGGCTTCAGGTTATTTGCTGAAGGATATGGAAGCGGAGTCGCTCATTAATGCGATTCGTTCCGTAGTGGCTGGTCATGCTTACATTCACCCGAAGGTTACTGGCAAGCTGATTAATCAGCTTAGACGTATGACCTATTTGGATGATGTGGGTGTAGTTGGTTCCGGCCAAGGCGTCAAAGATTCAGGTCTTAAATACATACATAATGCAAATAGTCCGTTAACCAAGCGAGAAGCAGAAGTTCTTCGTCTTATGGCGGAAGGTAAAAGCAACAAGCTGATTGGAGAGTTCCTCTATATCAGTGAAAAAACGGTGAAAAACCACGTCAGCAGCATCCTCCAAAAAATGGAAGTCGATGATCGTACACAGGCGGTTATTATAGCAATCAAAAATGGTTGGGTAACGTTGTAATCTCCATTTTACGATAAGGAACCCCCCTTAACTTTGCAGCATACACTGCAGGTAAGGGAGGGACCCGCTATGTGGATTGGATTGCTTTGGATCTTAGGTTGCTACGGAATCAGCATTGCTGTGCTCCATTTATTGCTCGGAACCCGCAGGGGTGGAAGCAAGAAACCGGCTAATGTGCTGCTCGTCACCAAAAATAATCAAAACCAAATTGAATGGTATATTCGCTCCTTGTTTTTCTTCTCGCGATTTAAGGGCAACGAAGTGAAGACAACGATATTCGATGAAGGATCGTCCGACGATACGAGGAAAATCATTGAGCGCTTATCCCATAGCCATTCGCTAGAGCTGCGATATCAGACGGATTATGATGCGGTTGACCACTATTTACGTCAACACGATAATGAGCCCGTGACTGTGGTTCATCTAAGCAGTAGGGAAGATCTAGTGAAGGTCCATGTCGGTTGAAGGCAATGGTTTCAAGTACTTAGTTTACAAAGAGAGTAAGGTGAGGAATGAAGGTTCAACTTTACGCAGTTTGTTTGGGAAAAGAATGGGAGTGGCGATTAACGATTCACTCACAGACGGACATCCAATATTGGTTCGAGCAATACGCAGCCGACGCCGGCCTCGTATTGTTCGAACCTTTTATTTCGTTAGGGCAGGGTGTGCGGATGCTTGAGAGGCTGAGGGGGAGTGAAAAGGGTCATAAGTGTCAAAAGAGTCAAAAGCTTCAAGGGATACGAAACCACGGAAATCGCAATAGCCATGGAAACCACGGAAACATTAAAGACGACCAAGATAATCAAAGCCACCAAGACCACCAAGACCACCAAGACCACCAAGACCACCAAGACCACCAAGACCACCAAGACCACCAAGACCACCAAGACCACCAAGACCACCAAAAAAAATATGCTAATCGTTTATTGGCATTTGGATCAAATGAAGAGAGAATGCTGGGGCAGCTCCAGCAGCTTGCTAATGAATGCAACATACCGAGTAATGAAGCTTTTAGCTTAAAAAGGATTCATTTTGAGATGTGGCAGCAAGGAGTCTACCCAGGTATTGGGTTAGATGCGGGTGTATATAACAGAGTTGTGGAAGCTTGCAGCGGTCGGTCGCTGCTTGTAGAGGAATTTCAACAGCTGTTGATGGCGGCAGGGACTGATCTTGGGGTGGGAGATGCTTGGCTGTCCTATCTGCAGCTTGCTCATCTCAACGGTGATGTTGAGGTGAGGAATGGAATGGAAGTGATCGAGCGCCGAGATTGGCACCGGGGGTTTAGAAAGATGACGAGTTACACCTGTAAGCGGTGTGGGAGTGGAGCGGAGCGCATGTTTTGGTCGGATTGCTTACATTGCGGACAAGCCTGTCCTTATTGTGAGGAGTGCCTGACCATGGGGCGGACTCGGTTTTGTTCTTTGCTTGTTACTGGGCGCTCCAGGGAGGTTGCGCCTTATGTGGTTAACACGATGGGGACTCGGATGGGTCAAGGTGACGTGGAAGTACGAGAGGGAGAGGAGCAACAAGAGCAGCTTCGTGCTTATATTGAGCCGTGGGGGCTAAGTGAGGCCCAGGCTCGGGCTTCGTTGGAAGGACTGCGCTATATTAGCGGGAACAGTGTTGAGGGCTCGAGGGAGAAACGGGCTGGCTATGGAAGAATGGGGTGGCCAGGAAATAGAGCAAGGAGAGGCAGTGAAAGAGTTGGAGCTGATGCTGTTGCAAAAGCAAAAGTGAAACATCTGATCCCTCGAAGGTTTCTGATCTGGGCAGTTACCGGCGCTGGAAAAACGGAAATGATCTTTCCATTTATCCATCACACTGTTGCGAGAGGAGGCCGTGTACTTATCGCGACACCACGTAAAGACGTGGTGTTGGAGCTGCAACCACGAATAGGTCGCGCATTTGCCGATTACAGCGTGGTCACGCTTTATGGCGGAAGCGTGCAGCGTTGGGAGCAAGGGCAGATTACAATCGCGACAACGCATCAGCTGTTGCGCTTTCATGATGCTTTTGATCTTGTCATTATCGACGAGATTGATGCCTTTCCCTACCATAACAATCCCATGCTTGCTTATGCGGCGGCTAAAGTCTGTAAGCCAAGCGGAACGAATATTTTGCTTTCGGCTACACCGCCGAGAGCTATAAGGCAAGCTGCAAAGCGGGGAAGATTACCGCATGTTCGAGTACCGGTACGCTATCACAGGCACCCATTGCCAGTCCCTCAGTTGGTTTCGGTCCCGCCTCTGAGGAAAGTGGTCCAGTCACAAACAATGCCGAATTCATTATTTGCTAAGTTAGTGGCCTCGGTGGAACGAGGTGCGCAGGTGTTTGTTTTTGTCCCCAACATTCAATTGGTTGAGCCAATGATTTATCTTCTGAGGGCAAGACTAAGCCATGGCATGAGTGAAACCGTTGTGTGCGTCGAAGGAACTTCATCAAAGGATCCTGCTCGAACTGAAAAGGTCCAGCTTTTTCGAAACAGAGAGATCCGTGTGCTGGTCACTACAACGATTTTGGAGCGAGGAGTCACGGTGCCAAAGTCTGATGTGTTCATTATGGATGCAGATTCGCAGCTATTCGATGAAGCAGCGCTCGTTCAGATGGCTGGGCGTGCAGGTAGATCGCAGGAAGATCCGGCAGGGAAGGTTTATTTTACAGCAAAAGAAATTACGCAATCTCAAAAGGAGGCCATTCGACAAATTAAGCAGATGAATCGCATCGCGCGTAAACATGGCTATTTATTAAGGGGGAAATGAATGAGCTATCAGCAATTGGATACGAGAATTTTGATTAAAAAAGTGATGGGTTCGGTGGCATCGCTGTTTAGTCCGCTCAGAAAAGAATGTTTACTTTGCAAGCAGAATAACACTCTCCAAGTTGATGAATTAGGGCTTTGCCATTCCTGTTACACACGAATTCCCTGGATTCGAGAAGCGCTTTGTCCAACTTGTGGACGAGGGGAATTTTGCTCAGATTGTCAGCGGAGGCACCATTCCTATTTTATAAGAAGCCGCAGCGCTGTCAGATATGATGAAACGATGAAGGAATTATTGGCGCGATATAAGTATCGTGGAGATGAGCGTTTGAAGACGGTCCTCGGGCAAATGCTTGTACACTCCTATCACTTATTACATGAGGATAGAGACAATTTTCTCGCAGAACCCGATTCTGTAAAGGAGCTTATCACTTTCGTGCCTGTGAGCGAGCGCAGGATGTCGGAACGTGGTTTTAATCAAGCGGAGCAAATGGCTGTAGAACTAGGTCGATTAATAGGACTTCCAGTTATCCCCCTTCTTAAGCGTTCCAAGCATACAGATAAACAAAGCTTCAAGAAGAGGAGTGAACGGCTGGACGATTTGGAGCATGTTTTTGAGGTGAATGAGTCAATTCATGATTGTTTGGGAGAATCCCTGAATGCTTCGTACGTTATTTATATCGTGGATGATGTTTATACGACCGGGAGCACCATGAATCAATGTGCCAAGGTTCTTGGGGAATATTTATCTGCTGAAGTATTCGGACTAACGTGGGCGCGGTAGCAGGATTTCACACCACATCCGTCAAAAATATTAAAATATTATTGTGCAAACACTGTCGAATTGCTGTAAACTGGAATTAATAATTGGGTAATGGGAATAATAGGAGGGGGCTATACAATGGGCATGAATGTAGCTAATTGTCCGCGCTGTGGGAAAATATTCGTTAAAGGTTTTAACGAGGTTTGCCCGAATTGTGTGAAGGATTTGGAGCAGCAGTATGAGAAATGCTTGAAATACCTGCGTGAAAATAAAGGTACCACCATAAATGATTTAAGTGAGGCAACAGGCGTATCGGTTAAACAGATCACTAAATTTATCCGGGATGGCCGAATTTCCATTTTGCATGCGCCAAATATGTCCTATCCTTGTGAAGTGTGCGGAACTTTAATTCGTGAGAATACGATTTGTGAATCGTGCCGCATCAAGCTTGTAAAGGATGTTAAGAACAATTCTGAGGACGAGCGTCGTAGGCAAGAGCAAGCAAACAAAGAGAGCAAAGTAAGCTTTAATATTCAAGACCGCTTGCGAGATCGGCACTAATTTAGAAATAGGTCTGCAGAGATATAAAGTTTCATATAGTAGATGCCGATAATAGTTCTAAAGATTATCGGCATTTTATTTTTTTAGGTCAAAGAACATAGGAGTGTTACGGTATGAAAATTAATGATAATCAACGAATCGGCGCCATTAATCCGTATAAGAAAACGGGAGATGCCACTTTCGCTCATGCTGCCGGCAAGAAAGGTAAGCCTAAGGACCAAGTCGAAATTTCTGCTGAAGCAAAGGAACTTCTAGGAGCTTCGGGAAGTGCTCGCACGGAAGAACAAACGCTTCGTATTGAGGAATTAAAGTCGTCTGTCGCAGCAGGGACATATCGTGTGGATGCAGGTAAATTAGCTGAGAAAATCCTTCCTTATTTGAAGTAAGAAAATAGCGTATACAACAGATAGAAACAGGTGACGATCATGTCGATACAGCCCTTGTTGGAAACGATGGATAAACTTCAGGAAGCGCATGAAGCTCTACTTGAACTTGCAAAGGGGAAAACGGAAGTTCTTGTTAGCAATGATATCGATCAACTCAATATGATTGTTAATCGGGAGAATAAATGGGTTAGAGCGATTGCAGAAGCGAATCAACAACGGATTCAAATCATCGGCTCTTACTTGATATCTAGAGGTTATAATCCTAATCCCAAAATAACGGTTAGTGATTTGATTAAGGTTATTTTTAAGGCAGAAGAAAAGCAAGCGCTAATGGAAGCTCAACAAAAGCTGCTTGTTACCATAGAGGAATTAAAAAAAAGCAACGTCATTAATCAGCAGTTAATTGAACAGTCCTTGGCTTTTGTCAATTATTCACTGGATTTGGTCATTGGCGCGCCAGAGGATGATATGGTCTATAGGAATCCTAATCAGGCCAAAAGTGGTAATCGATTAGGGATGTTTGATAGAAGAGGATAGCGGCTATATTCAGAATACCCAAGTAGGGCATAGGAGAGGGAAACCATGAGATCGACTTTTGGCGGAATTGAAATATCCAAGCGGGGGATCCTTACACAGCAAGCTGCATTAACAACAGCTGGACATAACGTCGCTAATGCCAACACGCCGGGCTTTTCACGTCAGGTTGTCAAAATGGTTGCCGCTGAGCCAATCGAGGCACTTAGTTTAAACCGTTCAACTATTCCTGGTCAAATGGGACAAGGTGTTATGTTTACTGAGGTGAAACGGATTCGTGAAACCTTCTTGGATAAGCAATTTGCGAATGAGAACAAAAGCTTAGGTGAATGGACCATTCGTCAAGATACATTAGAAAAGCTGGAAGCCATCATCAATGAGCCAACCGATACGGGTCTTCGTCAGGTTCTCGATAACTTCTGGAACTCATGGCAAGAGCTTAGTAAGCAGCCTGACAACTTGGAAACAAGGGCTGTTGTTAAGGAAAGTGCGTTAGCTGTAACGGATGCGTTTAACCATGCAGCGAAGCAGCTCAAGGACCTAGGGGCCGATTTGAATGATAATGTCACGGTTAAAGTAACGCAAGTGAACACGACTTTGAAGCAAATTGCTGGGCTTAATAACGAGATTTTCCGTGTTGAAGGCCTTGGTAATAATGCGAATGATCTTCGGGATCAAAGGGATCTTCTTATTGATGAATTGTCCAAAGTCATCAATGTCTCAGTACAAGAGGAGTCCGGTGGTTACCACGTGAAGATGGGGAACCAGGATTTAGTTGTTGCGGATGCTGCCACGGATTTCACAGACGCTACTGCAAGTGCAGCTTATCCGGCTGATTTGAATAGTGGAGAGTTATATGGACTGTTGTTATCTAATGATCGCTATGTAACGGAATACAAGAACCAATTGAACTCGATGGTATCGACTATTGTGACGGCCGTTAATGACATGCATAAACAAGGTTATACACTGCAAGATCCTCCGACCAAAGGCGGGGATTTCTTCGTGCCTATTACAGATTTTAATACGGCTGCGGAAACCGTGAAGGTAAGTGCGAACATTACAGATAATGTGGAGCGGATCGCCGCTTCCGCGAGAACATATACAGATGCTAATGGTGTGGAAAGAGTTGTCAAAGGGAACAATGAACAAGCTCTGAAACTCGCTGGCATTAAGAATACCAAGTTCAATTTCGATGGTTCCGGTGTTACGAAAATTATCCTCAATGGCGGTACATTCGATGAGTTCCTTCGTGCGGTTGTATCTGAAATCGGGGTTCAAACACAAGAGGCATCACGACAAGTATCGAACCAGAAAATACTCGTTGATCAGGTAGATGCAAGGCGTCAATCCATAAGCGGAGTCTCCCTCGATGAAGAGATGGCTGATATGATCAAATACCAGCATGCATACAATGCAGCTGCCCGGTCTTTAACAACATTCGATGAAATGCTGGATAAAGTCATTAATTCAATGGGTACGGTAGGCAGATAATGGCAAGACATACTTTAGATATGGGGTGAGATTGCAATGGCACTACGCGTTACGCAAGGGATGCTTAATACGCAATTGCTGCGCAATTTGAATGGGAATCTATCTCGCATGGATAAGCTGCAGGATCAGCTTTCAACGGGTCGTAGAATCAATAAACCTTCCGATGATCCGGTAGGTATCAGTTTCTCCATGCGTTACCGCAGTGAGCTTGGTACAAATGATCAGTTTCAGAGAAACGTTGATGCTACGGTGTCGTTCCTTGATTACACGGATACGATGTTGGATCAGACGGGGAGTGTTCTGCATAGAGCGCGTGAGCTTGCTGTTGAAGCAGCGAATGGAACAAACTCAGAAGAATCCTTGGATGCGATGAAAACAGAGATTGATCAGTTATATGGTCAATTAACTAACATTGGGAATAGCCAATTTAACGGTAAGTTTGTTTTCAATGGACAGATTACGGATAAAGCTCCATTCCCTGATCCGGACAATGCAGCTAATGCAGTGACCGATAATGGAGAGATCAAATTCGAGATTGGCGCCGGAGTGCAAATCGCAATGAATAAAACGGCTGAGCAGATATTTGGTGCTTCAGGTATGCAGAATAATGCTTTTCAGATTTTGAAGGATTTATCTGCTTCACTTAAAGCTAGTAATACGACAGGTATTCAAAAGTCTATTGAGCTCATGGATGAACGGATGAGCGGGGTTCTAGGCGCGAGGGCGGACATTGGTGCAAAGACCAACCGTGTACAGCTTGCTGAGGATCGTTTGAAAGACATCGGTATTAACTTACAAAGTCTTCAATCCAAAACGGAAGATGCAGATATGTCCTTAGTAATAACGAACCTGAAAATGGAAGAAAACGTGTATCAAGCTTCCCTTTCAGCAGGATCCAAAGTTATTATGCCAACATTAGTTGATTTCCTGCGTTAATTATTTTGATTAGGAGGCGGTTGTTATGCCTAGTATTCCCCAAATACAAATAAGCCAGCAACCGGCCCTCATTGGGATAGACGCAGACCTTGGTAAGCAAGATATCAGACAACCGCGAGCTACTTATGAAATGCAAGTAGATCGGCCTAAACAGGATATCCGCCAGCCACGGGGAGAGCTTGAAATAGATCAGAGCCGTGCTTGGGACGCATTGGGCCAAGGTCCAATTCTTACAGCTCTCAGTCGGATCTACTCTCAGTGCCATGAGATAGCTATGCAGGGAATCGCGCGACGTGTAGAAGATGGCAACCGTATGGCTGCTATTCATCGTGGTGGAAACGCGATCGCTGAGATTGCTAAGGACCTTAGTATTAGCCGTCCTCAATTCGATTACTATGGTGAGGCTGCGTACGATAACGTTGATATTACCTATACGGCTCATAAAGCCGAAATCAACGTTACAGACGGCAAAGTGAATGTCAACGCACAAGTTAATAAGCCTGAGATTGACTACACTAGAGGAAAGCTTGATATTTACATGCGACAGTACCCGAAGATAGATATTACAGCGCCACAAATTGATTTCAAAACATAAAGCGTTATAATCAAGCTATAGATGATTTCTATGGCTTTTTTTATTTAAATCTTCCAACTGAAGGAGCTATGATACATGAATATTTCGACCCTATTTTTCGGCGACCTAGAGGTCCAAGAAACGGAAGTCTTCACTTTCGCACAAGGAGTACCAGGATTCGAAGAGCTAACTCAGTTTACTTTGGTTCAACCGGAGGACAGCTTTCCTTTCTCATACATTCAGTCTGTGCAGGAAGGTGATCTTTCCTTTCTTGTGATAGACCCATTTCTTTTCTTTAAAGATTATGATTTTAATCTTCCTGTAGCAGTACAAGAAGAACTGAAGATCGAGCAGCCAGACGATGTGTTTGTGTGGACTGTAGTTACAGTGAATGATGATTTTACTAAAATCACCTTGAATCTACTGGCACCGATTATTTGGAATGTGAAGACTAAGTTAGGCAAACAAATTATTCTGCATGACTCCGAATATAACATTAAGCATGAAATTGTGTTGAGTGAAGTTAGTGCAACAACGCAAGCGGAGGGGTGAAGGGCATGCTAGTATTGGCTAGGAAAAAAGGCGAGTCTATTATGATCGGAGATAACATTGAGATCGTCATACTAGGTAGTGAAGGAGATACGATTCGTGTCGGTATTCGTGCTCCTAAACATGTCGAAGTGTTTCGTAAAGAGATCTATCAACAAATCCAGGAGTCAAACAAAGAAGCTACAGCTAACAAAATTAGTCCTCTAAACCTAAGTAAACTAATCAATAGAAGCAAATAAATCAAAATGTCAGCCATAGGTCGACATTTTTTTTACTTTAGCTATAAACTTTCTGAATGGCCTCGACGATATATATATCAATAGGTCTACAAGCTGGGCGGCCGACCCGCTTGTAACCTAAAAATAAATCCACATGGACGTGGATCAAACGAACCTTCAGGAGGAAGAAAACAAATGAGAATTAATCACAATATCGCAGCAGCGAACACTCACCGTCAATTGACGGGTAACACAGCAGCGGCAAGTAAATCCCTTGAGAAATTGTCTTCCGGTCTTCGCATCAACCGCGCTGGCGACGATGCAGCAGGTCTTGCTATCTCCGAGAAAATGAGAGCACAAGTACGCGGTCTTGACATGGCTTCCAAGAATGCTCAAGATGGTATCTCTTTGATTCAAACAGCTGAGGGTGCATTGAACGAAACTCACTCCATCCTTCAACGTATGCGCGAATTGGCTGACCAATCCGCTAACGGAACAAACACATCTGACGATCGCGCTGCTCTTCAAGAAGAAGTTAAACAACTTAAAGACGAAATCGATCGTATTGGTAATGCAACAGAGTTTAACACGCAAAAATTGCTAAATGGTGCCCTGAAGTCTGCTGGTGGCGCAACTGTTGGTCAAGATTCGACAACTGGTTCTGCTGTAGCTAAGCTTACTAATGGTAAACTACAAGCAACTGCCGCGATGGGTGCTGGTACAACTAAAGCAACGGCAACAAGTTTTGCAAAAGAAACTTTAACAATTGACGGATCTGATATAGAAGTAAACTGGCAGAATCTGACATCTGATGAAAAAGCTGTTTTGACTGGCGTGTCCTCAACGGATAGCATTTCTCAGAATAAAGCTAAAGACTTAATTATTAATAAAATTAACGAAGCGATTGATCAATCAGGCAAAAATGTTGCACACGTCGGTGGTTATGTTGATACTACTGGTAAGCTTGTACTTCAAAGCGGTACTTCCGGCCAAGATTCCATTGTTAAAAGCCAATCAGCAACAACTGGCGTAGGTGTAGTACGTAGTTTTGCCGGCGGTACTGCAACGGCTACTAAAGGTACGAACAACTACAATGGTACTGCAACGACTGCTGCTGATAAATTCAGTTTCAAAGTAGGCGATATCACACTACAAGCATCTCTTGGTGCAATTGCCGCTAACACAGCAATGACAACTGCAGCTAAGACTTTAGAATCTGCTCTTAAAGTTGCTACAAGTGCTTATAATGCACTTCAAGGTAAAACAAAAGGACAAGAAGGTTTTGTTGAAGATATTAAAGTCAACGCTCTCAAAGATGGTCGTTTTGAAGTGGTTAGCCAATCCGGTCCTGTTTCCTTCAAAGATCTTGATGGCAAAACTACAGTACAGGATCTTGGTCTTAGCCAAGCTCAAACTGAAGCATCCGGAAATGGTGGGGTAACATTCCAAATTGGTGCAAATCGCGGTCAAACAATTAGCTTTGGTATTGGCGATATGAGAACTGCAGCTCTTGGACTTGCTGGAGTTGATGTTAACACTGCTGCATCTGCTTCCCAAGCTATTACTTCACTTGACACAGCTATTAAAGGCGTTTCAGCACAACGTTCTAAAATGGGGGCTGTACAAAACCGTTTGGAGCACACAATCAATAACCTTCAAACAGCTTCTGAAAACTTGACTGCAGCTGAATCCCGTATTCGTGATGTGGATATGGCGAAAGAAATGATGGACTTCACGAAGAACAACATCCTTTCACAAGCAGCACAAGCAATGCTAGCTCAAGCTAACCAACAACCACAAGGCGTTCTACAGTTGTTGAGATAATTAGCGATTAGGGTGCATTATTTACAAAGGGCTCTGGTAATCCAGAGCCTTTTGTATTACCAAACATTCTGCATTGTAGCTTAATCTAGGGGGATATATGATGGAATTGCAAGAAATTTTAAATGATACCATTGTTTCAATAAATTCGATAATTGAGCTATTTTCTTCACAAGCAAATGCGTCAAATGTTGGTCAATTGTACCCTCTTATTGAGAAAAGTACATTACTTGCCAAGGCAGTTAACGAACAACCAAATAATGATTTTGATCTTGATGAATTAAATGATAAATTAGGCATGATTCTTCAGGCGATGGAAAACAATGACATTTCATTAATTACTGACATTATGAGCTTTGAACTCAAACCCCTTCTAACTGATTGGGCAGAAAATGTTTAATATCTATAACAGGTGGTGTCCTTTCCATGAAATACGATTATAAGCTCAGTATTTGCATGATGGTGAAGAATGAAGAGAAGAACTTGCCCCGATGTTTTGAAAGTCTAACTAAACTCCTTCAAAAGCCATATGTTGAGCTGATTGTTGTGGATACGGGTTCGACTGATAAAAGCGTTGAGATAGCATCCTCGTACACAACAAAAGTATTTCATCATCCATGGAATAATGATTTCTCAGATATGAGAAATATAACGATCTCCTATGCAAAAGGTGAATGGGTTTTTATCCTTGACGCCGATGAAGCCCTAGCCGATGAACAGAAGGTAATTGAACTACTAGAGGGTAATGATCTTAAAAAGATTAATACTGTTCAATTTTTAATGAATGACTATACGAAACTACACGACCCTACATCCTTTCTAACTTATAACTCATTCCGCTTATTTAAAAATACTAAAGGATTTGGATATGATGGTGCTGTCCATAATCAGCCAAGAGTACAATCTCCAGTTTATTATGCAAAAGTCATTCTTAATCATTTTGGATATCAATTTGATGATAAAGATTTGCTTGAACGGAAGTTTAAGCGGACTTCAGAAATATTATTAAAAGAGTTAGAAAAGAGTCCAAGTAACATTTACTATCGATATCAATTAGCTAATAGCTATTTCATACATGGTGATTTGAAAGAAGCATTTGAACAAGTTGAGCTAGGGTATGACTCACTCCTAAAGATGCCTAAGTCCTCATGGCGTGATTGCCTTTACATTTTTGGAGAGTATGGTCGGGAAAGTTATGCAAATAATAAATTCAACGAATGCATTGAGGTTTGTACACAGGGAATCGAGGTAAGCCCCGATTACGTTGATCTCTACTTTTATACTAGCTTAGCCTATCAAGCTCTAAATAATCCTGAAAAATCAATAGAATATGCTCTGAAATATTTGGATTTATACAACCGTTTCGAAAACTTGAAAATATCGAATGATGCGTCAATTATCATGCTTAGCATGGACAGAAGTTCGGAGAGTTTGATTAACTCATTACTAAGTGCTCAATTGCATAATAAAGGTGAGTTTAGCAAATCGCTAGAGTATTGTTTGAAGGTAATAGAGGGAGATACTAGAAATAAACTTATATTTGAAAACTTATTTAAATTAGGTGAATATAAGCGAGCAAATGAATTTTATATTGAGCTTGCACAAAAAGATTCAACGCAAGCACAAGATTATGCAGCCTATATTGAAGCACTTAAAGAAAGAATGGAGTTTTCTGATAAAAATCACATAGAGACAGCATTTGCAAGTGGATTTGATGATTATGCAATTTTAAATAAAATTCGTATTTCTGAAGGTGAGATTGGTCATATCCTCACCCAAGAGTTCATTCGCGGCGCCGACTTTAATAAATTAGATGTCTATTATTCTGATGCTTTAAAAAATTTTATTAAATACCAAAAAGAAATATTGGCTTCGTTTAAAAAAGTTAAAAGTTTTAAGTTAAAGCAGCTAATAAAATACATGATGGATCATTTTAATATTGAGTCAATTCTCTTAAATTACATCGAGAATGAAAAAATACGTTCGTCAGACTATGAAGCAAATCGAGTGTTTTCGTGCATAGGTACAGTACTATTTTTAAGTGAAATAGAAAAAGCAAAAACTGCAAAACGAGAAATTAATGAAAAATATTTAAGACTATTTGGTAATCTGGTGGAAAAAAGCATTAAAAAGTTAGCCCACATCTATCAGCTGGATAAAATGCGATTATATTACTCTACATTAGATCAAGAGGAAGATCAGTTTTTTATACTACTTCATTTTGCGATTGAGGCACAACAGAAGTCAGATTATAAGGCTGTAATGAGATACATGAAGGATGCTGTAGAGGTATTCCCTTATTTCGCATTAGTCATGAAAGAGTATCAAAAGGAATTGTTCTCAAACTTGGAAGAAGAGTTGGTGGCTCATGAACTCTGATGTAAACCCAGTAATTAATAAATTACACCAAATCAAGCACCAAATTGAGCAATTAATTCTTAAAGGTGATTTGGACCACGCAAAAGAATTGGTGTATCAATATGAAAAATTAATGCCAACTGATATCGATGCATACACCTTAAAATCTATGATTTTGATACAAGAGGGTAACCTTAACGATGCTCGATATTCTCTTCTTCAAGGGTTATCGAAAGAGCCCAACCATCTCGATTTAATGTACAATTTAGGATATATTCACGAAATACAAGGTAGATTAGACGATGCGATTTCGTATTACCAACAAGTCATACCTAGAACAAATGAAGAAGACCTTAAGAGCCAGCTCGATGCGAAAGTGACTCTGCTTAGTCAAGAAAAAACAAAATCGGATATAGACAAATCACTAACGACTAGCCAACTTCGTGTTCTTCAAGGAACTATGGAAATAGCTAATCAAATGTATACTCTTTCCAGTGGGTTGCAAAAGCATGGTGTATATTCTAGAACATTTACTTATTATCCAAATTACTTAAACTATAGTTCTGATTTTGTTTTTAATCTCAACGAAGTGACTGATGCTAATCTAGAATCAAAAAGAATTGCAAAAGAGTTATTACCAGATTTTGATGTGTTTCACTTTCATTTTGGAACCACTCTTACAATGGATGGTTCAGATCTAGAGATAATTAGCAAATTAAACAAAAAAGTAGTTATGCAGCATTGGGGAAGCGATGTAAGGTTGCTCTCCAAAGCAAAAAAACACAATAAATACGTGAAGGTCAAATTAACAGATGAACAAGCGATACGCAAAAATCTGGAGAAACTATCACGTTATATCAGAAATTGTGTTGTAGGAGATTACGAACTATACGATACATTGAAAGAATATTATGAGCATGTTCATGTCATTCCTTCGATGATAAACATTGAAAAATATAAACCTTCTGAAGTTAAAAAGATAAACAGTAAATTTAAAATCGTACACGCCCCTTCCTCTCCAGTTTTTAAGGGTACGCAATTTATATTAGATGCAGTGAACAATTTGAAAAGAAGATTCGATTTTGAATTTATTCTCGTGCAGAACATGTCCCATGAAGAAGCTGTTAAGACGTATCATGAAGCTGATTTGATCGTGGATCAGTTGCATATTGGAAGTTATGGATTATTTGCGGTTGAAGCTATGGCGATGGGAAAACCAGTGGTTTGCTGGATAACAGAATATATGAAATCAAAATATCCCTATGAATTACCTATCATATCTGCTAATCCAGATACAATTGGAGAGGTATTAGAGTATATTCTTCAAAATCCAGATATGTTGAATAATATTGGTCTTGCTGGTAGGAAATATGTAGAGCAATACCATGATGCTGATAATGTATCATCTCAAATGCTTGAGCTATATAATAAAATTTAGATGGGTGGCTCTTCAACATGATTATTAACAAAAGAGTGTTTTTAACAGGCGGTGCTGGGTTCATAGGAACGAAAATTGTAGAGCGACTAGTTAGCGATAATAAGATCATGATATACGATAACTTTCATAGGGGTTCAACTAGTGAAACGAACTTACTCCAACATCCTAATATTCAATTGGTTAAAGGTGACATTTTAATTTACGAAGACTTAAAAAAGGCAATAGATGATTTTGAGCCTGAAGTCGTTATTCATTTGGCTGCTGTTGCCGGAATAAACACCGTGATCCAGAATCCAGTAAAAACAATGAAGGTTAATATGATTGGTACTTATCATTTGTTAGAATCCTTAGTGGAGCATATACCTAATTTAAAGCGATTTATTGATTTTTCTACTAGCGAGGTTTTCGGTAGTTATGCCTACAAAGCTGACGAAAAGGATACAACAAATCTTGCACCAGTGGGTGAAGCAAGATGGACCTATTCGGTTAGTAAATTAGCTGGTGAACATTTAACACATAGCTATTATAAAGAGTTCGGTTTACCAGAAGTAACTGTGCGTCCTTTTAATATTTATGGACCCGGACAAATCGGGGAAGGGGCTATTCATCAATTTGTTATTAGAGCAATTAAAAACGAGAAGATGCAAATTCATGGGGAAGGAGACCAAATTAGGTCTTGGTGTTATGTTGATGATTTTGTTGATGGGATAATGCTTTGCTTAGAAAATGATGATGCAATCGGCCACTCGATTAATTTAGGGAATCCACGTGCGACCATTACCATCTCCATGTTAGCAGAATTAATTAAACAAAAAGCGTATTCCGCCTCGGATATTGTAAATGTACCAAAAAATTATGTGGATGTTGAATTAAGAATTCCTAGTATTGAAAAAGCAAAATCACTGCTGGGGTTTTCTCCGAGAGTTAATCTTCCTGAGGGGTTGGAGAGGACTATTGAGTGGTATAGAGGTCTTAATTCATGATTAAATTAACAGTCCCGGATATAGGTGATGAGGAATTAGAAAAGGTTAGAGAGATATTTCAGTCAAAACATTTAGTACAGGGGGAATCGGTTGCCGAGTTTGAACGTTTACTAGCTAAACACCTTCAAGTTCGAAATGTTATAGCTGTTAGTAGTGGTACCGCAGCACTACATCTGGCTTTACTTGCAATGGATATCGGACTCAATGATCAAGTAATCGTTCCTGACTTCACATTCCCTGCAACAGCTAATGTAGTTGAATTAGTAGGCGCTAAGCCTGTTATGGTTGATATTACTCAAACTGATTTCTGTATCGATGTCGACTTAATTGAAAAAAATATTACAGAAAAAACAAAAGTTATTATGCCAGTTCATGAATTTGGCCATGCAGCTAACATGGAGAGAATAATTGAAATAGCCAAAAAATTTAATCTAAAAATCATTGAAGATGCCGCTTGTGCCCTTGATTGTGAGTTTCGTGGCCAAAAGGTAGGTACTATTGGAGAAATAGGGTGTTTTAGTTTGCACCCAAGAAAAGCAATCACAACTGGGGAAGGAGGTCTTCTCGTAACAAATGACGATAAGATTGCAGAGAAAGTGAAGATTCTTAGAAATCATGGTATTCAATATATTGATGGTACCCCTTCTTTTGTCACAGCTGGATTTAATTACAGAATGACCAACTTTCAGGCTGCCATTGGAATTGTACAATTAAAGAAGCTTCAAAAAATTAATGAATCAAGGATCAATAAAGCCCGAACCTATAGAAGTTTGCTGCAGGGAGTTCAAGGAATCGTACTACCAACCGAAGCAAAAGATACAAGACACATTTACCAAACATATCATATTCTACTTGACGGACTTATAAATAGAAATGAACTAATTACACGTTTATTTGCCAAGAACATTGAGACCAATTTTGGTGCTTATGCTGTGCATGAACAACCATATTATAAAAATAAGTATAACCTTGACAGTAGAAATTACCTCATTTCCCGAAATGCACACAAACAGGGTTTAGCTCTACCTTTATATGGTGATATTTCGGATGATTCATTGTACTACATTGCAGAGAATTTGTCTGCTAGCATAAAAGAAATGGTCGGTGAGTAAAGTGGTTGAGCATGCTTGGGATATTGGCGCAATGTCATTCACATATAGAAATTTAGAAACACCTCATAATGACGCTGATTTGCCAGATTTTCTTCCAATGGTGATAGATTACGATCAGAAGTTTGGCACTCTCACACAACGATTTAATACTGAGATTGACGAATCATTATCCAAAGCGTATAGTGTAGGCGCTCATATTAGTGGTGTTATGGAGGAAGAAGGCATAGGGCGGCAATATGCTGACGATTTTTACAAATTTATAAAGCAAAACCTACAACTAGATCTAGCAAAAACCTCAATATTAGAGATTGGTTGCGGGTCTGGTTATCTTTTGAACCTTTTTAAAAGGGAAGGATCAAATGTTATTGGGATCGAACCGGGACATAAAGAATACCATAACCGATATGATGTGCCTATTGTTTCTGATTTTTTTCCAACTAAGCAAATAGAAGGGCAAACCTTTGATGTAATTATATTCTATGCAGTACTTGAACATATACATGATATTAATACATTTTTTATGAATGTAAGATCGCACTTAAATAAACATGGAAAAGTTATACTTGCTGTTCCTGATTGTGAACCATATATAACAATTGGTGACATTTCCATGCTGTTTCATCAACATTGGAAATACTATACGGCAGAAACATTGAAAAATACACTCATTACGACATTTGGTTCAAAAGTGGTCGTGGAAACCTCTAATTTCGGTGGGCTTCTATATTCCTATGTTGAGGTAGGAGCTTTTTCGGGTTTAGACACAGAAGAGTTGAAAGTAGAGTTCTTGCATCAATTTAACAAGTATGTAAGAATAGCCAAACAAAATATAGTTTTAATGAAAGATTATTTAGAAAAAACTTCTGCCCAGAAATCATTAGGAATTTATGTCCCCGGAAGAATTATTAACTACCTTTCATTACTAACTAATCAAATAGATATGACTAGAATTCGGTTTTTTGACGACAATCCGCTGTTAAAACACAAGTATTATCCAGGTATTCCAATCAAAATTGAAGATCGAAGAGAGTTGTATGCGAATCCGGTTGACGAAGTGTTGATTATGTCGAACACCTTTGGGAAGAATATTGCCAAAGACCTTAGGAATGAAATACCCGCTTCTAAAATCTTGCTACTCCATGATATATTCAAGGAGATCTAAGATAAAATGGGGATTCTTGTAACTGGAAGCGGTGGATTTATAGGTAAGAATTTTATAGCTTCATTAGACGAAGCGAAAAAAAGAGAAATTATTTTCGGTACAACTTCGCATTCTAATCCAATGTTGACTTATTTTGAACGGAACTACTCGGACATTAATCATGTTTTATATAATAAAGAAATTAATACAATAGTTCACTTGGCTTCAGTAATACCCACTTCGTTTAGTGGAGCCACTTTTGAACAGGTTTTTTTACCTAACGCATATATGTTAGATCATCTGTTTAAGTTCGCTATTTCGAATAAAATCAAGAAGTTTATTTATTTATCCAGTTTTGGATCTATGCAAGACTATAAAAATTATAAGATGAAGGATTATTATACTTTGTCCAAGGTTCACGGAGAGCATATCTGCTCAATAATGGAAGCGCAAGGAATAGAAACGGCCTCATTGAGAGTGCCTTCTTTGTATGGGCCATACTTGAAGAGTAAAGGTGTTATTAACATATTTATTGAACAAGCGATAAATAATAGAGACATTATCTTGTTTGGGTCTGGACAACGTGAACAAAATTTTGTTTATATCGAAGATGTTGTTAGAGCTATTAATATGTTTTTAGAACCTACAACAAGATTAAATGGCATTTATGAGCTTTGTTCGCGTCATAATATTACAATGTTGGAACTTGCAATGAAGATAAAAGAGCTTACCGATTCTAAATCAAATATCGTCTTTAATGATCGACCTGATCCCTTAGAAGGATATAAACCAAGCTATACATCTACTCGTATGAGAGACGAATTTAAATTTACACTAGATTACAATTTAGATATAGGATTAACTAATTACTTATTGTGGAGAAGGTCTAATGAAAATAGCGATTGTCTCTGACATCCACTCTAACTTCGCCGCTTTCAATGCATTACTAATGGACATGGAACATTTTTTTGTTGATAAAAAAATATGTTTGGGAGACATGGTTGGATATTATGATCAACCAAATGAAGTTTTAGATGCCTTGCAAATAAACGGATTTTTGTGTGTAAAAGGCAACCATGATCAAATTATTTTAGGCGAGATTGAATTTTCTGTGGATAATGAACCATTGTATGGAGTGTATAGACATAGGAAAGAAATAAGTAGAAAAAATCTTGAATTTATACGTCGATGCCCGCTTTATTATGAGGTTAATATTAATAATTTAACTTTCTGCTTTTGTCATTCAACGAGAACAAATACACAGATCTATCTAAAAGATACGAATGATATTATTTTTAACAAGGTTAATCCTGAAAAAAGTAATTTTTATTTCTTTGGTCATACCCACCAACTCTTTGATGTTTATCATCAGGGAACTCGATATATAAATCCCGGTTCGGTAGGTCAACCAAGAGGTACAAACAATATAGCAAGTTATATTATATTCGATACTGAAACGTGTGAATATACTAGGCAGTACATCTATTATGATATAGAAGAATACACCAAACAATTGCAGGCAAAACATTATCATGAACGTGTGATTAATATACTAAGAAAGCGCAGGTAGTTGAATGGAACGCATAAATGTACTTATAACAGGAATAGGAGCAGCTGGGTTTGGCGAGCAAATACTGAAGGCACTGAAACATTCTGGTGCCTCTCTTTTTATTATAGGAACAGACATTTCTAACGTATGCTTCAACAAGAATGAAGTGGATTTATTTCATATTGTTCCACTTGCTACGGAAACAGAATATGAAGGAGTGATTAAGGAGTTGATCGCTACCCACAATATTCAAGTGGTATTTCCTGGGTCTGAACCCGAATTAAAATGGTTCAGCCAATATAGAGAACGCTTCAAAGATATATATTTAGGTATTAATAATGATACCGTTATTCAATTGTGTCTGAATAAATACAGTACCTATGAAAAATTAAGTAAGTTATCGATAAATGTACCTAAGTATACGAAAATCAATACTATTGAGGATTGTGATGGTATAGACTATTTTCCACTAGTACTAAAGCCAAATACAGGATCTGGCGGATCGGCTAATGTTAATATTGCTTCGAACCATGAAGAGTTGAAGATGTTTACACAACATATGTTGAAGAATGGTGTTGACATCGTTGCACAGCAGTACGTAGGTTCGAGTGAAAGTGAGTTTACAATTGGCGTATCTTCGAGATTTAATGGTGATGTCGTTGGTTCTATAATAATGAGACGCTTTATCAGCAATGGTATTTCTGTAAACAAAAAAATTAAAAGCTCAAATAATGAAGTGCAAGTAATTTCCTCTGGCATTTCTCAAGGTGAATTCATACATAATTCAGTAATACAAGCTCAATGTGAAAAAATGGCACAACTTTTAGGATCAACCGGTCCACTAAATATTCAGGGCAGATTAGTGAATGGTGAACTATTAGTTTTTGAAATTAACCCTAGGCTTTCTGGAACTACATCTCTCCGAGCTCTTGTCGGGTATAATGAGCCTGTTAATATGATTTTGGACAATATTCACAAATCTGATGATGTTAGATACACATATGAGGATAGAATCGTTCTTCGCAGTTTGATAGAAAGACTTTTTTAATATAATTTTAAAGAATACGTTGCCAACAGAGAACAAGAAATGGACTCACTATGTACAACGGAAATAAGACATACCAATCCCAAACCTATTTTGAAGCCAATAAATTAAATTTTATCTAGGTCGCTTCTTACACATTACAAAACAAACAGGATATTAGTAAGTTGTCTTCTCTTCAAATTGACATTTTATTAGTATTAGGCTGGCAAAGATTAATTCCTGAATGGTTAATTGGACATGTAAATTATTCTTGTATGGGGCCCATAGAAGTCCTTGGGGAATAAATGGGGGTAGAGGAAGATCACCTATTAATTGGTCCTAATTTTAAATAAAGAACTTTTTGAGATAAGTATTTTTAAAATTAACAAAAGATCGATTCTTGGTGAAATCATCGAATCTTCACATTTTCCAATAACGCAGCTTAATGACGTGAATTCATTATTTTTTAAATCCACTTGGTTAATGGCCAATATGATAATTAATATTTGAATGGTAGCATAACTAAGCTTGAATTTAAAAAACAAGATGAGAATTACATTAGATATTTACCAAAGTGTACTCCGGAAGACGGATTCATAGATTGGTTCAAATCAGTAGATGAAGTTTATAACTTCATAAGAGCACTGACAAAACCATATCCAGGAGCCTACTCTGTCTTAGAGGGGCAGAAAATTTTTATTTGGCGAGCCATCCCGATATATGATCTGCCTGGTTTTAATGTTTATAAAGCGGGACAAATAATCAATGTTTATGAAACCCAGAAAAAGCTCTTAATTAAATGTAAGGACTCAGCGCTTCTGGTAACTGAATCGAGTCAGGAAATCCCAATTGATAGATCGTAAATAGGAAGAGTGTTAGAAACTGAGAAGTTTGAATACCAGTTAAAAAAAATTGTTGTGCCAAGAAGAATTAGCAGTTCTTAAAAAATAATAGTAATACATAAACTGAAAATTATTTCGTGTAATTTAAGGTTCATTTTTAACCGATATAAGGATGTATATAAAATTTCTTTTTTCAATAGACATGCAAGGAGGAATTCAAATGCAAATCCCACTATTAGATCTTTCAAGACAATATGCATCAATTGAGGCCTCTGTACTAGCCGCGACAGAAAGAGTTTATCGTTCAAGCTCTTATATTATGGGGCCGGAAGTCAGCTCATTTGAGAATGAGATTGCCCAGTATCTCCAATGCAACTTTGCTATTTCATGTGCAAATGGAACAGATGCCCTTGTGCTTGCTTTACGAGCCCTGGGAGTTGGTACAGGAGATGAAGTCATCACAACACCTTTCACTTTTTTTGCAACCGCAGAGGCAATTTCAAGTGTTGGAGCAACTCCAGTTTTTGTTGATGTAGACATAGAGACATATAATATCGATACCAACCAAATAGTGAAAAAAATCTCACCTAGAACAAAAGCTATTATACCTGTTCATCTTTTTGGTCGACCTGCAAATATTGAAGCAATTGTTAAAATAGCCAGAGAACACCATCTAAAAATTATTGAAGACGCTTGTCAGGCTATTGGAGCTACGTATGAGGGAAAGAAGGTTGGTACTTTCGGTGATATTGGATGCTTTTCTTTTTTCCCCACAAAAAATCTAGGGGCATTCGGGGATGGCGGGTTATTGGTCACTAATGATGAGCAGTTGGCCAAAGTTTTAAAGGGCCTTAGGGTTCACGGCAGTGGTTATGCGGGTTTGCAAGCATATAATGCTATGAATATTTCTAATATTGAAACGAATAACGAATTGATTGATGTTGACTCCCAGTTTGCAAAATACTATAACTATTTAATTGGCTATAATTCTAGACTTGATGAAATACAAGCGGCTATCTTAAGGATTAAGCTTCCCTTATTAGATCAGTGGAATAAGGAAAGAAGAGAACGATCTGCGTATTACCAGGAGAATTTACAAGTTACAAACTTGAAGTTACCAACAAAAACCTTGAGAAGTGAAGAAGAGGTTGTACACCTATACGTAATTCAAACTGAGCAACGAAAGCAACTAGCTTCTTTTTTGGGAAGTAGAGGAATTGCCACTGGAAATTACTACCCGATTCCACTGCATCTGCAGAAAGTTTATGTCCATTTAGGTTATAAGCCTGGGGATTTTCCTATTTCTGAATATTTATCAAACAGAACTATGGCAATACCACTTTTTCCGGAGATGACTAAAAAAGAGCAGGATTATGTCATAGAAGCGATTTATCAGTTTGAGAGAGAGAATTAGCATGGATAATAACTATTTTGTACACGAATCAAGCTATATCGACCAACCGTGTGAAATCGGAAAAGATACTAAGATATGGCACTTTAGCCATATTATGTCAAACTCTCGAATAGGTATGAATTGTAATATTGGCCAAAACGTTGTAATATCACCTAATGTTATTTTAGGCAATAACGTAAAAATACAAAATAACGTATCCGTTTACACAGGAGTTATTTGTGAAGATGATGTTTTCTTGGGACCATCTTGTGTATTTACGAATGTTACCAATCCCAGAAGTCACATTAATCGTAAACAGGAGTATAAGCAGACCTTAGTTGGAAAGGGTGCTACGATTGGGGCAAATGCAACTATTGTATGCGGTCACAACATTGGAAAGTATGCTTTGATCGGAGCAGGGTCAGTAATCACTAGGGATGTTCCTGATTATGCTCTTGTGGTTGGTAATCCATCTAGAATTCTCGGATGGGTATGCCAGTGCGGTGAGAGACTTCATTTTAATGCTGAAAAAGCTATCTGTAAAACGTGCAAAACTAATTATACCAAGAATGATCTAGAGGTAAGGGAAGTGTTGAAATGAGTGAGGCACTATTAAGTAAAATTCAAGATAAAACGGCCGTTATTGGCGTAGTAGGTCTCGGTTATGTTGGTCTTCCACTTGCATTAGAGAAAGCAAAAGCTGGGTTTCGTGTCATTGGCTTTGATATATTGCCCGATAGAGTAGATAAGGTAAACAAAGGTATCAATTATATAGGTGATATTATTGATAGTGAATTCAATGATATTGTTTCACAAGGCTTGCTAACTGCTACTTCTGATTTCTCTTTTGTTAGAGATGTCGATTGTATTGCGATATGTGTTCCTACACCACTTGATAAATACTATCAACCAGATATTTCATATGTTGTAAAATCAACTAGAGACATTGCAAAATATCTAAATAAAAAGATGCTGATTATACTCGAGAGTACGACCTATCCGGGTACGACAGAGGAAATACTTAAGCCTATCCTTGAAGAGGGAGGGCTTGAATGTGGAAAGGACTTCTATTTAGCCTTTTCTCCTGAGCGGGTGGATCCAGGTAATAAACTATATGGCACAAAGAATACGCCTAAGGTCGTTGGTGGTGTAGGAGAAGCAAGCACGAAGCTTGCCGCGGCTTTATATCGTAGTGTTTTGGAAGGTGAAATTCATGAAGTCTCAAGCCCTGCAGTCGCAGAAATGGAGAAGATTCTTGAAAATACATTCCGGAATATTAATATAGCGCTAGCTAATGAAATGGCTATTCTTTGTCACAAAATGGGCATTGATGTTTGGGAAGTCATTGATGCAGCGAAGTCAAAACCCTATGGCTTTATGGCGTTCTACCCTGGTCCAGGATTAGGCGGTCATTGTATCCCAGTGGATCCTTTTTATTTGACATGGAAGGCGAGAGAATATGATTATCATACTCGCCTGATTGAAACAGCAGGGGAAATTAACATTTATATGCCGCAGTTTGTAACAGAAAGAAGCATGAAAATCTTGAATCGTTTCAAAAAAACGATGAATGGTGCTCGTATTTTACTCTTAGGAGTTGCCTATAAACAAGATATAGATGATTTGCGTGAATCTCCAGCCTTAAAGGTTATTGAACATTTGGATAAAGAGGGGGCAATCATCAGTTATTACGACCCTTACATTCCGCAGTTCACACATCAAGGAATTGAGTATCGATCGATTAAACTTACTCAAGATAAGCTTCGTGACGCTGACTTGGTTATTCTTACAACCATGCATACACAATTTGATTATGAACATATTGCAAGGGATGCCACTTATATTTTTGACACAAAGAATGCCTTCAAACATGTGAAGAATCGTGAAAATATAGAAGTTTTATAATAGATTGGAGCGATAGGCATGACGGAAAGAATACTCAAAATCGCTTTAGTTGGCTGTGGGAGAATATCTGCTAACCACTTTGAAGCTATTCATAACAACCCTAGTCTAGAGCTCGTAGCCGTTTGTGACATTGTTCAAGAAAGAGCTGAGGAAGCCGGAAACAAATGGAACGTTTCCTCTTACGTCACTTATGAAGAATTGTTAAATCGTGCGGATATTGAACTTATTTCCTTATGCACGCCAAGTGGGTTGCATCCACAACAAGCTGTAATGGCCGCAGAGAAGAAGATTCATGTTATTACAGAAAAGCCTATGGCAATATCATTGAAAGATGCCAACAAGATGATTCAAGCCTGTGATGATAATGGAGTAAAACTATTTGTTGTTAAACAGAATCGTTTAAATAGTACACTTCAACTTGTTAAAAGAGCTGTTGATAAGAATAGATTTGGTAAAATATATATGGTGTCAGTCAATGTCTTCTGGCAAAGACCCCAAAGCTATTATGACGCTGCACCATGGCGGGGGACCTGGGAGCTTGATGGTGGTGCTTTCATGAATCAAGCAAGTCATTACGTAGATATGATGGAATGGCTGATAGGCGATGTAGACAAGGTCACTGCAATGACAGATACCATGGCTCGGGACATAGAAGCTGAAGACACTGGGAGTGCTATACTTCGCTTTAAAAATGGGGCAATAGGAAATATGAATGTGACCATGCTTACTTACCCCAAGAACCTTGCTGGTAATTTAACTATCCTCGGGGAGAAAGGCACCGTCATTGTTGGAGGTACATCAGTTAATACTATTGAAAAATGGGAGTTTTCCGACCCAGACGATGACGATATCCTTGCAACTAATGTCAGCTATACACCTCCATCCGTTTATGGATTTGGTCATATTGGATATTATCAAAATGTAGTAGATGTCCTTATTGATAGTGCTAAACCAGGTACGGATGGAAACGAAGGGAAAAAGTCTTTAGAAGTCATTTTAGCTATTTATCAATCGGCCAAAGAACACAGGGAAATTACGCTACCATTAGTCGGAAATTAACAAATAAATACTTATGATCTATAACAACTAAACGACCTCCATCCGATATAAAAGATATATGTATATCTTCGGATGGAGGTTTGTTCTATGAGTATGAACTACCCAATAGGTGGATTAGGTAATTCTGGGGGGGACAGCAGGCCTGCCAATGAACCTGTAAAGGTTCACAAAGTGGATGAGATCGGCACAAATAATGCAGCAGCAGTTATTGCATCCAGCATTACGAATACATCGGAACTCAGACAGGCAGAATTGCAGGGTGAAAATGTTACAATTAGTGATGCACAAGTAGTTAAAGCTATTGAACATGCTATTAAAGCTATTCAAGGTAGAACAACATCGCTTGAGTTTTCGATTCATCAAAAAACAAAACTGATTTCAGTAAAAGTTCTAGATAAAGACACCGGCGAAACGATACGTGAGATTCCACCAGAAAAGAGTTTAGATTTCGTTGCAAAGCTTTGGCAAATGGCAGGAATACTTGTTGATGAGAAAAGATAAATCGAAGGCGGTGACTTATAACTATGGTAACTCGTTTAAATGGGTTTTCTAATACAGGTATTGATATTGATGATACAGTAAGTAAGCTTATGAAAGCAGCTAGAATGCCACAGGATAAGCTAAAGCAGCAGAAACAGTCACTAGAATGGCAGCGAGATGATTACCGCTCAATTAATACTAAAATTATGAGCTTTCGCGATTTAGCTTTTAATATGAAGCTTCAATCTTCATATCAATCAAAGAAGGCTACATCTGTTGATGATAGTAGTGTTAGCGTTACGGGAACAGCAACTGCTACTCCAGGCAACTATACGTTAAAGGTCGATAAATTGGCGACAGCTGGGGCTGTTACATCGGGCCTACTGACTGCAACAACCAAGGGAACGGCTACTCCTTTATCAGATCTTGGACTGACAGGCACTACGACACTAACCGTTGGTGGTTCTAAAGGTACGAAGACCATTGAAGTGAAACCTACCGATACGCTCGGCAGTATCATATCATCTATTAATGGTAGTTCAAGTATTACGGGTGTAAATTTAAGTTATGATGCCTCTATTGATAAGCTCTTTTTTACCTCATCTTCAACTGGATTGGCTGGACAAGTTAATCTCAGCATGAAAAGTGTAGGGGGGGCTTCTCCTATCGCCGATCCTTTGGCCACAGTTCTGAAAATTGCGGGAAGTGCGCCTGGTGCTACAACTGCATCGACAGCAACGGGTACAAACAATTTTGCAGGATCGTTAGTAATAGACAGCACATTAAAAACGAGTAAGACAGTGCGAGTTCACTTTGGGGCCACGACTGCTGATTTTACCGTTGATAAGGACACCACTTATGATAAACTAATTTCAGACATTAATAAGTCTGCCATTGGTACAGCTGGCGTTACGACAAGTTTGGACAGCAATAATAATTTGAAATTCTCAGATCCTTCCGTTACACTATCGGATCAAAATAATGTTGCGGCTAATGTTCCAAGCCAACTAGTCACACCAGCTCCGAACCTTGCAGTTCCATTAACAACCTTGATCGATCAAAATCTATCAACAACAAAAACCTTAAGGGTTAAAGTTGGTTCGACAACAGCTGATTTCAGCATTGATAAAACAACAACAATTGGAAAACTAGTCGATGCTATTAATAGCTCTGCAATCGGAAAACTAGGCGTGTCTGCTTATTTAGATAGCGCGCATCATCTTGTATTTGACAATCCTAATGATTCTGTAGCCAATAAAGTTGTACTCAGCGATGAAGCAAATAATCCAGCAAATGTCATTCCTCAACTTGCCCTAGGTGCTCCTGTGACGGGACAAAGTTATACGAAAGTCGGAAAAACGGGGGATCAAGCCGAAGTGCTGTTTAATGGCGCAGCTGCTAAATACGACACAAATTCATTTACGATAAATGGATTGAATTTCACTGCAAAGAAAGTAACTGCATTACCGATTGACGTAAATGTTAGTGGCGATACAGATGCTGTTTACAATAATATCAAAAACTTTATTGATAAATACAATGAACTCATTGATACAATAAATACAAAGGTTACCGAAAAGAAATATAGGGATTATCAACCGTTAACGGATGATCAACGCAAAGATTTGAAGGATGATCAAATTACCGCATGGGAAGCTAAAGCAAAAAGTGGTACGCTTCGCAGTGATGACATCTTGAAACAAGCAATTTCAGGTTTGAGAAGTTCTTTCTCAAGTCCTGTAAGTGGATTACCGACTGGCGATGCTAAAAGTCTTGCTGATATTGGCATATCTAGCAGTATTACGATTGGTGGAGCGATTTCTGGAAGCTACTTGGAAAATGGGAAAATTTATATTGACGATGCAAAATTAAAGAAAGCCATTTCAGAGAAACCGGATCAAGTTATGGCTCTTTTTGTAGCAGATGACAAACTTAAAGATGTAACTAGTGGGGATGGTATAGCTACACGCCTTAATAACCTTGCTTCTTCCATTATTAGTAAAATTACTACTAAGGCCGGAATTACCGCAAGTGTTGACACTTCTTATACATTAGGCAAAACTACAAATGAAATAAACAAAAAAGTTGACGCTTGGACTACCAAATTAGATGCTTTGCAAACTCGTTACTACAATCAATTCACTGCCATGGAAAAATACATAAATCAACTACAACAACAAAGTGCACAACTAACACAACAAATGGGCTAGTAAGGTCCTACTTTAAGCTAGGGGGAAAAATAAATGATTCAAGCCCAACGTAATAAATACTTGGAGAACACTGTTCAAACAGCAAGCCCAGCACAGCTGTTAATTATGCTTTGTGATGGAGCTATTCGTTTTTGCCGTGCGGGTATTGAGGCTTTGAAAACATCCAACTACCAAGACGCTAACACTAACCTAGTCAAGGTACAGGACATTATTAGCGAGTTTTCCATTACGATTGACCGTAATGCTCCAATTGCCGGTGATTTGCTGAGATTGTATGAATACTTCACGCACCGTCTAATTGAAGCCAATATGAAGAAATCGGTTGAACCTGCTGAAGAGGTGCTAGGTTATCTTATTCAGTTGAAAGAAACGTGGATGCAAGCGGCTAAGCAAGCTAATGGAAGTTCAGCAAGTTCAACACCTGCTGGAGCTATGCATGGATAAGTTGGTTACTGAATTGGAACAGCTTACACAGCAGGGATTAGCTGAGCTTGTTACGATGGATGCGGAGCGTCTTGGAGAGTTTATGGAGCAGCGTGGTAAGATTATGGAGGCACTTTTAGCCTTAACATTAACACCATCTGCCTTACAAAAAGCAAGCTTCAAGGACCGTATACAAGCTGTAGTAAGCTTGGATCCTATCTTCCTGCGGAAGATGGAACAATTTCGTGATGAAGCGAGCTCGCAATTGGCCAAGCTGGACACAGGTAAGACTCAGCGGAATGCTTATGATAACAACTATGACGGCGAGAGCCTTTTTTTCGACCGAAAAAAATAAACAAATACACACGAACCTTTTGCCGCGGCAAAAGGTTTTTCTTTATTCATCTGTTTTTCTAATTTCCGACTAAAACCTGTGGACAATCAATCCTTGCTAAACCCATTTGTGCATAAACCAACCACAATGAACCCAAGTTATCCAAAATTCTCTCCCCACAACCTGTGGATAATGTGTACAATTATGTGTATAACTTTGTTGATAAAATGTAAAGAAGCCCGATACGACAAGTTTTTACAAATTCTGCAGTTATCCACGGCTTGTATATACCCGAATTTTCAAAATATTTCATCAAATGGTAAGTTAGAAATTGACAGGTCAAGCAGGCTGGTGATATAGTCGAAAAGTAAGGGCTTACATTTTATTACTTTTTAAAACGAAAGGAATGTGTACGTTATGCAAGGTAAAGTAAAATGGTTTAATGCAGAAAAAGGTTATGGTTTCATTGAGCGTGAAGATGGCGGGGATGTATTCGTGCATTTCTCAGCGATTCAATCAGAAGGCTTCAAAACGTTAGATGAAGGTCAGGCTGTAGAGTTTGATATCGTAGAAGGCGCACGTGGACCGCAAGCCGCTAATGTAAGCAGAATATAAGCTTCCGGTACGTTTTGTGCCGCTTTAATACATCTATGAACTAATTAGCGCCCTGGGGCATAATTCTGGGGTGTTTTTTTGCGTAAATCGTATGCTCGGAATTTAAAGGAATTATGAAGATGGGGGTTGAATGTAGTATAATGTAAGAAGGAAGGGAGATGTTTAACTATGATGATTAGCATTCGCGGAGAACACCTTGAAGTAACTGAAGCCCTCAGGGACTATGTCGACAAGAAATTGAACAGACTAGAGAGGTATTTTGAAGCTCCCCTTACATCTGATGTACAAGTAAAGCTAAGTGTGGTTAAAGGTTTACAAGCGATTGAGGTAGGTATTCCCCTGACAGGCGTGCTGCTGCGAGCTGAAGAACGTAACAATGATATGTATGCGTCGATTGATTTGGTCGTGGACAAGTTGGAACGTCAGATTCGTAAGCATAAGACGAGGACGAATCGAAAAATTCGCCAAGATGGCGGCAAGCGTGATTTATTTAAGGTTGAAACATCGCCAGTCACTTATTTGGATGAGGAAGATGACTTTGAACTGGTCCGCAACAAACGCTTCGATTTGAAGCCGATGGATGTGGAAGAAGCGATTTTACAAATGAACATGGTAGGCCATAATTTCTTCGTTTTTTCGAACATGGATACGGATCAAGTCAATGTAGTGTACAAACGTGATGACGGCAAGTATGGTCTGATTGAGCCGGCTGTTTAATAAGAAAGCGGAGCAACTCGAGACATCCCTATAACAAAAAAATGAGCTTGATTCGATTCTGTCGAATTAAGCTTTTTCTCATGCATGCAATCGGGACATCGATTCAATACTATAGAAAATAAGTAAAAACGTGCTCTTTTCACATGTTGTGGATGGATTATACAGATGTAGGAATGGTCATTTGTTGCGGCAAGACCGTCAAAAGTGGTACAATTTAAGGATACGAATGCAAGGGAAAGGGGTTCACCGATGCTAGGACTAGTGAAGAAAATTTTTGGTGATTCCAATGAACGGGAAATTAAACGGATGCTCAAGGCCGTGGATTATATTAACGACCTTGAAGCTAGCATTAAGCCGCTGTCCGATGAGGAATTGAAAGGCAAGACAATTGAGTTCAGAAACCGCCTGGAAAAAGGTGAAGAACTTGATGATCTTTTACCGGAAGCTTTTGCTGTTGTTAGAGAAGCAGGTTTACGTGTACTAGGTAAACGTCATTACGACGTTCAGCTCATCGGGGGTATGGTGCTTCACGAAGGCCGTATCGCGGAGATGAGAACAGGGGAAGGGAAAACGCTCGTTGGAACACTCCCTGTCTATTTGAATGCTTTGCTTGGCAAAGGCGTACACGTGGTTACGGTCAATGACTATTTGGCTCAACGTGACAGCGCCGAAATGGGTCAGATCTATGAATTCCTCGGTTTGACGGTTGGGGTTAATCTCCACGATCTATCACATGAGGAAAAGCAAGCGGCTTATGCTTGTGATATTACGTATGGTACGAATAACGAATACGGTTTTGACTACTTGCGTGATAACATGGTGCTTTACAAAGAGCAGATGGTTCAGCGTCCGCTTTATTTTGCGGTTATCGATGAAGTTGACTCCATTTTGGTCGATGAGGCGAGAACGCCATTGATTATTTCGGGACAGGCTGCTAAGTCGACAGACTTGTACTACGCGGCAGACCGATTTGTAGCTAAGTTAAAAGAAGAAGAGGATTACACGATAGATATTAAAGTTCGTTCTGTGGCTCTTACTGAAGAAGGGGTAGCTAAAGCAGAACGGGCATTCGGCATTGAGAACTTATTCGATCATCAGAATGTGAATATCAACCATCACGTGACTCAAGCGCTCAAGGCTCGTTTCATTATGAAACGCGATGTGGATTATGTGGTACAAGAAGACGAAGTCATGATTGTTGATGAATTTACGGGCCGTATTATGACAGGCCGTCGTTATAGTGATGGGCTGCACCAAGCCATTGAGGCCAAAGAGCAGCTGCAAGTTCAGAATGAGAGCATGACGCTGGCGACAATTACATTCCAGAACTATTTCCGGATGTACCGCAAACTGGCGGGTATGACAGGAACAGCGAAGACGGAAGAAGAAGAGCTCAAGAAAATTTACGGTCTTGAAGTTATCATTGTTCCGACGAACCGTCCGATGATCCGTAAGGATATGCCGGATGTTGTTTACAAGTCTGAGATGGGTAAATTCAGAGCGGTTGTTGAGCAAATCGTAGAGCGTCATAAGCTGAACCAACCGGTACTTGTAGGTACGGTATCTATTGAGAACTCCGAGAAACTTTCGGAAATGCTTAAGAAAAAAGGCGTTCAGCACAAAGTGCTTAATGCGAAGTATCATGCAGAAGAAGCTGAAATCGTAGCACGCGCAGGTCAACCAGGCTCTGTAACGATTGCAACGAACATGGCGGGCCGCGGTACGGACATTGTGCTCGGTGAAGGCGTACATGAAGCAGGCGGACTGCATATTATAGGTACAGAACGTCATGAAAGCAGACGGATTGATAATCAGCTGCGTGGACGCGCAGGCCGTCAAGGTGACCCTGGTTCTTCACAGTTCTACCTCTCCCTTGAGGACGAATTGATGAAACGTTTCGGCGCTGACAATATCATGGCGATGATGGACCGCCTCGGGATGGAAGAAGATCAACCGATCGAAAGCAAATTGATCTCGCGTGCAGTGGAATCGGCCCAAAAACGCGTTGAGGGTAATAACTTCGACGTTCGTAAAGTCGTTCTTCAGTATGACGATGTAATGAATCAACAACGGGAAATCATATATAAACAGCGCCGTGAACTGCTGGAATCCGAGAATATTCGTGAAGTCATCGAGGGCATGATCAACGCGGTTATCGAACGCATCGTGAAAGCACACTGTCCAGAGGAACAAATTCCGGAGGAGTGGGAGCTTCAGGAAGTGGCTAACTTCGTGAACAACAACTTCTTAACTGAAGAAGGCCAGATTACGGATCAAAATATTTGGGGCAAAGAACAAGAAGAGATTATTGACTACATCAAAGATCTCGTAAGCAAACGTTATGATGAGCGTGAAGCAGAGATTGGTGAAGAATTCATGCGTGAATTCGAAAAGGTCGTTGCTCTTCGTGCGGTAGATAGCAAATGGATGGATCACATCGATGCGATGGATCAGCTGCGCCAAGGTATTCATCTTCGTGCTTACGGCGGAACGGATCCGCTGCGCGAGTATCAATTCGAAGGCTTCGAGATGTTCCAAGAGATGATCGACAATATCCGCGAAGAAGTCGCGATGTACATCATGAAGGCTCACGTACAAAGCAACCTGGAGCGTCAAGCGGTAGCCGAAGGTCAAGCGGTGGATACGAAGAATGAAGCTGGCGGGAAGAAACCTCTCGTGCGCGGCGATGAGCAGCGTATTGGACGCAACGACCCATGCCCATGCGGCAGCGGGAAGAAATTCAAGCAGTGCCACGGGCAAGGCAGCTAATCGCTGTATAACTGGCTAACTGCATCTAGATAACTTAGGCACAAGAGAATAAATGAGGTGTAAGACATGCTGGAACCAGAAGTAAAACAGGATTTAAGAGAGACAGCAAAGCGACTAACCGAATTACGGGGGTCTCTTTGACTTAGATCATAAGCTCGAAGCGATTGGGGATTTTGAGGAAAAAATGGGGGCGCCGGACTTCTGGGACGATAATGATCGTGCCCAGAAGACCATCGCGGATCTCAACGCCATCAAAAGCGTCGTCGATCAGTTCCAAGGCTTCTCGAACGAGTTCGACGACCTGCAGGTGATGGTCGAGCTCGAGGAAGAGGAGAGCGATGCCGGCCTAGCGAAAGACATTGAAGCAGGCATCGATGCTTTGAAGAAGAAGCTCGAATCCTTCGAGCTAGGCTTGCTTCTCAATCAGCCGTATGACCGGCTGAATGCGATCCTGGAGCTGCATCCCGGTGCGGGCGGCACCGAGTCTCAGGACTGGGCGGAGATGCTGCTGCGCATGTACCGCCGCTGGGCGGAGAAGCGGGGCTATAAAGTCGAGGTGCTCGACTATTTGCCCGGCGACGAAGCCGGCGTGAAGAGTGTCACGCTGCAGATCACAGGCTTCAACGCCTACGGCTATTTGAAGGCGGAGAAAGGCGTGCATCGGCTCGTCCGGATCTCGCCGTTCGACGCCTCCGGTCGTCGTCACACCTCGTTTGCGTCGTGTGACGTCATGCCGGAGATTGAGGACGACACGGACGTGGGAGAGATCCGCTCCGAGGATCTCAAAATCGACACGTACCGCGCAAGCGGCGCCGGCGGTCAACACATTAACACCACGGATTCGGCTGTGCGGATTACGCACATACCAACGGGTGTCGTGGTGAGCTGTCAGCAAGAACGCTCGCAGATTAAGAACCGCGAGAAAGCGATGAAGATGCTGCGATCCAAGCTCTACGAGCGGAAGATCGAAGAGCAGCTGAAGCATCTCGCAGAGATTCGCGGCGAGCAGTCTGACATTGCCTGGGGCAGTCAGATTCGTTCTTATGTGTTTCATCCCTATAGCATGGTCAAAGATCACAGGACTTCAGCGGAAACTGGTAATATTGGCGCAGTTATGGATGGAGATCTCAATATGTTCATCGATGCATACCTTCGTCATCAGATTCGGAAGCCGGAGTAGAATGTGCAGAGGAGCTGTGTACTGGAAGAGCTTGGTGCACTGAACACTAAACGCAAAACGCATACATGGAGCAATAGACGTTTATCCTACATCTGAAAGGTGTAGGATTTTTTCAAGTTTAATGTCAATCAGGGTTTGGGTAAGGAAATAGTAGGGATGGAACAACAAGGAGGAAGAAAAATCATGACACTTACTACGGAGCAGCGCATTACTCTGCACGGTTTTAACAACCTTACGAAATCATTGAGCTTCAATATGTACGATATCTGCTACACCAGAACCAAAGAAGAGCGCGAAGCCTACATAGAATATATTGACGAACAGTACAATGCAGCCCGGCTAACCAAAATTCTCAAAGCGGTAGCGGATATCATCGGTGCTCATGTGCTTAATGTGGCTAAGCAGGATTATGATCCGCAAGGGGCAAGCGTAACGATGTTGGTTTCAGAAGGTCCTGTGGAGGGTGCTCCTGAAACTTCATTTGAGGAATCCCCCGGGCCCCTGCCGGAGACGGTGCTTATGCACCTGAACACCAGCCATATTACGGTTCATACCTATCCGGAATATCACCCAGATGAAGGGATCAGCACGTTTAGGGCAGACATTGATGTATCCACATGTGGGGAAATTTCGCCGCTAAAGGCACTGAATTACTTAATCCATTCCTTCGATACGGATATTATGACGATGGATTATCGGGTTCGAGGCTTCACACGGGATATAAACGGGCATAAGCTGTTTATTGATCATGATATTAGTTCGATTCAGAACTACATTCCTGAGGAAATCAAAAACATGTACGACATGATCGATGTGAACGTGTATCAGGAGAATATTTTTCATACAAAATGTAAGCTGAAGAAATTTGATTTAAACAATTATTTGTTCGGTTATACGAAAGACAAATTGAGCGAAGCGGAGCAGAAGGACATAACAGAAAGTGTAAAGTGGGAAATGGACGAAATATTTTACGGTAAAAATATGAGTGCTCCCCTGTTGTAACTATGGGCCTGATTAGATGGTACCGAGAGGAGGGCCGTTCGTGCCCAGAAAAGAACCGCGAATACGGATAGGAAGTCCAGCACATACCGTATTTGAGTATATATTGATGTTGATCGGCTCGCTGATTATGGCGGCTAGTTTTAACTGTTTTTTGAACCCGAATCAAATTGCAACAGGTGGGGTTTCGGGTATTTCTACGATTGTTCAGCATTTGTCGGGTTTGAACCCGGCGATTACGCAGTGGGCCCTGAATATACCGATTTTCTTATTAGCCTTATGGCTGCTAGGTGGACAATTCGGGGTTAAGGCGGCAGTCGGGTCGGTCATATTTCCGCTGTGCGTACTCGTAACGAGCCATTTAGGGGTGCCTACGCAAAATCCTTTGCTTGCGTCTGTCTATGGAGGCATCGGTGTTGGACTTGGACTCGGAATCGTCTTTCGAGGGCGAGGATCCACTGGCGGACTTGGGTTGGCCGCGCAAATGCTGCATAAATACACAGGCTTAAGTTTAGGATTCTCGGTAGCGATTTTTGATGGTCTGGTCATTCTAAGCTCTGCGCTTGTTTTCACACCGGAGAATGCGCTGTACGGGTTAATTGGGTTATTTGTCACCACGAAAACGATCGATATCGTTCAACTCGGCTTCAACTATGCCAAAGTGGCCTTCATTATTTCCGATCATACAGAAGCCATACGTAAGGCGATTTTATACGATTTGGACCGTGGACTTACGGAGCTTAATGGGTCCGGGGGATTTACAGGCGAATCGCGAACGGTCTTAATGGTCGTTGTGAAACAAAATGAAGTAAGTCGATTGAAAACATTAGTCCAGTCGGTGGATCCGCAGGCTTTTGTCATTTTGAGCGAAACGAATGAGGTACTAGGGGAAGGTTTCAAACGACATGCATAGCGAGAAGTTTTGTGATAGATTGGCGCACTTATAGTGCGTCTTTTTGTGCATAACTTTGTTGAGGAAAGAGTGTCCTGTGGATAAAGTGTGTATAATCTGTGGATAACCATACTACTTACCCACACTTCTTGAATAATTTGAAATAATCACATACAGGATTTGCCTGTATGCCGTATAATTTGGGATAATTGATTTGTTAAACAAATAGGAATCGATAAGAAAAAAATGTTTTTATGCACATGTTGCGTTTAAACGATGCATATTATGTATACTTTTTGTCGGAAGGCAGGAACCAAAAAAATAAAAGGTTTGTCGATTTTAATGTAAAAAAGCCTTGAAATGCCTTGCGTAGGCACAATTCAATTGTCAAAATCCGCATAAAAAAATTCATTGAATTATTATGTATACGACTGTATAATAATACATATATTTTCGGAACATCGGGAGGGAAATTCGAATGAGTCATGGAGTTAGGGCGGCTATTATTGGAGCCACAGGTTATGGTGGTGCGGAGTTGATTCGTCTGTTGCAGGCGCATCCTTTGGTACAGATCACTTCGGTCATCTCGACTTCTAATGCAGGAGCGCCGCTTGCGGAGCATTTTCCACACTTGCAAGAAGTGGTTGTGGATATTCTAGATGTGCTTGATGTTGATTTGATTGCGGGCAAAGCGGATGTTGTGTTCTTGGCGACACCAGCTGGTGTGAGTGCAGAACTTTCACCAAAGCTTCTGGCAGCTGGCCTGAAGGTCATTGATATTTCTGGGGATTTAAGATTGAAATCTAGTGCCGACTATGAAAAATGGTATAAAAAGCCGGCAGCTTCCGAGGAAACATTGGCGCAATCGATTTATGGTTTGTCTGAGGTGTTCGGGGATGAAGTGAAGGGCAGTGATTTAATTGCTAACCCAGGCTGCTATCCGACAGCCACGCTGCTTGGTCTCATTCCTGCAGTTAAAGCGGGTTGGATCGATCCATCTACGATTATTATTGATGCCAAATCGGGCGTGTCCGGCGCGGGGCGCGGCGTTAATCTGGGCGTGCACTACGCGGAAGTGAATGAGAATTTAACAGCTTATAAAGTGAATAAGCATCAGCATATTCCGGAAATCGAGCAGGCGCTCAGCCGTGTCGCAGGTAAACCGGTTGTTACAACGTTCACGACACATCTTGTGCCTATGACTCGCGGAATTATGTCTACTATGTATGGAACTATACAAGGTGAACACACCGCCGAGGAATTTATCGAATTGTACCGCCAGTATTATGAAGGCCGGAGATTTGTGCGGATTCGTCAAAATGGAAAACTCCCTTCTACGAAGGAAGTATTCGGCTCGAACTACTGCGACATCGGCTTTGCAGTGGATGAGCGTACGGGGCGTGTGACCATCGTTTCTGTCATCGACAATGTGGTTAAAGGCGCTGCAGGGCAGGCGATTCAGAATTTAAATATTATGCAAGGCTGGGACGAAACGACAGGGCTGTTGTTCGCACCGGTGTATCCATAACGAGAAGATGAGGACAGGTGAAGGACGAACATGCTTGATCAAGTGAGCTTTACTGTCGTGCCAGAGGGCACAGTGACGACGCCGAAAGGCTTTCGTGCAGGTGGTCTGCACTGCGGATTAAAGAAGACGGAGCGCTATGATTTAGGCGCAATCGTCTGTGATGTACCGGCAGCAGCGGCAGGCGTTTACACGCTGAATGCATTCCAAGCGGCACCGCTGCGCGTGACGCAGGAGAGCATCGCCCAAGGCGGCAAGCTGCAGGCGATGATCGTCAACAGCGGTAACGCGAATGCGTGTACCGGCCAGCAAGGCGAGGACGACGCATACGCGATGCGCGCTGCAAGTGCGAAGGCGCTAGGCGTGGCGGAGCACCACGTCGGCGTGACGAGCACAGGCGTCATCGGCGAGTTGCTGCCGATGGGGAAAGTACTCAGCGGCATCGAGCAGCTGCCGTCTAAAGTGAGGGCAGAAGGCGGCAACGACTTCTGCCAATCGATCCTGACCACGGATCTCACGCAGAAGATGACGTGCGTCCGTGTTGTCGTTGGCGGTAAGGAAGTTCACATTGCCGGGGCAGCGAAGGGTTCGGGGATGATTCACCCGAACATGGCGACGATGCTCGGTTTCATGACAACCGACGCGCCGATTGAGAGCGAATACCTGCAGCTGCTGCTGAGCAGGATCACAGATACCACGTTCAACATGATCACCGTTGACGGGGATACTAGCACCAACGACATGGTCGTGGCGATGGCAAGCGGGCTTGCCGGCGGCGAAGCTTTGAATCCGGAGCATCCGGATTGGGAGGCGTTCGCGGCAGGGTTCCAGTACGTTGGCGAGTACCTCGCCAAGGCGATTGCGCGCGACGGCGAGGGCGCAACGAAGCTGATCGAGACGACGGTAGTCGGTGCGGAGAGCGACGATGCGGCACGCAAGATCGTGAAGTCGATCATTGGCTCTAGCTTGGTCAAATCCGCTGTTTATGGCGCGGATGCGAACTGGGGTCGGATCATTGCGGCTGTCGGTTACTCAGGCCAGCCGGTGAACGTGAACACCGTCGATATTCGCCTAGGCGACATCGCAGTTCTTGAGCAGTCGCGTCCGGTGAAGTTCGACGAGGAAGCGGCGCTTGCTTATTTGAAAACAGATACGATTCAAATTCATGTGAATTTACATATGGGCGCTGGCAAGGCAACGGGCTGGGGCTGCGATTTAACATATGATTATGTGCGGATCAATGCGGCTTATCGGACTTAGGTTCGGTTTTAGCTAGCACATAAGGAAGCAAAGGGGATCGAAAGCTTGTGAAGAACAATTGCTTTGTGATGAAATGCGGCGGCAGCACGCTGGCTGCATTACCGATTAGTTTCTTTGAAGATATGCGTCAGCTTCAGGATGAGGGTATTGTAACGGTCATCGTTCACGGCGGCGGTCCTGCTATTTCGGAGACGCTTGGGAAGCTCGGGATTGAGTCCGGTTTCGTAAACGGTCTGCGGGTGACGAATGAAGCAGTGCTCGACGTTGTGGAGATGGTGCTTTCCGGCCAGATTAACAAAGAGATCGTACGCCGAATTCAATTAACAGGCGCAATGGCGCTTGGATTGTCCGGTGTGGATGGACATTTGATTGAAGCGAAGCCGGTAGAGAATAGCCACGAGGTTGGCCTTGTTGGTGATGTAACGAAAGTGAACGCTGAGCTGATTCAAGGAATCGTGAACATGGGCTACATCCCGGTGATCGCACCAGTTGGACTTGGCGCCGATGGCGGTCAGCGTTATAACATTAATGCCGATACAGCAGCAGGAGCTGTTGCTTCTCACCTTGGTGTAGAGCAGATGGTTGTGGTGACAGACGTTCCCGGCATTATGAAAACAGTGGATGGCGAGAAGCAGGTGCTTCCCGTTGTCAGCGTGGCAGAGATTGAAGAAATGATCGCGAATGGTGATATCTACGGGGGCATGATTCCGAAGGTTCGAGCAGCGATTGCTTGCATTCAAGGCAGGGTCCAAGAAGTTGTCATCGTGAACGGCTCTGAGCCGAATGTGCTGAGCAAAGTGCTGAAGGGCACGGGGATAGGCACGAGGATTGTGCGCTAGATAGCAGTGTTTTTCATCGTATCGACAGATACAGACTTGCAAATCAAATACCGCAATAACGATGTTTTTCATCCTAATGGTGCAACTACAAGATTCCGGAGCGAGTTTAACGATGTATTTCATTCTAAAATAAGGCTGTAATGTAGGTTTACCTGTAAATTGACTCACTTAACGATGATTTTCATCGCTGTAACTAAGGATTAACGTCAGGCTGTCTCCAGAGCGATGAGAAACATCGTTACCACTCTATAATCAAAGGTTTTTGAACGGAGGTATCTGTGATGCAGCGGATTACTTTTATGTTTAAACAATTCCGAAGAGAGCCCTTATGGTTTAAAATACTTATTTCGACAACCTTGCTTATTGCACTTATTTTTAGCAATTCCTACTTTTCGAATGATCCAGCTTACCAAGGCTTCTCTAAATTAGCGGCAGCTGTCTTTTTCATTGCATACGGGATGAAGATGCGAAGGAATCGAGTAACGGCTATCATTTTATTTGCAGCTGCAGCAATATGTCTTTATCTAGCTTGGCATAAGTTCGAACTCATGGGTTGAACTACAAACTTTAAGGAGGGAATGTACATGACTGAAACAGGAAAAAGCTCGCTATTTCCAACCTACGCAAGATATCCAATCACACTAGTAAAGGGTGAGGGCAGCCGTCTGTGGGATGATACAGGCAAGGAATACATCGACTTGATGAGCGGGATCGCGGTGACGAACCTCGGGCACGCGCCTCAAGCGGTGAAGGAGAAGTTGATCGAACAGCTCGATCAAGTATGGCATGTGAGCAATCTTTTCCATATTCCGAACCAGGAGAAACTGGCTACACTACTTACAGATAACAGCTGTGCAGACGCGGTATTCTTCTGTTCAACTGGTGCGGAAGCGAATGAGGCTGCAATTAAGCTGGCACGTCGCTATAACCAGAAGGTTTTGAACAATGGTCGGTACGAGATTATTACGTTCAACATGTCGTTCCACGGACGCACGCTGGCGACATTGACGGCTACAGGGCAGGATAAAGTAAAGGAAGGCTTCCATCCGCTTCCTGGCGGCTTCGTCTATGCGCCTTATAACGATTTCGAGGCGGTCCGCAATCTCGTTAATGACCACACATGTGCCATCATGCTGGAGATGGTGCAAGGGGAAGGCGGCGTATTGCCGGCTGATCCGGAGTTCGTGAAGCAAATTGCAGAGCTTTGCAAGCAAGAAAATCTGCTTCTGATCGTGGATGAAATCCAGACGGGTGTGGGACGTACAGGTAAGCTTTTTGCCTATGAGCATTATGGGGTGGAGCCGGATATTTTCACGTTGGCCAAAGGCCTTGGCGGAGGGTTTCCGATCGGTGCTATGTTAGGCAAAGCGTTCTTGGCTGAAGCATTTAGCGCTGGAAGCCACGGGTCAACTTTTGGTGGAACGCCGATAGCTACAGCTGCAGGATATGCCGCTGTTGACACGATTATCTCAAATAAATTGCCTGAACGTGCTGCGGAATTAGGCGCATATACGGTGAAGAAGCTGGAGAGCAAGCTTGCAGGCAATCCGCTTATCAGCAATATTCGCGGCATTGGTCTCTTAATCGGGATCGAATGCACACAGCCAGCAGGTGAAATCATTAGCGAAATTCATAAGCAAGGTGTTCTCGTGATTCCGGCAGGGCCGAACGTTATTCGTCTGGTGCCCGCGTTGACTATACCGCAAGAAGATTTAGATCAAGCCCTAGATGTGGTGTGCAGTGTCCTCTCCCAGAAGGCATCAACTATCAGCAGCGTCTAGTAAAAAGTTCCGTTTAGAGAGGTTGGATAACATGAATATGGCTGTAAAGGAAGAACTGGCTGCCCAGTTGAAGGGCAAGGATTTTCTTGCTTTGGTTGATTATACATCAGAAGAAATTGAATACTTGATTCACTATGCGATTGAGCTTAAGCGTAAGCAGAAAGCTAGAGAGCCGCATGCTGTGCTCGCTGGTAAGACACTGGGAATGATTTTTGAGAAATCCTCGACGCGCACGCGTGTTTCCTTTGAAGTAGGGATGTACCAACTAGGAGGTCAGGCTCTATTCCTTAGCAAAAATGATCTGCAGCTTGGACGCGGCGAAACCGTTTGGGATACTGCACAAACACTGTCCCGTTACTTAGATGGCATCATGATTCGCACGTACGAACACCGCAAAGTGATTGACCTTGCACGTGGATCAACCGTACCGGTCATTAATGGATTAACAGATTATGCCCACCCTTGTCAGGTTATGGCTGATTATCAGACGGTTTTGGAGAAAAAAGGCCGTTTGAAAGGTCTCAAAGTCGCCTACATCGGAGATGGCAACAATATGGTGCATTCCCTCATGATGGGTGCAAGCAAATTAGGGATGAACTTCGCGATTGCATCGCCGGAAGGCTATGATCCTGACAAGGAAGTCATTCAGATTTCTAAAGAGAACGCAGCACAAACCGGAGGCAGTGTTCTCCTGACTCGCGATCCACGCGAAGCGATTGAAAATGCAGACATCGTCTACACAGACGTTTGGGCAAGCATGGGCTTTGAGGCGGAGCAGCAGGAGCGGGAGATTGCTTTCAAGAATTTCCAAATCAACGAGGCGCTTGTGAAGCATGCTAAGCAAGATTACTTGTTCATGCACTGCTTGCCTGCACATCGCGGGGAAGAAGTGAGCGAGGGTGTTATTGACGGCCCGAATTCCATTATTTTTGACCAAGCAGAGAATCGTCTTCATGCGCAAAAGGCCATTATGGCCGCGACAATGATATAATAATTCGTAGCAGACATAGAAACGGAGAGATTAGTAGACATGGCTAAGGAAAAAATCGTTCTCGCCTATTCCGGCGGATTGGATACATCAGTTATTTTGAAATGGCTCAAGGAGACTTACGACGCCGAAATTATTGCTTTTACAGCGGATATCGGGCAAAAGGATGAGCTGGACGGTCTGGAGGAAAAAGCGCTCCAAACCGGCGCATCCAAGATCTACATCGACGACCTGCGCGAAGAGTTCGCGAAGGATTTCATCAACCCGATGTTCCAAGCGGGTGCTCTTTATGAAGGGCAATACCTGCTAGGCACTTCGATTGCTCGTCCTTTGATCGCGAAGCGCATGGTCGAAATCGCTCGCGCTGAAGGCGCAACAGCGATTGCTCACGGCGCAACCGGCAAAGGGAATGACCAAGTGCGCTTCGAGCTAACAGCAGCGGCGTTGGCGCCTGAGCTGTCCGTTATCGCGCCTTGGCGTTTAGAAGAATTCCGCGAGCAGTTCCCGGGTCGCGCAGAGATGATCGCATATGCCGAGAAACACGGCATTCCGGTTACTGCATCAGCGGCGAAGCCGTATTCGACGGATCGCAACCTGCTGCATATCTCTTTCGAGAGCGGCATGCTGGAAGATCCATGGTTTGATGCTGCATCCGACGAGAACAAAGGCATGTACGTCTTGAGCGTAGCTCCAGAAGATGCACCGGATCAAGCGGAGTACATCGAGCTTGAGTTTGACAAAGGTGACTGCGTAGCCATCAATGGCAACAAGTTGTCTCCCCTTCAAGTTATGGAAACCTTGAATGAAATCGGCGGCAAGCACGGTATTGGCCGCGTTGACATGGTAGAGAACCGTTTCGTCGGCATGAAGAGCCGCGGCGTGTATGAAACACCGGGCGGTACGATCCTTTTCACCGCTCACCGCAAAATGGAATCCCTCACGATGGACCGCGATGTCATGCACCTTCGTGATTCCCTTATTACCAAATATGCGACACTTGTTTACAACGGCTTCTGGTTTGCACCTGAGCGTTTGGCGATTCAAGCGCTTGTGGGAGAAAGCCAAAAGAACGTAACAGGTACTGTACGCTTGAGATTGTACAAAGGCAATGTAATTGGCGCTGGTGTGAAAAGTCCAGTATCCTTGTACAATCCGGAAATTGCTACAATGGAAGCAGATCCGACGAAAGCATATGACCAAGGCGATGCAACTGGATTCATCCGTTTGAACGCGCTTCGTCTGAAAGTATCCTCCGGCGTAGAACAAAAAGCAAAGAAGTAATTATATAGCAGCACGGTGCGCTGGCTTTCCCTTGTGGAAAGCCTTTGGGTTGTCCATAAGGTTGTCTATTAGAGACTGTCGCTTCAGTCGTCGAATCTTGTTTCATGGAGGCATCTTAAATCGGGATCAATCGCAACTATGCTAAATTGAGATTGCTGGATGATGAATCCCTATTCGCCTTTGAATGATGTTGTAAAAAATGCAACAATTGCTGTCAAAATCTCGCCTCTCTCCCTTCGTTGTTGCATAATGTACAACAATTTCGTCCTATACGGGCCATTTAGTAACAAATGGGTACAAAATGTTGTACAAATTGCAACTTCTAGTTGCAAAATAGCCTTTGTGAGTGAGAAGTGTTGTATAAGATACAACATGTATAATCACGATAGCTCATTTGCTCTCACAAAAGTAGAATGACTCAAAAATCGAGTTTTGGAGAAATGTTTACTGGTTGTGAGGAGGCATAATGAATCAATCGAAATTCTCTATTAGTCTGTTCAGCAGAGAGACTTTGAGCGCCCGCTCAAAGATCCCTATATCCAGCAGAGAGACTTTGAGCGCTGCTCAAAGATCCCTATATCCAGCAGAGAGACTTTGAGCGCTGCTCAAAGATCCCTATATTAGGTGTTAATACGAGAGGAGCCATGCACGGTGTCTAAGCTTTGGGGTGGACGATTTACGAAGAAAACCGACCAACTGGTCGAAGAATATACCGCATCAATTACATTTGATAAAGAGTTAGCCGAGGAAGATATTGAAGGCAGCTTGGCGCATGTGACGATGCTTGGCAAGTGCGGCATTCTTCCTGCGGATGATGTCGAGAAAATCAAGGATGGCTTGCTGGCTGTGCAAGGCATGATTCGCCGCGGCGAGCTGGAGTACACGATTCAGAATGAAGATATTCATATGAATATCGAGAAAACCTTGATCGACTTGATCGGCCCTGTCGGCGGCAAGCTTCATACGGGCCGCAGCCGTAACGATCAAGTGGCGACGGACATGCACCTCTACCTGCGCAAGCGGGTGGTTGAGTTCGTAGGCCTGCTGATCAAGCTGCAAGAGGCTTTGCTTGAGAAAGCGAAGGATAATCTCGATACGATTATCCCGGGGTATACGCATCTGCAGCGCGCGCAGCCGATTCTGTTCGCGCATCACATGATGGCTTACGTCAGCATGTTCCAGCGTGACCTTGAGCGCTTGCAGGACAGCTACAAGCGCGTAGACATGCTGCCGCTCGGCGCTGGCGCGCTCGCCGGCACGACGTTCCCGATCGACCGCCATTTCGTGGCGGAGCAGCTCGGGTTCGGACGCGTGTACGAGAACTCCCTGGATGCGGTCAGCGACCGCGATTTCATCCTGGAGTTCCTCTCTAACGCGTCTATGATCATGATGCACCTTTCTCGCTTCAGCGAGGAAATGGTGCTCTGGTCCTCGACCGAGTTCGCGTTCATCGAACTCGATGATGCTTTCTGCACCGGCAGCTCGATCATGCCGCAGAAGAAGAACCCGGACGTGGCGGAGCTCGTCCGCGGCAAAACAGGCCGCGTCTACGGCAACTTGTTCGGTCTGATGACCGTGCTCAAGTCGCTGCCGCTGGCTTACAACAAGGACATGCAGGAAGATAAAGAAGGCATGTTCGATACGGTTCGTACCCTGCAGGGCGCTCTTCAATTATTCGCTCCTATGGTCGCTACGATGAAAGTAAACTCGGATCGTATGAGACAAGCTGTGAACCAAGATTTCTCGAACGCAACGGATATCGCCGATTACCTTGTGAACAAAGGGCTGCCTTTCCGTCAGGCGCACGAAGTGATTGGCAAAACAGTGCTATACTGCATCCAAAACAAAAAATACCTACTCGATATGAGCATCGAAGAGTTCAAAACGTTCTCATCTCTTTTCGAGTCCGATATTTATCAGGTCCTACAACCAGAGCAAGTAGTTAACGCGCGTAATGTCTACGGCGGAACAGCCAGTAACCAAGTGACTGAGGCGATCGCTCGTGCCGAGCAAGTGCTTGCGCAGTCGAACGAGTGGTTGCAAGAATTTTTAGAAAAAAGCAAATAAACAATAGAGAAAAAGCCTTCAAAACCATCGAATCTGATGGTCTTGAAGGCTTTTTCTCATCTGCCGTTAACCGAGATATACCCCGTATCTGTTCGTACACTTATTTTTTTGCTGCCATCGCCGATGGTGCCTTTTGCCGAATGATGATCAGACCTTTGTACAATCAAGTCAGGAACTTCTATATGGACACTGCCTACGTCGGAATTGAGATCGAAGCTTGCGCCTTTTGGAGTAGGATCGAGCTGAAGACGTATCGAGCCTGTATCGGCTTGAAGCGATACGGAATCTCCGATATCGTGCAGCTTAGCTGTGATGCTGCCTGTATCTGTTTTCATCTTTACATCGCCTTGCCCGTCCTCTACGTTGATACGACCCGTATCTGTTTGAAGGTTTAGCTGCTTCCCTTCGTAACGATCAATGGAAATGCCGCCTGTGTCGGTGGTAACTGTAAGCTTGTCGGCTTTTACTTCTTTGAAGTTGATGCCCCCAGTATCCGAGGAAACCGTGATAGCTTTGTACATTTTTTCTGGAAGTGTGACTTCTGTTCGTAATCGGAAACCATGATTGTTGATCAGTGCTTTCAGATCTGACAAATTGAAACCAAAATTAATTTGCGGTTTCTTCTGCGTACATACGTCTACTCGCCATACATTGCTTCCTTCTGTCGCCGCCTCAATGGTGCAGCTTTTAGCAGTAAGCTCTCCAACCGTTCCTACGAGATGCACTTTAATTTCATCTGAGTTACTTGGGATAAAAGTTACCCCGGAGATGTTATTTTGAATGACTAATGTATCAATATTGGCTGCCGGAATCTTCTTTTCGATATCAATATTCGTGACACCTGCATTCCAATCGACATCTTTAGAAGAAACAGCTGCTCCAATAAGGCCGACCCCAAGGCAGGCAAAGCCGAGCAGTAAGAAAAATTTGACTCCACGTTTCATAGCTTAAGCCCCCTTAATCAATTTGGCATTAAATTGGATGTACATCCAGCTGATTTTGAAAAATACTTTGAATAACCATGTGCTTAGCGTCGTCAATATAATGCCCAAGCCGAAACAAGCAAGCATGGCGAATCCAATGAACTGCATATCGCTGCCGACAGTACCCATATAGCTGCCGAGAATGCCAACGATTGGCGAGATGATGAGCGCAAAGCCCGCAACGAATAACCCAATTAAAGCGGCGAGAATACCGAACCAAGGACCAACGACGAAGATTAGATTAAAAAATCCAAGCATAATACTTACGATGATGGCCTTAATACTCGACTCCTGTTTAACAGGATAAGGGTAGTGATTGGGATTCATATAAGGATTCGTGCCCTGTGGATGCGTGTAAGGTGGATAGCCCTTAGTTTCAGGAGCTTGCTTAGGAGTCGCAGTCGGTTCAGGTCTAGGATAAGATTTCTCTACCCGTTCGCCAGACGTGCTTTTGGAAGGCTCCAGCTCCGTACTAGGTGTCTCCTTCTGAGCATCCCAGTTAGGAACTCGCGGATAGCCGAGAGACTGGGCTACATCATCCTCTTGTTTGCCGTTTTCAATTGCTTTCTGAAACAATTCTTCATAAACAGACAATATATTTTGGCGCTCCTTCTCGGGAAGTCCGCGCAGTCGATAGTTTAATTCTTTGAAATAATCGATTTTGCTCATCGCCTAGCCTCCTTGTGTGCTATTTCATATTCCTATCATAATAGAAAAAAGTCATAATGACCTAGTAACTACAGTCACATGACCTTTCCTATTCGCAAAAGAGGCAGAAGCCTCTATATATTACCGGTTAACCGGTCCTTTCACGCCATCTTCAAGGATGGGCTGCTCTGGCGTTGAGGGATTCATTTCTTCCGGCTTGATGTCACTCCGGTTGGCGGCGATGATAGTAGGCACTGGAGAATACTGATCCTTTGAGATTAATTCTTTACTGACGATCGCACCATCTTCTCTTTTGATCCGATAGGTCTCTACCTTGTAGCCGACCTTGCCGGTGCTGATAGGGCGTGTAACGCCAGGTTTCAGGCTGGAATTTTGCAAGTATTTAACCGGTGGTTGAATTGTTTCTACAATGTTGGAATTGATGTCATAGGTAATGGAAGGCGACATATGACCGAAAAGCTTCACGGTGACGGCTTGTTCCGTTGTTATGGTTCGTATCAATAGATAGGCATCTGTGTTGTTGCGGAATTTGAAATTAATATAACCGCTGGCGAAAGTTGCATCTTGGCCGAGTGTAACATAACTAACAGGGAGTGAATGATTGCGCCGCTCAACAATGTCTAGACCACTCCGCAAGACAGCGTTGTAAAGCGTTGTAGAGACTTGGCAAATGCCGCCTCCAATGCCTGGCACGAGTTTGCCGTTTAGGATGACTGGTGCCTCTTTATAGCCGAATTTGGCTTCGGTTTGTTCAATTATCTTGCCATAGTCGAAGGTCTCTCCCGGAGCCATTAGATAATCCTGAATAGAGGCGGCTGTTGAGCGTATATTGTGAATTCTCCCTTCACCCGATGGGGGAAATGAGGTCGTAAATTCCGAGATTTTGCGATCGATACCCTGACGCTTCAATGTTTCCGTCGTTACCGCGGGGCCCTGCTCATATAAAGGTAAGGAGAGTATGATTGGGGCGGCATTGTGAATATAGGCAATGGAGGGGGCAATTTCTTTCAAGTGTTCAAGCAAATGGGCCGTATCGATTCTTAACACTTTACGTTCGGGCTCGAAAACGAGTAAATCTTCATTAGTTACGATTCGTTTTGCGGCAACCGGCTGAAGGCTATAGAGGTCTTTCCAAGCCTCCTTGAGTACGGTGTTTAGCTGCGCTTCGTTGACAGTGACCTCAAGCGGTATATCTGCATGACGGAGAGTCCAGCGAGCTTTTATACGTTCTATCGGAGAGCCGCCGAATAGCTGCCCAAGTGAACGAGCTAGTTTTTCCGTTTGATATTGAACACCCAATTGTCCAAGTGCCAGTTGTTTATTGGGAATGTTCGTACGGGAGGATTGCAATTGAACGGGATAGGATGAGAGCAGCTGTAGGCGCTTTTCGTATTCTTGTTGAAATTTATCATAGGGCATTCCTCCAACCCGCCAGCCAGCAACTGTGAAATCTGCAGGGAATGTAGGTCGAGACCCATAGAAATATAGAGCAATGCTAAACGTACTTAGTAAGCCTATAAAGATAGACGCATAGAAGATAACTTTTCTAATTTGGCTTGGCATGTACAGCGGCTCCTTTACGCTCAGATACAAGCGGTACAGGCACTAGGATGCCTGTACTATTATATGTATCGTTAGCTAAAGGGTTTTAGTACTTGCTAGGGGATTAACCAGCAGCCCAGAAGAAAAAAACCATCGGAAACTGAAATCGGTTATCAATCCGCCCTTATTGACATGCTAGAGGTCGTTAGGTAACCAAACAATTGGTGTATCCAACGGAATTGATCGTTCGGTCTAGTGTAGCCGCACCTAAAAATAAACAAAATTAATGCACGACCGTCCTATGTAGGGCGGTTTTTGCGTATATTATAGTTTTCCTGTTCGACATTACTAGCGTTGGATTTCTCATATTCTCTAAGAAAATGATATAATGACGGTATTCAACAGGATTCTCAAAGCTATTTTAGAAGGAATTTCAGCTTTTGTGTCGAATGGTTAAAAGCTATCTTTACAGCAGAGAGACTTTGAGCTAAGACATTGAGAAAGCTCAAAGATCCCACAGTAGAGAGATTTTGCTAAGCAAAGGTCCCCAAGCAGAGAGACTTTGAGCTCCGCTCAAAGATCCCTATATTATATTAGGATGTGATATTGTGATCGAAATGCAGGACGTATGGAAAACATACTCCAACGGCACTCATGCATTGCGAGGGATTAATGTAAAAGTGGACAGCAACGAGTTTGTCTATGTTGTTGGACCTTCCGGCGCAGGTAAATCTACATTTATGAAGTTGATGTATAGAGAAGAGAGGCCGACCAAAGGTCAAATCTTCGTGAACGGTTTTAATTTGGAAAAGCTCAAACAGCGTAAGATTCCTTATGTGCGCCGTAATATTGGCGTTATTTTCCAGGATTATCGACTGCTTCCTAAGCTTAATATTTTTGAAAATGTGGCTTTCGCTATGGAAGTTATCGAGGCACCTAAGAAGCAGATTAAGAAACGCACAATGGAAGTGCTCGAACTTGTTAAGTTGAAGGATAAAGCGAATTCGCTGCCCTCACAGCTTTCTGGAGGCGAGCAGCAGCGGGTAGCGATTGCCCGGGCAATAATTAACAACCCAGCTGTCATTATCGCCGATGAACCAACAGGAAATCTCGACCCTGAGACATCCTGGGGAATCATGAAATTGATGGAGGAAATTAACTTCCGGGGAACCACCATAGTCATGGCTACGCATAACAAGGAAATCGTCAATACGATGCGTAAACGAGTCATTGCGATTGAGCACGGACTCATTGCTCGTGACCAGGTACGGGGGGAATACGGTTATGAAGATTAGTACAATTTCTCGTCATTTGCGAGAAGGTACGAAGAATGTCGTTCGGAATGGTTGGATGACGTTCGCGTCGATCAGTTCGATTGCCATTTCGTTATTTATTTTAGGTGTTTTCGTCCTTATTACACTTAATGTGAATGATATTGCAGGTCAGATTGAGAAACAGGTTGAGATTAATGTGTATTTGGAAGTTAACACTTCGCAGGATCAGATTAAGGCACTCGAATCTCAAATCCAAGCTATTCATGAGGTAAAAACCATCAAGTTTGTTTCGAAAGAAGAGGGCCTTGTTTATTTAAGGCAAAAGCTAGGTGAGAGCGGTAAAGCTTTGTTAGATGGATTCGAAGGGGAAAATAACCCGCTAAATGATGCATTCACTATCGAAGTCGATGACCCGCGAAATGTGGCAGTTGTTGCTGATCAAATTAGCGCGCTTAACATCGGCAAAGATCCAAAGCCTATCTATAAAGTTAATTATGGTAAAGGCACGGTTGAAGCCCTATTTAAGGTGACACAAATTGTTCGTTGGATCGGTATTGGTATTGTTATTTTACTTTCATTTACCGCCGTATTCCTGATCGCGAATACGATCAAAATTACGATTTTGGCCAGACGCAAGGAAATATCAATTATGAAACTAGTGGGTGCGACGAATTCCTTTATTCGTTGGCCGTTCTTTATAGAAGGTGCTCTACTCGGATTCATTGGCTCTGTGGTCCCTACAGCTATTATTCTAGGCGGGTACTGGAAGCTGCTTAACACAAGTTCACTGAACTTGAACTTGCTTATGGTGGAATTAACACCTTTCGGGAAGATTGCTCCTACAATGACGGCTTTATTGTTAGGTATTGGTATGGTAATAGGGATCTGGGGGTCCCTAATCTCCGTCCGCAAATTCCTCCGCGTCTAAGCGGAAGCTTTTATAACCGACTTTGATAACGAAGATGTTACAGGTAGCTTATTCGGCGTCGAATCTTGGACGAAATCCGGGAAGTGCGGTACTCACTTAGCAAAACACTAAGCTCCGTTCCTCCTTCTCCGGATTTCGTCCAACCTTCTCGGTTCTGAAAGCCGGTTACAAAAGCGTTATTTAAGTTTCTACTGATTTTTTCATTTTCAAAGATTCATAGATTAAGAATTTAAGAGATTCAAAATATAAAAGATTCAAGAAGTGCCAGGTTTTGATGATAGGGAGGCTACGTGCTTGAAGAAGAAGATTCTACCTGTGGTGTTGACTCTTGGGATTGCGGCTTCATTGGCGGTTCCATATGCGGGATATGCCGCTTCAACAACGGAAAAGATCGATCAGCAGTTGACTCAGCTCAAGAAGATGAAGGCGCAAGCGCAGCAGAAGGCGAATGACGCGCAGAATCAAATAACGAAGGTCCAGACGGAGAAGGACCAGGCGACCAAGGATATGAAAACGCTTGTTAATCAGGTGAATGAGGCTAGTATGAAGCTCACGAAGCTGAATGAGGAGATCGATCAGGTATCGGACACATTAGCAGATAATGCTAAACAATTGGATGAAGCGGAAGCGCGTGTGGAGAGCCGTGATCTCATGCTGAAATCCCGAGTGCGTTTGATGTATATGAACGGCTTTGTTTCGTACATGGATGTGGTACTTAGCGCGACTAGTTTTTCTGATTTCTTAAACCGTATTGAAGCTTTGAAATCTATTGTCAATCAAGATAAAGAGATACTAGAGTCGAATAAGAAAGATAAAGAGACGGTTGCCCAGAAGAAAGTAGATACGGAGCAGCAGCTTGAGAAGGTTAAGGCACTTTACGCTGACGCAGATGACCTTAGGGATGATCTGCAAGCGAAGGAGAAGGCCAAGGAAGTTAAGATTGCTTCCCTTACGAAGCAAGAGAAGGTACTTGAGGATATTTCAGAAGAAAGTGATAAACAGATTACGCAATTAGCGAAGCAAGAAGCTGACCTACAGGCGAAGAAGCGGGCTGCTAGTAATGCAAAGTCGCCTTTCACTTATTCCGGTGGGAAACTGGGTTACCCATTGGCCGTTCAAGCGCCACTTACATCTGATTTTACGAATAGAATCAACCCAGTTACAGGCAGAGCAGAGAGCCATAAAGGGATTGATTTGGGAGCTCCCAAAGGAACGGACATCCTCGCGGCAGAGAACGGCTCTGTCATCTATGCATCTTGGATGAACGGCTACGGGAATTGCGTCATCGTGGATCATGGGAATGGGTTATGGACGGTATATGGACATATTATGAATGACGGGATCTACGTCAAAGTTGGCGATTTAGTTAAACGCGGACAGAAAATTGCCGGTGTTGGCTCGACAGGTCAATCCACAGGGAACCATTTGCACTTTGAGGTTAGGAAGAATGAAGTTCCAACCGATCCTAAACCGTTCTTACGATAAGGGGACTTGGTTATAAAACGGGAATAGCTTGTCATATACTACAAACAGGCGAACCCAGATGGGTTTTAGGATAAAGGTGGTGAAACGCGCTTTGCAATTCAAAGGACGCACGGTTATAGTATTTGTTTTGTTAGCCATGTTTGCAAGCAGTATCGTGACACTGACGATTGTGGATTCATCCTTTTCTTGGGGGCGGAAAGAGCAGCCAGCGGGAAGTACAGCCGCATCCACTGCCACTTCATCCGGGCTATCGAGTAAGGATTTGAGCAAAATCTCTACAACGTTTCAATTGATCGAAAGCAAATATTTGAAGCAGCCGGATCATGATAAATTGGTCAACGGCGCAATCAATGGCATGCTGGAATCTCTGGAAGATCCGTTTACTGTGTATATGGATCAGAAGGAGGCGAAGCAGTTCGATGAGAGCATTACGTCTTCTTTTCAAGGCATTGGGGCAGAGGTTTCGATTGAGGAAGGTAAATTCGTTATCGTGTCTCCAATCAAGGGATCTCCTGCTGAGAAAGCGGGTATTCAATCCAAAGACGTGATTGTCTCCGTCAACGGAGAGAAATTGGACGGGCTTACACTCAACCAAGCGGTCATGAAAATTCGCGGCCCTAAAGGGACGCAAGCGAAGCTGGATTTACTTCGTCAAGGTGCCGGTGATCCCGTGCAGGTTATCGTGGTCAGGGATAATATTGACGTTGAAACGGTTTATGGCGAAATGCTGCAGGACCAAATCGGGAAGATTGAGATTCGCCAATTCTCCTCGAATACAGCCGTCCGTTTCGCTGAAGAGCTGAAAAGCCTTGAAGCCAAAGGGATGAAAGGGCTTGTTATCGATGTACGTAATGATCCAGGCGGTCTGTTGAACGTAGTTGTGGACATCGTGAATCCTTTTGTCAAAAGCGGCAAGCCGATCGTCCAGGTCGAGAATCGGGATGGGAAGCGGGAGCCGACACCTTCAACGGGTTCAGGCAAGAACTATCCGGTTACTGTGCTTGTGAACAAGGGTAGTGCGAGTGCTTCGGAGATATTGGCAGGAGCGTTCCAAGAAGCGGTTGGCAGTAAGATTATTGGTGAAACTTCCTACGGGAAAGGAACCGTTCAGGTTACTTTTGAGAAGGAAATGGGCGACGGCAGCAATATTAAAATGACCGTATACAAATGGTTAACGCCTAATGGCAACTGGATTCACAAAACGGGGATCCAACCGGATATCCCAGTTGAGCAGCCAGGTTATTTCAAAGCAGCTCCGCTGTCTAAGAAAAGCGTGCTTAAACTGGATACGACAAGCGATGATGTGAAGAATCTACAGCTCATGTTATCAGGTCTAGGTTTTAACCCGGAGCGCACGGACGGTTATTTCAATGATAAGACAGTTACAGCTGTTAAAGCATTCCAACGGACTAACGGTTTACCGATGACAGGCGAGGTAGACACGGAAACAGCGACTAAAATAGAAAAATCAATTTTGGCGCAAATCCGTGAGCCTAAGAACGATTTGCAGCTGAAAGCAGCAATTGGGCAAATCCAAAAGCAAATCGGGAAATAATAAGGATCAGATATTGGAAATTCGTCGGGATGGGCAGGAAATAAGCGCTCGTAGTCGAATTAGTGTAGGAAGGTTGCTGCGGCAGCCTTCCTATTTCTTTTTCATCAAGGAGCCCAGATTCGTATGGATGTGTTGATTCAACTCTTGGACAGACTGCTGCATGCTGTGGGGCAGTTGTTTGCGAATCCTTTTTATTATATAGGTATTCTATTTATTGTGCTGCACTATCGGAAGCAGATTCAGATGGAACGTAAGCTGTTTCACACGCGCTTGCATTCTTTATTGAGTGAGACGTGGCGCACCGTACTATGGGGATGGCTAGGCGGTATCGGTGCCTCCGTACTTATGCTCTTCGTAGGTGTTAATATTGAAGCGAACACGGTAATTCTCTTATGGGTCCTATCGATTATTCTAGTGATGATGCGCGTTAGATTCTTGTGTCTGGCTTATGCGGTAGGTATTTTGGGAATCGCGCAAGTGATTCTTTCGTGGATACCGAATGCAGCCAGCCTTCAGGAGGCGGTACCGATTCTGGACATTGTAGTTGGCGCGGATATTCCTTCCTTGCTTGTCATTGTCGCCGTACTTCATCTTCTAGAAGGGACGCTCGTCGGCTTTCAAGGGGCACGTATGGCAACACCGTTGTTCCTCGAAGGAAGACGAGGGCAGATTATCGGCGGGCAACAGCTGCAAGGCTTCTGGCCTGTCCCTTTGTTCTTGCTCGTTCCTATGTCAGGGGGAAGTATACAAGCTCTTCCGTGGGAAACACTGTTTGGTTCGAACCTCGCGTCAGGATGGACACTTCTAGCCTTTCCGGCAATGATCGGCTTTACGGAGCTAACGAGATCGAAGCTCCCTCGTAGACAAGCCCGTTTCAGCGCAAGCTTACTATACTTATATGGCATCACCCTGTTAGCTACAGCGATAGCCGCCCATTTCTGGACGCCGATTCTGCTTGTAGGAGCCGTATTAAGCATTACTTTACATGAAGGATTGATTCGGTATAACCAATGGGTAGAAGATAAGCTGGTACCGTTCTACGTGCACTCTCAGCGAGGTCTTATGGTCTTGTCGGTGGTGCCAAACAGTCCTGCCAATGAGCTAGGTATTCAAACAGGCGAACTCATTCATAAGGTGAACGGTCACAAAATCAAGACTAAAACCGATCTGCACGTTGCCATGGGGCTGAATTCCGCCTTTTGCAGGCTGGAAGTGCTGAATGAGCAGGATGAGGTACGTTTCTTGCAGCGAGCGATTTACTCTGGCGATCATCATCAATTAGGTATAATTTTAGCTCCGGATCAGGATGCATTGTACTTCCTAGAGCAAAAACCTCTGCACCTGTTTTCCTATTTGCGAAGTAAACTAACCGGCTTGTTATCCAATGATTCGACGAAATCCATGTGATTAAAAAAAGACCCTATCCTCTCGTTTGAAAGAGGAAGGGTCTTTGCTCATTTAACCGTTGTTGTTGGAGAAAGCCCATCACGCAGTACAATGATTTCGACGCGGCGATTTTTGCTGCGGTTCTCATCGCTGGTGTTGGCTACTTTTGGCATCGTATCGGCATAAGCGGTAGCAATAAATTTGTTGTTATCCAGCTTGGCCGTATCACTAAAATAGCGAAGCACCGAAAGGGAACGGGCGAAGGATAATCCCCAGTTATCTTTGAAAGGAGAACCCGTAGCTAGCGGCAAGTTGTCGGTATGACCTTCAATGCTAACCTTGCTGTTCAACGTAGGGATAAGTGAAGCAAGCTTCTGCAGAATAGGAAAGGAGGCCGCTTTCAGATCCGCTTTTCCTAGGTCGAATAGGAATAAGTCGTTAAGGGTGATAGCCACACCACGTTCTGTATCACTAGCAGACACTTGTGCCTCCAGATTCTGATCCTTAATATAAGCTTGGACTTGTTTTAAAAGATCCTGAAGTTCCTTTTCGCGCTTCTCTTTTTCATTCTCTTCAGGCTTCGTTTTATCTTTCTCTTCCTTCTGATCGTCCTGGCTCTGATTCTGGTTCTGCGGTGTCTGGGCATCGCCTTGCTTAGGGGTCATTTGGCCGCTTACGCCAAAGCCTTTATCCAAAACCGAGTCAGCTTTCTGGAATTGCATGTTTAAGGCTTGGGCCAGAACGGAATACTTTTGAACATCGACTTTACTCATTGCATACATAATAATGAAGAAAACGAGCAGAAGGGTGATTAAATCAGCGTAAGTAATGAGCCATCTCTCATGATTGACATGTTCCTCGTGCTTCTTACCTCTCCGCGCCATTGTCGACATCCTCCTCTACGACTTTCTTCGTTGATTTATCGTGGAGGAAGGAATTCAGTTTTTTCTTAATTAACTGTGGATTCTCACCAGCTTGAAGGGCAAGAATTCCTTCTAACATCAGTTCCATTTCGGAAACCATTTCTTTGCCGCGAACCTTAATTTTATTAGCAATCGGAAGATAGACCAAGTTGGCGCTCATAACACCGTATAAAGTGGCTGTGAAAGCAACGGCAATGGCGGGACCGAGACTGGAGGGGTCGTCGAGATTACCGAGAACGTGAATGAGCCCCATAACGGTACCGATAATTCCCATGGTTGGTGCATATCCGCCTCCAGCTTCAAACACTTTTGACATATTGTTAACCTGATGTTCAATAGCATCCATCTCAAGCTCCAGAATTTGTCTGGTAAGCTCGGGATCAGTGCCATCCACCACCATTAGCAAGCCATCTTTAAGGAACGGATTTGTATGCTCCTGTGCGCGCTGCTCTAGGGCTAGTACTCCTTCACGACGAGCGATCGAAGCCATATCCACTAGTTCATCAATCGTTGCCCCCGGATCTCTTTTAACTTCTTTGAAGGCAATGCCTAGAGCTTTAGGGATTTTGGCTAAAATAGAAAGTGGGAAGCTGATGGCTACCGCACCAAAGGTTCCCCCGAAAACGATGAGCATGGCACTCGGGATGATCAATGAACTAATATGACCGCCATCCCACATGTACCCGCCGACTAAACCTGCAAGACCCAATACTAATCCTAAAACTGTTGTCAAATCCATGACTGTACCACTCCTAATTAGCATAAAAAGAATAGGAACCATAAAGCAACCTGATAAGTTCGTTGGTGTCGTTCTCCACAAATTTTATACAGGCCGTAACAGATATTGCCGTTTGCATCCATGATTCAAAAAGAGTATAATGGAAAAACCAGAACAAACATTCTTATGATGGATGAAATTAGAGAATCCTTCATATTTGTGGCGAATAAGTTCCATAAACTTCTATATCGGAAATAGCATAAGGAAAGTTAATAGGATAAAAGTTCGATTTATTTCGATAAAATGTAGGTTTAAAAAGTGAACTTTTTAAACAACCACTATAAGTGTAGGTGATTATTGATGAGTGATCTTGTAATTAGTTCTAAGAAGTTTGAACTTGTATCCGATTTTTCTCCGCAAGGTGATCAGCCTCAAGCGATTGAAGAAATTGTTCAAAGTATACAAGCGGGTAATAAGCATCAGACGCTCTTGGGTGCGACGGGAACGGGAAAAACGTTCACAGCGGCGCAAGTCATTGCCAAGTTGAACCGTCCAACCCTAATTATTGCGCATAACAAAACGTTAGCCGCACAGTTGTGCAGTGAATTTAAAGAATTCTTCCCTCATAATGCCGTCTCCTACTTCGTTAGTTACTATGATTACTACCAACCAGAAGCCTACATTGCCTCCTCTGACACTTACATCGAGAAAGATTCCAGCATCAATGAAGAGATTGATAAGCTTCGTCACTCAGCGACAAGCTCGTTATTTGAACGCCGTGACGTTATTGTCGTGGCGAGCGTGTCGTGTATTTACGGCTTGGGTTCACCAATTGAATATGGCAATATGCTGCTTTCTTTACGTGTAGGTATGGAGAAATCGCGCAATGAAATTTTACACAAGCTCGTGGATATTCAATATCAGCGGAATGATTTGAATTTTGTGCGCGGGACTTTTCGCGTGCGCGGAGATGTTGTTGAGATTTTCCCAGCGTCGCATGGCGAGCAAGCGGTGAGAGTTGAGTTGTTTGGTGACGAAATCGAAAGGATTACGGAAATTGATGTGCTCACCGGCGAGATTATCGGCGAACGCGAGCATATCGCGATTTTCCCAGCGTCTCACTTTGTGACGCACGAAGATACGATGAAACGCGCTCTCGTGAATATTGAACGTGAGCTTGAGGAGCGTCTTGCTGAGCTGAAAGAGCAAGGGAAGCTGCTCGAAGCACAAAGGCTTGAACAGCGGACTCGTTATGATATGGAAATGATGCAAGAGATGGGCTTCTGCAATGGGATTGAGAATTACTCAGGACCGCTGACTTTCCGTGAGCGGGGGGCTACGCCTTATACGCTTTTGGATTATTTCCCGGACGACATGCTCTTTATGGTCGATGAATCTCATGTGACTTTGCCGCAAATTCGCGCGATGTACAATGGAGATAGGGCGAGAAAAGAAGTATTGGTTGATCATGGTTTCCGTTTGCCATCTGCACTGGATAACCGACCTTTACGCTTTGAGGAGTTTGAGGAGAAAGTCAGTCAAATTTTATATATATCAGCAACGCCTGGACCTTATGAGCTGGAACATTGTCCACAAATGACACAGCAAATTATTCGTCCTACAGGGTTACTGGATCCTATTATTGAGGTAAGACCAACCAAAGGACAAATTGATGATTTAATAGCGGAAATTCATGATCGAATTCGTAAAGATGAGCGGGTGCTCGTTACTACCTTAACGAAAAAAATGTCGGAAGATTTAACCGATTACTTTAAGGAAATAGGGATTAAGGTTCGATACTTGCACTCGGATATCAAGACATTTGAACGTATGCAGATTTTACGTGATTTGCGGTTGGGCACTTTCCATGTTCTTGTGGGGATTAACCTCCTTAGGGAAGGGCTTGATTTACCTGAGGTTTCGCTGGTCGCTATTCTAGATGCGGACAAAGAAGGCTTCCTACGCTCGGAACGATCGCTGATTCAAACCATCGGCCGTGCTGCGAGGAATTCAGACGGACGTGTCATTATGTATGGAGATAAAATAACAGACTCCATGCAGAAAGCGATCTATGAGACGAGTCGCCGTCGAAGTCTGCAAGAAGCGCATAATGAGAAGCTGGGGATCACACCGCAAACGATTGCCAAGAAAATTCGCGATGTCATTGAAGCTACGAAGGTGGCTGAACAGAAAGCGGATTATCTGGCTGATGTGAAGGGTGCGAAGATGTCGAAGAAGGATCGCGCATCGCTGATCGAGCGTTTGGAAGGCGAGATGAAAGAGGCTGCGAAGAACCTGCAGTTCGAACGTGCCGCGCAGCTGCGTGATGCTATTATGGAAATGAAAGCTGACGCCTAGAAGGGGCTTCAGCTTCACATAGGAGAGGAAGGGTACTGTGTCTAGAGATCAAATCGTCATTAAAGGAGCGAGAGCTCATAATCTGAAAAATATCGATGTCACGATTCCGCGTGATAAGTTTGTTGTTCTCACAGGCTTAAGTGGATCAGGGAAATCTTCGCTTGCCTTTGATACGATTTATGCGGAGGGGCAGCGCAGATACGTTGAATCTCTATCTGCCTATGCCAGACAATTTCTAGGGCAAATGGATAAGCCGGATGTAGATTCGATTGAAGGTCTATCCCCGGCTATTTCCATTGATCAGAAAACAACAAGCCGTAATCCGCGTTCCACGGTTGGGACAGTAACGGAGATTTACGACTATTTGCGCTTACTATATGCTCGAATTGGACGTCCGCACTGTCCGACCCATGGCATTGAGATTACATCGCAAACCGTGGAACAAATGGTGGATCGCATTATGGAGTATCCGGAACGAACGAAGCTCCAGATTCTAGCTCCTCTTATTTCAGGACGCAAAGGCGAACATACGAAGCTGCTTGCTGATATTCAAAAGCAGGGATTCGTCAGGGTGCGTGTCAATGGTGAAACGGTCGATCTCGCTGAGAAGATTGAGCTCGACAAAAATAAAAAGCATACGATCGAGGTCGTTGTTGACCGTATCGTGATCAAAGAGGATGTTCAAACTCGTCTTGCGGATTCCCTGGAAACAGCGCTCAAATTGGCAAATGGCCGGGTAATCGTCGATATTATTGACCAAGAAGAGCTGCTCTTTAGCCAGAACTTAGCTTGTCCGGAGTGCGGCTTCAGCGTTGAAGAATTAGCACCGAGAATGTTTTCGTTTAACAGTCCATTCGGTGCTTGCCCCGACTGTGATGGACTAGGCAGTCAGATGATCGTTGATCCTGATTTACTTGTTCCTGATGCGAAGTTAACGATTGAAGAAGGAGCGTTCGAAGCTTGGGCTGGCAGCACTTCCAACTATTATCCGCAGTTTCTTGCGGCGGTTTGTGAGCATTATTCCATTCCGCGCAATATACCTGTTTCTGAGATAAGCAATGATCAGATGAAGGTTATCCTTTATGGAACAGGCGGGGAGAAGATTCGCTTCCGCTACGAGAATGATATGGGAGCGAGCAAGGAAGCATTAGTTCCTTTCGAGGGTATCATTCGCAACTTAGAGCGCAGATTCAAAGATACCTTCTCTGAGGGGATCAGGGAGCATATCCAGACGTATATGAGCACGAAGCCTTGTCCGAAGTGTAAAGGACAGCGTCTGAAGCCCGAAACGTTAGCTGTGACGATCAATGGCAAAAACATTGCGCACGCAACTTCCCTTTCAATTGGTGACGCTGAGGAATGGTTCAAAGGGTTGGACTTGAATGAACGTGAGCTGACAATTTCCAATTTGATTCTCAAAGAAATCAGATCTCGCCTGGGGTTCCTAGTCAACGTGGGTCTTGATTACTTAACGATGCATCGTGCTGCAGGTACGTTATCGGGTGGAGAAGCACAACGGATTCGCTTGGCTACTCAGATCGGTTCTAGCTTGATGGGTGTCCTTTATATTTTGGATGAGCCTAGCATTGGACTGCATCAGAGAGATAATACGCGTCTGATTCAGACGCTCGAACATATGCGTGATCTCGGCAACACATTAATCGTCGTGGAACATGATGAAGACACGATGATGGCTGCGGATTACATTATCGATATCGGTCCTGGTGCCGGTATTCATGGCGGACAGGTTATTGCGGAAGGTACGCCTACAGAGTTGATGAAAGACGAAAACTCTCTAACCGGACAATACCTTAGCGGCAAACGTTTCATTCCTATTCCGGCAGCGCGACGCAAGCCGAATGGGAAATGGATCGAGGTCAAAGGCGCCAAAGAAAATAATTTGCGCAACGTCTCGGCTAAAGTGCCACTCGGAGTATTCACCTGTGTAACAGGGGTATCCGGTTCAGGCAAAAGTACGTTGATTAACGAAATTTTGTTCAAAACCTTGTCGCGTGATCTAAACGGAGCTAAGGTGCGTCCTGGCGAGCACAAGGAAATTGTGGGACTTGAACACATTGATAAAGTCATCGACATTGACCAATCACCGATTGGCCGTACGCCACGCTCCAATCCAGCGACGTATACCGGTGTGTTTGACGATATTCGTGATGTTTATGCGAATACGAACGAAGCCAAAGTTCGCGGTTACAAGAAAGGCCGCTTCAGCTTTAACGTGAAGGGCGGCCGCTGTGAGGCTTGTCGTGGAGACGGCATCATCAAGATCGAGATGCACTTCTTACCGGACGTGTACGTGCCTTGTGAAGTCTGTAAAGGCAAGCGATACAACCGCGAGACGATGGAAGTGAAGTACAAAGGCAAGAGCATTTCTGAAGTGTTAGAGATGACGATTGAGGACGGCTGCGAGTTCTTCAAGAACTTGCCGCGTATTCATCGTAAGCTGACGACACTTCTAGATGTGGGGCTGGGCTACATGACCCTCGGCCAGCCAGCTACTACGCTGTCTGGCGGCGAAGCCCAGCGTGTGAAGCTCGCGGCGGAGCTGTACCGCCGCAGCACAGGCAAGACGATCTACATCCTGGATGAGCCCACTACGGGGCTCCACATCCACGATATCGATCGTCTGCTGAAGGTGCTTCACCGTCTCGTTGAGAACGGTGAAACGGTGCTTGTCATCGAGCATAACCTCGATGTGATCAAGACGGCGGACCACGTCATCGATCTAGGCCCCGAGGGTGGTACCCGCGGAGGACTGATCGTCGCTGCCGGTACGCCGGAGGATGTCGTGAAGGTGGCCGGGTCCTACACCGGCCAGTATTTGAAACCGATCCTTGAACGGGATCGGGAGCGCTCTGAGAACTACGCGAAGCGCCTTGAGGTGCTAGAAGAATCAGTCGGCTAGTCAGTTACCCGAATAAGCTTGGCTCACGATACAAGAGATCGTGACGCCAAGCTTATTTTGTTCTTTTTGTCACAATTCCGACTAACATACCATTAATTTTGTTAAGACTTAATTGAATGATACAAGCTTCGACAATTTAACCCTCTATCTCAATGAGGGAGAATAGACCTATAATTAGGTTATAAGTTGCATACGAAAATATCCCACTTACTAACTATCCATGATTGAGGATATAAGCAGTCTAATCTATCTACTTTATGGAGGCTTGTTATGAAACCGACGTTAGAGTTACAAGAGATTGTTTCTGCTTTAGGTATTGATCCTTTTCGATTCTTAGCTTGGCAGGAGAAAGAATTAGCAGAAAAACTACAAAACGCATACTTAGAGGAGCATAAAGAATTCGACCCCGTGTACGGACTAGTCGTTTAAGAAATGTAACTCTATGAAAAACATAGAACCCGAAACGTCCCTCGATAGGGATGTCGGGTTTATTTTTTATTTTGGCAGCTGATGTATAAATTAAGAGTTAAATCTTAGTATGACCGGAGTTATAAATATTCGATGAGATGGACATTTTATACTTACGAGGCAGGTAGGAGAAAACACGATTCATCAAAAAGAAATCATTGATTTGATGTATTAGCTTCGTTAAATCTATCCATCTATGGCCTTATCATAGGGGTCAAGGCTTGCAAAAGGTGACAAACTTGTTACACATCGTTGTAATCACTTGCATCTAATGCCCAATCAAGCTAACATAGAATTAAAATAGCAGGACGTGTGCCTTGCACCGAGTTACTATAAGGAGGTTTCACCATGTTATTAGCGGAAGCAGCAGCAGCAACAACAAGTACGTATACAAGCTTTGATATTTACGTTTTGATCTTCACGGTTGTCATCGCCATTGCGGTTATTAGACAGTTGATCAACCCTCGAAGAAATTTGTTTGCCCTTGGGTTTGCGGGAGTTTCCTTGATCGTATTCGGCTTCATGGATTACGTTATGATCAGCGGCTGGTAAATCAGAGCAAAACAAGATAAAAGCCCACAGGATCCAGATCGTAAGATCAACGGCACCTGCGGGCTTTTTTGTTTTATTTAAAGCGAACGCTTATACCCACCACATTTCACCAAGAGGTTCCTTGATGAGCACTTGTTGCAGATTTTGCACCGCTTTGGAGAATCCTTCTTCAACGGACATCAAACCGTCTTCGTGCTCGATGCTCACGACATAGTCGTAACCAACAAGGCGCAGAGCGCTAATGATGTCAGCCCAAACCTTCATATCATGACCATAACCAACGGAGCGGAACTGCCAAGCGCGGTCAAGCATGTTAGCGTAGGATTGCATGTCTGTTACACCATAGCGGTTCACATTGTTAACATCAAGAGATGTATCTTTGGCGTGGAAATGGTGAATCGCTCCGGCACGGCCAAGGATTTGAACAGCTTGAACAGGATCGATTCCTTGCCACCACATATGACTCGGGTCAAGATTCGCGCCGATCGCATCACCTGCTGCTTCGCGCAGACGAAGGAGAGTTGCTGGCGTATGTACGGAGAAACCACCGTGCAGCTCCAGACCAATTTTAATATTACGGTCGGAAGCGTACTTGCCTGTCTCTGTCCAGTAAGGAATAATTTTGTTCCCCCACTGCCAGTCCAGAATCTCTTGGAAATCGTTCGGCCAAGGCGCTACCGGCCAGTTCGGATACTTCGCATCCTCATGGTCACCAGGGCAGCCTGAGAACGTATTAACTACAGGTACCTCTAAGCGCTCAGCAAGATCAATCGTTTGTATGATAGCATCATGAAACTCTTTAGCAATGTGTTTTTGCGGGTGCAGCGGGTTACCGTGGGCGCTAAGCGCGCTGATTGTCAAACCGCGGGATTCCACCGCATGTTTAAATGCTTTTAATTTCCCTGCGTCTGCGAGAAGTTCGCTTGGGTTGCAATGAGCTGTACCGGGATAGCCCCCTGTACCAATTTCGACAGCATCTAAGCCTTTCGCAGCAATGTAATCCAACGCTTCCTCGAAAGGTTTTCCACCGAACAGAACCATAAAAACGCCTAACTTCATTAGGTACACCTCCATAAATGGTAAACAACCACACAAATTATACCACTATCATCCAGTAAAATGAAGCAAGCCTTTATAGATCCGAAGTACCGTCTCATAATTGGAGCTGTAGATAATAACCGAGAACGTAACTAATGCTTGTGTCACGAAACAACGAAAGTAGAAATAAGTTTTGTATACTTTCTTTTTGTTAACGGTAGTGATTTTAAAGATATTTTCGATGGCCAGAATGATCCCATGATAGAGCCCGTAGAAGAAATAAAGCCATGTAAAGCCATGCCACAGACCAATCAAGACCATAATCAGAACGGACAAGCTGGAGGCTACCCAGCGGGATGGAGCAGTACGGGAGAAGAACATGAAAATATGATCTCGGAAAAAATCACCTAACGTCGCGTGCCAATTTCGCCAAAACTGCGTCATGGAAGGAGAGAAGAGAGGACGCTTGAAGTTCTCAGGCATCGTATAGCCCATCAATCGCCCAAAGCCGATCGCCATATCGGAATAACCGGAGAAATCAAAGTAAATGAGTGCATAGAACCAGATCAATAGAAATAACGACTGATGGGTGTGCAGATCCTGCTTTAGCACTTGATCGAATACGCTGGTCATCCAGGTAACCACAACAATTTTCTTAAACAAACCTAAAATGATCCGTTTCACACTGTCTTCAAAAAGAGCAGCGTCTACGTTGTAAGGCTTTTTGCTATCGGCCATGAAATCACGGAATTTTAAAATCGGTCCCGATGTAAAAGTTGGAATGAAGAGCAGGTAATTCGCGTAATCAATGGCTGGAACTTGGCCTTCTTTACCGAAAAAATAAGCAAAATAGTAAGCATCGATCACTTTTAGAACGTTATAAATGAGGCCTAAATAGATGATAGCATCGAACAAAGGATTGTGAAAAATGTCCATGACGAAAAGCCGGACACCGAGAAACACACCGACAACATTAGCGGCAATCGCGAAAATAAAGGTCGCTTTACGCCAGAACGTTGTTCGGCATAGATAAACAAAGCCAGCATAATTAATGATCGTGAAAGCAGCATAGAAAATAAGCAACTTCTGGCTAAACAGCAGCAGAAAGCAGAGGCTGAAAATAATCATCAGAATGCGTTTGTTATTAGCCCACTTGCGGGTGAGCATCAGAACGGCAACCATGCCAATCATAGCGATAATTGCGTTCATGTGCATATAAAACATAGCTATAGAACTCCTCGCTTCGAAAGCTTGATCAGTCTCATCTTAGACTTCTAGAAGATTTAGAAATACTAGAATTTCTCGTAGATAAACAAGCCCTTGCCAGTAAAATAGATGAAAACCAAATACAGCATCACGAGATAGATCAGGACTTCGATGGTTTTCCTAAGGATTTTAACCATGTGCCTACCTCCTTTGTAAATAGCGGCGCGCCCTCTTCTCGGTTCAAGTGGACAAGGTCATGGAAATAGCGTGGATCGTATTTGTGAAGCAAATCCAATGTAGGCACATTCGCAGCTTGCAGCTGGCGATTTGCCTCTTGCATTAAGGAGGCGACGTAAGGCGGATCCGCATATCCTTTGTTCCACGGCATCCAAATCACACGCAGAGGAAGTTGATGCTTATTCGCATACTGGATAACCCATTGCAGAGCATCCAAATTTGCCTGAAAATCCTTCAGTTTCATGGAACCGAAACGTTTGTCGTAATCGGTCCATTTCGTCTTTAGGAATGCATCGTCTTTGCGACCGGGGTACAGCTCTTTATCTATCCAGCGAGGCTCGTAGGTTAGGCTGCCTTTACTCAAATTACGAGCAAACTCTTCACCGGAATCCCGGAAATAGTCGCGATACGTGTAAACATAAGGCTGATACCAGGGTTTGAACCATTGGTAGGTTGGATCGGTTTCAAGTGAGTCCAGCATAGTGTGAACATCAATGCCAATCACAAGCTCATCCTTCACCTGGTAAAGGTTATTTGATAGGATGGCTTTCAGGTCGGTTAGCTTTCCATAAGAAAGTCCCATCTCAACCAAATGGGCTTCGGATTTCTCTTCGATATACGCACCCGTAACGGAGGAATTACCGAAGAAAACTGGACCCGATTGGGACCAGCCGTGGTGGTAGAGCGTTTTGGTAAAGTCGTTTTTGTAAAAACGGCGCGAGCTAACCATCGGGTTCCACCAGGAAATGAGCAGGTCGGAGACGACGATTGCCAGCATCAGGCCGAGTACGAAGCTATTTTTTTTGAGAAATGCAGCTACTTTCAACGGTATCACTCATTATCTTTGTATAGGATGGACGCTTCATCACGTCTGGCTTGCCATAGAGAACGCATGAAGCATTAGTTGGCCCACAGCTGACAAGGAACTGTATATCGTACAGCTAATGTCGGCGTGTGGGCCATGTAATGTTACTTGGGAAATGGGTAGGTTGCTTGATGTATCCAGCGCCCTCGAGGATCACTCATCGGGATTTATTATCAATGGTTATACATCAATGATCCATCAGGGTATCTGCTTATGATCGATATAGCAAAGTTAGTTACGGATAGAACAGAAAAGGCACTTACAGCGCCTTCTCCTGCCAAGAATGGTACTGCTCACGGAATGTGGCAGGCCACTGCTGCTCGTCGAGACCGTACTGCGCCAAGAATGCGAACGCCCAGCGCTCGATTCCGAAACCTACACAGCCTGTAACGGCGTTGCGCTTGCCCATTTTAATATTAAAAGCATTCCCAAACGTGTTGCTATGGAAGTTTACAGAGGAGCAGGCGATTGATTTCTTCACATGAGGAATGCTCAAGCGCAGCTCATATTTCATCTCTTGATTGCGTTGGAAGGACGCTTTCACTTGGAAATCGTTCGTGAAGAACGGGTCGTTGGCGATCTCCATCATGCTGTCCACGTTCCATTCAACGGCAAGCTCTTTAAGATATTCAATCGATTTTAGGCGATTTTCTTTGACGAAGTCTGGTTTACCGACGAAAATAATTTCGCGCATCGAGAAGTCGAGCAGACGACCGAAATCGGTGTGGTTTTTGGACTCGAAACGGTGACATTTCGCAATAGCTGTAACGACGATGCCGTCTCCCTCAAGCGTTTCATTCTCAAGACCTTCATAGCAGTGATAACAAGTAGAAGGATTCATCATGAAGTTCGGCTTCACCATATTATTATCAAGCGCCAATGGCTGCTCTTGGTTCCAACCGCCAGCTTCGCGGATCGATTGGGAGAAGGATTCGATGACATCCAAATCCTCACGCAAATGAGTCACGAAATGAATGTGCTCCGGGAAAGAAGTGAAGTGATTTGTTTTATTCAAAGTGTGACTATGAATGACAGCTGGATAGGACTCTTCCTGCATGCCTTCGAAACGCTTGGCGATCTTTGTAACGAAAGAGTAGTCCAAGAAACGCATTAAGCTGGAGAAAGGCTCACGGAAAATAAAAAGACCGGGCTCCAACACTTTAATTGCTTTACGCTCTACAAGCTCAGCGATAATATCGCCTTCGTAAGGGGTATTGACTTTATGTTCGAATAGAATGTTTTCTTTGAAGCCGAAATCACCGTGTGAGAAGCGTTCAATAAGACGCTGAACCCGTTCGGTAATACCTTCGTTTCCATTCGGAGAGTTATGGGTAATGATAATGTGACCATCCACAAGGGCAATATCCTGAATATGCTCATCGGCAAAGGCGGACGCGTATTTAACTTGTCCATGCTGACTTTCAGCCAGGCCTTCTAAAGAAATTTTACATGTCAACATGAGTGGGTTACCTCGCAGTCTTCTTGGAAATAAAATCGGCAATTTCGCTTACCGTGTTCATAGAGTACAGCATTAAATCTTGATTCGTCACTTGGATGCTGTACGTTTTCTCAATATGGGCGATGAGTGCTGTGGCTCCGATGGAGTCAATGAACCCATAATCAAACAGATGAACATCAACGTCAAAATCATCGTCATCCTCAGCAATTTCATAACGCTCGCGAATATGCTGTTCAAGCTGCGCTACTAATTCTTCATTAGACATGTTGGAAAGCCTCCTGGTTAATTTAAAAGTGGTCATAAGATAAAAGAACGTTAGTTCATTTTGCTGTAAAAGAAAGTGTCGTCAAATCACCGTATCGGGTGATGGTGTACATATGTGTTTGGGCATCATGCTCGATCTTGGCATCGGATCCGTCGAATAGTAGCTCCGTGGGACTGAATACCTTCACTTGCTGCAGACCTGCTGATTTCAGGACCAATTGATGAGTGTTTCCTTGCTGTGTCAGCTCAAATGGAACATTAGAACGCACGACGTGGAACTTTTCCTTGGTCACTCCAATACCGATGGAGGATGGCTTAGCCAAACCTACATAGAATTGGTTGTCAATTGTCGTGTAAATATCCGAATCACTTTGTAGGGAGTATAGGGCAAGTTTTTCACCCTTTTCGATGACAACACCAAGTGTGGCAGCATACTCACCAGCCAAGCTTGGCACCTTGTTGGTATTCGGTGTCAAAATGGCGTGAAAGTGCGGGCTGCTGCCTGATAAACGATCTTTCAGCTTGTCCCATAAATAAGAAGCCCATGACTGACTAATACGAACTTCGCTTTTCATAGCGGTTAAGAATGACTTCGCCATCTGTGTTTCGGTCATAAAATTATAATCATGCTTCATACGAAGTTTATTAAAGTAATCAGCAAAATTGGTTAAGTCGGCAACCAAAGACGGTACTGGAAAATGGTACTCGATGTGCTCGAAATAATCAATTGGCATGTCCAATTTAGCCATCGATTCGAATACGTCCGTCGTTGCATAATCTCCTGTCCGCAGTACCGGCGTCGGTGTATGAATCAGCATCGTATGATCTGTATTCCCTTGTTTATCCTGTAGTTGGAAGGGAAGCGACCAAATCTCTTCGGGACGTGAAATAACGGGCGAATCGGGTGATAAGAATCCGAAATTGTACCATAATCCTTGCTGTTGTTCATTTTCCAGTGTTTGCTGTTGATCTATGTTATTGATGCGCCACGTGTGTTGGTTCGTTCCAGGGTGCAGCCAAGGGATACCGAGCTTATCGAAAGCTTTCTTGTGAAGGGAAAGCTCGGTACGTTCCTCTTCAGCACTTTTGAAATTATGCACGAACATGTGCGGATCGATTTGTAAATGATTGTCACGTGCGTATTGGATGAACTCCTGGAGCTCCGCTTGATAAGGAAACTGCGGGTCGTCGATCGAAACGGGGGACCCGAATTCGATACCGCCGACGACCAGGTCGTCTTTGCCGTCGTGATTAAGATCTATCCAAAGCGGGACGGAGTAGTGGCCAGCAACCAAGGCGTGATCGCCAACTTGGTTCAGGGTTGTGCCTTGCAGGGGACCTTGTGGCGTCCAAGTGCCATCGGCGCCTTGAAGATACACTTGTAGGTCCCCATCGCTGCTGCCGACCACGAGATCAAGTCGGCCATCGCCGTTGATGTCACGCACGGATGGTGCGGCATGCGTGGCATGCTGCGGCAGCGGGAACAGGGCGCTGCCCTGTTCGATCTCAAGGGCCGCTGCGCTGCGGCCCTTGTAGAGCCACACTTGTCCATCGGCTCCGCCTAGGACAAGGTCGAGCTTGCCGTCGCCATCGACGTCGGCGACGAACGGCGCTGCAGGCCCTCCGGGCAGCTGCAGCGGCTTCCCGCCCGCGAGCAGCGCCGCGGGCTTCGCGAACCTGCCGCTAGCGAGCTGCGGCAGAAGCCTTACCGCCCCGGACTCGTCTGAGACGACGAGGTCCGTGCGGCCATCCCCGTTCACGTCTGCGGCGTGAACGGCACTGTAAGGACCAAGCTGGAGCGGCTCGCCGGACTCCAGCAGCAGCTTCACCGGCGCGCCGAACGTGTCCGGCAGCGCCATGCCCTCAGGCAGCGGCTCACTCGTGTAGGCCGCCGCGTCCACGCCTTGATTCGTGTACACATACACGAATCCATCCGAGCTGCCGACCACGAGGTCCGCGCGGCCGTCGCCGTTCATATCCGCGGCCGTAGGGTACGCGCGGTAAGGCAGCTCAATCGCGCTCTGCAGATCACGATACTGCGGAAACACAGCCTGCCGCAGGGGCTTGCCGGCAGCCATCACGTGCAGCCCGCTCGCGTAACCCGAGCCAGGCAGCTCTCCTACGAACTTCGGCTGCGCATTCGTTCCCGTATTGAGCTGCACCGTCACGCTCTCGCGCCATTGCCCCCAGTAGAAGGCATTGCGCACAAGTGTAAACGAGGGGATCTCGTTATATTCCTTCAGCTTCTCCGCCCAAGCAATGCCGTCTTTCTGCTGAATTGCCGGCATCGCCTCAAAATGGTTCTGAAAGGCCATCGCAGGCCTTCCGTAAGGGCCGAGAATTTTTTTCACACTGTAACCAAGTGTTTCTTTCGATACATAAGCCAGCAGCTCACTGCGATACTGCATGTTCGCTGCAGCAAAAGCAAAGTTAAAGTAAGGCTCAATCGGTAACGTTTTTCTATTGAAATAAGTCGTTCCCGGAACCCGTTTCATTTCTGCTTGGTACTTTGCAGCCAGCTGAGAGAACCCTAGCTTCGGATCCATGCCGCTCATCATGTCGTAGCCTGTTAGGAAGTACCGGTTAGGCAGAAAGTTACTGCTGATCAGCACGGTGCCTTTTCCAACGCGGTTCTGCATAACAAGCGATACAGGCATCTTCGATTCCACAGGTTTATTCATTGCCACAATCGTTTGACCTGTGGAGGGATCGAAACCGTATCCGAGGTTAAAACCAGGTAGATCATCGTCCATTGTATTATGCTTAAGATAGCTTTGCGTAAATAATTGAAAGGTTTGTTGAATGCCCTGAAGATTAACTGGCACCTGCGGGTAGCTGAGAGACAGTGAATCCCCTGATAAGAAAGGTGAGCCGAATTTGTTCAGTGGTACCTTTTTTAAATCAACAATTCTGGCAGCTCCAAGAAAATCCAGCGGAAACCGGTCAGCAAACTCATTTTCCACTAATAAATGTCCGCCCTGCTTCACGAATGTAACAAGCTTCGTAACTTGCTCCGCCCACCCGGCATCTTGCGCAAGGGCAGGATCCAGATAAATCGCATCATACTTACGAAGCTGGCTCGTTGTTAAGGAAGGTAGGTTTTGCTTGTCAATGTGAACGCCTGCTTGCAAGGTTTGCTGAAAATTTCCATAGGCTGCCGCATCATAAAGATCCCCGCTCGTCGCATAGAGGAGCTTGGTTTCATCTACTTTTGGCAAAAATAAAAGTAGGACAATGGTAAATAGGCTGACAAGGCCTAGTCCGATCAGTAGTTTAAGAACACGAATTTTCGACAAAACCAAAGGTATCCCTCAATTACTAAAAAGGTCACTATCCTTGCCATTATAGCATTCATAGGAAGCTTTGTTAACTTCTAAAGGGTTTGGTGTTCCGAGAGGAAACGTTTGGCAATCAGCTGTGGCTGTCGGATATTGGCTAAGTTTGTAATTACCCCCCGCCCTAGATTCCTACCTATCCTTTCTGTTACACTAAAGAGAAGACTTTGAGGTTTAACCGAGGATCTATTATTGAAAGGATTTGCTGCCATGCGTACGATACGCAGAGAAGATATAGAATTGTTGGCCCCTGCGGGGGATTGGGATTGTTTGAGAGCGGCTGTTGCCAATGGCGCGGATGCCGTGTTTTTTGGTGTGGAGAAATTTAATGCTAGGGCACGCGCGCATAACTTTACGATGGCTGAACTGCCGGATATTATGTCGTTCCTTCATCTATATGGGGTAAAGGGCTTTCTTACCTTCAACATCCTTGTGTTTGAGGAAGAACTGAATGATGCGAAGCAATTGATAGATGCATGTGTGGACGCCGGTGTGGATGCGGTCATTGTACAGGATCTTGGTTTGGTTAAAATGATTCGCCAAATCTCCCCGGATTTTCCGATTCACGGATCGACACAGATGACGATTACATCGCCTGAGGCGGTTGAATTTACGAAGCCGTTCGATATTGAACGCGTTGTTTTAGGCCGCGAAAATAACTTGAAGCAGATTAAACAAATCGGTGATCAAGCGAAGCTTCCAATGGAAGTTTTCGTGCACGGTGCGCTTTGTGTATCTTATTCCGGTCAGTGTTTAACTTCTGAGATGTGGGGCGGGCGTTCCGCTAACCGCGGAGAATGCGCACAAGCGTGCCGCTTGCCGTATGATCTGATGGTCGATGGCGTGCAAAAGCCGATGGGTGATGTCACGTATTTGCTGTCGCCAAAGGATTTGGCAGCGATAGAGATCGTGCCGGAGCTTATTGAAGCCGGCGTACGCTCTTTCAAAATTGAAGGGCGTCTAAAGACCCCTGAATATGTGGCCAATGTCGTGAGCAAGTATCGCCGTGCGATTGACCGTTATTTCGATGGCGAGGATGCTCGTCCGACCAAAGAAGAGGTTCGTGAGCTTCAGCAAAGCTTCTCGCGTGGATTTACGGTTGGTTTCTTGAATGGAACCAACAATAAGCAGCTGGTCGACGGCACGTTTCCGAAGAGCCGCGGGGTTTTCGTTGGCCGCATCAAGCAGATTTTGCGCGATGGCGTGATCTGTGAGTTGGAGGCGCCGCTCAAGCGCGGTGACGGTCTTGTTTTCGACGCGGGGGATCCGACGAAGAAGGAAGAAGGCGGACGCATCTACGATTTGCGCCGCAAGGGAGAGAAGCTCGAAGGTGAAGCCGAGGGCGGACTCATCGAGATCATTATGGGACGCAATGATGTGGAGCTGGGCCGTCTGCATGTCGGGGACCGCATCTGGAAGACGAATGATCCGCAGCTGGACAAGCGCCTGCGTCAGACGTTTGAGACCGACAAGCCTTACCGGACATTCCCGGTTAGTGTGAAGGTAAGCGGCGTTGAAGGCGAGCCGCTCAAGAGCTGGTGGACGGATATTCAAGGCGGACATACCGTTTTCGTTCAATCCGAGCTTCCGCTCGTTCGCGCGGAGAAAAGACCGATGGACGAACAGCTCTTTACGGAGCAGTTCGGACGCCTTGGCGGTACGATTTATGCGCTTAGTCAGCTGGATGTGCAGCTGACCGGCGAGCTGATCGTGCCGATGCGTGAACTTAACAGCATGCGCCGCATGGCTGTGGAGCTGATGGAAGACGAGCGGCAGAAACCACCGGTTTACATGAAGCGTGAGATCGGCGTGTATGACGACGTGATTCAGTCAGCTGCTGAGTTGGCTATCACCAACGCTGCCGCGAATGCGCCTGCGCTTTCCTTAGCGGAACGCAAGGCTGTGGAGCTTACTGCACTTTGCCGTAACCTGGATCAGGTGAAGGCTGTGCTTGAAACAACGGAAATCGAATTTATTTATGCGGATTTCGAATTTATTAAGCAGTTCCCAGCGGCCGTGGAAGCCGTTCGTGCAGCCGGGCGCAAAATCGCTTTGGTGACACCGCGTATTCACATGCCAGGGGAAACGGGCTATTTTAACCATATATTAAAGCTTAATCCGGATGCGGTATTGATCCGCAATACGGGCGCAGCCTACTTCTTCTTGAAGCATCGGTTGGAAAATCCGGACGCGCCGAAACCGCAGTTAATCGGGGATTTCTCGCTCAATGTGGCCAACCACAAAACGGCTGCCTTGTTCCTAGAAGCGGGCCTTTCGAAGATTACGCCTTCGTACGATTTGAACATTCAGCAAATGGTCGATTTGCTTCGCCGTGCTGAGACCTCGAAGCTTGAGGTTGTTATCCATCAGCACATGCCGATGTTCCATACGGAGCACTGTGTGTACTGTACGTTCCTGAGCGAAGGCACCGACTTTACAAACTGCGGTCGTCCATGTGAGGATCACAGCGTTTCTTTACAAGACCGTGTCGGTATGTCTCACCCGGTGCGTGTCGATGAAGGTTGTCGTAATACGGTGTATAACGCGGTGGATCAATCTGGTGCCGAGTACTTGAGTCATTTTATGGATTTAGGCATTCGATCCTTCCGTGTGGAGTTCCTTGAAGAGACGCCAGACAAGGTACGAGAAATTCTCGACCTGTACCGTCGCGCGATTGATGGTGAAATTAGCGGTACGCAAGTATGGCGTTCGTTGAAAGCGACGAACCAATTAGGTGTTACTCGCGGTCAGCTAGTGAAGTAGAGGATCTATAGTGTGGAAAACAGACTCAGTGCCGCATAGGTACTGGGTTTTTTGTTGTTTTTTGGAAGGTGAGGAAAAGCGGACTCTTAAATGTTTCCTTCATTTGTTGTCACTTGTTTGATGTCCTGAATAATATGTTACAACTGATGCCTAAGCCTAATGGACATAAGAAGAAAGGATGACGATAGATAACAATGAAAAGGACATATAAGTTCACCGAGATCGCTGGTAAAATCGGAAAAACACGAGAAGTTGTAAGGGGATGGTCAAATTATTATCGCGAATTTCTTCCGACTAAAGCTTTTGGCGGATCCCAAAGGTACACAGAAGAAGCCATCGAAATTTTTGAGATCATATCCAAGTTGAGCGATGCCAATAAAACGCCTAAATTTATAAAAGAACATTTACAGGAAATGCGTCAGAAGGCTATTATTGCACTCAATGATGAAGAATCATTACCTCCTACAGCTACTGTTGTTCCTGACTCCATTGCCAATGTACCTCCTTCCGTCGACGAATCAATCCTACTTCCAGTTATGAACAACTCCAACTTGCAATTAAGTAAAGAAACAATGGAATTAAGTAACAGGGTAAAGCTCCTTACGCAAAAAATAGAAGCGAATAAATCCCCAAGGAATTTGAAGGAACATATCGACGATTTGAATCAAAAGGCAGGTATATCGTCTATAGCAGGTAGCGGGCTTTTGTCACCTATGAGGGGTCACTCCAACTCTCATTTCGTTCAATTAAGTAATGAAGTCGCGGAACTTAGTAACATCATCCATACGCTCAAGCAAAAGGTTGTCGAAGTTTCGAGCGTTTCTGAAGAAATAACGGAACTGCGAAACGTGATCCAGATTCTATCTCAACATGTAGCTGATTTATTCGAACAGGACATTAGAAGTGAGGTTACTACTACGCTAGAATTACTACACAGACAAATTGAGGGTGTATCTGTAGAAGTAATAGGGCAAAAGAATGTCATCCAAACCGTTCAGCAAACGGTAACTGAAGTCTCGGAGCAAGATCTCAAAGGTGAAATACTTACTGTCACAACGGAGTTACTGAACCAACGATATGAAGGCGTTTCGGAGGATGTAAAGAACCTGCGAAATGAGATTCATCTCAAAACGCAAAAGGTAAGTGAAAGGTTGGAACAAGAAATCCGAAGTGAAGTAAATGCTTCTGCAGAATCGCTATACAAACGCTATGACACCATATCTGAAGAAGTATTAGGGCTGAAGAATGTCATCCAAAACGTTCAGCAAAAGGTAACTAAAGTTTCGGAACAAGATCTCAAAGGTGAAATACTTACTGCCACAACGGAGTTACTGAACCAACGTTGCGAAGGTGTTTCGCGGGATGTAAAGAACCTGCGAAATGAGATTCATCTCAAAACGCAAAAGGCAAGTGAAATGTTGGAACAAGAAATCCGAAGTGAAGTAAATGCTTCTGCAGAATCGCTATACAAACGCTATGACACCATATCTGAAGAAGTAATAGGGCTGAAGAATGTGATCCAAACCGTTCAGCAAAAGGTAACTGAAGTTTCGGAGCAAGATCTCAAAGGTGAAATACTTACTGCCACAACGGAGTTGCTGAACCAACGTTACGAAGGTGTTTCGCGGGATGTAAAGAACCTGCGAAATGAGATTCATCTCAAAACGCAAAAGGCAAGTGAAATATTGGAACAAGAAATCCGAAGTGAAGTAAATGCTTCTGCAGAATCGCTATACAAACGCTATGACACCATATCTGAAGAAGTAATAGGGCTGAAGAATGTGATCCAAAACGTTAAGCAAAAGGTAACTGAAGTTTCGGAGCAAGATCTCAAAGGTGAAATACTTACTGCCACAACGGAGTTGCTGAACCAACGCTATGAAGGCGTTTCAAAGGATGTAAAGAACCTACGTAATGAGATTCAACTCCATACGCAAAAGGCAAGTGAAATATTGGAACATGAAATCAGAAGTGAAGTCTTTTCTACAATTGAAATACTGAACAGACAAATTGAGGGTGTTTCTACAGAAGTAACAGGGTTGCAGAATGCGATCCAAAGCGTTCAACAAACGGTAACTGAAACTTCAGAGCGTGATCTCAAAGGTGAAATACTTACTGCCACAGCGGAGTTACTGGACCAACGCTATGATAACGTAACTGAAGAAATAACGGAACTGCGACACGTGATCGAAACTGTTCAACAAACGGTAACTGAAGCTTCGGATCAAGATCCCAAAGGTGAAATACTTACTTCCATAACGGAGTTACTGAATCAAAGATATGAGGGCGTTTCGGAGGATGTAAAGGACCTTCGTAATTTGATTCATCTTCACACGCAAAAGGTAAGTGAAAGGTTGGAACAAGAAATCCGAAGTGAAATGCTTGCTACTGCGGAATCACTAAACAAACGATATGATGACATATCTCAACAATTGACATCACAGCAACGACTACTTGAAAAGATCTCTAAAATGTTAGGTTTTTAGGCTACCATTTAATCCTTATCATGATGCCACAAGTAATAGAACTCCCTTGCAGCTAGGGAGTTCTATTATTTATACATATTTCAGCTTGCTTTAGCATTCGACGATATAGCCCCCATTATCTGCCTTATCTTATTTGTTCACAATTCAGACACAAATTTTTAATCTATTTTTCAGATTTGCTTAAGGTTGGTTTATTGTTCCACGGGTATAGTGATGATGGTTATATGAACGAGTAGAAATGGGGGATCTTGGATGCTTGAGGTCAAACAAGTCAGCAAGCTGTACGAAAATGATCGCGGCGTACACAACATCGATTTCTCGATGCAGCGCGGTGAGATCGTTGGCTTCTTGGGGCCGAACGGTGCTGGCAAAACAACGACGATGCGCATGATTACGGGTTATTTGAACCCTACGCATGGTCAAATATGGGTGGATGGTCACTCCATGGCTGATAACCCGAAGAAAGCACGCCGCAAAATCGGCTACTTACCCGAAACGCCGCCTCTCTATCCCGAGATGACGGTGCAAGCTTATTTACGATTTATCGCAAATCTTCGCGATGTGCCTGCACGGGAGCAGAAGCTGCGTGTCGGCGAAGCGATCGACAAGCTAGGTCTGCAAGGCCGCGAGAAGCAAATCATCCGCTCCTTGTCTAAGGGCTACAAGCAGCGTTTGGGCCTCGCGCAAGCGATTTTGCACCAACCGGATCTGCTGATTCTGGACGAGCCTACGTCCGGCCTCGATCCGAAGCAGATCATTGAGATTCGCCAGCTGATTCATGAGCTGGGAGAGAACCATACGGTGCTGCTGAGCACGCACATTCTCCCGGAGATTAACGCGATTTGCAACCGCGTTCTCATCATTAACCAAGGCCGCGTCGTTCTCGACGAGCGCCCTGAGAACCTCGGCCGCACGATGGGCGAGACGTTCGAGGTGTCGCTCGAGGTCAAGGGACCTCGCGAGCGGATCTTGACCGAGCTGCGCAGCCTAGAAGCGGTCGCAGAAGTGAAAGAAGTCGACGCGCTTAGCGACGCTGCAACTATCGCTGCGTCTGCTGCGCAGGATGTGTTCATTGCCGATGATGCAGTAGCAGAAGCGGCGATCACAGAACCAGCAGCCGAAACCGTGAAGCTGCTCGTCACCTCCGCGGATCGCTCCGATATCCGCGAGGCGCTGTTCTTCCGCCTGGCAGGCGCGGGCTACCCGATTCTAGAGATGAGGCGGGAAAGCCTCAGCTTAGAGGATATCTTCCTCAAGTTGACGACGGATGAGCCTACCGAAGCCGACAGCACTCCGAAGGAGGAGGTAGACACCGATGCGTAGAGTCTGGGCTATTTGCTCGAAAGAGCTGCAAATGTATTTCTTTTCGCCTGTTGCTTACGTGGCATTCGCTTTCTATGTGCTGCTATCGAGCTTCTTCTTCTACATCAACTTCGTTAACGGCCAGCCGCCGATTGTGGATGCGCGTTCCGTTGTTGGAAATACCACATTCGTGTACCTATTTATCATCCCGCTTTTAACGATGCGTCTTATCGCAGATGAGTTCCGTCAAGGGACTGATGAGCTGCTTCTGACTTCACCTGCAGGTATTGGTGAAATCGTGCTGGGTAAATATTTATCTGCTTTTATTGTACAAGTGGGGCTAGTGGGGATCAGCTTGATCTATCCACTTATTATGTCTGCCTTCGGAACGTTGGATAAGCCTGTTATGTGGCTGTCTTATCTAAGTATGTTCCTGCTAGGATGCGCGATGATGGCCATTGGCTTGTTCGCTTCGAGTTTGTCTAACAACCAGATGGTTGCCGGTATTTCAGGCTTCGTTATTTTGCTTATGTTATGGCTGCTTGATTGGGTAAGCGGCAGTATGACAGGCAAGCTAAAGGATTACTTCGCTCAATTCTCATTGACGAGCCATCTGACAAACTTACAAAAAGGCGTCCTGCACGGCGGGGACATCCTCTTTTATATCACATTGACAGCTGTGTTCCTGGTTCTTTGCATACAAGTCCTTGAAAGAAAGCGTTGGAGGTGAGCGGGATGAATAAGTGGATACGGGGAACTAATGCGACTGTTTTATCGATCGCCGTTATCGGCATTTTCATCATTTTGACCATCTTCCTTCACTCGCTGAAAGGCTTTCAGGTCGATTTGACGAAAAATAAGAGCTTTACGCTCTCCGAGCAAACAGTTGCCACACTCAAAAACTTAAACCAAGATATTCACATCGTTGCCTTTACGAATAGTGGGGACAACAACGGTTTTGTAACACGACAAGTCACCGATATGGTGACTGAATACAAGAAGCAAAGCGGCAAGATTACGTATGATGAATACGATATGCTGAAACAGCCTTCGATGGCCAAGCAATATGGTGTTGATCAAGGCGGAACGATTATTTTTGAGATGGGTTCTAAAAAGCAGAATATCAATTTCTATGAATTGTTTGTAGGCCAACAGGACGGTTCTTATACGTTCTCAGGGGAAGAGAAATTTACCCAGGCCATTAAGAGTCTCACATCCACAGAGAAGCACACGATTTATCTGCTTTCCGGTCATCAGGAATATCCATTGAATGCCATGACTATTTTGAAAAGCAGTCTGGAAGCCGCTAATTATGTCGTGAAGGATCTTAATCTGTTCGTTGAGGGTAAAATACCGGACGATGCGCAGATGCTCATGCTGCTTGGCCCGCAAAATGACCTGAATGATAAAGAAGCGGCGCTAATAGAGGCTTATTTGAAGGATAAAGGCAAGATTTATATGGCGTTAGGCTTCAATAAAGATATGGCGACCAAGTGGAAAAACATCGATGCGATTATGAAAACATACGGCATTCAGGATCAACATGCGATTGCCATTGAACCGAAACAAACGTCGCTCTATGATCCTCTGACGATTATTCCGGAATATGGACCCCATGACATTACCAACAAGCTGTCCAGTAATAATTTGATTACGATGTTGTCGCTGGCTGTAAGTTTGAATGCGGATGAAAGTGCGCCAGACTACACGCAGTCTCTGCTTTTGAAAACAACAGACAAAGCTTACGGGGAAACAGATATTAACCTTCTTGCACAATCCAAGACCAAGCAGGATGCGACAGATGTCAAAGGACCGCTCAATCTGGGTTATGCGATTGCCAACAAGGATAACAAGCCTAAAGCTGTTATTCTAGGGGGATCGACATTCGTACTGGATGAAGATATTCAGAACCAAGGTAATAAGGATTTTGCTCTGAACAGTATCGGCTGGCTGCAGGAACAGAAGGATCAGATCACGATCCGTCCGCGTCAAGGGGATGCGTTCCAACAAGCCATGATTACACCTAGCCAAGCGAATACTATTTTCCTCGTAACGATCGTGTTCTTACCGCTCTTGTTCCTAGTCATTGGCGGCTTGATCTGGTGGAGGAGGAGACGAGGATGAAACGGTTTATTCCTACGATTCTGTTAGTCGTTATTTGTATCGGCGGTTTTTGGTACGCTTCGAGCAAAGACTTCTTTCAAGAGAAAAAAGATGAACCGAAATCGCTCATCACACTCAAGCAAGAAGAAGTGCAGTCCATCCATGTAAAAACAGAGGCACAGCAGATTGAATTAGCCCGGAGTGGCAGCGGCTGGGAAATGAAAAACCCGGCAGCAGCGCCGATTAATACGAATCAAGTAGGTTCGTGGTTGGATGCCCTAGGTTTAGTGACATCAACGAAACTAGTTGAAGATCAGGTAAGTAATCTATCCAACTATGGGTTAGATAAGCCGCTTGGAACTTATGAAGTTACGTTAAAAGACGGCTCAAAGAAAGGACTGTTGGTGGGTGCAGCGCTTCCTATTGAAGGCTTCTCCTATGTTCAGGTGGAGGGAGCTCCTGCTGTCTATCAGGTGAGCGATCAGACGCTCTCTGCCCTCAGCAAAGCACCGGTAGACTTTGCTGATGCCAGCCCAGTCCAATTCGAAAGCGATAAGGTGCAAAGCGTAAAGCTGACGTGGAAAGGTCAGACTTGGACGCTTACCAAAACAGACAAAGACAAGGTGGCTGCCGAGGCTAATTGGAAGCTTGGTGATAAAGAGCTGAAAGGCACGGAGGCGAATCCGCTGTTGGATGAGCTGATCTTCCTGCACAGCGCTGAGCTTCCGCAGCCAGCGGCTCAGAAGCCAACTACGGGCGGTGAGCTCAAAGTAGAGCTAGGCTTGTCTGTTGATGGCAAAGAAGTCACTGAGATCTATGAAGGCAAGCTAAGCCAAGATCAAGTTTGGATGGCTAAGCAAGGCGGACAGTGGGCGTACCTGCTTACAGCCGCAGATATACAGAAATTGGCGGATGCCTATGCCGGCAAACCGGCTCAGCCTGCCTCTTAACAGGAAAACTGCTCTCTACAGCTATTGTGCTGTGGGGGAGCAGTTTTTTTGGTAGTTTGCTGCAGCTGCATGACCTAGTTTCTCAAAATTTTGTTTAACTTTTTTTTCCAATAACACATAAAACGGAATAATTTGGGAAACCTACAAAAAAGGAATGGAAAGGAGGTAACATTCACATGTATAGCAATCAAGGGAACCATCCTATTTCAGGCAAAGAGCTTTTGTATGTAGCCGATACGCTGAAAAATGAAGAGCTGTTAGCAAAGCTTTGTGTTCAAGGTGCGGTGAACAGCCAGAGTCAATCCTTGAAACAAACCTTGTCTCAACTTTCGCAGGAGCGTCTGCAAAACATTAGCGTCCTCATCAACACCCTACAGCAGCAATCAGGCATTACCCATTAATTCGTACATAATAGGAGGTGCAAGAAGCCATGTATCAGCAAAACCCTTATCAACAACAGCAGCAGTCTCACCAGCAACAAGTACAATTAAAAGACGAGGACTTCGCGAACTTTGTCCTTTCTGAATTGAAACGCAGTGCTCGTGAATATACGACTGCCGCTTTGGAAGCCGCGAATCCACAGATCAGGCAGGCCTTTCAGTCGTTATTGCAAAAGACACTGCAGGATCAAGCTGCCGTATTTCAGGAAATCCAGAAGCTTGGCCAATATGAGATTCAAGCTGCTCCTCAGCAGCAAATTGGGCAAGAGCTGCAGAAACAAAGCCAGACCGCAGCTCAGCTGCAGTCCTTTGTACAACAAAATTTGAGTCAAACCAACACGGCGAGCTATCAGCAGCAAGACCAGATGCCTATCGCCCAGCAACAGCAACATCAGCAGCAAAGTCAACAACAGAACCAGATTGCTGCTTTATATCAAGCACAGACACCTATCCAACCCATGATTAGTGCCTCCCAATATCCGAATGCGGTGTACAGTAATCAAGGGCAAGGCTATTCAACCCACACACAGTCTTCACCAAATCAGACAACTCAACAGCAAGCCTATATTAGCAACCAGCAAGGACAAAATTTTCAAGATCAGAATTATGGACAAACCGGCTACGGTCAATCTCAGGGTTATTCTGCATCATCTGGATACAGCGCATCTGAAAATGCTGGCATTACTAGCAAATCAGCAAGTTCCGCCAACGCTTCCCGCAGTCAAACAGGTTCCCATACCTCAACCGCAGGGGAAAGCTCTTACCTTAGTAAACAACAACATGAGGGAAGTAAATATAGCTTCTAAATCTCATCGTTCCCTCAAGACCAAGACGTCTAGCTTATAGCTAGGGCGTCTTTTTTTTATCAAACATTCCATCGCTCCAAATATGTTTTATTTTTTATTTTGTCCCACTTTTCTCATAATCATGGTATGGAACCAGCTTGTCACTCATATATAAGGAACATAGGATGTCCAAACTTATGGGAGAAGGGTGCTAATGCTGATGAGAAAAACGTGGATTTACGGCGCAGCTACTTTAATTGTACTAGGAGCATTAACAACAGCATGTGGTTCCAAAGAGGAAGTTGCTAGCAGCGGTGCAGCAGGGTTGAAGGACCCCAAAGCAGCGACTACAGTGGCTCAAGGGAAGACGGAAAGCAGTGTGAAGACGGTGACCTCCAGCGGCAAGCCAGCTATCGATGCCGAGTATAAAGTAGACGGCAGAAATGTTACGATCACGTATCAAACAAGTAATTTCCAGATAGCGGATCATATGGATCAGAAGGCCGTACAAGGTGAAGGACATTTGCATTTATACGTAGATGGTAAGCAGAAAGCAATGATCGGCAAAACGGGTCCGTTAACTCTGACCAATTTAGCTGCAGGCAAACACGAGATCAAACTCGAGCTTCAGCAAAATGATCATAAGGATCTTAATGTAGAGAAAATTCTTAATATTGAAGTAAAATAATTGGGAACATTTGTGCGTATTTAACCGGAAATCAAGCTTGGACGCAGATCAGGTAACATTACGTACATATTCCTTGAAAAGGCGGGCGCTTAGCCCGTCTTTTGGCATTTGACACACCTGAATACGTAGCATAGACTGTTGATAGTATGGCAGTATTGCCGCCTAATCGGAGGGAAACAATTGATCGTCGATATACGTAAGTGGAAGCATGTTTTTAAGCTTGACCCAGATCGGTACATCTCAGATGAAGCGCTCGATCGGCTATGCCTGTCTGGTACAGATGCGATCATGGTGGGGGGCTCAACGGGGATAACCTTTGATAACACGGTAGATCTTTTATCTCGCATTCGTCAGTATGAGGTACCCTGTGTGCTTGAAATATCCAATCAAGAGGCCATCGTCCCAGGGTTCGATTTATTCCTAATTCCGATTGTTCTGAATGCGGATGATCCGAATTGGATCGTTGGGCAGCATCACGAGGCGTTGAAGGAATATGGTTCTATGCTCAATTGGGACGAAATTATAGCTGAAGGCTACATTATTCTAAATGGCGAAGCTACGGCCGCGCAATTAACGTCGGCTCGTACGAACTTGGATGCCAAGGATGTTGCGGCATACGCACGCATGGCGGACAAGCTTTTTCACATGTCTATTGTTTACTTGGAATATAGCGGTGTGTTTGGAGATATGGAGCTGGTACGGCGGACTCGACAAGTGCTGGAGAATGCCCGTTTATTGTATGGCGGCGGCATTGACAGCCTAGATAAAGCGCAACAAGCAGCGGAAGTCGCAGATACCATCGTCGTCGGCAACATTATTTATAGTGATCTGGAGCAGGCGCTTCAGACCGTGAACTTTGATAGAACAGGAAGGTAACTTATGAACGAGACAGTCAATATTTTAGATGCGATAAAAAGGTTGAATCCCGAACAGCGCAAAGCAGTCGAAGCTGTCGACGGCCCACTTCTGATTATGGCTGGAGCGGGAAGCGGGAAGACACGCGTGCTAACGCATCGTATTGCTTACTTGATCGGCACGCGCAGAGCGGCTCCATGGAGCATTCTGGCCCTTACATTTACGAATAAAGCGGCTCGTGAGATGCAGGACCGTGTCGGCAAGCTGGTTGGCGGCAGCGGGAACGATATTTGGGTCTCCACGTTTCACTCCATGTGTGTACGCATGCTGCGCAAAGACATTTCACGCATCGGTTTCACCTCGAATTTTACCATTCTAGATTCCGGTGATCAGTTATCCGTCATCAAAACGTGCTGCAAAGAACTGAACATTGATACCAAGAAGTACGAACCTAAGACCTTTCAAGCGGCCATTTCTACAGCCAAAAATGAACTCATCTCTCCTAAACAATTTGAAGATAAAATCGGTGACTACTTCGACGGGTTGACCTCGAAAATATATACGCTTTATCAGAAGAAGCTTAGAAGCAATAACTCCCTGGATTTCGATGACTTAATTATGGCAACCATTCATTTGTTTAATGAAGTTCCAGAAGTTCTGGAGTTTTATCAAAATAAATTTCAATATATTCATGTCGATGAGTATCAGGATACGAACAGGGCGCAGTACATGCTGTGTCAAATGATTGCGGCCAAACATAAGCGCATTTGCGTTGTGGGTGACAGTGACCAGTCCATTTACCGTTGGCGTGGAGCTGACATTTCGAATATCCTTAATTTTGAAAAAGATTATCCGAATGCTACCGCTATTTTATTGGAGCAAAATTATCGCTCCACTTCTAATATTTTGCAGGCTGCCAATAAGGTCATTGCCAATAATACGGGCCGTAAGCCCAAAAACTTATGGACGGATAAAGAAGGCGGCGTAAGGATTAAGCTATTTCAAGCTGACTCCGAGCACGAAGAAGGCTATTTTGTTACGAGTGAAATTAATAAAAATAAGTCCAATGGTAAAAAGTTCGGTCATCACGCCATTTTGTACCGAACGAACGCACAATCTCGGGTGATTGAGGAAATTCTCATTAAATCCGATATCCAATACACCATCGTTGGCGGCGTAAAGTTCTACGATCGGAAAGAGATCAAGGATATTTTGGCTTATCTGCGCCTCATCTCCAATCCGGATGATGATATTAGCTTGAGCCGAATCGTGAATGTGCCGAAGCGGGGCATTGGTGACACCTCGATGGACCGAGTGGCCGAAATGGCGGGACGAAGAGGCATTTCCTTATATGCCATGCTGGAGGAAGTCGATTCATTGGAGATCACGTCCAAGGCTAAGCACGCTTTAGCCGATTTCCGCGAAATGATTGATAACCTGAACCGAATGGTTGAATACTTATCTGTAACTGAACTTACGGAGAAAATACTGGAGATGTCGCAGTACCGTCTGGAAATGCAGCGCGAGAATACGATTGAATCCAAGGCTCGTCTCGAAAATATTGAGGAGTTCCTGTCCGTGACGATGGACTTCGAGAAACGTAATGAGGACAAGTCGCTCATTTCGTTCCTAACCGATTTGGCGCTTATCGCCGATATCGATACGCTGGATAAAGAAAAAAGCGAGGAAGAGCAAGACGCCGTTGTGCTAATGACGATGCACAGTGCCAAAGGTCTAGAGTTCCCGGTTGTATTCATCATCGGGATGGAAGAAGGCGTCTTCCCGCACAGCCGTGCCTTCGCCGATAACGAAGAGCTCGAAGAGGAGCGCCGTTTGGCCTATGTCGGTATCACGCGCGCCGAGCAAGAGCTTTTCCTCACGTGCGCCCGTATGCGCACGCTCTTCGGCCGCACCGCCGCGAACGCGCCATCGAGATTCCTTCAGGAGATTCCGAAGGAACTCCTGGAGAATGTCTCGATGGGAGGCTCCATCGGCGGAGGCTTCTCGCGAGCTGGCCGCACCAGCTCCAGCTCGTGGGGCAGCAGTGGCAGCAGCGCCACTGCCTCCCAAGCGGGCCGCGGCTCCGCCGGCTCGTCCGCTTGGGGCACGCCGTCCTCCTTCGGACGGCCTAGCTCTGGCGCGGCTGCGCCAAGCCCTGCAGCCGGGGCGAAGCCGGCAGCGTTCCGGGCTCCGCAGCCTGCCGCAGGCGGCGCGGTGCCGGACTACAAAGCCAGCGACAAAGTGTCGCATGGCAAGTGGGGCATCGGCACCGTCGTGTCCGTAAAAGGCTCGGGTGATGACACCGAGCTGCAAATTGCTTTCCCGGCGCCAGTTGGCTTGAAGCGCCTGCTTGCGAAGTTCGCTCCTATTACGAAAGAATAGGAGCCGCTTTGCGCCTTTATTTGCCGCACCAACCCCCTATTACCCATTAGAGAGGAAGAGCCCGTAATGACAGATGCCATCGCGGCAATGAAAACCCTCATCCAAGAAATCAACAAACATAACCATAACTACTACACGCTCGATGAACCGGCGATTTCCGATGCCGAGTGGGATGCTTTATACAATAAATTGACCGCGTTAGAGAAGGAGACAGGGATTACCCTGCCTTCTTCTCCGACTCAGCGCGTGGGCGGCGACATTCTCAAAGGTTTTGATCCACACAAGCATCTGGCTAGGCTTTGGAGCTTGGACAAAGCGCAAAATGCCGAAGACCTGCAGACTTGGCATACACGTGTACTTAAGTTAATTGCAGATTACAACAGCAAGAATCCAGAGAACCCGTTGCCAGACCCGACGTATGTGGTGGAATTGAAGTTCGACGGGCTCACGCTGAACCTTACCTATAAGCAAGGAGAGCTAGTTCAAGCCTCCACGCGAGGAAACGGTACGGTTGGTGAGGGCATTTTAGCCCAGATCAAGACGATCAAATCCATCCCGCTGGAGATCCCGTACAAGGACGGAACCATTGAAGTGCAGGGTGAGGGCATGATGTTCCTCTCCGTTCTCGAGGCGTACAATCAGACTGCTACGGATCCGCTCAAAAATGCCCGCAACGCTGCAGCTGGAGCACTGCGCAATCTCAATCCCAAAGTGACGGCAGAGCGTAAGCTGAACGCTTTCTTCTATAATGTGGGTTACTCAGACGGCATCCAGTTCGATAATCATTTCGATATGGTTCAGTTTCTTCGTGACAACCACTTTAAAGTGAGCAACCGCACACGTTATTTCAGCACGATTGAAGAAGTAAGTGCAGAGCTGGAGCAAATTGCCGAAGAACGCCTTGGCTTTGATTTTCTGATTGACGGAAGTGTCATTAAGATTACGGACATGCGCACAAGAGAAGTACTCGGCTACACAGAGAAGTTCCCTCGCTGGGCGATTGCTTATAAGTTTGAAGCCGAAGAAGCGACAACGATCCTGCAAAGTGTATCTTGGGAAGTCGGCCGCACAGGCAAAATCACACCGTTAGCCCGTGTTGAAGCCGTGGATCTCGCTGGCGTAACCGTACAGAACTGTACGCTCAACAATGTTGGTGACATTGAGCGCAAAAACCTCAAGCATGCCTTAGGCAGCCTCGTCTACATCCGTCGCTCCAATGATGTCATTCCTGAGATTCTCGGCAAAGTAACCGAGGAGAATGACGGAGAGGAGATTGTAGCTCCGACGCATTGTCCTTCCTGCGGCAGTGAACTTGAGATGCGTGGTGCGCATCTGTTTTGTTTGAACCGTCTCGGCTGCAGTCCGCAGCTGGTTGGGCGTATGGCGCATTTTGCCTCGCGCGATGCGATGGATATTGAGTTTTTCAGCGAAATGACTGCCTCACAGCTGCATCAAGAGCTGGATGTCCGTGATCCTGCGGATTTGTACACCTTACAATTCGAGGATCTCGTCAAGCTCGATCGCTTTGGCGAGAAGAAGGCGCGCAACCTGCTTGATGCCCTTGAAAAAAGTAAATCGCGCGATCTAGCTTCGTTCCTTTATGCCCTAGGCATTCCTAACTCGGGTAAAACCACGACCAAGGTGCTGGCAGACTACTATCGCAGCCTAACGAAGATTATGGCGGCTACGCCTGAGGAGCTAATCGGGCTTCCAGATGTAGGCGGAATAGTAGCTGAGAGTATTTACTCATTCTTCCGTGACCCAGTAATGGTGTCCAGTATTGAGCGTATGCTCGCTGCTGGCGTCAATCCAATAGCTGAAGAGCCTGCGGTTGTATTGGCTAGCCCTGACAATCCGTTCTTTGGTAAAACCATTGTCCTCACAGGTACGCTATCGACCATGGGACGTGACGAATGTGCCAAGAAGCTCGAAGCGCTAGGGGCTAAGATTACCGGAAGTGTTTCTAAGAAAACGGACATCGTGATCGCAGGGGAAAGCGCCGGAAGCAAGCTGACGAAAGCGCAAGAACTTGGAATTCGGATCATTGAGGATGAACAGGAGCTTTTACAGCTTTTAGGTGAAGCTTAAATCACAAATAAGGGGACAGTGCCATGCCGAAGAAACTTCATATTGTGAATGGAGACGCATTTGGACATAAGCTGCGTGCTTCAGATATCGATGGAGACATATTGGTATGGCGCGAGTCACTATATGAAGGACCTATCGGCATGGAGATGTCTGATAGTGTCCTTTTATCTATGAGGGCAGCCTATATGAATCGCCAGCACGGCATTCCTGAGGAAATGTTCAAGTCCATTACCCTACAGCAGGAAAAAGCGCTGGACAAGCTCGCGGAGGATGTAGACGAAGTTGTCCTGTGGTTTGAGCATGATTTATATGACCAATTGATGCTTTGTTATTTGCTATCGAGATTACTCGCTCTCCCTAATCGATCCTTTAAACTATCTTTGTTAAGTATCAATCAATTTCCTGGCGTTGAGTTCTTTCATGGATTGGGACAACTAAACGTTGATCAAATTACTCAGCTGCATCACGAATGGTTGCCTGTTAATGAAGACCAACTTCTTTTGGCCTGCAAGGTTTGGATAGCTTACTCAGCTTCTGAGCCCCTTCTTATGGCGACATTATTGGAAGAGGATTTATCTGCACTGCCTTTTCTTAAAAAAGCCCTAGAGGCCAATTCAGAACGCTACCCATCCTCTCAAAATGGCTTGTCAGCCAACCAGCAGCTTATTCTGGAGCTGATAGGGGAGGAGGAAATGCCGATGCTGTCATTGTTTAAAAGTGTAGGCCAAACGGCCAGTCATTACGGCCTCGGTGATTTGCAGTTCTGGGCTATAGTGGATAGTATCCGCAAATGTGAGGTTCCGCTGGTCCGACTTACTGGAGGGGACAAGCTGCCTACTTACAGCGAAGCACTGCCGCCTCATTTTGAAAAATGGCGATTACAAAGGACGGACATGGGCAAACTAGTTCATGCATGTGTGTTGGATCATCTGTATCTAAATGGCATTGACGATTGGATTGGCGGCGTTCATCTGCTTGGGAAAAAGGATATATGGCGCAGAAAAGGCATTTCTACGGGGTTTGAGAAGATGTAAGATAATGGATGTATAAAATTGCTTGCAATTCGTTTTGAAACCTGATAATATTACTTCTTGTCACCGCAAGAGCGACACATTAACGCTTTAAACGGTAACGCAATAAAGCTCCTTGAAAACTGAACAAATGAATGAAGCAAATCAGCAAATTCAGTCACGCAAGTGACTACAATTGAGATTGCAAAATCTCGCTAGCAAGTCAATGAGCATTTCAGCTTTTCTATTATGGAGAGTTTGATCCTGGCTCAGGACGAACGCTGGCGGCGTGCCTAATACATGCAAGTCGAGCGGATTTATCCTTCGGGATAAGTTAGCGGCGGACGGGTGAGTAACACGTAGGTAACCTGCCTATAAGATCGGGATAACTATCGGAAACGATAGCTAAGACCGGATAACTGGTTTTCTCGCATGAGAGAATTATGAAACACGGAGCAATCTGTGGCTTATAGATGGGCCTGCGGCGCATTAGCTAGTTGGTAGGGTAACGGCCTACCAAGGCGACGATGCGTAGCCGACCTGAGAGGGTGAACGGCCACACTGGGACTGAGACACGGCCCAGACTCCTACGGGAGGCAGCAGTAGGGAATCTTCCGCAATGGACGCAAGTCTGACGGAGCAACGCCGCGTGAGTGATGAAGGTTTTCGGATCGTAAAGCTCTGTTGCCCTAGACGAACAGCAAGAGGAGTAACTGCCTTTTGTGTGACGGTATAGGAGAAGAAAGCCCCGGCTAACTACGTGCCAGCAGCCGCGGTAATACGTAGGGGGCAAGCGTTGTCCGGAATTATTGGGCGTAAAGCGCGCGCAG
>NZ_JCAUAS010000015.1:0-187211 GCF_059692075.1 Paenibacillus sp. J31P190 | reverse complement strand
GATTTCGATTTAAGCTGTCTAACCTACAATTTGTGCAAGTATGCACTTGATCGGATGAACCAACAAATTGGGATTGTTAAGCAAGCGAGCTAATTTTAAAAAATAATACCGTATTTTCGGCGAGTATTACCTGGGGCAAATTGCATTATGAAATTGACTCCAACGTACAACAATTCCCTGACAAGCAATAGTTTTACATAAACGTGTTGAGCCCTTGCTTTGCATAAACCAGTACAAAGCTCTCACCAAAGGACCCTATAAGCCAAATATTTTTGTTGTGTAAACTACTATACATGAGAACGTGCGTTTGGTATACTGGAGATAAAGCAAATTTGGTAAGAATTGGTGGGATCGAAGAGTAAATGGGATAATAAGATCGTTAAAATGAAATTGAAATTCGTAAAGAGGAAGGAAGTCAATCAAAATGAATATTGTAGAGAGTCAAACCCAATCTGAGGAGGATAATTCAGAAATAAAGAAAAGTGTCCCGTGGATTTATTATGTGATCTTTTTTGCCGTTTTGAATGAATCCGTGTTCAATGTATCCACCCCAAGTATCGCCAAGCAGTTCGGTCTGGATGCTTCCGGTGTAAGTTGGGTGGTCACGATCTTTTTTATCGTCTTCGGTATGGGTATGGTTATTTTTGGGAAGCTTTCCGATATGTACAGCATCAAAAAGTTGATTACAATAGGGATTTCCCTTTACGCTTTTGGGTCCATATTGGGTTTTGTATGCCAATCGTGGTATCCCGCTGTCATTTTATCTCGGGCTATACAAGGGGCAGGTGGGTCAGCTATCCCAGCCTTGATTTTCGTCATGGTAGCCCGGTTTTTCACCGTGAAAGAACGCGGGCGAATGTTTGGTATCATTACATCGACCGTTTCATTCGCGATTGGGATCGGTCCTGTGCTTGGCGGTTATATTGCAGGATCGTTTCACTGGGCCTTTTTGTTTCTTGTTGCGGTACCAGTCGTCATTGCTATTCCTTTTTTCCAAAAGTTTCTGCCAGTAGAACCGCGCAAAGAAGGTAAATTGGATGTTGTAGGAGCGGTACTATTGGGTGTGATCATATCAACGCTTATTTTGTTTACGACTGAAGGAAATTGGATCTACTTGGGAATTGTAATGATAGCTCTAGTGCTATTTATCGTTCATATTCGCAGGGCGAAGGAGCCGTTCGTCGAACCTGCACTTTTCACAAATTCTCTTTACCGAAATGGTCTCATCATCGGCTTTCTCATTTTTGGCACTGTGATGTCGGTCATGTTCGTTATACCGTTGATGCTAAGTAACATATACGGGCTAGACACAGAGCATATTGGACTTATTATGTTTCCTGGGGCCTTTAGCGCGGTCGTATTTGGGAAAGTAGCCGGCAATATGACGGTCAAGCGAGGAAGCCATTATGTTGTTTATCTAGGATTGATATTAATCGCAGCTAGTCTTTTACTGCAATCTTCATCGATCGGACTTTGGGTTTGGTACATTGGAGCAGCCCTCATCATGATGTACATCGGATTTTCTTTCATGCAGACGGCATTAACGGAAACGATTACGCAAATTTTGCCGGTTCAACAAATTGGCGTCGGAATGGGCTTTTTTAATATGACATCAACGATTTCCGGAGCAGTCGTGACGGCACTCGTTGCCAAAGTGATGGAGAAAGAACTGCTTGCTTTTCCGCTTCATCCTCTACTTTCAGACTCGCACGCCTACTTGTACGGCAATCTCATTCTGATCTTATGCTTAGTTGTTATCGCAAGCGCAGTTCTTTATTTCGTATCTTTTGGAAAGAAAAATCAACAGCTGGTCAATGAACCGGTATAAATATTGGAATAACTATGAACTTGGAAGAGCCAACCTATACAAAGGTCTGGCTCTTTTAATTTTTCAGTGGAGTAGCGGATAGCAATATTTTGTAGTTGGGAAGCTCTCTATTATTATCATGGCGAAGAGTCCATTAAAATCATGCAGCCCCGAAGGTATAAGCATTTGTAAAAGGGTGTATATATAAAGCATAGAACTGAAAGCGTTTACAGCTTGTCCCATTTTCAACCCATCGACCGAATATATCCTCGGCAGAAACATGAAGGAATGTCCATCATGTCGAAGGAGGCAGTCGAATGCATGTGTCCTATACGGATGAACAGAACATGATTCGTTCCATGGTTCGTGATTTTGCGATTAATGAGGTAGAGCCGACGGCTGCACTGCGGGATGAAGAAGAGAGATTTGATCGAAATTTGTTCGATAAGATGGGAAAGCTTGGTCTGACGGGCATTCCGTGGCCTGCAGCGTATGGTGGGCATGCGTCCGATTTTCTGACCTATGCCATGGTCATTGAAGAGCTTTCTAGGGTATGTGGTTCCACAGGAGTTATGCTTTCCGTTCATACCTCTCTAGTCAGTTGGGCGATTTACAAGTATGGCACAGAAGAACAGAAACAAAAGTTTTTGCGGCCTTTAGCAGAAGGCAAGAAGCTAGGAGCTTATAGCTTAACGGAAAGTGGTTCCGGCTCCGATGCTGGGGCGATGAGGACAACAGCGACTAAGGACGGGGACAGTTATGTCCTTAACGGATCCAAACTATTTGTTACAAATGGAGGGGAGGCGGAGGTTTACATTGTTTTTGCGATGACGGACTTGCAGCAAAGGCAAAAAGGGTGCAGCGCCTTTATCGTAGAAAAGGGAGCTGCTGGATTCATTTTTGGCAGTAAAGAAAAGAAGCTAGGCATTCGATCATCACCGACAATGGAACTGAGGTTTGAGAATTGCCGTGTTCCTGTGGAGAATTTGTTAGGGCCGGAAGGGGAAGGCTTCCGAATTGCCATGAAAAGTCTGGATGGCGGACGTATCGGAATTGCTGCTCAAGCACTTGGAATTGCGCAAGGCGCTCTAGATGCTTCAATTGCTTATGCAAAAGAGCGGAATCAAGTGGGAAAGCCGATAGGTGGGCAGCAAACGACTGCTTTTAAAATCGCTGATATGGCAACTCACATTGAAGCAGCTAGACTGCTTACCTATCAGGCCGCCTGGCGGGAAAGCAAGGGCTTAACATATGGAAAGCAAGCTGCTATTGCCAAGCTTTTCGCCAGTGATACCGCAGTTCAGGTCTGTATTGAGGCTGTGCAAATTTTTGGAGACGACGGCTATACCAAGGATTTCCCTGTAGAGCGGTTTTTGCGCGATGCGAAGGTGACCCAGATATACGAAGGGACGAATGAGATTCAGCGTATTGTGATATCCCGAATGCTGCTTGCCGACTGAAGGAAGTGGAACGAACGGAGGAAGGGAGAGCGATGAGATGAGTGACGACTATTTGCCTGGACTTGAAAATGTCATTGCTAGCGAGACGAACATCTCGTATCTGGATGTGGAGAAGGAGGAAATTGTTGTTCGCGGGTATGACCTTATTGAGCTTGCCCAACATGTAACCTATGTGGACATTGTTGGGCTGCTCCTAGACGGAGCACTGCCTAATCCACATGAACGGTATTCGATCGAAGAGAAGTTGAGATCGGAATATGGATTACCTCCAAATGTGAAGGCGATTCTACAACTACTCCCCGAGCATGCTGACTTCATGGATGTTCTGCGAACAGGTATCTCAGCTATAGCAAGTTACGACGTCGATCTTGAGGATCGTTCCAGAGAAGCCAATACCCGTAAAGCCATTCGACTGCTCGCGAAAGTGCCAGAAATTGTAGCCAACGGATATCGCGCACAAACGAAGCAATCATTCATAGACCCGCGGAAAGAGTTATCTTATACAGCTAATTTCTTATATATGATCACAGGACGCGTTCCAACCAAGATGGAAGAAGCTATCTTTGATCAGTCATTGATCGTATATAGTGAGCATGAAATGCCGAATTCAACATTTGCTGCGCGTGTAATTGCATCCACACAATCCGATCTTTACGGTGCCTTAACTGGCGCGGTTGCTTCACTCAAAGGGACTCTGCACGGCGGTGCGAATGAAGCGGTCATGGCGATGCTTTTGGAGGCGGGATCGGAAGCAAATCTTGAAGCGCTCATGCTAAATAAGTTAGCAAAGAAAGAGCGAATTATGGGCTTTGGACATCGGGTTTATATGAAAAAGGCGGATCCACGTGCACTGCTTATGAAAGAGGCACTAGCTGAGCTCGCCATAGACAAAAATCAACCAGAGCTCTACAACATGTGTGTCCTTGGGGAAGAAGTCATGAAGCGAGAAAAGAATTTGCATCCGAATTTGGATTATTACGCAGCTCCTGTTTACTATTTGCTTGGGATTCCCATTGATTTGTTTACACCAGTATTTCTTGCCGCCCGTACGATCGGCATTAGCGCGCATGTGGTCGAACAACATGATAATAATCGACTCTTTCGACCACGAGTTCATTATAAGGGACCTCGAGATCTACACCCTCCTCAGCAGTCGAGTCACTTAAGCAGAGAGGACGAATACGAATGAGCAGTTCCGGATATCTGGAAAATAAGGAGATGACCTTTGACCCCTTAATCGAGGAAATTGCCGATTATATAATGGCAAAAGAGATTGAAAGTGAGGAAGCGTATCGCATCGCACAGCATGTCTTATTGGATTCACTTGGTACCGGATTACTCGCCTTGCGATTTCCGGATTGTACGAAGCATTTGGGTCCGATTGTACCAGGTGCGAGCTTACCGGGTGGTGCCCGCGTGCCGGGGACGAGATACGAGCTAGACCCTGTTCATGCGGCTTTTAATATCGGCTGTATGATTCGTTGGCTGGATTATAACGATACATGGCTGGCTGCTGAATGGGGGCATCCTTCGGATAATCTTGGCAGTATTCTTGCCGTCGCCGATTATCTTAGCCGCAATCGAGTTGCTGAGGGGAAAATGCCGCTCATGATGAAAGATGTCCTCACCATGACGATTAAAGCGCATGAGATTCAAGGAGTGCTTGCTCTTGAGAACAGCTTAAATCGTGTAGGGCTGGATCATGTTCATTTTGTGAAAATAGCATCGACAGCCGTTGCTGCGGCAATGTTGGGGGCGAATAGAGAAGAGCTGTGCAGCGCACTTTCCAACGCATGGATTGACGGGGCGAGCTTAAGAACGTATCGGCATGCTCCGAATACTGGTTCACGTAAATCATGGGCTGCCGGTGATGCCACAAGTCGTGGGGTACGGTTAGCTTTGATGGCTATTGGTGGCGAAATGGGCTATTCGTCGGCGCTTACCGCGAAAAACTGGGGCTTCCAAGATGTTTTATTTCAAGGAAAAGAACTCACATTAGGTCGTTCACTAGGTTCCTATGTGATGGAAAATATTTTATTTAAAATATCATTTCCTGCTGAATTTCATGCTCAAACAGCCGTCGAGTGCGCACTAGAGCTGTACCCAAAAGTACACAAGCGACTGGATGAGATTGATCACATCACATTGACTACCCATCAATCTGCGATTCGGATTATTGATAAGAAGGGACCTTTGCACAATCCTGCTGATCGAGATCATTGTCTGCAGTACATGGTAGCAATTGGGCTGCTGTTTGGTACATTGACCGCTGAGCATTACGAAGAAGTGGTCGCTAAGGATCCTCGAATTGATGCGCTTAGGGAGAAAATGGTCGTTGTCGAGGATGAGCAGTACAGCAAAGATTACTTGGATCCTGACAAACGTTCGATCGCCAACGCGGTCCAAGTTCATTTCAAAGACGGCACGAAAACGGAGAAAGTGGTTTGCGAGTATCCGATCGGGCATCGAAGGCGTCGTGAGGAAGGTTTACCTAAGGTTATTGAGAAATATGAAGCAAATTTACTAACTCGGTTTCCTCGTCAGAAGACGGCAGATATACGGAAGCTTTCTCTTGATTATGAGCGGTTGATTCAAACGCCTGTTCATGAGTTTATGGCGCATTTTATTATATGACCATCGGTTAATAAAGTCGACGAGATGCAGGAGGTCTTTATGTCATGGCTGATTGAAGAAGAACCGGATCAACAACGATTGGCCGCTGAATTTCGTCAGCTTGTCAATTCAGGCTCAATTGTCAAAATTCCAGGTACCCACGACGGAATGGCTGCAAGAATAGCTAAGCAGGCTCATTTCAAGGCCATTTATTTATCTGGAGCTGCTTATACAGCTAGCAGGGGATTGCCTGATTTAGGCCTCATATACTCTAATGAGGTGGCTGAACGTGCCCGAGAGCTGGTTCGGGCATCCGGTCTTCCTCTACTTGTCGATATAGACACCGGATTCGGCGGTATTTTAAACGTAGCAAGAACGGCCAAGGAAATGGTGGAGGCGAAAGTCGCAGCCGTTCAGATCGAGGATCAGGAAATGCCGAAAAAGTGCGGACATTTGAATGGAAAAAAGCTCATACCGGCTGAGGAGATGATTCAGAAAATTCGAACGATCAAAGCCGTGAGTCCGACGTTATTTATCGTTGCGCGTACGGACGCCAAGAGCGTTGAGGGAATGGATGAAGCGATTCATAGAGCACAGCAATATCTTGCAGCCGGAGCGGATGCGATTTTTCCAGAAGCGCTGGAGAGTCAGGAGGACTTTCAACACTTTAGTAAAGAAGTGGAGGGTCCACTTTTAGCCAATATGACGGAATTCGGGCGAACTCCTTATTATACGGCGGAGCAATTTGAAAGCTGGGGATTTCATATGGTCATTTATCCGGTCACATCTCTTCGTGTAGCTGCCAAGGCCTATGAAAGAATTTTTGAGGAAATCAGTCAAACAGGAACTCAAAAGCACTCTCTCAATCGTATGCAAACCCGGAGTGAGCTGTATGATACGATTCGATATTACGAGTATGAAGCATTAGATGAAAAAATTGCCAAAACGATTTTGAATGAAAATGAGTAGCGGCCTATGAACCATCCTCACTGAGCTTCTGATATCGGTGGGGTCTTTGCGTACACATAAGTCATCTAGAGGAGGTCGTGCAGGCATGGACTTTAGCTTGTCGGAGGAACTGGAAATGGTTCGCAGTATGGTCCGTGATTTCGCTGAGAACGAGGTAGAACCGAGTGCCGCCCTTCGAGATGAAGATGAACGGTTTGATCGGACCTTATTTGACAAAATGGGAGAGCTTGGTCTGACGGGGATTCCTTGGGCTGAAGATTATGGTGGGCTTGGCTCCGATTATCTGACCTATTGCCTTGTTGTAGAAGAACTATCACGTGTGTGCTCTTCTACAGGTATTACTCTGACTGCACATATTTCGCTTGCGGGCTGGCCTATCCATACCTTTGGGACGGAGGAGCAGAGGATAAGGTTTTTACGCCCGATGGCAGAAGGGAAGAAGCTTGGGGCATATGGTCTGACAGAGATCGGCTCAGGCTCCGATGTCGGATCAATGGGAACAACAGCCATTCGAGATGGGGATCACTATGTATTAAACGGCTTCATAAAATTCATTACCAATGCAGGTGCTGCGGACATTTATATCGTTATCGCTTTGACGGACCCTTCGCAAAAGCACAAAGGCTGCAGCGCATTTATCGTAGAGAAAGACACACCCGGATTTACGTTTGGCAAAAAGGAAAGAAAATTGGGCATTCGCTCATCACCGACGACAGAGATCCGTTTTGATAACTGCCGCATTCCCAAGGAAAACCTACTCGGAAATGAAGGTGAAGGGTTTAAAATTGCCATGCGCACGCTTGATGGCGCTAGAATCGGAATCGCGGCTCAGGCGGTAGGGATCGCGCAAGGAGCACTGGATGTCTCGTTGGCCTATGCCAAAGAACGTAAACAGTTTGGAAAGCCGATTGCACAGCAGCAAGCGATTGGTTTTAAGCTGGCGAATATGGCAACAAAAATCGAAGCGGCAAGGCTGCTGACGTATCAAGCAGCTTGGCGAGAAAGTCAGGGGTTATCTTATGGCAAGGAGTCTGCTTATGCCAAGCTTTTTGCTGGAGACACGGCCATGGAGGTGACGGTGGAAGCTGTTCAAATCTTCGGAGGATATGGCTATACAAAAGAATTCCCCGTTGAACGTTATATGCGCGATGCCAAGATCACACAAATCTATGGAGGGACGAATGAAATCCAGCGAGTGGTCATTTCTCGAAGCCTTCTTGCTGATTGAGGAAGGGAGGTGCAGCCGTGTCAACTGGTTCGGAAACCAACTATCGTGCGAAGCATAAAGTGAGATTCGTAACGGCTTCTGCTTTATTTGACGGCCACGATGTGTCTATTACGATTATGCGGCGCATTCTTCAAGCCAGTGGAGCGGAGGTCATTCATCTTGGGCATAACCGATCCGTAAGGGAAATTGTGCAGGCAGCTATTCAGGAGGACGTTCAGGGAATTGCCGTTTCATCGTATCAAGGCGGGCATGTCGAGTTTTTTACTTATATGCTTGATTTATTGCGGGAAAAAGGGGCGACGGAGATCAAAGTCTTCGGTGGCGGAGGAGGTGTGATCCTTCCTTCGGAAATCAAAATGCTGCATGACTACGGCGTTACTCGCCTATTTTCGCCTGATGATGGAAGGGAGCTTGGCTTGCAAGGGATGATTAACTTCATGATGAAGGAGTGTGATTTTAGTACGGTTTCTGGTTATGCCCAAGGCTACGAAGTAGGCGATGAAAACGGATTAGGGCAAATCAAAGATCATAGGTCGATAGCCCGCTTCATTACAGCTGTTGAACTAGCTTGTGAAAGCAGGGAAGCGAAATCGGAGATAGAGACATTAAGTAAACTGTCAAATGGGGCCACATGTCCAGTTGTTGGCATCACAGGCACGGGAGGAGCGGGTAAAAGCTCCCTAACCGATGAATTAGTCCAGCGTTTCCTGCGTCAGTACCCGGATAAAACGATCGCTATCCTATCGGTCGATCCAACCAAGCAGCGAAGCGGCGGTGCTTTGCTTGGGGATCGCATCCGCATGAATGCTGTTCACAATGATCGCGTGTATATGAGAAGTATGGCTACACGGGGATCGGGCAATGAACTATCCATTGCAATCACTCCTGCCATTGCCATCTTGAAGGCGTCCGGTTTTGATCTTGTTTTGGTGGAAACCAGCGGAATTGGTCAAGGTGATCATCAGATTACCGAAGTAGCCGATGTGTCGCTCTATGTGATGACAAGCGAATTCGGTGCGCCTTCGCAATTAGAGAAGATTGATATGCTTGATTACGCGGATCTGATCGCGATTAATAAATTCGACAGAAGAGGCTCTGCGGATGCACTTCGAGATGTGAAGAAGCAAGTTCAGAGAAATCATGGTTTATTTGATTTGAATTATGAAACCATGCCTGTCTATGGAACGATGGCTAGTCAATTTAACGATTCGGGCGTGGATGCAATGTTTCGTGCACTCATCGATACCTTGAATCGAAAATGTGCTTTGCAGTGGCCAGTTCATGGATTTTCAACTGGTCATGCTGCTGCTAAGACACATGTCATCATACCAACTGACCGCACACAATATTTAGGAGAAATCGCGAATACGGTACGGGCGTATCATACGTATGCAGAAAGGGAAGCCGAGCTGGCCACTAGCTGCTACCGAATTGAAGGGGCGATAACAGCCCTACAGCAGGAGCTTGGAGCAGACGAAAATATATCTGTGCTGCAAACACTTAAGATGAATGTAGAGACGCGTATGCAAAAAGAAACTCTCCACCTACTCGCCCAATGGCCGGAGCTGCAAAGAAAATACACAGGCAAAACATTAACAACCCGAGTAAGGGATAAAGAATTTGTAACAGAGCTAACAACGTCAAGCTTATCAGGGCTGGATATCCCGAAGGTGAGCCTGCCCAAATACCGAGATGCAGGAGACCTCATTCGCTGGATGTACCGTGAGAATGTTCCGGGGGAATTTCCCTTTACAGCAGGTGTATTTCCTTTCAAACGAACAGCGGAGGACCCCAAGCGTCAGTTTGCAGGCGAAGGGACGCCGGAACGCACCAATTTGCGATTTCATTATTTGTCGCAGAATGATCAAGCCAAGCGTCTCAGCACCGCTTTCGATTCCGTCACTTTATATGGAGAAGATCCCGATGAACGTCAGGACATTTACGGCAAGATCGGTGAGAGCGGGGTTAGTGTCTGTTCACTAGACGATATGAAAAAGCTGTATGCCGGGTTCGATCTGTGTGATCCTTTGACTTCGGTTTCAATGACAATAAACGGACCTGCACCGATTCTTCTCGCGATGTACATGAACACGGCGATCGATTTCCAGATCGAACACTTTTCCCGGGAAAATGGCAGGCTGCCAAACGATGATGAGGCGAACCAGATTCGCAAGCAGACTCTGAAATCGGTGAGGGGGACGGTACAGGCTGACATTTTGAAGGAAGATCAGGGGCAAAATACGTGCATTTTTTCCACAGAGTTCGCACTGCGGATGATGGGCGATATTCAGCAATATTTTATCGATCATGAGGTACGTAATTATTACTCGGTCTCTATTTCGGGCTATCATATTGCCGAGGCTGGGGCGAATCCGATTTCACAGCTCGCTTTTACACTAGCTAACGGATTTACTTATGTTGAGTATTATTTGGCTAGAGGCATGCCGATTGATGACTTCGCACCGAATCTGTCCTTCTTTTTCAGCAATGGTCTCGATCCCGAATATACGGTGATTGGACGAGTGGCGCGACGAATTTGGGCAACAGTTATGAAGAACAAATACAACGCTAATGAGCGCAGTCAAAAGCTGAAATATCATATCCAAACGTCGGGGCGTTCTCTGCATGCTCAGGAAATTGATTTTAATGATATCCGAACCACGCTGCAAGCGCTGATGGCCCTTCTTGATAACTGCAACTCACTGCATACAAATTCATATGACGAGGCTATTACAACACCAACGGAGGAATCCGTACGTCGAGCGATGGCGATTCAATTAATCATTACAAAAGAGCTTGGTTTCGTTAAAAACGAAAACATGCTGCAGGGCTCGTTTATCATCGAGGAATTAACCGATTTGGTTGAGGAGGCTGTGCTGCAGGAATTAGAACGAATTAGCGAAAGAGGAGGTGTTCTCGGAGCTATGGAGTCTCAGTATCAAAGGGGTAAAATCCAGAATGAATCGATGCTGTATGAAATGAAAAAACATCATGGCGAGCTGCCCATTATTGGCGTAAATACGTTCCTTTCTCCCAATCCTGCCAAAGATGAGGACATGAATATCCCGCTAGCTCGCGCAACGTCGAAAGAAAAAGAGCAGCAAATTACGAATCTCAGGGAGTTTCTCTTGAGGCACCAAGCAGAATCACCCGAGGCTTTGGTAAAGCTGCAGCAAATTGCGCTTGTTGGCGGCAATATTTTCGCCGAATTGATGGAAACGGTCAAGACAGCAAGCTTGGGGCAAATTACCCATGCGCTTTATCAGGTAGGCGGGCAATATCGCAGAAATATGTAGCAGCAGGAGAGAGGAGGGTTCCTATGTCTTCTCAGCAAGTTACCAAACATCAACAGCTCGGTTTAACCGATGAACAGGTGCTGAAAATGTATACCTTCATGCTCAAAGCGAGGAAGTTTGACGAGCGAGCCACACTTCTTCAACGGTCAGGAAAAACGGCCTTTCATATCTCTAGTGTGGGTCAAGAAGCGACCCAGGTAGCAGCGGCGTTCGCATTAAATAAGCAGCATGACTATTTTCTGCCTTATTACAGGGATTATGCCTTTGTCTTAACGGTGGGTATGACCGTGCGTGAACTCATGCTGGCAGCCTTATTTAAAGCGGAGGACATTAACGGAGGCAGGCAAATGCCAGGGCATTTTGGCTATAAGAAGCATCATATTGTTTCCGGATCAAGTCCGGTTGCTACGCAGGCCCTACACGCTGTCGGCATCGCACTGACGGCCATGATGAAAAAGGAAGATCATGTCGCTTTCGTCAGCTTTGGCGAAGGGGCGAGCAATCAAGGGGATGTGCACGAAGCGTTCAATTTTGCCGGTGTATTCAAACTGCCCGTTATCTTCCTTTGTGAAAATAACCAGTATGCTATTTCCATTCCTGCGCATAGACAAGTGGCCGGACGCGTTGTTGATCGTGCCGCAGGTTATGGCTTTCCAGGTCAGCGTGTTGACGGCAATGACACTCTGGAAGTGTATCGCGCGGTCAAAGAAGCGAGGGAGCGTGCTGTTCGCGGGTATGGGCCGACATTGATTGAAGCGATGCTTTATCGGATCCCGCCGCATTCCACAGCGGATGACGATATGCTGTACCGGACGAAAGAAGAGGTAGAGTACCACAAGGAGCAGGACGGCTTGCAGCGGTTTCGCCGTTATTTGATCGAATGCGGCGTTATGTCTGAAGAAATCGAACAAGTGCTGAATGAGAGTATTACAAAAGAAGTGAATGAAGCAACGAAATATGCTGAAAAAGCCCCTTATCCGGCTCCCGAGGATGTATTACGGCATGTTTATGCGGAAGATGGGGGTGATACTTAAATGCCAATCTTAACGTATTTGGAGGCTATTCGCCGTGCGATGGTGGAGGAAATGGAACGCGATGAGCATGTTTTTGTGCTCGGAGAAGATATTGGGAAGGGCGGCGTTTTGAATGCGACCAAAGGCATGCGCGATCGGTTTGGTGAATTGAGAGTCCTTGACACGCCTCTCTCTGAATCTGCCATTGTGGGTGTTGCGATTGGAGCGGCTATGGTCGGGATGAGGCCGATTGCGGAAATCCAGTTTGCCGATTTTATATTCCCTGCGGCTAATCAAATCATAAGCGAGGCAGCGAAAATCCGTTATCGCTCGAACAATGACTGGCAATGTCCAATCGTCATTCGCGCACCTTACGGCGCGACAGGCGGGGGTGGATTATATCACTCACAGTGTCCGGAGTCGGTCTTTTTTGGCACTCCTGGACTCAAGATTGTTGCGCCGTCTACGGCCTATGATGCCAAAGGTTTGCTGAAAGCGGCCGTACGTGATGAGGATCCGGTCCTTTTTTTCGAACATAAGAAGTGCTATCTATCGATATCAGATGAAGTACCTGAAGAAGATTACACCGTTCCTATTGGCAAGGCAACCATAAGGCGCGAGGGTACGGATATCACAGTGATTGCCTACGGTTTGTCGGTGCACTATGCAATTAAAGCTGCGTTTGAGCTAGAGCAAGAAGGGGTAAGTACCGAGATATTGGATTTGCGGACGCTGCATCCGCTCGATAAGCCTGCTATTTATGAGGCGGCAGCCAAAACCGGTAAAGTATTGATCGTACACGAAGATAATAAAACAGGTGGCATTGGGGCTGAAATATCGGCTTTAATAGCGGAACACCTGTTGTACGAATTGGATGCACCTATTATGAGATGCTGCCCTCCCGATATTCCTCCTGTTGGCATGGCGCCAACCTTAGAGAAGTTTTATCTGCCGAATGTGGACATCGTCAAAGAAGCCATGCGCCAATTAGCGGAAATCTGAAGGAGGCTGGGTATGCAGAGTATCTCTGAAAATCTCCGCGCTTGGATGATGATCGAAGTGGATGTCAGTAACCTCGTCGCCTTGCGGCAAGAGTTGAAAGACGATTTTATGCGTAGAGAGGGCGTCCCGCTATCGCTTAGCCCATTCGTAATGAAACCGATCGTGAATGCTTTGAAGGAGTTCCCCGTACTGAATTCAACCTGGCACTCGGGCAGCATTCTTGTCAAAAAGGATATCAACCTATCCATAATTGTTGCTATTGCCAACGATACCGTCGTAACACCCGTGATCTATCATGCGGATCGTAAATCCATTGCAGGAATCGCAATTGAGCTGTATGAGTTGGTCAACAGGGCGCGAAGTGGTTCCTTGCTGCCTACCGATTTAGTTGAGGGTTCATTTATATTTAGCAACACCGGCTCGGTTGGATCCTTGCTTTCATGTCCAATCAATAATAATCCGCAGGCGGCTATACTGACATTTGAGTCCATTGTACGTAAGCCCGTAGTTATTCAGGAGATGATTGCGATCCGATCGATAGCTAACCTTTGTCTTTCCTATGATCACCGGATAGTGGACGGATTGATATGCAGCCGTTTCATGCAGCGGGTTAAGTATTATTTGGAGAAATATGATCAAGAAACGATCATTTATTGAGAATGATGGGGGGACGAATCCATGAGGGAAAGTGTAGTTGTGGGCGGTGCCCGAACCCCTTTTGGTAAATTGGGCGGTGCTTTGAAAGAGGTCTCAGCCGTCACTCTTGGTGGAACAGCGATCAAAGAGGCAATCCTCCGATCTTCGATCGATCCGGCAACGATTGACGAGGTACTTATGGGGATGGTGCTGCAGGGAGGAACGGGACAAATTCCCTCTCGTCAGGCTGCCCGATGGGCCGGTTTAGATTGGGGCGTGACGACGGAGACCATTAACAAAGTGTGCGCTTCTGGGCTGAGAAGTGTGACAATGGCTGATCAAATCATACGTTCAGGAGATGCAGATGTTATCGTAGCCGGCGGGATGGAAAGCATGAGTAATGCACCTTTTGCACTTCCAACTGCCCGGTGGGGAGCAAGAATGGGAGATCAAAGCCTCGTGGATCTCATGATTCATGATGGCTTATGGTGTTCATTTCACAACGTGCATATGATTATGCATGGCAGCACTGTTGCCGAAGAGTTCGGAATTAGCCGTAAAGCACAGGATGAATGGGCACTTCGCAGTCATATTCGTGCCATAGATGCGATGAATAAGGGATATTTTGCGGAGGAAATCGTCCCTGTAACCATAGAGAGTAAGCGTGGAACGATTGAGATTAGTCAAGACGAAGTGCCAAGAGCGGATACAAGTCTTGAAAAGCTTGCCGCTTTACCTTCTTTGTTCACAAAGGATGGCACCATAACAGCTGGGAACGCCCCGGGTGTTAATGACGGAGCAGCTGCCATGGTGGTCATGTCCAAAGCGAAGGCTGTTTCGCAGGGGATAAAGCCTCTGGCTAGGATTGCTGGTCACGCTGCTGTAGGTGAAAGAGCGCCATATATCGCGACCACACCGGCTTTGGCGATTCTGAAGCTTTTGCGTCAAACAGGTTTGTCGTTGGAGCAAATCGACAGGTTCGAAGTAAATGAGGCCTTTGCGGCCGTTTTGCTGACTAGTGGAAGATTACTTGGCTGGAATCCGGAGCGAGTCAACGTTAATGGGGGGGCGATTGCTCTTGGTCATCCCATTGGCGCAAGCGGGGCGCGAATCATACTGACTTTGATCCATGAACTGCGGAGAAAAGGCGGAGGCTACGGCATAGCCGCGATATGCAGCGGTGCAGCTCAAGGAGACGCTATTCTTTTGCATGTAGATCCATAAGCTTGTGACGGGGGTGAATAGATGAATATACAGACTATCATGGTTGTAGGTGCGGGACAAATGGGGAGCGGTATCGTTCAAGTTGCTGCTGCTTCGGGTTTCAAAGTGCTCTTGCATGATATTTCCATGACGTTTATAGACAAAGGATTAGCTTCAATAAATAAACAACTAACTAGAGGAGTTGAGAAAGGTGGTCTTACAGAAGTAAGGAAGGCTGGAATTCTAAGTAGAATACAACCGGCGGAGCATTTAGAACAAGCGGAACAGGTAGATCTTGTGATAGAAGCCATTTCCGAGAATATGGAGTTGAAAACTTCATTATTCCAAAAGTTGGATGCTATATGCCCGCCAAAGACAATCTTGGCATCGAATACATCATCGCTTCCTATTACCGAAATTGCCGCGGTCACGGAGCGTCCGGCCCTGGTGATTGGCATGCATTTCATGAACCCAGTGCCGGTTATGTCTTTAGTTGAAGTCATCCGTGGTTTGGAAACCTCGCAGGAAGTGTTCGAAGCTGTTTATAAGCTGAGTGAAAAGATGGGGAAGACCCCTGTGGAAGTGAAAGACTTTCCTGGGTTTGTATCGAATCGTATCTTGATGCCGATGATTAACGAAGCTGTTTTTACCGTTTATGAAGGTGTTGCATCTGTTGAATCGGTCGATACCGTGATGAAGCTCGGCATGAAGCACCCCATGGGACCGCTAGAGTTGGCGGATTTTATCGGGTTGGATACATGCCTATCCATTATGGAAGTCCTTTATGAAGGTTTTAAAGATTCGAAATATCGTCCATGTCCACTTCTGCGGAAGTACGTGAAAGCAGGGCGTTTGGGGCGTAAATCTGGTCAAGGGTTTTATTCGTATCCTGTTTGAAAAAAAGGTTACCAACTGGACAGTTACTTCACATGGGGCTGTCCATTTTGATATGACCATAAGAATTTTTGAGAAAGGGAAGAGATTGTGCAGGGATATTTTGGGATTTATTGAATTTAACCAAAGGAAGTTTATAGAAAATTTGATCCACAATCTGAAAGGAATAACTCATGTTAATTATTTTGAAGAGGAACTTGAAGACTATTCGAACAAAGTGAATGAGAAAAATAAAGATATGGACACTAATAAATGAGGAAGAATTGAGATGAGACTAAAAAAGTTCATAGTTCGAGTTCAACGCGACTTAGATTATTATCTGAAAGAGCATCAGAATAAGACCAATCGAATACTGCACTATTTTGCTTTTATGTCGGCTTTTATGGCTTGGCTATTCTTGTTTTATGATTTGAAAGTAACGCTGATACTAGCTGTATTACATTACCTTTTATCTTGGATAGGACATTTCTATTTCGAGGGGAATAAACCAGCATCGTTTCGCTACCCACTTATAGGTTTCTATTCTGGGTTTACATGGTTTTTTATAAAAACGTTTGAAAATGTAACTGGTAAAGAAATTTTAAACAAATGGATACATGAGAAACGTTAATAAAATATCACGAATAATGATGGAGCGTGTTACATGTCATTTGAAATTAGAGAAGCAAAAATGGAAGAAGCAGACATTGTATTTCGTACAATGCAAGAATCATTTATGGAATATAGTGGGAAACTCAATCCACCTTCAGGAGCACTTTCCGAAACGATTCAAAATGTAATAAATACTTTTAATGAAGGTGGTGGAGCCGTATTAGTATATAATGAAAATTGCGCTGTAGGCTCTGCTAGATATAGATTTATTGAAGATTATATATATATTGGGAGAGTTTCAGTTATACAGGAATATCGCGGAAGAGGAATATGTAAATCTTTATTAAATTTTATAGAAAATAAAGCATTGTCAATGGGAATTAAAGAATCAAAAGTTGCTGTACGGTTATCGATTCCAGAAAACATAGCTATGTATAAGCGGCTAAAATATGAAGTGATTGAACATGAATTTTATCCGGATCGAACAGATAGCTGGTATGTAATGAGTAAGAAACTATAAGAAAGTAGTGAATATGAATGACTGTAATTGCATGTACAAAGAAGTTATTTGATTTAAGCAATTTTCCAGTTTCGCCAATTCCGGAAGTGGGATATAGTCCACTGAATAGTTGGCATGCTCATTTGTTTAAGGTAGGCAGAAAGAACTGTGTAATGATAATGAACGATTTAACAAGATACCAGGTAGTTCTTTATGGAGTAAGGAAAGAGCATTTTAAAGACTTTGATCATTTGTTTTTGAAAAATTTAGAGGTTGTCTTAAGAGCAGATCAATTCACAGATCAAGAGGTTCGTTTGTTTTTATCGAATATGGACAAGTTTATTTACACGAAAACTCACAATAGAAGCATCGTGGGATCGATAAATGATCAAATTTATATAACACAACATTGGATTGATGAATATCTCCCTTCTAACGAGCTGAATATTGTTGGTCTTAATATGTGGCTGAATGATTCTGTTAGTCTGCAGCTAGTGGAAGGATACCCTAGGCTTGCTCTAAAGAATGCTTTGCAGGATATGTAGACTGTGAAATACGAAATGCCTGAAACCTTAAAGAGCTTATATCTTCTGGATAGAGAGTTACGCAACGAATATGAAAGCACTCTTGACGAGTATTTAGGTTTCTATCTAAGATTTAACGAAGATGATGGTTACCCTTGCACACCACTGGACGCCATCATATTTGGAAGAACCGGAGTTGGCGGGGATCACCTTGCATTCCTCACTAATAACGGAACAATTGGAAACCTTGAAGATGCCCCTATAGTTTTTATTCAACCAATGTTATTTGGACAAGAAATAAAGGTAGCTGCGGGGAATATCAAGGAATTTATATCATTATTTATTAACCTGAAGGACATATACGTATTAGAACGGTTTGACCGGTATAAAAACGAGAGAGATTTTATTAAAGATTATAATGAAAGAAGCTTTACTAATTCAAATGTAGAATCTGCGAATAGATCTCCGGAATCGTCACGCCCGGTGAGGTCAATATGATATCCGTGTGAATATTCTTCTTTTTGAATAACAGTTGCAGTTTCTCCAGAGAAATTTGTTCGAAATGGTACAGCTCCTGATTGTTCAAGTAAACATAAAGGTTGAAATGCTCTTGTAAAAAAGTTAAGAATGCGTGCGCATCTGTATCACTTTTGGCTAAATATTTACTGTCAAATTCAATGAATCCAAGCATTTGGGGACAATTTTTAATGGATTGCAGCATCCCTTGGATGACCTTCTCTTCGTGACCTTCCACATCGATTTTAAATAAGAATTTTTCTTTATGCAGCGGATACTGGCTAAGTAAAGAGTCAAGTGTAATGCTTGAAATATCGTGTTGTTGGTAATGCTTCGATCCGTTGGGGTTGCCAAGAGCTGCGGTTGAAAGGCCAGACCAGTATTTGTTGATGAAGAACGATTGCTTCTCGCTAACTTCATTAGAAGCCATAGCATAAACGGTGTTAATTCTTTTGCGGTTAGGATGTATTTTCTTGGAACGCTCAATATACGGCTTCAAATTGGGATTGGCTTCAATTCCAATTACTTTGCTGTTCTTGGGATAGGTCACGGAAAAGAGACATTCGCCATAATTTATACCTACGTCTACGATCAAAGTTGGTCGGAAAGAGGCAACTGCCGTTTTCCAAAACAGATTCAGCCTTGGTTGTGTCATTCCACCTGTCATATACAAAATTCTTCCACGGTTTTCCGTTGGATCGACATACAGGATACGAGATGAACTGGGGAGTACAATTCGGTCTGTGCGCCATCGTCTTATAATAGTGCGAGAGAGCACATAGCGGGCAGTTGATTTCAAAATTTCCCAATAACGTAAAGTAGAATCGTTCTTAATAGCGACTTCGAAAGATTGTTTAGGGGGCATAGTTTAGTTCCTTTCTAACTAAAGTTTTTGAATAGGAACGTATAGTCTTTTTATTTTATCAAAGAGTTATTACTTATGAGTTATGTGAATGTAAACTGAATGTTTATTTATGTGAAATTATTTCAAATGAAAATGAGGAAAACATAAATGGATAATAGGATCAAAATCATTAGAGATGAAGAGCGAAAATATCATGAAGCTTGTTATGATAACTACAAATTATTTGAAGAGGGATCTTGGCTATCAAAACCTGTAAAAACAGTGATGGATACGCTAACGCATTTTAAATCTAAAGAAAATCTCACGGTATTAGATCTAGGCTGTGGAGTAGGCCGAAACAGTATTCCAATTGCTGAGTCACTGAAGGAACGCCAATCGGGGAAAATCATTTGTGTTGATATAATTGAATCTGCACTTAAGAAATTATTATGAGCACCAATATTCAAGAAATAGATATAGAATCAGGAATGGAATTAGATCCATATATGGAACTAAACTTGACAACAAATGATGCGAAACAATTATTATCATCGGCGTATTCAGACTGGGAAGTAACCTTTACTACTTTAAAAGCATTGCAATTTAAAATAGAGAGAAATGGGCGCGAAATTTTGCTTAAGAGTGATTGTTTGACGTATGTCGTTCAAAGAATTAAGGAGAATAAATCATGATCTGAAGCAGAATATAGAACTTAAATTAAAGTAATTATGCCGGGGGTATTCATCGGTTTTATTTTTTTTTTTTAATCACTGAAACATTTTTCACGCACGATACGTTAAGAGTGTGTAATAAGATAACCAACTAAAAGGAGAGAATTAACTATGAAAAAGATAGCAGCTTTAACTTTGACAACAGCATTGGTTAGCAGTTTGACTTTTAGCAGTGCATTCGCTTTTACGGATGTAGAGGAAGGACAAGCTGCAGCGATCTCTGCTCTACAAGATCGCGGAATCGTGAGCGGTGTTGATAAGGATCATTTCGTCCCAAAAGGAAAGATTAGTTATGCACAAACCGTTCAAATGATTGTTAAAGGCATGAATTTGAATTTAGATACGTTACGTTTCATTAAACAGCCAGTAGCTTCGGACATCTTTTCCAACATCCCTAATGATGCTTGGTATGCGGATGCCTTTATCATAGCGCACTACAACGGTATGAACATTCCGAAGGATGTAAACCCGAACGCTACAATTACTCGTGAACAATTTGGTGAAATGCTCGTACGAGCTTTGGAAAAGAAGGGCAATTTCCCATTAGTGAAAATGTTTATCCCGATCAAAGATGAAGCTCAGATCACTCCCGAATATCAAGGCGCTTTACAGCGATTGCTGCTTTACAAAATTGCTGAACTAGACAAAGCAGGTATGTTTAATCCTAAGGCCGAACTCACTCGTGGCGAAGCTGCTGGATGGATCTATAATGCGATTCGCGTCTTGGAAACACATATCCAAAAACCGGCACCTGTAGAAGATGTGTCCGTAACTGTGGAGAAAGTAAATGATGAAGTGAACAAGGTTACCCTATCAAGAGGTCAAAAACCGAATTCAGGTTACAGCATTGCCATTCAAAATGTTAAATTTGACCAAAACGGTCAAGCGGTGATTTCATATACTCTGCAAGATCCAAAACCGGACACGATGTATGCTGAAGTAATCACAGAGGCGAAAGCCGTAACTTACGTCTCCTCAGCTTATAAAGCAGTAGCAGAACCAGCAGCTGCGAACTAAATTATGCCTATTTAAAATTGCTGCTCACCTTTATGGTGGGCGGCATTTTTTGGGTTACCCCCCTAGAATGGCTGCTTTATGCGAACAAGTATGAAGATGCAGTTAAGTCAAAATCAACTAATATACACGCTACTATGGGCATAGTCTATTGAACAGCGAGAAGGAGCGAGTCATGTTAAAGAGATTGGAAGAACTGTTTGGAGTAGACCTGGGGACCTGTAACACACTAATTTATCAACAGAAAAAAGGGATTGTATTGTCAGAGCCGTCTGTCGTCGCCATCCAAACGGATACGGGGGAAATTAAAGCTTTTGGCAAGGAAGCCTATGACATGATAGGGAGAACTCCGGCTAATGTGGAGGTCATCTATCCATTAAAAGATGGGGTCATAGCCAACTTCGATATGACCTTAGCGATGCTGAAATATTTTATAGGCAAAATAAAAAGAGGGTATCAATGGTTTCGCAGCTTCCAAGTGCTGATTTCCGTGCCTTGTGGCATTACGAATGTGCAAAAGCGCGCCGTCGAGGAAATGATTGTACATAAAGGAGCGAGAAGATCTATCACGATCGAGGAGCCGCTGGCTGCGGCTATGGGCGCTGGTCTACCTGTAGCAGAACCAATTGGCAGTATGGTCCTTGATATAGGCGGAGGGACAAGCCAAGTAGCCATCATATCACTAGGTGGAATTGTCGTAAGTGAGTCGATTCGCCGTGGTGGCATGTCGATCGATCAGGATATCATTGAATATGTGAAGAAAACTTATAATATGGCCATTGGTGAACGGACTGCGGAGGAAATCAAGAAGAACGTTGCAGCCGTTGTTAAGCCTGTAAAAGAAGTGAAGATGGATATAAGAGGGCGTGACCTTATGCAGGGATTGCCTAGAACAATATCGATTTCATCATTGGAAATTTACGAGATTATGGATGATTTTGTGAAATCGATTCTAGAATGCATTCGACTCGCGATGGAGAAATGCCCGCCAGAACTTGCCGGAGATGTGATGGAGCAGGGCATTCTGTTATGTGGGGGCGGCGCATTGCTGGAAGGATTGGATAAACGGCTTCAGCAAGACATAGGCGTACCCGTTCATCTCGCAGAGCACCCGATGGAATGTATTGCTCAAGGTACAGGGAAAATGCTAAACTTCAATGGGGCGATAATTGAACGGTCTGAAAAGATTGTGACAGAAGATCGAGAAAGCGTCCTGTAAAGGAGGCTTTTTCTATTGAAATTTAGAGCAGTATCTGATCAGACGAAAATGAATGTTATGCTTTGGAGTATTAAAAAGGAAATCATGAAAGAGAATAGGTATTTAGAATCCCTACCTTATGACCCTACGCCAATGATGGAGGTCGTGAAACACCACATCGATAGATGGGACCCCGTAAAGCTTCTAGCGATGGATGGTCCGGATGATGAGTATGATGGTGAAACGCGAACAATAACCATTTACATCACGAAACATCTAGATGATTTGGATGCTCCATCCCTTGGCAAGGCGATTAATGAAGTATTGGGAGATTCCTTTCGTGATGAATTTCAAGCAGACGAACAGTCTATTGAAATAGCTTCAAGAATCATACATTCACTAAGATCAGACGTATAGGAATGGGGTGTTGTTGTGAGCGAAATGCTTAACAAATACTGTGCCAAAATATTCGGTAAAACAGGTGTTATTATCGAGATTGGCGTCGTAAAAAAGGTTGCGAGCCGGACGGTTCACGTTGATTGGGGAACCAAAACGTGGATCTATCAGAATAAAGATTTCATCTGGGCACCGCTATCTAAAGAAGAGTTTGAAGAAAAGTATAAGAAACCTAAATTTTCTGAAGGGGCGCTTGCCAGAGCCTCAGAATTAGGTTTAAAGATTACGTATAATTAATACAAAAAGAAGCCGATCCTTGGTCATCAAGGCTCGGTTTTTTTGTTCGCTCCAGAAATATTTTCATATACATGGGAACAAATATTCGGTATAATAGAGATGGGTATAAATACCAATTGTGGAGGTTGAATCATTTGGGTCGTGTTGTATTATTTGAAATGAATAGTCAAGATCCGGAACGTGCTGCAAGTTTTTATTCGTCTGTTTTTGGTTGGAAGATTGCAGAGCCTAACTGGGGATACCATCCAGTAACAACAGGAAATAATGATAAATCTGGCATTAACGGCGGTATTTCTAAGGGACCCAGTGATTTTCCACACGGAATAAGAATTCAAATCGAAGTTGACAACATAGATGAGGCACTTACGAAATCCGTTGAATCGGGAGCGCAAATTGTTAGAGGTAAAATGGAATTTGATGATTTTTATCTTGCTTATTTAGTGGATCCAGTAGGGAATGGGATCGGTTTAATACAAAATAAATAAGCAATAGGAGGGACGAGTACATTGGAAAATAAAACGATGATTAAATTTCACTGTGAGACTCTTAGAAGAGAGTATCAATTAGTTGGTCAGAGTCATACAGCCAATTTTCCAAAAGGTTTCCCAGATGCAGCCCTACAAATACAAAGTCAATTTGCTGAGAGAAGACATGAGATCACGAATGCTAAGGATCAGGAAGTACTCTTTTCGCCATATATGTGTAATGGTATATTTGCTACTTATTTTGCTTGCCTTGAAGTGGATGATTTAACTTTAATACCCGAAGGGATGATTGGTTTTAAGCTCCCCACCGTCACTTATGCCAAAATAAATTGTACAACGAAAACAATAGGTGAAGCGTACACGAGAATATTTGAGTGGATGAAAGAAAACGGATATCAACAGAAGTTTTTGGATCATTCATGTCCGATCGAAATATATTACTTTGAAGAAAATGTAGAGGAAGAAAATGTTGAAATATTAATTCCTATAAGAGATTAATTACATAGAGGCGTGTTCTTCAGAAAAGAACACGTCTCTTTATTTACGAGAACATTCTTATTTAGTATTTAGTATCGAACCGCCTAAGACAAAGCGATAGGTTAGATGATTATTGGCAACTTCATCAATACGTACGCCACCTGTGGCCGCTGAGGCTGTATGTATGATTTTACCATTACCCAAATAGAGACCAACATGTGTAATGTTTTCGATTGATTTATCAATCCCAGTGTAATTATTCGGATCTGTCCCTTTAAAACTGATGAAGAAAAGTAAATCTCCACGCTGGGCTTGATCGATAGATGTGTAAGTCCGGTTGGAAAAAGATTGAACATAGGACGCTTGGCTTCGAGAATCTTGTGGGATATCCATCCCTAAAGAAGAAAGATAAACCCAATGCGTGAAATCGGAGCAGTCAAATGTGGAAGGGTCCGATCGATCCGAACTGAATTCATATGGAGTTCCATAATACATAGCCGCTTGTGAGATCACATTTTCTGCATAATTACCTTCTTTGGGCTGGATAGAAGGATTGGGCCAAACTTGAACGAGTCCTTGATTTCCTCCGAGGATTTTGATAGAGCTATTAGTCGAAGAAGCGGCATTTTGAGCGCGATAGCCCCGTTTTTCAATTTCGATGTTCGCGTCACCCCGTTGAAGCAATACGTCTTGATTTGTAATTTTTGGATCCAATAACCGACTATCCATACCGCCTTGTTGCGTGGAGACCCCAATTTTTGGAGGGGCAACATTCCCTTTACCGCACCCGGATAAAACAAGTATACAGCTTAATGCTGTTAGTATTTTTTTTGTATGTTTCATTATAGGCCTCCTATCGATGATACCCATATTATGTTTAGATCTGTCACATTTAATCCGATGGGCAGCGTGAACGACTTGAGGTTTGATAATTGATTTGCAGAGGGAGTGTTTTTCTGTGATGTAACACAAAATAGGATAAGGCAAGCTAATGCGATGAATAGGAGAATGCGTTTTGAATGTGAATAAAACAAATTTATTACGTGAACCGGCAAAACGAAAGTTGCTTTTCAGCACAGGGATCAGCTGGTTATTCGATGCTATGGATGTAGGTATAATCTCATTTATAGTTGCTGCGCTAGCTGTCGAATGGAAATTAGGTGCACAGCAGATTGGACTGCTGGCAGCTATTAATTCGATCGGAATGGCCGTAGGAGCTTTACTAGCAGGCTCCCTTGCTGACCGATACGGACGTCGTATGGTATTGCTTGGGACGCTTATTGTATTCTCAGCTGCTAGCGGACTCTCTGCTCTTGCGACTAGCTTTGTTATCCTATGTATCCTGCGTTTCATTACTGGAGTAGGACTTGGCGGGGAACTTCCTGTCGCATCAACTCTTGTTTCTGAGTCATTTCCCGTTAACGAAAGGGGACGGGCTGTGGTTCTACTAGAAAGCTTCTGGGCATGCGGGTGGATCGTCGCGGCGCTTATTGCTTATTTCGTCATTCCTACATACGGCTGGCGTTCGGCGTTTGTTATCGGTGCGCTGCCGGCCTTATATGCTTTATACCTCAGACGATCGATTCAAGATTCACCTAGATTTACCGAGCTGCGTAGTCGGAAATTGTCATTCCGCGAACGTATGGCTTCCGTATGGTCATCTAAATATCGAAGATCGACCGTAACACTTTGGATTTTATGGTTCACAGTGGTATTTTCCTATTACGGCATGTTTCTATGGCTTCCAACGGTCATGGTTCTTAAGGGTTTTGGCCTTGTGAAAAGCTTTCAATATGTATTGATTATGACGTTGGCACAGCTTCCAGGTTATTTTACCGCTGCTTATTTTATTGAGAAATTCGGACGTAAGTTTGTACTCGTCACCTATTTGCTGCTAACAGCAGCAAGCGCATTATGGTTCAGTAATGCTGAAACGGAAGGGCTGTTGATAGCAGCGGGCGTTAGTTTATCCTTTTTTAATCTTGGTGCATGGGGAGCCATGTATGCTTACACACCGGAGTTGTACCCTACCGAAGTTCGCTCTACGGGTGTTGGGCTTGCCGCATCCATCGGACGTATCGGCGGTATCATTGGTCCGTACCTGGTAGGTTTGTTGGTGGCGAGTAATAAAGCAATCACCTCCATTTTTATGGTATTCTTCGTAGCGATAGTGATCGGAGCACTCGTTTTGTTGTTTTTTGGCAAAGAAACAAAAAATACGGACCCCGATCATGCAGCTGATCATACCTAAAGGAAATTCCAAGAGACGGACTAACAACAAAAACCACGCACTCAGTGCGTGGCTTCTCTGTATATTTCTTTATTTAGTTACTAATTACGTTGTCTCACGTTCAATGATTTCCTCTAGTTCTGAACTATGCTCGTTTGCAGCAGCAATGATTTCTTGATCTACCTTATTTTTTCCTTGCATGAGCTCTGCCGCTTGTGCCTGATTGTTCAACTGTTCTTCCTCTTGGCCGATCCCATGCGCTCCTTGATGTCCACTGTTTGTTGTCATCGTCATGAAGGCTCCCTTGCTGTTATTTATAAGGATACAACAAACTGTAATATGCACGAGAATAAGGTTGTTTTATTCATGATAGGAGATAATGAGTAAAGAAGTTTTATACAATATTCTCAGGGCGGTGGGTATGAACTATGATCTATATTTATAACGATTTCGGGGGAACACATACAACAGCTTTAGCTGCAGCTTATCATCTCAATAAATTGGACGGTTCTCACGAGCCCTCAAAAGATGAAATACTGAATACACACAATTTCAATAAGCTAGTTTATAAAGACAGAGGGAAATTTTACTTTCATGGCAAGGATGAGGATGGCAATAAAGTATTCACAATGGGCAGAGGGAGGTCTAAAATCCTCGTTCCGGGCGTTTTTAATCTCATTGATATGCTGATTGAAGAAGAGGTTCTCGACGAAAAAGTCATTTTATCCAATACGTCTCCAACTGTGCCTTTTGCGATGACGTGTGGTGGCATGCTTTCACGATGGTTAAAAATTGATTTCATAGGTGTGCCCTTATTGGTTATAGGGGCAAAACAAGCGTATAAAGACATTTTTAATCTCGTTCAACATACGAAACAGACCGCGAAAACGTCAAACTCCCAATTGATTATGCTTGATAATAAAGAGTTCAAGTAATTATTCAGGTTTCAAAGATAAAACTTATGGGAGGTACTCATATGAAGAAGTTTCATCAACGTCCAAATACATTTGTTAGTCATGTACATTTAATCGTAGAACAGCTTCAAAAGTCATTATCGTTCTACCAAGGGGTATTAGGGTTTCAAATTTCGGATCGCACAGGATCCTCAGTTTCAATGACGCTAAATGGAAAGGATGCTCTGGTGACCCTAGAACAGCCAACAGATGTCTTACCGAAAGAACAGCGTCGCTCAGGACTTTATCATTACGCAATACTGTTGCCGGATCGGAAAGAGTTGGCAAAAGTTATTCAGCACTTCATTGATATCAAATACCCGTTACAAGGAATATCCGATCATCTTGTGAGCGAGGCGCTGTACTTGGCAGACCCAGACGGGAATGGGATGGAAATTTATGTAGATCGTCCATCTGAAAGCTGGGAATGGATTGGCGAGCAAGTCACTATGGCAACTGAACACGTTGATTTACGCAGTCTTTTGTCCGAAGCGAATGGAGAGAAGTTCACGGGTTTGCCTTCTGGTACCATTATGGGGCATATCCATCTACATGTTTCAGACCTCTCTAAAGCAGCGGAATTTTATATGGATGGACTTGGGTTTAAGGTTGTTTATCAAATAAGCAATCAAGCGCTCTTTATTTCGAGTGGAGGATACCATCATCATATCGGATTAAATATCTGGAACGGTAAAAACATACAAGCGCCATCTCGTAACAGCGTTGGTCTGAAATATTTCACGATTGTATTTGCCGATGACATAACTAGAGATGGTGCGATAAAGAATCTAGAACTGTTGGGCTATCCTGTTAACGAATATATAGCAGTCGATCCATCAGGAAATCATATTCTGTTAACCGTCGCCACGGATTAGAGCAAGAAGCCGCATTGGCCCTGAACGCGTCACGCCCTTAAGATCCATCGCAATCATGCGATGGTTTTTTGCGTTTTCTAAAGCTATATGGGATTGTTTTCCTGACTTTTTGACATACTATGCGATATGGCATTGTGAAACGAGGGATTGTTTAACGTGCAGAACATGGATAACTACTTACCTGCCGATATTATTGAGTTGGAACAGCTGCTTCAAGAGGCTCTCAATGATAATCCAAATCTAATTGCCAAATATGTCATGCTTGGACAGCAAACGGCTGCCATCTACTACATAGAAACACTAGTTGATCAGGATTTGCTTCAAAGGGATATTATTCAACCTTTATTAAATTTAGTCGATGTACCTTCATTAAGTGAAACAGAACGATTTCCCGTTGCAGGGATTATTGAGGTTAAAGATACTCAGGCTGTTGTGGAAAAATTATTGTTCGGATGGGTGTTTCTTCACTCCGATGATTCCCGTTTTAATCTTTTGCTGAATATGTACAAACCTGCTAATCTGAACTTTTCAAAAGCTGATATTGAAAGCCAAGTATTTGGCCCCCAGATCGCCTTCAACGAAATATTAAGGTCTAACATTGCCTTGCTCCAAATGTATCTGCCGAGTCCAAACTTATGTCAGGAGAACTTGGAAGTTGGGGTGGATATCAAGACACAATTGGCGATGTTTTATATCAAAAATCTTACTGACAATGAGCTCGTTAAACGAGTACGCGATAAGATCAATAGTCTTGAGATAGATGGTGTGGTATCTAGTGCACAACTAGTACAGTTAATAGAGGATAATAAATTTACGATCTTCCCGCAGTTTGTAATGACCGAACGTATAGATCGTACAGCTTATTCCCTATCAGAGGGGAAAATTGCGCTGTTTGTTTCCGGAAGTCCGTTTGCCATTGTATGTCCTTCGACGATGATGGATTTCTTCGCCTCCCCGGAAGACCATCAAGTTCGGTGGAATATGGCTACCTTTTTCCGGCTTTTGCGGGTTGGAGCCATGGTTTTATCCTTACTATTCACACCCATCTATGTAGCTGCATTAACGTATCATTATGAAATCATTCCTTCTGCCATGGTCGTGCCGCTGGCTGAATCTCGAACACGGGTACCATTTCCCCCCTTAATGGAAGCCTTGTTTCTGGAAATTACGATCGAGCTGCTGCGTGAAGCAGGCGCAAGACTTCCGACCAAGATTGGTCAAACAATCGGAATCGTAGGTGGTATCGTCATCGGACAGGCAGCCGTGCAGGCAGGATTTACTAGTAATATTCTCATCATTATCGTAGCGCTCGGAACATTGGCATCGTTTATAACTCCGATTTATCTAATGGGCATTACGATTCGTATCATCCGGTATCCAATCATTATACTCGCGGGCTTTTATGGAGGAATTGGTATCATGATTGGAATTTGTTTTTTGATCATTCATCTTCTTCGTTTAACAAGTCTGGGACAACCTTATTTGTACCCGCTCTATCCATTTCGAAAAGGGGACTTGAAAGACAGCATTTTGAGATTACCTTTCACTTTTTTGCGCAAACGCTCGATGTATATCCATGGTGATGACACCTACAGGTTTGAGGAACAAGAGACGGTGTCTGGCCATGGAGATATTGATGAATAATGGACAAGGAGGAGGAGTTATGGTGAAGACTGGCAGTCCTCCAAAGAGATTGATGTTCAGTTCATTTCTCTTATTCTTTGTTATTAATGCCAATCAGGTAGGAACTGGTTTATCTGGATTTCAACGTATCATTTTCCAATCGGCGGGGCATGATGCCTGGATATCCGTCTTTATGGCTGGGGCATGGTCTCATCTAACAGTTTGGGTCATGCTGCGAACACTTAAGCTGAATCCGAACATGGACCTCTATGAAGTTCACAAGGACCTTTATGGTCGATATTTCGGGGGAATAATGAACGCTTTAATTATGCTGTATATGCTTACTGCAGTCATCGTGATATCCCGCAATTATGTGGAAATGGTCCAGACCTGGATATTCCCGGACCTGCCAACATGGCTGCTGAGTGCTTTTTTGGCTATGTTAATTACCTATGGCGTTCTTGGCGGTATTCGGATTGTTGTTGGGATCGCCTTTATATCTGTAATTTTAACAATTTGGTTGATTGTATTTATGTACTTTCCTATTCGATATGCAGAATGGACACATCTTACACCGATCATGGAAGCAAGCATTTCTGAGCTAGCTCAAGGCATGGTTAAAATGTCATTGACCATCGTTGGCTTCGAAATTCTGATGTTTGTGTATCCTTTTATTCGTAACAAACACCGAGCTCCCTTGTTCGTCCATTTGGGACTTTTTGCGACCACTGTCATCTATGTAGCAGTTATGTTGGTCACGATTGTTTACTTTAGTCCTGGTCAATTATCGAAGACCGTTTGGGCTACATTTAGTCTTTTTAAGATTGTCGTGTTTCCATTTCTGGAACGCTTTGAATATGTGGCTATCAGTATATGGATGTTGGTCGTCCTTCCAAACTTAATGATGTACATGTGGGCAGCGTCCAAAGGAATTAAACGAATATTTGGCTGGAAGCAAAAATATGCCCTTTATATCTTTGCTCTTATACTGGTTGTTGTATCGATCTTTTTTAAAACACGATTACAGATTAATTCTTTAAATAACATCTTTTCGAAAGCGGCCATGATCATTGTATTTGGTTATCCTTGGGTACTTTACGCGGCGGTTTTATTAAAAAAACATTTTCACAAGAAAAGAGAGGGGATCTAATGAGAAAATCCCTGCTAGTTCTATCGGTTATCGTACTACTTTTTCCTACTGGCTGTGTGCAAAAGAAGATTTTAGAAGAATTAGGACTCATCGTCATTGTTGGTTATGATCCTCAAGAGAATGACCGCATCAAGGGAACAGCGCTGCTCCACCAAATAGATCCGGAAGCGAAAGAAAAGGTTCAAGTCGTCGTTACAACCGGTAACACAAGCAAAGGGATTCGAAATGCTCAAAACCGTGAAGTATCAAAGCGCGTCGTTGGTGGACAGCTCCGAATTGCCATGTATAATGAGAAGTTAGCCCGGAGTGGGATCTTATCCCTTACCGATACACTATCAAGAGACCCTTCCATTTCGGACACCATGTTTTTGACCATTAGTAAAGGGAGCACGGAGAATATCATCACGCATCGATTTCCGGAAATAAGCAATATCGGAACCTATCTATATAAAATGATTCGTCAAAATATTCTAGGAGAACAAATCCTCTCATGCACACTGCATGAATTTATTCATGATGTATATGCAGTAGGAAAAGACCCGGTTCTCCCAATTGTTGAGCGTTCTGGCGACGAAATTTCAATGCATAATACGGCGATGTTTCATAATGATAAGATGGTAGGAGGGCTTAGGGTGGACGAGGCTTTTGTGCTTAAACTTATTCGAGATCGTTACAGAGCCGGTGCGTTGGAATTAACCTTGGACGCTGAACCTTTCAAACTAATTAAGTCTGGTATTCCGACAGATAAAATTAATGTCGTGATAGAGAACATCACAAGTTCCAGTAAAATTAAGCTAATAGACCCCGCTATTCCGTCATATTCTGTCCATATATCTATGCTTGCCAGAGTTCAAGAGATTTCAAACGAGATGAATTTAGGAGAACCAAAGGTCGTTCATGCCCTCGAAAAGGAGATTGCTAAGGAATTAGTTCGGCGTGCGCAACATCTCATTACCAAAACCCAAGCGGTTAATTCGGATCCGGTTGGGTTTGGTGAAATTTTTCACTCAAAGGTGCGACACTCCAATTTGACGGATGAGAAGTGGAGGGAAATGTATCCCAAAGCCAAGGTTCAAGTGGACATCAAGGCAATCATGGTTCGCTCAGGTGTGGTTGAGTAGCTGGTTTGAATTTCAACCCTCTCGTGATTCCTTCAAAAGCCGCTTAGCTTCGTTCCGATCTACGACTTGAAGTTTATTCAATATCGTAGACACGTTATTGGCTACAGTCTTGTAACTGATATGCAACCGTGTAGCGATTTGAGCGTTGGTGTCCCCTTCAGCGATACGCTCCAATATCTCCATCTCTCGCTTGGACAGCTCGGCCAAAGCAGGGTGTTCCACGGTGTTCACCAGCTTCGGCGCCGAAAAGTAATGCATCATCCGTGCCGCGATATCCGAGCTAAATACAGCTCCGCCACTGCCCACCATGCGGATCGACTGCATCAGCTCAACTTCGTCGGCGTCCTTCAGCACGTAGCCCTTGGCCCCGACACGCATAGCGGTAAAGACTGACTGATCGTCGCGGAACATGGTAAGGATTAACACCTCGATATTTGGATATTTCTCTTTAATCAACCGCGTAGCCTCGATCCCATTCAGTCCTGGCATGCGAATATCCATTAAAATCAAATCTGGCTGGTATTGTTCCGCCAGCTTCAAAGCTTCATCTCCAGAGGAAGCTTCTCCAACAACTTCCAAATCTTCTGTCGTTCTAAGCAAATTTCTGACCCCGCTGCGAAATATCGGATGGTCATCCGCGATTATGATCTTCATGTTTAATCATCAATCTCCTTCAAGTTTTAAATCTCTCGACACCATCTCTTACAGCGGCAGTACAGCCAAAACTCTTGTGCCCCCGTTTTCAAGCCTCTCTATTGTGCAGTGTCCACCCAATTCAGCAGCCCTTTCCCGAATGGAGACAAGGCCAATGCCGCCTTTACTGCCCGAAATCCCTGGCCGAGAGGGGAGAGCTGTGCCATTATCCGTGATTTCTACTCGCAGCTGGTGGGAAGAGGAGACGTCCAACCGGATGGCACAGGAGGTAGCTTTGGCATGTTTAATGACGTTAACAAGTGACTCGGTAACGATTCTATACACGGCCACCTCCACCGCTGCAGGCAGAGAGGGCAAGGGCTGTGGCGCAAGCAGCTCCACGTTCAGTGGAGCTGCTCCCGCTTCATCCGCAAGCAGCATCGCAGGCTTGGACAGCAGGGCGATCCGCTCTTGGATCGCCCCAATCAGCCCCAGCTCATCCAGCGTAGGCGGGCGCAAGTCATGGACCAAGGTGCGGATTTCATCCACCGTGGATCGAATGACTTGCCGCAAATCCGCCAGCATCTCGATGGCGGTATCGGGCTGTTTGACGACGTATTTCTGAGCCGTCGCTGCGTTTAGAGCAAGCGCGGCTAGTCTGGGCGCCAGATCGTCGTGTAAATTCTTGCGAATTTGCCGGCGTTCTTCTTCCCGGGCTAATACCAGCTTCTCCCGCGACTCCTGCAAGTCTTGAGCCAGCAGCTTCATGCCCAGCGTCATGTTTACATTTTCAACGATCGGTCCAGCTTGCCGTAGTAGGACATCTAGAAACTTACTATCTTCTAAGGTGAATGTTTCTCCAGGCGATCTACTTGCAATATGGAGCATGCCAAGCTCTTCCCCCCTATGAATAATAGGCATTGCATGAAGGTCATTAAGAGGCTCACCGGCAGAAGCAACTAAAGTGTCCTGACCACCAACACCAATAGAGATACCGGTATAAGGGAGGCGTAAAGCATCTTTCACAGTTTTAACGACGGCATCAAGCATGTCTTCTGGGGCTAGCGGTTGAATGAATTGATTGCCGAGCTCTAAAAGAACCGCATACGGGTCATCATGTCGACCTTTCATAAGCCGGTTTATTTGGCGCTGCAGCCATTCTTTTAATGGAGCGAACGCTACTGCAACTACAGCTGTGGCCAAAAGGGATACGATATAGTTATCCCGGGTTTGAAATAAACGGCTTAAATAGAGAATAGCCAGTGTGTACAGCAGCACAACGCAGATGGATAGGGCTGCATAGACAAGCGTCCGATTGACGAGTGGGTCGATGTTCCACAACCTCTGCCGCAAAATCGCAAACATCAGCGTAATGGGAATTGCAGTTAAGGAGAGGTTTAGAATGCCGTTCAAATAAACGTAAGTCATAGCTGTACCGTCGTTGAGACTGGGGTCAAATAAAGCGCTAATCCCAACGAAGCCGACGATTCCGATCGAAACCCCAAACACCACCCATTTGGTTTGCTGCCGCTGGGCTGGCGAGGACACTTTGCGGAAACGGTGAACTTGTGAATAGATTAGTATGAGCGTTGATCCCCCATACCAGAATAGTTGGAGGAATGCGGGAACATCATAGGAATTCCATACGTTTCCTTCGAAAAAGAAATTTACTACATCAACGCATACAATCAGAACAAAGACAGCGCGAGTCCATCTCGGCACGAACAATCCGTCAGGAAAAAGAAAGAAAAATAAGGACAAAGAAATCCAGCCAAACATCGCTACAAACATAAACCAGCTGTGGACGATTGTAGAACCTTCAGAAGCAACCATGACTAACGAGGGAAATGACGTGCCAAAAGAAACCATAGCTAGAGCTGCAAGCAGTCCCATCGGTTCTCGAAAACCTTTCCACAGTACAATAGCGGAAGTGGCGTAAAATACAAACGTAAAGATGCAGTCAATGAGCACAAACAAAAGAGCATAACTTTCTAAGCTTAGTCCCTGTTCGGGCAAAGGCATGGCAGGGACTAGTATGCCGCACCCTTGGACAATACATGTTTGTACCAAAGCCGTATAATACTTCGGAATGCTGCCTATATACATCGCGGCTGTTATCAAGCTGAAAACAAGCACAAACAGCTGCAAGATCAGCATTCTCCAAGCTGGCTTTCGTACTCTTCGCACTTCGGGATTACTACCTTTGACAATCTCCATCGACATTCCCCAATCGCCTTCCTATTTGATTCCTTATTCAACTAATTATAGCTTGATCCCTGGCTTCATGAAAATGGTTATTGGATAATTTCCCATTGACTTTCCTGTGTATTCCTTAAAAAAATCTAAAAGTTCCCGAAAAGTCGGGAGTCTCTGCTCTGTTTTCTGTGATTTCCCACCGTGTAATCTAAATAGCAGAGCAGCACATATTTGATTTTGGAGGATGAGGTAAAATGAATGAGAAGCAAATCATCAAATGGTTAGGCATGATCTGTATCCTAGCGGGGATTACACGAATGGGAATGACACCAGCTTCAATTATTTGGGGGACAGACAGCACGCAAGAGCTGACAACGGGCTTGATTGCTTGTATTTTAATGTCAGTCGGGACGATCGTCACCTATATGGTACAATCGCGTGAAACGGGAGTCACCGGATTCATTACGACACTGTTTATCATTGTGGGGAACATTTTAACGACTGCGATGCTGTGGTCCCAATTTACAGCAGGCGGGGCGGAAGCGGTCATGCCAGAGAGTACATTAGTTAATATCTCTAGAATGTTTGGCATGTTTGGTTTCATGGGCGGCACCTTGTTATTCGTGATCTTGACTTTCCGAGCTAAAGTGTTTCCGCGCTGGGTTCCCGGATTATTCTTGCTTATGATTCTCTCCATGGTCATTCCAGTGGCAGATAATAAATGGTTTGCGTTCTTCTGGGGATTAACTTATGTGGGGATGGGCTACTGCATCTGGGCAAATAAATTAAACACATCAGCTGTGAAAACAGTGAATCGTGCTGCTGATGTTGTGAATACGTAAATGGTTTAGTCCGATAGCTGTAGGGCCTCCATTAGAGGACTATGGCTTTTTTCAATTTCTGGTACAATGAAAGAGAACTAATTATGACATGATTTCCTTACTAGGAGTGAGAATGATGCTAAATCAAACGAACGATTCACAGGTGCGGATCGAGCCATGGGCAGAGTCGGATCTTGCACTGCTGTATCGCATGAATGCACCTGAGATGTTGGAGCACTTGGGTGGTCCGGAGACGGAGGAACAAATTCTGGCGCGCCACAAACGTTACGTCGAGATTGGAGGAAAGGGGAATGGCCGGATGTTCAGCATCGTCCTGCTTCCGGAATTAGAAAAGGTCGGCAACATCGGGTACTGGGAACGTGTATGGCAGGAAGAGACCGTGTATGAAATCGGTTGGGGTGTTCTGCCGACTTACCAAGGCAGAGGTATAGCAAGCGCGGCAACTGCGGCGGCTGTTGCCAGTGCTAGAGCGGAACAGAAGCACAGGTACATTCACGCGTTCCCGTCGGTCGACAATCCCGCATCTAATGCCATTTGCCGGAAACTAGACTTCACGTTCAACGCCGAGTGCAGTTTCGAGTACCCTCCCGGGAGCTTTATAAGATGCAACGACTGGAGATTGGACCTTACTGCTGCAACATAGGATGTAGCACCTAGAGAACTACATACAATAATGAAGAATTAACAGCGGGGCGTAAACTCTTTTATAAAATGAATGTGTATAATTTGATTCCAGATCAACCATAATACTTATGACGGTGAAACAAGAGAGGTGTGGTTCCGTTGTACATTCAACGAGATAAATACCAGGGAAGTTGTTTTTGAATCCGTATAGAAGCGAGGAGATGTGCCGCAAACACTTAGTGTAGTACTTGTACTGCAATAATGGATGAGGTATAGACCAAGCCAAGTAAGGATCAAGGCATAAGTACCATCAATCAATTCACCGTCAAGAAGAACTCCGAAAGGAGTTCTTTTTCTACTGATTAAGCTATTCCATGGAATTAGCGGACCAGAATGTCATCAATTTTTGGAAGAAAGATCTCATGAAGGATTCAAAGATAAATGAGTATAAATGCATTGAACATTAAATTTTGGGCTGTGCCTTAAGGTCAATGACCCTAGGGGCAGCTCGTTTTTATTTAAATTAATTATAAAATAAGTGAACGATTTTTCATACTCAGTCGTACTATAGGTGTTTCCACAAGAAAATCCAAATGATATAAAGCGGAGGTAATATAAATGGCTAGAACAATTGAATTTGCAAATGATGCACTTATTCTTCATCTCTCGGGATTGACAAGTGCTGCTGCTCTGAAACAACGTGTTGAAATTCCGTATTCGGATATAATGGATGTTTCGATAGATGACTTTAAATTATCCATGTTTCAATTTAGAGTAGGTACGTCAATCGCTGATATTAGAGAAGGACGTTTTCTGATCGGAGATAAATGGTGTTTCATTTCCTATGAGAATCATAAGGATGTCGTCATCCTTGAATTAAATAATCATCAGTTTGGAAAAGTTGTTTTTCAAATTGAGAATCCACTGGAAATCAAAGAACTTATTTTGGAACATAGAACGAACAAAACGATTTAATTGAAATAACAGCAACCTTGACTTTGAAACTGGTTAGAACTATACTGGTTACAACGAGTAGGTGATGATGAATGAAACAGATTAGCAGTCGCTTTTCGATAGCTGTTCATATCCTGTCGTTAATAGCGACAATTCCGACGGAATGTACAGGTGATTTCATAGCTAGCAGCGTGAATACGAATCCTGTCATCATTCGCAAAATTATTGGGATGCTGAAGAAGGCAGGACTCGTTGAAGTACGTGCTGGAGTTGGCGGAACTTCGCTGTGTAAGGATACAGATCAAATTACATTACTTGATGTATACCGGGCAGTGGAAGTGATCGAGAATGGGGAATTGTTTAATTTCCACAACCATCCTAACCCCAATTGTACGGTAGGGAGAAATATTGAATCAGCCCTTCGTGCAGAAATGCGTGATGCTCAAAACGCGATGGAACAAAAATTGTCAAACGTTTCCTTGCAACAGCTGATATCTAATTTTAAATAAAAATAGCTCTTAAATGAGCTAATTTTTATAAATTAGTTGTAACTAAAATAGTTATAACTAAAGTGATTCTAACTCTTTATTAAATAATCCGATGGAGGTTTTTACAAATGAAAATTCTAGTAACTGGTGCTACAGGACAATTAGGATCAAAAGTGGTGGAGGCTTTACTTGCATCCGTACCAGCTGAAAGATTGGCTGTTAGCGTAAGAGATACGGAGAAAGCAACCGAATTAAGTTCTCGGGGAGTTGAAGTACGCCATGGTGATTTTGATGATCCAGCATCTCTTGATAAAGCGTTCGCTGGTGTTGACCGCCTGCTTATCGTTTCGACGCAAGGGGATAACGAAACTCGAATTCGTCAACATTTAGCTGCTGTATCCGCGGCTGAGCGCGCTGGGGTTGGTTTCATCGCGTATACTAGTGCCACAAACGCAGAGGAAAGCTCTCTCTTTCTCGTGCCAGTGCATCGTGCAACAGAGCAAGCGATTCGCAAAACGGGAATTCCATACTCATTCCTGCGTAATAACTGGTACATTGAGAATGAGATTGGAACGATACAAGGGGTATTGGCGGGTGCACCGCTCGTGACTTCTGCAGGAGCCGGCAAGGTAGGGTGGGCTGCTCGCGGGGATTATGCACAAGCGGCTGCAAATGTGCTTGCAGGTAACGGACATGAGAATACCGTTTATGAGCTATCAGGCACACTGATCACACATGAAGAACTCGCGGCGGTTCTGTCTAAGGTCCTTGATCGTGAGGTTCCAATTCAGCAAGTTGACGATGAGACTTACGGTAAAATCATGGTCGGCGCAGGGGTTCCTGAGCAAGTCGTTCCCATTCTTGTTGCTATCCAAAGCGCGATTAGAGATGGCGTTCTAGAACTAAAGAGCAATGATCTTCAGACACTTCTTGGTCGCCCGGTTACACCACTGAGCAAGGCGATTGAAGAGCTTGTGAGCGGAATGAAGTCATAAAGCAAGTATAATCACAAAAAGCCGCAGTCTTTTATAGACAGCGGCTTTTTGTGATTATTTAACTTCGAACAAGTTCATTCAAGCTATAATGATATTATCATGGTTCATAAGTAGTTCCTCCATAAATAGAAAATAACGAGCTAGTTTCATAAATTGGATGGTATAAATAGCACGAAAGTGGTTGATGAATTTAAAATCGAATTCCTATATAATTTTCACCGAAGGATCCATTTTACTATGAAAAGGTGGTTATTTTATGAATATGTATATCTATTTCGGGATATTTTCAATCATATTATTATTTGGTTTAGTCGTTACCTTTATGATTGGTTTTTCTCGTAAGAATCGTGAAGGCGATCAATCCTATTTCCAAAAAACAGAGGTGAAATGGGTTCGGCTTACATCTTTTTATGTGATTTCAATTGCTGCAGGATTATTAGCCTTGCTAGCGTATATTCGGTATTCGATCGGATAAAAATGACCACGTCTTCGCTGCATAATGCGAAGCGTGGTCATTTTAAAATGTCTTGAAAACAATTACTATTAAAGGGATGGCATTCAGAGGGGGATTCATAGAAAAATGGAAAAGTTGAACAATAAGAAAATCGTTATTGCGGGCTCAAGAAAAACAGAGGAAATGAGCCTATTAATTGAGAAGCAGGGAGGTATCCCTGTCATTCGTCCTTTGCAAGGCCTTTTATATTTTGATGAATCGGCGATAGAACAAGAATTATTGTTTTGCGTGAATAATAAGATTGATTGGTTTGTTCTTACAACAGGGACAGGAACAGATACGCTGCTTGGTGCTGCAGAACGGTTAGGAATTCATTCAACCTTGATTCAAAAAATGAAAGAAGCGAAGGTAGCGGCACGCGGATATAAGACGTATGCTTTGCTTAAGAAATTGGGTATAAAACCTGAAGTTGTCGATGAGGATGGAACGACGCAAGGGTTAATTCAAAGTATGGACTCTTGCGATTTCGCAGGCAAAACAGTAGTTGTCCAGTTACATGGTGAACCACAGCCCAATTTGATCCAATTCTTAGAGAATCGAGGGGCGAATGTTATTCAACTGCTGCCTTATCGGCATGTAGAACCGGAATCATCCACTTTGGAGACGTTGTGTCATGAGCTTTCAACGAAATCGATAGATGCTGTTTGTTTTACTACCGCGGTGCAGGTGCGATATCTGTTTGAATACGCGAAACGTCAAGGCATCGCAGATACAGTTCGTGAATCGTTCAATACACGAGTACATGCAGTAGCGGTAGGCAAAGTAACGGAAGAGGCATTGAGAGAAGAAAGACTGGACCAAGTCATAGTACCTGAAAGCGAACGGATGGGGGCCATGGTTATTGAATTAGTGAAGTATTATTCGACCTTGAGGATGGAGGTATGAGCTTGGGGATAGAGTGGTATGACATGATTGCCAGGAAAAATGGTGGGTATAAAAGTACTGCCATTTATACAGTTGAAGGTATTTCTGCGGAGGAGATTTTTGAACAGAGATTAACGAGCATGCTGCCAACATTTAATTCCGTCTTAGATGCAGGCTGCGGTCACGGGGAATTTACTAGGAAGAGTTAATGGATTTATTAATATTGAAATTGAAGAGTTTCAGGGCGCCATCTATTATTTTCCCAATGAGAGGGAATTTGCTAAGTTTTTAACGGATACACCCGGCAACCCGGATTATACTGCTCCAACAATGAGTAACGAGCTTCAACAAAAGGTCAAAGAAAATTTAATTAATGGAAATATCGGTTTTAGAGAGTATAAATATATTTGGAAAGCTGCTAAACCATAACTGTTTGGAGGTATACCATGAAAGAAGTTATTTTTACAGAGAAAGCACAAAACCCAGGGGGAATGCCCTATTCTCAGGCAATTAAAGCAGGTAATACGGTATACGTAGCTGGACAAGGACCTTTTGATCCTGAAACTGGTAGGGTAGTAGGAAGTACTTTGGATGAACAAGCGAGAAGGGCATTAGAAAACCTGAAAGCAATTTTAGAAGAATCGGGCGCTGCGTTGAAAGATGTTGTTAAAGTAACTGTCTTCCTTGGAGAAGGAGCAGGCTTCGATGAATTTAATTTGATTTACAAAGACTACTTTTCTAAACCATACCCAGCACGAACCATAGGACCATCAAATATGGGTTTTATGGTTCAGATTGATGCTATAGCTGTGATTGAATAGTACTTGTTGTTCTAGAAGCAATTATTTTTGGGATCGTGCAGTTATTGTTATTACTGTTTATTAACTATCTTAGGAAATCAAGAAAAGCTGACAATAGAAGATTTTGATTCTGGAACCGCTTAATTTCTTAAACAGGAATTGAGCGTTTTTTTGAGTTTTTCAAATCTCCTTCCGATAATTGTGCATCAAGAACTCATATATAATCGAGCAAGCAGTACGCCTATTTTTCCCTTTATTATAAAACCTATATTCGAAAAGACACCAACGGGCAGGACGCTATGTCAACATGCTTTTTTAGAAATTCCAGCATGAACAGTTGACATTACTACGATTACGTAGTAATTTAACGGTAGGAATTAATTACGATATCGTAGTTTATGGTAAGAAGAAAGGAATGTTCATGCAGCAGCTGTTTGAGCTTATTTTCAAAAATGGACTTCGTCCACTTAGTATGTTTCCTGATACGACCTACCTGGAACTGCAGCTCACGAGTTCTGATTTCTCCACATTGTTGTTGCTGAAATTTCATGGGCAGCTGACAATGTCCCAAATGGCAGATCACTTGGGTGCGCCTCTTAGTACGGCGACCAGTATTGCCAAGCGGCTTGTTCGAAAAGGCTACATCTATAGAGAGAAATCGCAGCAGGATCAGCGAATCATTGTTAATCGATTGACGGAAGACGGGGAACTGATTGCCGAAGAGGCGCTGGGTACGATGAATGTCATGTTTGGGCGTATTGAAAATGCCTTGACGGCTGAGGAGCTTCAGCAATTCATTCATCTCTCGTTAAAAGTGGCTAAAGCTTTGCAGCAGAACGCAGATCCTGCTGGACCTTCGAAATCGACGCAGACGAGAACGATTGAAATTGATTAAATTTTTTTGTGAAATTACTACGAAATCGTACTATTGGAGGTGCTAAGCTTGCGCATTATTATTTACACAGGTAAAGGCGGAGTGGGAAAAACCAGTATCGCCGCAGCAACGGCTTACCAAATGGCTGCCGAAGGAAAACGAACAATCGTGATAAGTACGGATGCTGCCCACAGCTTATCGGATTCGCTCGGTATTCCGCTGCAGCACGAACCCATTTTAATTCATGAGCGTTTGTGGGCTCAAGAAATCGATAGCTTAAAGGAAACACAGCGGTATTGGGGAAGTGTTCGCAATTGGTTCTCGAACTTTATGCAGTGGGCCAACCTGGATGATATCGGATCTGAAGAGCTTATGGTGTTTCCAGGCTTTGAAGAACTATTTAGTCTTTTGCGAATTAAAGAGCATGCCGAAAGTGGATTGTATGATGCAATCATTGTGGATTGTGCACCGACCGGAGAAACACTTCGTTTGCTAAGCTATCCCCAGCTCCTTCGATGGTGGGTGCGAAATATATTTCCTTACGAGCGTAAAATTCTCAAGCTGGCACGCCCGATTCTGAAAGTGACCAAGGGCTTGGAACTGCCCAACGACGATGTTATGGACAGCTTCAGTCAAGTTGTCGATCAATTGGAAAAACTGCAGCAGGTAATCGCTGATCCCGAAATTACTAGCATTCGCCTTGTTGTTAATCCGGAAAAAATGGTTATTTCCGAAGCGCGGAGAGCTTTTACAAACCTCAACTTATACGGGTTTCACACCGATGCGGTCATTGTAAATAAAGTTCTTTCCGAGGAAGCATCTGAAGGGTACTTCGCGCAGTGGAAACAAATTCAAAACAAGTACGAAGAAGAAATTGTCCAATGCTTTAATCCTCTACCGATCTTGAAAGTACCTCTGATGCCGCTTGAGGTTGTTGGTAAGGAGATGCTTGAGCGCGTTGCAGCAGCGGCTTTCCACGAACGGGAATGCGGAGCGATTCTACACAGAGGAATCATAGAGGAAGTGAAGAAAACAGAAACAGGATATGAGCTCCGCATCTCGCTGCCTTTTACCGAAAAGAAACAACTCCAATTAAACCAAAAAGGCGATGAATTGACACTGCAGGTGGGCAGCTACAGACGTATTGTTGCACTGCCGAGGGTCTTGCTGGGGCGACAGGTGGAGGCTGCACGTCTTGCAGACGGCATACTTAACATACATTTTGGTCCGAACGAACAATCGTAAATAGAAAGGAGGAGATGATTCATGAGCATCCGCACAAACATGCAGGATCTAGAAAACATTGCGCACCTCTTCGAGGATATTAAAAACATCGCTGTGGCAAGACTCGTTCCAGAGGCAGCAAGAGCACATTTTCGTCAAGCGGAAAAAGAAGCCCTATTAGGAGTCAAATCTCTGCTTGATGCGGCTATTGTCCGGTTAGAAGAAGATGATTCCATGAAACAAGTGAGCGAAAGTAATCATTTGAAACAGATTCCAGTTGAGGATTAGAGCTATGTCTACATTAGATATTTTTATAACAACGGAACGCTAAGGAGGTGCAGCATGGCCAATCAGAAGCACAGCGGATGGATGATGGAGTGGACATCTTATCTTCATAATGTAGTCGGTTTGATTATATTTTGGAAACCGCTCAGTGAGATGGTGAAAGCGGGGGTATGGAATTCCGTTGGTCATTCCTTCGACAGGATGGCAGCTATCTGGTTTTTATTATTTGGTGTGTTAATGTGGTTTATTGGACGAATGTTGCGTTGGATGACCAAAGAGAAAAGCATTGCAATCCCCCGCTTTGTAGGCTGGCATATACTCATTTTGTCTGTTGTTGGGGCAATAATAATGCCTATATCGGGCTTCTGGGTCGCCATTCCGCAAGGAATTTATCTCATACGAAAATCTTAAAACGCATAAACGCTACTGACATACAGTTGTCAGTAGTGTTTGGTATACTTAAGGTACAAGAATCGAGAGGAGCTAATCATATGATGAAAACAGCCGAAATTTTGAAACGAATTGAAGTACTCACGTACAAATACCTGGAGGAATTACATCCGCTGAGCATAGAGCAACTGAAGCATCAACCAAATGATAATGAGTGGTCGCTTGGACAGTTGTACCTCCATCTCATCAAAACAGCAATCTATATGCAGATTGGCAATATTGAGAAATGCCGAAGTCAGAGTGCAGATGAAATTGATACTGTAGGAGAAAAAACGGAAGCGGGAGCAGCCATTTTTGTGCTAGGCGGTTTTCCACCTGAACGCATTAGGGTTCCAGCTTCTCCTCAATATACACCCGAGCAGCCAGATAGTAAGCAGCAGATCATTGATGGCATGCATACGGTGCTCCAAAGAATGAAAGAAATCGAACTTTTACTTGAAGACATATCTCCGAAATGTACCTCTTTGCATCCAAGATTAGGCGCGCTTAACGCGAAAGAATGGTTTGCACTCATTGAGATGCATTATCGCCATCATCTTCTTCAGTTAGAGCGATTGAAAGCATTCATAAACAGCACGGAAACCGTATAACATCATAAAAACGAGGGTGCTTCTTATAAGCTTCCTCGTTTTTTATTTTGAAAAAAGATGAATTTTAATAAGGGTTCCATTTATGACAACCTAACACTTACTAAACATATTCATGATTGAATAGGTACAAGAGACTTTAGTTAAAGGTTGATGATTTACGGATAGCGTCAATCGTTTTTGAGCGATAAATGCCGGTACAGAGGGGTCTGAACACGTATGGGGTTAGTTAATGCAGTAGAAGCAATCGTTAGCAATTTATATGAAGAGTTTCAAAAAAGCTATGAGATCAAATGCGGATGTCAGCATTGCAAAGAGGATACTCTTGCTCTAGTTTTAAATCGCATCCCTCCCAAATACACGTCGAGTGAAAAAGGCCAGCTGTATATCAAAACCCTCTATTTAAATCCACAACTGCAATCCGATGTCATGAGAGAGCTCATGCGGGCTGCACTTGTTGTTGAACATAACCAAAACCATGTTGTTAATGAAGGGGTATAAGAAATTAAAAAAAACGCTGATGACATGTAACTGTCATTAGCGTTTTTTTTATTTATTGGCGCACCCGTTTGCTCAATAGCAAATGAATGACAACTCGTTATTTCTCCCAAAGCTCGACCAGTCGACCTTCAGGATCTTCAATCCAAATAAACTTTCCATATTCACTAATCTCTTTTTTCTTTGCAAGAGGTACACCAATATGTTCAAGATGCTTAATAGTCTCGTTTAGATTATGTACTTCGAAATTTAACATCACTTGTTGTTCTGTTGGGAAATAACTGTCATTCTCGGTAAAGAAAGAAAAGATAGTCTCATTTCCTAATTGTGGTTTTATCACAGTCCCATTCCAATTTTCTATTTCAATCTGCAACACTTCACTGTACCATTTTTTTATAACTTCAAGATTCTTAGTTCTCCAAAATATTCCTCCGAAACCTTTTATCATCGTATCTAACTCCTGTCTGTCATCCATTTTTTAGCTATCCGAATACTTTGTCCCTATATTAATTATATAAGGGAAACAGTGAGGTTTCAATTATCAACAGTTACCTTTAACACAGCCTATTTATTAAACAAAGCAGCAGCAATAAGACATATCTATTTAATTAAGACAATATAGTTGAATATGACTAAATTGAGGAGGGCGTCAGATATGGGGGCAGCTGTGGTCAAAGGATGGACAACGTTGTTTGCCGGCGTTATGTTATTAGGTACTTTAGCAGGATGTAGTGGGAGTGGTAGCTCCGAGAATACGGCAACTCCAAGCGGAAATACGGCAGCGCCAAGTGAGAGTGTAAAGAGCACCGAGCCACCAGCCAAACAAGTAACGCTTCATATGATTGAAAGTTTAACGAGCCCGGAACGCACCAAACTGCTTCAAGATGCCATAGCTCGGTTTCAAAAGGACAATCCGAACATCAAAGTGGAGCTCATATCCCCGCCATTTGATCAAGCGGACAACAAAATTAGAACAATGCTTGCCGCCAAGCAAGAGCTCGATATTCTCGAGGTACGGGATCTGAACATTGCCGAGTACGTGAATAATGGTTATTTGGAACCATTGGATACCTATGCATCGAGTTGGGCGGATAGTAAAACTCTCTCTGGTACGTCCAAAGTTGTAGGCTCGAATAACGGCAAACTTTATTTTATCGCGAATGCTCTATATCAAAGACAAATGTTTTATCGAAAAGATTGGTTCGACGCCAAGGGGCTTACTGCACCGAAGACGTGGGAAGAACTGGTCGATTCTGCCAAGAAACTGACGGATCCGAAGCAAAATCGGTACGGTTTCTCATTCCGCGGCGGTCCGGGAGCTAACGGCAACTTCGACCATATGATTTACGATTATAACGACAAAGTGATGAATCTCGACGATGCGCCATTTACGAAAGACGGCAAGTCGGTGTACAGCACACCCGAAGCTAAGCAGGCTTTGGAGCTGTACAAGAAGCTTTATAAAGACGCATCGCCGCCAGATTCGATCAACTGGGGATTCCAGGATCAAGTTCAAGCTTTTACATCTGGGGTAACCGGCATTTTACTCCAGGATCCAGACGTTATCAAGGTACTTCAGGATAAAATGGACCCCAAAACATTAGAAACGGCAGCGATGCCACTTGGCCCTAACGGCAAATCGCTGGTCAGTACAGGAGCTGCAGGATGGGGCGTAACTGCGAATTCCAAAAGTAAGAACGAAGCGTGGAAATTGATTTCTTATCTCTCGAGCCCCAAAGAAAATACGGAATTTTCTAAGCAAATTGGCACGATACCGATTCATACATCGGCGACAGCTGATGCGTTCTTCCAAACAGGCCCTTACAAGACGCTGCTAGATATGACTGCAAAAGCAGATGTTTTCGTCAACTTTACACCGCCTTTCAAATATCCAGGCAACGGGAGCTGGGGAGAACTGAGCATGAAAGGGCAGCAATCGTATTTGCTCGACAAGAAATCGACAGACGATACGCTGAAGGAATGGGATAAATTTTGGTTAGATCAGAAAGCGGGAATGAAAAAATAAAAGAAGTAGTTGAAAGCGGCGGGCGGTCATCGCTTGCCGCTTTTTCTTACCGGGGGGTGTTCATGTGAGTTCTCGGCAAAAATTCATTCTCTCCAGCTTGCTGCCCGCACTGCTGCTTGTATTGATTTTTACATACTATCCCTTCTTCAAGGGAGTGGTGATGGCTTTTCAAAATTACAAGCTGTTCAATCTGAACCAGGTTCATTTTGTCGGCATGCAAAACTTCGTCGATGCGTTTCGTGACCATCAATTTCTTGCGGCACTAAAAAACAGCGCCTACTGGGTGTTTTTCTCCCTAATTCTGCAATTTCTATTAGGGTTCATCCTGGCATTGTTCCTGAACAAGAAATTCTGGGGACGAGGCGTATACCAAGCCTTTATTTTTTATCCATGGGCATTATCGGGATTTCTGATCGGCCTTATTTGGAAATGGCTGTTTAACTCACAAATTGGCGTCATCAACGATCTTTTATTGCGTTTTGGTATGATTGAAGATCGGATCGGATTCTTGTCGGATCCCAAATGGGCGATGTCCTCCGTAATTGTCGCTAACGTATGGTACGGGATCGCCTTTTTTACCATCATGCTGCTGGCCGCATTGCAATCTATACCTTCGGAGCTGTATGAAGCCGCAAGTATTGATGGAGCGAACGGTTATCGAAAGCTGCTTTATGTGACGATTCCGTACATCATGCCGACCATCATCGCCACAACGCTGCTGCGGGTCATTTGGATCTTCAACGATCCTACGCTCATTTACGGCATGACGAATGGCGGACCGGGAGGGGCGACCCACATTTTATCCTCCTTGATGCTCAATAAAATAATTTATGACGGAGATTATGGGGCTGCATCGGCTGTCGGGGTTATTATGATCGTCATGTTATTTTTGTACACTTTGTTTTATTTGATGGTAACTAAGTCGGAGAAAGTAGGTGACTTCTAAATGAAACGAAATTATGGGTATCGGTTCATCAAAGTTGCCTTTCTTTCCGTATACTTACTTGTTATGGTATTTCCGTTATACTGGATCGTCGTCACCTCGTTAAAGCCGCAGAAGGAAATATTCAGTTATCCCGTTCATTACTGGCCCGAGCAATTCACGCTTCAAAATTACGTCAACATCTTCAAAGTGTCTAAGTTTAACGTATATATTGCCAACAGCCTTCTCGTCTCGATTTCCTCTGCTCTCATCGTAATTGTAATTGCTATTTGCAGCGCTTATGTACTCGCGCGATTCCGGTTTCGCGGCCACAAACAAATCATGCTTGGATTCTTCATCACGCAGATGCTTCCTGGATTCATTGCTCTAGCTCCGCTTTACATGATGATGTCAAACTTGCATCTGCTTAATCAGCGAATCTCATTAATCCTCATGTATACGGTCATCTTGATCCCATTCTCCACGATTATGCTGCGAGGCTTTTTCCAGCGAATTCCTGCCAATCTAGAGGAAGCGGCAATGATCGATGGCTGTTCCCAGCTGTCTGCCCTCATGCGAGTCATTATCCCGATCATGATGCCGGGCATTTCCTCCATGTTCATATTTGCTTTCGTCCAGAACTGGAACGAGCTTTTCTTGGCCGTCATGTTTATCGATAACGAATCGTTAAAGACACTGCCGGTAGCGATGAATTCTTTTATCCTCAAATTTAATGTGGATTGGGGCTCTATGTCCGCCGGAACTGTGCTGTCTGTACTTCCGACGATACTTTTGTTTGCTCTAGCGCAGCGATTTATTGTAGAAGGTCTAACCCAAGGGGCGGTGAAAGGGTAGTGAGCGCAAAGGAGAAGATGTACTCCATAGTGGCGCATGATGAGCACGATGATCGTCATCACGGCGCCATCAGTGTTCCCATTTATCAGACGAGTTTATTTTCGTTCGATACGTACGAGCAATTCAATTTGGCAAGACGCGATGAGCAAGAAAACTTCGTGTATTCCAGAGGCAATAATCCGACGGTGAGGTACCTGGAGGACAAGCTCGCCCAGCTGGAGCAAGGGGAGAGGGCCAAGTGTTTTTCATCCGGAATGGCAGCAATTTCGGCAGCGATTATGTCTATTGTCAAACAAGGTGACCACGTCATTTGCACCCATCAGGCCTATGGACCGACACGGGAATTTCTAGGCGTCTACTTGAAAAAGTTTGGGGTCGAAACGACCTTTGTTGATGGCAGCTCATTGGAAAACTGGAAACGTGCGGTTCAGCCGAATACCAAACTGCTGTATTTGGAGAGCCCGACTAGCATGATGTTCCAGCTGCAAGATATACGAAGTTGTGCGGCGCTGGCACAAAGCATAGGAGCAGAAACGATTCTCGACAATTCGTGGGCGACACCTTGTCATCAAAACCCGCTCACGATGGGGGTTAGCCTCGTCGTCCATTCCATTACGAAATATATTTCTGGGCATAGCGACTGTGTAGGAGGCGTTGTGGTCGGCTCCCATCCATTCATGGACCCGCTGATGTCAACGGAATATATGTTGTTCGGCGGCATTATGACGCCACAGACAGCGGGATTGGTTACGCGGGGGCTGCGTACGCTGCCAATGCGGATGCAGCGGCATGAAACGAGTGGGCTGAAGGTCGCCGAATATTTAGGCAGGCAGCATAATGTCCGGAAGGTTAACCATCCTGGGTTAACAAGCCACCCTCAGCATGAGCTAGCTCGTATGCAAATGTCAGGGTACAGCAGTTTATTTTCGTTCGAATCCGATGAGCCGGTTTTCAAATTAAGGGCTTGGGCGGACCGTCTGCACTATTTTCGGATTGGAGCCAGCTGGGGTGGTTTCGAGAGTTTAATCAATGTAAATGCCTTCACTAACAATGATCAACAAACAGGTTCGCTTGTTCGACTCTATATAGGTTCTGAGGATCCGGACGATTTAATTCGGGATATGGAAGAAGCATGGCGATGTGTCACACAGAGCCCTTCTGAGGGGGAGATATATGAGCAGAATGCGGGTATCAGCCAGGACGGATGAACGACAACCGCTATACTTGCAGATTCAAGAGCATTTTAAACAGTTGATCCAATTAGGAGCAATGGAGGATAACGACAAATTTCCAACGGAAAAAGCGCTGATGGAGCAATTCGGTGTCAGTCGGATGACGGTTTCTAATGCGCTTACGCAGCTGGCGAAAGACGGATGGATTTACCGGATACCGGGGAGAGGAAGCTTCGTTAGTCCAGAATACCGCGCGAAAGCAGATGAGAGCCTGGAGAACAATCAGCTTGACGTTACGGATGTGAAAGAGCATATTGAGCGTGCTTCATCCCGCAAAATGATCGGCTTCGTTCTCCCCTTATTGGAGGATTTCTTTGCAATTCGACTATTAAAGGGAATCAATTCCGTGCTCCAGAACACCGATTATTATGTGTCGATTGTGTTAACTCACAATAGCAAGGAGCGGGAAAAGGAAGCGATTCAAGAGCTGATGAAGAATGGTGCCGTCGGACTTATTATTTTTCCGATTGATGCGGAAACGTACAATGAAGAAATATTGATACTGAAACTGCGGAAATTTCCTTTCGTGCTCATTGATCGCTACTTGCCAGGATTTGAAACCCATTGTGTCTGTTCGGATAATTGGATGAGCGCTCAATTGGCGGTCAACCATCTGTGGGAGCTAGGCCATCGAAACATTGCTATTTGCTCTGATATTTCGATTAATACAGTGACCGTCGATGAGCGGATTCGCGGTTATATGGAAGCACTGAAACAAAAAGGCTCGATGATTAACCCGGCTTTAATTGTGACGGATTTTCAAGTGATGGATTTGATCCCCACAGAAAAGCACCCGTTATATCATTATCTCAAATATCGCACAGCAACCGCGTTCATTACATTGAATTTGAAGTTGGGCTTGAATATTAGTAGTATTGCCAAAAAAATGGGAATAAATGTACCGCGCGACCTCTCTATTTTAACGTATGATAATCCCTCATCAGAGATAGAAGGGAACCCTACCTTTACTCATATAGACCAACATGAGCAGGAAATTGGCGTTAAATCGGCGGAGCTTCTGCTTATACTGCTGAATAACCAGGAGAGTGTGACAGAGCCAGCTAAAGTGATCGTAAAGTCAGCCTTAGTAGTAGGAGATTCCACTGAAGCGTGTTCTGCAAAGGAATAAGCATTTGTTTAAAAAAGGAGGAGCTTTACTATGAATCCTATTTCTAATCCAGGAGAATTTACGGAGCTCGATCGGTTTATGTTTGAATCATGGGGCTATCTGATTATTCCTAATGTACTCTCAGAAGATGAGGTGAAGGAAAGCCTGGAAGCATCCATCCGCTTACACGAGTCAGCCGATTCAAAAGGTTGGGCACAGGTGGGAAAAGGCTATGAAACGGAAGCCGCTTTGGAGCGATTGATTGATCATCCCGCAATATTGCCTAAAGTTAGGGCGCTTTACTGAGATCGCTTCATTTTACAGTCAGCATGGTGTACCAAACAGCCGGCTTTCGGCGGGGTGGGGGGATGGCATCAGGATGGATCAGGAGCCTACGAATTTAGTAAACTCGGATATCCGATTCCTTTGATTCAGCTACGAGCTTCTTTCTTATTGACGGACCAATCCTTTCCTAGAACGGGGAATATGGAGATGATCCCAGGAAGCCATAGAAGCCAAGCGCAGCTTCCGGATGCGATTAGATCAGCCAAAGATGATGTGCCAATTGGTCATGTCATCTGTGCTCCGGCGGGATCGGTATTATTTTTTCATAATGCCGTTTGGCATCGGACTTTCGCTCATGATGGTGATTACGACCGATATACCATGCACTATATCTATAGTCCGCCATGGGTTCGATGCTCAGATCGTTTCGAGAATAATCAAGAGTTCTTAGACCGCACAACGTCAACACGCCGTTATTTAATGGGGCAATTTGCAAGACCGGATGCTCCCTTCGGAGCTAGTTATCCTGCCGAATTCGAGAATAGTTGAAGTTGATAAAAAGGTTGAATGGCCGCGAATTTAGCGGTCGTTTTTTGTGTTGTAAAGCCATGTATTTGTTATGGACTTTTGCCAAATAATTGAATATGATAGAGGTGTATATTGTGAAACGTTGTTTCATTAAGTGAAACAAAAGTCGTAGTTACTTAACTCAACAACAGTTGGCCGCTTTGTTTGTAGATGGATATTTTAACCGATGGGAGAGGTATGTGATGAATAATCATAAAGACCGTTTTTCAAATCGCGTTGATACCTATGTGAAATTCCGCCCGAGTTATCCGAAAGAGGCTATTGATTATTTGTACGACGTCGTTGGTCTGCGCGCAAAGGCAGTAGTTGCGGACATCGGCGCAGGAACAGGTATTTTTTCAAAGCTGCTCTTACAAAGAGGGAGCCAAGTTATCGCTGTTGAACCGAATCAAGCGATGCGGGAAGCCGCTGAGCAAATGTTAAGCGCAGATGCAAATTTTCGTACCGTGTCGGGGTCTGCTGAAGTGACTGGTCTGCCTGATAAGTCCGTCGACTTTATCGTGTGTGCCCAAGCGTTTCACTGGTTTGATCGCACGGCCGCACAAGCCGAATTCCATCGGATTCTAAAGCCGGGCGGGAAGGTGCTATTGATCTGGAACTCGCGTTTGGATCATGGCAATGCATTCAGAGAAGAGTACGACTTACTGCTCCGTACTTTCGGAAGCGATTACGAAAAAGTTACTCATAAAAATATTTCGCAGGAAACGCTGGCGTCTTTCTTCAAAAACGACAGTATGCAGGTTGAACGATTCGCAATTACTCAGGTTTTCGATTTTGAAGGTTTGAAGGGACGGTTGATGTCATCTTCCTACATTCCCGTACCTGAGCACCCCAATTTTGTGCCGATGATGACGGAACTGCAGAATATATTTGAACGGCATGAGCAGGATGGAAATGTGTTTTTCGACTATGAAACCGAGGTATATTGGGGAGAGGTTTAGTAAAACGCGATCACCAATACGGGGGAGGACGTTCAAATGTCGAACAGAAGGGTGAAACTAAAGGTGGGGAAGAAGAGCGCATGAGTGATAAAACGAATGTACTTTTGGTTGGTGACTACGCAGATGCCCCATGGCATCCATTGAAACCCGCCCAGGAGGAGCTTAGCGGGATTCTTGGCGAAGATTTTCTGATTACGAGTACGGAGGACTATAACTGTTTCACGGAATTGGCTCGGAAACAATTTCCACTTTGCATATCCTATACGGATTGCTGGAACCGTGATCTAACTCCGCAACAAACCGCAGGCCTGATTCAATTTGTTGCGAGTGGTGGCGGCTTACTTGTGATCCATAATGGCATTTCGGTTCAACGCAGCTACGAGCTGATTCAGATGATCGGTGCAAAGTTTACAAGCCACCCGCCTTACCAATCTCTGGATTATTACAAATCTGTTGAAGATCATCCATTGCTCGAGGGTGTCGAGGACTTCAGCATGGAGGAAGAGCCGTATATGTTCGATTTTGACCCTTTTACCAAGAAAACCGTTTTTCTAGAGTACGAATTTGATGGAAACAGGTATCCAGCAGCCTGGGAACAAGCCTACGGTCTGGGAAAAGTTATCTATTTACAACCCGGGCATCATGCTCCATCATTTAAACCGGAAGCTTACAGGCGTCTAGTGCTCAACAGCGCACGTTGGTTAAGCACTTGTAGTTAATATTAGCTAAATGATAAAAGCCTTTGTAATGGCTAGCAAGCAGAAAGGAATTCGTCATGTCCACAAAACTATATTACAATTCCGCTTATGTAACCGAATGGCAAACGGACATACACCAAACGCTTGAAAGAGAAGATGGGTATTATGTCATCCTGAAGGAGACAGCTTTTTACCCACACGGGGGCGGACAGCCCTGCGATGTTGGGCATATTAACGGGATTCCAGTGCTCGATGTGATCACTGAAGAAGATGAAGTACTGCATAAGTTGGAACGTTTGCCCGATGAGAGCAAGGTGACTTGCCAGCTCGATTGGACTAGAAGATTCGACCATATGCAGCAGCACAGTGGCCAGCATCTGCTCTCTGCGGTGTGCCGAGACCTCTATCAGGCCATGACGGTAAGCTTTCATTTGGGTAATGATTATGCCACCATCGATGTGGAACAGCCAGAACTGACGCTTAACCAGCTAACTTCAATCGAGAACGAAGTAAACCGGCAAATCTACCTGAACAACAGCATTGTTAGTTATTTTATTACCCAAGAAGAAGTAGCTCAACTGCAGCTAGTTAAACAGCCCAAAGTGACGGATCATATTCGAATTGTCGAGATAAAAGGCGTAGAATACAATGCTTGCGGTGGGACACATGTCTCATCAACGGGCGAAATTGGCATAATTAAGCTGCTAAAAGCAGAAAAACAAAAGGGGAACACTCGAATATACTTCTTATGCGGATATCGCGCCCTGAAGGAGTTTAATGAAAGTCAGCGGATATTGGGTGCTTTGTCATCCAAATTCAACACCGGTAAAGACGAGATTATCGACCGAATTGAGAAGTGGGAAAATGAACAGAAACAGCTGCAGGCTGAACTGGCTGCTCTCAAAGTGAAAAACAACGCTTATGTAACGCAGGAGCTGTTATCAAAGAGCGATGGCAAACTGATAGCAAGTGTTTTTGAAGACAAGACGCATAAAGATTTGCAAAGCTTGGCGGTGAAGCTAGCTTCGGAAAGTGAGACCCCAGTGCTGCTCGCTACTATTGCGGAGAACAAAGTTATTCTTGCTAACAACAGTAGTTCTCGCCTTTCTTGCGTTGCCTTCTTCAAAGAATATGTAGGTAGCTACAATGGGAAAGGCGGAGGTAGCGATATCATCGCGCAGGCGGGATTCCAGACTTGGGAGGAAGCCTTTGCTTTCTATGAGTTCACAAGACAGCAAGTTAATGAGAATTTAATGGCGGAGATGTAGCATACATTGCTTTCGAACTACTCGAATGACGATTTTCTGGGATCCGGTGTATTTCTTGATTAAGTTCGACAAATTCATTGAATGCACTTACAATCTATAATGTGTCTAACTCCCTATATTCTTATATAAAAATTAGGCATATAATAGATTTACAGTATATAGAAGTCTACCCACGATAATGGCAAAACCGTTTAAAGGCGGTGACGCAAAGCTAGAGGGGCTAAGGGAAACTATGCCAGCCAGCTATCACATGAGGGTAGGCTTTTTCTGTCCAAAATGACTCTTTGTAGATACTTTTGTTAGATACTAGGCCACCCGGATCTCCCTTTCGTCAGAAAGGAGGAGGGTAAAGGTGAAACCAGATGAAATGATAAAGTTGATTCTACAATTTGGGAGTTTCCTCTTGGCATTGTTAACTTTTATAGCCTTAATTATTGTTAGAATACACTAAAAAACCTACCCCTTCGCCGCTAAACGATCAGGTAGGTGTGTATGAACCATTAGCCCCAGGAGGTCCCAAAAGCCAATGTATCTAAAAAACAGGAGTGTTGGTAGCACTCTTGTTTTTTTTAGCAAAAACCAACTATAAGGTAAAAATGTTCTCCCAAATAATAGCATAGAGATAACCCGTCGATCAACATCAAATTTGAATGAATCAAGCTTTATTATTTTAATCCTAATTAGGAGGTAATTAAAATGGAGCGACAAGTGCATGTGATTCCGTTTCAAGTTCTTGAGAAGATTGAACAGGTCAATGAAATTCCAACAGGGGTGGAAATGATTCAAGCCCCCAAAATCTGGGATCAAGCCAAAGGGAAGGGAATAACGGTTGCCATACTGGATACCGGCTGTGATATCACTCACCCTGATCTAAAAGAACGTATTGTCGGCGGAATTAATTTTACGAATGATGATGAAGGCAAGACGGATGTATACAAAGATTATAACGGTCATGGAACGCATGTTGCTGGAACAATCGCTGCGACAAAAAATAATAATGGTGTTGTCGGTGTAGCGCCTGAAGCCAATCTGCTTATTATTAAAGTTCTTGATAAAAATGGTTCTGGTCAATACGATTGGATAATTAATGGCATTAACTATGCGATTGAACAAAAAGCGGATATTATCTCCATGTCCCTTGGAGGTCCAGAAAATCTTCCTGCGTTACACGAAGCTATTCAAAAAGCCGTAGCATCCAACATTGTTGTGATTTGTGCGGCAGGTAATGAAGGCGATGGTGTTGATTCGACAGATGAGTTTGACTACCCAGGATCTTATAACGAAGTCATAAGCGTAGGTGCAATTGACTTGGAGAGACACTCTTCCAATTTCTCTAATTCGAATAATGAAGTCGATCTAGTAGGCCCTGGAGAGAAAATTTTATCAACCTATTTAAACGGAACTTATGCAACATTAAGCGGAACTTCTATGGCAACTCCTCATGTCGCCGGAGCAATGGCGCTAATAAAGGTACTGGTGAATGCAAGTTTCGAGCGAAATCTCACAGAGCGTGAGCTTTATGCTCAATTAATAAAAAGAACCGTACCTCTAGGGAATTCTCCAAAGCTTGAAGGCAATGGGCTTGTCTATTTAAATGTAATGGACGAGCTATCCGAAGTATTTAATCCCAAATTTGTTGCTAAATTACTGAGCTTATGATGAATAGCCTTGAATTATTGACCGCAGAACGGGAGAAAGCAATTGCAGACTATTTGGCTTATAGCGTTAACCTCGTTTATTATGATGAGCACAAGGATAAAGAAATCCAACATATTTATTATCAAAATAGTTCATTTGAAAGAGACGGTATTTCTCATTTATTAGAAAAAACGCACCAGAATAAGCTGTTTTACTCTCCTTATCGTTATGTGTATCCATGGGTTGATATTCATGAGAATAAGAAACTTAAAAGCATTTATTCCGGGAGAGGGATGGATCCGCTCGTTGCCATTGAGGAAGATATTCAAATGCTTAAAAACGCCATAAGTGGAAACATAACTAGTTTATCTGCTGAAAATAGGTTGAATTGTGAACATGTTGTACCTCAATCATGGTTTGATAAGCAGGAACCGATGAGGGGAGATTTACATCATTTATTTGCTTGCGAACCCACATGCAATAGTCGCCGTGGAAACCATCCTTATTATGATTTTCTTGATTATGTTCCGGAAAGTCGTACTTTAGGAATAATGGAAGGCTGTGGAAAGTTAGAAGAAGGAAAGTTTGAGCCTGAATACGGGAAGGGAATTGTCGCAAGGGCTACTATGTATTTTATAACCAGATATCCAAACATAATAAATAAGAATTACGTTGATCTGCAGCTATTAATCGAGTGGCATCAGCAATTTCCGGTATCTCTTTATGAAAAGCACAGAAACTTGGCCATTTATGAATTGCAGGGGAACCGAAATCCGTTTATTGACTTTCCTCACTTAGGAGAAATATTTAAATAAGATATGCAAATAGTAGAGAATAAGAACAGTCTGAGAGTACAAACTATATTGGATATAACAGGAAAATGGAGGTGAATGCAGTGGAAAATGATAAGAATTCACGCGACAAAAAATTAGAAGGCAGCTCACTTACGCAAGAACAAATTTCGGATGTGTATGCAGCGGGGACGAGTGACGGTATACACCAGCTTGCAGAGGGGAAGGTCAAAATAACGGACGAGCCTTTTGATTCCGGGCAAAAATAACAAGAAGCCTTGACCGCTTGCCGGTTAAGGCTTTTTAAAATGTGGTGACCTCCAAAATATTCCATGGTACATTAAAACTGTATCTCGTTAATCTTATTTTGGTACTTATAAATGTGCGATTTAAGGAGGATATGCAATGAATAAAGTCGAGTTGTTACTTCACGGATGGGATAGCTGTTATGAGAAGGAAGACTGGTATCCGCCATTAACTGATGCGCTTAAGGAGTTAACTGCAGAGCAAGCCAATTGGCGGCCAGAGGGAAAACATGTCAACACGATCTGGGAAAATGTCCATCATCTGATTTTTTATAAAGAACGATTATTGAAAAGAATGACAGGTGAAGAATCCGATTATCCTGCGGAACTAACCAATGATGATACTTTTGCCGTGATGTCAATGACGACTAAGGATTGGCAAGAAACCTTGGACCGCTTGAAATCCGTTCATCAGGGGATTCGTGATCGGATCTCAAATTGGGAAGAGGAAGAATTCGAGCACATTTTCCCCAATCGAACTCTGCCCGTTGGCCGTTGGGTGAATAGCCTCATCATGCATGATGCTTATCACACGGGACAGATCATGTTCATTCGCAAGCTGCAGGGGTCTTGGCCATCTCATCGTTCTTTTGACTAGTTGATTGAGTAAAGGAAGCCATAAAGTGGAATGCAGGGGCTGTCACCAAAGTGGATAAAATCTACTTTTTTGGACTGCCCCTTTATTAAGTGTTGGCTGTCCAAAAAAGTAGTCGAAGATGGCGGGGAGATAGGCAGTACACGCAGAGTTTACCGGCCTGTTACGCAATGATGAAAAGTATCGTTACAGCATTAAAATGATAATTGAGCTACCTTGCAACAATGTAAAACATCGTTCCATCAACCTTTTATGAACCGTAGTTCGCCCAATCTCGCCCCTAACGATGTAAAACACCGTTGCAGCAATCGGAATGCGACCTCAACTTGAATCTAACGATGAAATACATCATTGCAGCAAAAATGGCTGTCCAAAAAATCGCCGAAGATGTCTGATAGGTAGGCTTTACGACAAAACAACGGCTATGTTAGTTTGGGACAGTGGACGCCAAAAACAAAGGAGCTAAGCACATACAAGCGCTTAGCTCCTTTTCATTCAAATATTCACACTTTTAAACAATTGGATCTGTCCCACACATCTATCATGTTACTTTTGAGACAGCCTCTTCTTTTTTATCTCAAACTTTTGAAACTAATAAAGAAAATAGTCAGTTGATCAATGGTAACGAGATAACGAATTCTGTTCCTTTTCCTAATGTACTTCGAACATTTACAGCACCATTCATCGAACGGATTAATTGATAGGAGGAGGTTAGTCCTAATCCTGTCCCTTTGCTTTTTGTTGAAAAATAAATGGTTCCAAGCCGCTCAAGCTGCTCGCTGCTCATGCCAACCCCATTATCATGAATGGTTATCTTTGCGTAAAGTTGGGATTCGGGGGCCATACGAATGATGACTTTACCTCTTGAGATATACGAGCAAGCCTCAATGGCATTTTTTATAAAATTAATGAGTAGTTGTTTGATTTCATTTGGATTCGCAGATATATAAAGTTCTTCTCCCTGATTGTGAACCTCTAATGCGACGTTATTCATGTTTGCGTAAGGTGTCATGATATCTATAACGGAATTCAACTGAGGCACAAGATCTATTTGTTCATAAATTGGATTATTAGGTTTAGCAATAGATAGATATTCGGATAGAATGACTTCTGTCCGCTTCATTTCTTCAACACAAATATCAATATAATAGTGGATCTTTTCTTTTGAGAGAGAATCATTACGAATTAATTTCAGGAATCCAATTACGGCTGTAAGCGGATTGCGCACTTCATGGGCAAGGGAGGCGGCGACGTGAGCGATGGTTTCAACTTTTTCGTTTTGAAGATATTTCTGAAATAGCTGCTTGTCCGAAACAGCCTTATTGAAAAGCGAAATCAATAACCAAATACCCAAGGAATTTTGTACGGGCATAGCTAGGATATTAAAGGTCAGGTGCTCGACTACATATTTATGCTCGGTTACCAGCATGACACAAATTGGTATAACGGAAAAGCTTAACCCAGCTAGGAAAGTTATTAGGTTTCGGTACTCGGAGCGTCGGCGATATAAGATGGCTAACAGGACTGATAAGTTGAATGTAATGACAAGAATAGTCATCGCTGAAAGCAGTCCTTGTCCGCCAATTAGTACTCGGTACAAGACAAACTCAACAAGCAAAATAAGTCCCGTAGTCATGCTGCCGTACACCATTCCGAAAAACATGATCACGTAACGGATGTCAAAAATGATTCCGTTCTGAACGCTAGAATGAAAGGTCATAGACATAAATAGGCAGATCATACACGTAATGTTGATAAACCGTTTTGAATAGTTTGCGGTTTTATCACGGTAGTAGATGTTATATAGAACAAAGGGAGTTAGGGCGAACAGTAATTGCAGTAAAACATCTTTTATATAAAGCATAATGGCCCCCTCGCCAATTCGAAAATAATTTACCATACAGTTATTCGATGTATCTGTGGAAACTTCCTCTTTGGAGTCACGGTAGGAAAGGCTCTTCCGTACGGATTACCTATTCTCATGTATATTATTGGGAAAATGGATAAAAATACGGAGAAGGAAATGAAAGGGAATCAGGAAGAATAGAACATCTTGGGACTGTTTTCAGGAGGGGGTGTTAGCGTGGCTATGTGGCAATGGTATAAACGAAGGTCTATAAAAGTAGCTCAGAGCCAGCAACCTCGCATGATTCCGCCGAAGGAGCCGCCTGTTCATCAGATTTTGGAGGAAAATGAAGAAGGGAAAATCACTCCATTTCTCGAAGAGACGATTTCATTCGTTGATAAAATACTTGGTGAAAACGACGATTTTGTTATGCACCGGTTTCGTATATTTGATCAGTACCCGGCTGTGCTTTTGTATTTCTCCGACTTAATTGAGAAGCAGTATTTGAATGAGCACATTTTAAAACCGCTGATGTTATCGTCGACTAACAAGCAGGGGAAAGCGAAGGAAAGCCGGCCCTTAAAGGAGGTATTATTTCGAGATACATTATATGCCTGTGAAGGGAGAACAGAAAAAAAGTTATCTGAGGTTATCCAAGCCGTTGTACAAGGAGAAACGGTTCTTGTAGTGGACGGGATGGAGGATGCGCTGTTATTCAGTACACGAAATGTAGATAAGCGCTCGATCACGCAACCTGAAACGGAGCAGGTCATCCGCGGAGCACGAGAAGGTTTCATCGAAATGTTGGGTACGAACCTTTCTTTGCTTCGTTACCGCCTCCCGACACCGGATCTACGGGTAAAAACGCTTCGAATAGGGCGTGTAACCAAATCTAAAGTAGCTATCTGTTACTTGGATGGGATTGTTAATCCCCAACTTGTTGAAGAGGTGTTCAGACGTTTAGACTTGATTGATATTGATGGGATTCTTGATGTGGGATACTTGGAACAGTTTATCGAGGACAATCATCTATCTCCTTTCCCGCAGATTCAAAACACGGAACGCCCGGATAAAGCTGTCGCCAATCTTCTGGAAGGCAGGGTTATTCTGTTGGTCGACGGTTCCCCCTTTGCCCTCATATTGCCGACCGTATTCAGTCAGTTTTACCAAACGGTCGAAGATTACTCGGAACGATTTCTACTGGTCAGCTTCATTCGGTTAGCGCGGCTGGTAGCTCTTGTTTTTTCCTTGATTTTCCCTTCGTTATATGTAGCTCTGATTTCTTTTAATCCGGAGCTCATACCAACAGAGTTTGCTGTAGCCGTTGCGGGCGGGAGAGCCGGAGTGCCTTTTCCATCTCTAATTGAAGTTCTGGTCATGGAGGTTTCCATGGAGGTGCTGAGGGAAGCGACTCTACGGCTGCCCCAGCAGGTTGGGGGAGCGCTATCGATTGTTGGTGTGCTAGTTGTTGGACAAGCAGCGGTTGCAGCTGGATTCATCAGTCCCATTACGGTCGTAATCATCGCCTTAACAACGATCGGTTCTTTTGCCACACCGGCGTACAACGCGGCGTTGGCATTAAGGATGCTGCGCTTTCCGCTTGTGATTTTGGCCGGCATGTTTGGCTTGTACGGCGTGATGATCGGGCTTATCCTGATCGCCAACCATATGCTCTCATTAAAATCGTTCGGGGTACCTTACTTGAGTCCGATTGTACCAGGAAATTTCCAAGGGATGAAGGATACATTGGCTCGGCTGCCACTCTGGTCCATGCCAAAGAGACCGGCACTCTTGCATACGCCGAATGATAACCGTCTGGGATTGAAAACGAAGCAAATGAAGCAACCGCCAAGCAATACCTTAGATCCATTGAAAGTAGGCAATACAAGGAGGGACATAGAAGATGGAGTATCCTCGTCAAGTAACAATGATTCAAGCAGCGATAATTCTAATTAGCACGATTATTGGTGTTGGTGTATTAGCACTCTCGCTTTTTGCTGTTAGAGCTGCCGATTCGGGGGCGCCGCTCGTAACCTTTATAGGTATCTTAATCGGTTCTCTGGGGCTTTGGCTAGTTACCGCACTCGGCATGCGCTTTCCCACTCAAACGATTATTGAATACAGTGAAGATCTGATCGGTAAATGGACGGCTCGGGTTTTCAGCGTCTTAATTATCGTTTTCTTTTCCGTACTTACAGCACTGGCTTCGCGCGAATTCGGTGAAGTCGTAGTGACTTCCGTTTTAACGAAAACTCCGCTGGAAGTCACTGTTATTGTGATGCTGTTGTTAGCAGCGGTTTCCTCACGTGCTGATATGACAACCTTTACCTATTTCCATCATTTTTATTTCCCGGTTATTGTATTCCCGCTTGTATTGATCGTCGTTCTATCGCTGAAAAATGCACAAGTGGTCAATTTATTGCCAATATGGGGGAATGAACCGAGCGGCATGTCCAAAGGAATCCTTACCATGGCTGCCTTGTTTCAAGGATCTTTCATCATGACCATCGTAATTCCTGCCATGCGTAAGCCGGATAGAGCGATGTTGGCAAGCTTAGTCGGCATGTTGATTTCGGGGGGGCTCTACTTACTCATTGTAGTTGCTACCGTTGGTGTATTTGGAGCTGAGGAAATTAAAAATTTAGTTTGGCCTACCTTGGAATTAGCCAAAACCACATCACTGCCCGCCAACATCCTGGAAAGGTTGGATGGCGCTTTTCTCGCCGTTTGGGTCACAGCGGTATTTACGACATTGTTGTCGACCTATTATTTGGCCATTCACTTTCTAAGCCAACTGTTACATTTGCGCGACCACAAGCTTTTCTCATTTTTTCTCATTCCTTTCATCTATGTCATTGCCATGTTTCCGCAAAACCTGCTTCAGATGTATGGCATTATTCAAATTGTTGGTCGTTGGGGACTGGTCATCACGGTCTTCTATCCTTTGGTTCTATTGATCGTAGCCCTCATTCGCAAGAAAAAGAAGGGGAGTCGGGGTGATCAGCGTGTGGCGAAAACAGATTAGCCGTGTTCTTGTTTTTCTATTACTTTTACCAATGCTTACCGGATGCTGGGATCGTTTAGAAATCGAAGATCGAGCCGTTATTTTAGCCATTGCCATTGATGAGGCCAAACCGCAAGAAGCGAACGAAAGCAGCAATGCCACACAAATTCTTAAAAATCCTAAGTTACATAAAGGTTTAATACGTATCACCGTACAAATTGCCGTTCCGGGACGTATTCCCTTGGGGACGGGAGGTATGGGAGGCGTTCCAGCCGGGCAGAACCCAGTCTGGGTGCTGAGCAGCGTTGGGAGTACCATCAATGATTCTTTGATGAATCTGCAGCAGCAATTGGCAGATCGTTTGTTTTTCGGTCATTTGCGTGTAATCGTGGTATCTGAAGCGATGGCAAGAAGGGGGATCGAAAATGAGAAAGATTTCTTCCGTCGTCAGCCTCAGGTAAGAAGAACCGTTTGGATGGTTGTGTCCAAAGGGAGAGCTTCAGATATTATGAGAGCCACTCCCCAATTGGAACGTGTTCCCACTTTATACTTAGTGGCCACTTTAGATCGTGCCAAGGAAATGGGGAAACTTCCAAATAATTTCCTAGGCGTTTTCTATAGTGCTAGTTCAGCTAAAGGACAGGAAGGGTCTCTCCCGTATCTGGATTTGAAGAAGGAATCTAACATTGAAATCGCCGGATTGGCTTATTTTAGAGGTGATAAAATGGAGGGAATCACTACGCCACTTCAAATTGGTCACTTTATGGCAATGAAGCAAATCAATCCTGGAGGATACAGCGTCATCTCACAGATACCCGGTTCAGAAACATCTGTCATGTTTCAATCTACGCATCGTAAAGCGAAAATTACTACGGAGATCATAAACGGTAAAATTCATGCCAAAGTTGTGAGTCAAATCGAAGGAGATTTACGGGAAAAATCGGATGAAAATTTGAGGTTAACGAAGGAAACGATTAAAAAATTAGAGCAATCCATAGAAAAGGACGGGAAAATAGGGTTTGAAAAACTAATTCACCAGACCCAAAAGGACGGTTGCGACATTTTCGGTTTCGGGGAAGACGTACGTGCTTTCCATCCTTCCTATTGGAATAGGGAAATTAAAACGAAGCAGAAATGGGAAGAAATGTATCGTGAAATGTCCGTTGACGTAAGTCTACGTATAAATATTCGACGAATTGGTACGAAAACCAAATAATCCGTTAAAGCTTGGTTCCATACTACGAGTTTTACGACCGCGGCTCGGGTGAGAAGGGGTTCGACAATGATTACCTTTAACTATTACACGGTTTTGTTGTTACTAATTTCTGGGATCCTCATTTTATGTTTCGATGTTAGAATCTATGTGAAGACTGGTATGATCAAAGAAAAAAAAGGTGCCCTTCTTACAGGGTGGCTCAGTATAGCCCTCGCTTTCATTTCATTTTGCACCTACTATATTTATGAGAAATGGTTCTGGCACTAGACTTCCTGAATCACTCAAGGAATAAACCTAATCCGTTTCGTTATGCTGAACGGATTAGGTTTATTTAGTATGAGAGTAGAAGGAAGGGATTACTTATTCATGTTTTTTGAAAATGAGGACGGCATTATGCCCGCCAAATCCAAATGAACTGGACAGGCCATATTGAAGTTCAGCCCGTCTTGCAACGAGTGGAACGTAATCAAGATCACATTGAGGATCTGGATGTTCCAGATTAATAGTCGGAGGGATGAGGCCGTCCTGTAAGGTTTTGATCAGTGCAACTGCTTCTACACCGCCAGCTGCGCCAAGCATATGGCCGAGCATGGACTTGTTTGCGCTGATCGGCACGTCATACGCACCGTGACCCAGCAGCCGCTTGATGGCGAGTGTCTCTGAAAGATCGCCAGCGATCGTGCTCGTCGCGTGAGCGTTGATCGTGTCGATCTCCGCCGCGGCGATGCCGGCGTCGGCGACCGCTTCGCGCATGGCTCGGTAAGCCCCCGAGCCTTCAGGATCGGGGGCCACGATGTGGTAGGCGTCCGAAGTCGATCCATAGCCGACGAGCTCGGCATGGATCCGCGCCCCCCGACGCTCAGCGTGCTCGAGCGACTCCAACACGAGTACGCCGGCGCCTTCGGCGGCGACGAAGCCGTCCCGCTCCGCGTCGAACGGGCGGCTGGCCTGCTCCGGCGCATCACAGCGCGTCGACAACGACGTCGCATTGCCGAAGCCCGCCAGCGCGAGGTCGGTGACCGTCGCTTCGGCGCCGCCGGCAATGACGGCGTCTGCGCCTCCGCGCTGGATAAGCTTGAAAGCTTCGCCAATGGCATTATTGCCCGTGGCGCAAGCGGTCACTGGAGCTAGTGAGGGGCCTTTGGCTCCGAACAGGATACTGACCTGTGCCGCCGCCATGTTGGCGATCATCATAGGTACAACGGTTGGACTCACGCGGCTAGGTCCGCGGGTTAGTAACGTCCGATAATTGTCCAGAATCGTTTGGATACCGCCAATTCCAGAGCCAATATAGACACCAATACGTTCCTCATTTGTGGAATCAATGACTAATGCTGCATCATCAAGTGCCTGCTTGGCCGCGGCAACTGCAAATTGGCAGTATCGGTCCATTCGACGTACATCTCGCCGACCAACAGCTGCTTCTGCATCAAAATTTCGAACAACACCAGCAAAATTGGTTTTATAAGCTGTTACATCCATATGATCTATTTTGGTAATACCTGATCTACCATCCGTAAGATTCCCCCAGAACGTATCCACCTGATTTCCAATGGGTGTAATGACGCCCATTCCTGTCACAACTACACGTTTCATTTGTTATTCCTCCTAATGGTTTACTTTCCATTAGATTGTCACACTCTTTATCCTATTACAAGTTACGGTTTATACTGGTATAATAGCTTCTATGATAAATGCGTAGGAGGATTATGGCGTGAATACAAAGGAACGGTTACAGGCTCTATCCGAATTTTTAACTACACATCGTGCTAGAATTCAACCCAGTGATGCTGGAGTGCTTGGCGGGAGCCGTAGACGAACCCCTGGCTTACGCAGAGAAGAAGTGGCGTCAATTGCTGGTGTCAGCACGACTTGGTATACCTGGTTAGAGCAGGGTAGAGATATCAAAATGTCCGTGCAAGTATTGGACCGTATTGCTTTAGCTTTGCAGCTTAATGAGGATGAGCGCCAGTATCTCTTCATGTTGGCTCTCGAGCAGCCGGCACCGACCACATTTGTAGATCATATACCTACGATCAGCCCAGCGTTAAGCAGAATCCTGACAGAACTTCACGATTGCCCCACGATTATTTCAGATCGCAGATGTAATATTGTTGGTTGGAATCAAGCAGCTGCGGCTATATTCCTAGATTTTGCAATTATCCCTGTAGAGCAAAGAAATATGATATGGCTGCTTTTTACACGTAAAGAATTAAAAGCTCTGGCTGTCAACTGGCATGATTTTGTAAAGGGATTCTTGGCGATGTTTCGATCTTATTATGGGCAGTATGTGGGAGATAACTGGTACAGTGAGTTTATCGAGCAGATCAGTGAGCAGAGCCAGGATTTTAGAACTTTTTGGAACCAAAGTGATGTGAGTTCAGCCCCCGAAGTGTTCATTGAATTCAGGCATGCCAAAGTGGGCAAAATGCTGTTCGATTTGACAACGCTTCAAGTACAAGGTCGTACGGATTTAAGATGCAGTGTATATACACCTTCTCCCGGTTCGGATACCGATTCGAAAGTCAGACTTTTGATGAGCAAATTAGTAGATCAGGACCATGACTAATTTGTTTTAACAATTAGCTATGCATATCGCCATAACGATTGTTCAATAAATGGAAGAGGTGAATCTATAAATGATGACATTTCAAGCAAAACTTTATCGACCAGACGCTCCAGGTACGTGGACTTATGTAGAATTTCCATTCTCTGTAGAAGAGAAGTTTGGGGTCAAAGGACGGGTTCCGGTTAAAGGAGAGATTAATGGCGTTAAGTTTCGCAGTTCTCTGATGGCGCAAGGAGGAGCACGGCACATTCTCGTCGTAAATAGTGTTATTCGCAAAGCGATAAATGCTGAGGCAGGAGATCAAGTTAACATTCGTTTGGAAAAAGATGATGAGGATCGAGAAGTTACAGTGCCTGATGACTTGACTGCTGCTTTACTCGATAACGAAATAGCTCGTAATTTCTTTGAACAAATGTCTTATTCCAGTCGCAAGGAATACTGTGATTGGATTGAAAGTGCTAAGAAAGTGAAAACAAGGAGCGCCCGCATTGAGAAGGCCGTTGAGAAGCTATCTATGGGTCTGCGTTTAAAGTGAGGATGTTATTGTGAATCAAATCCAAGTGAAAAAGTGCTGCTATTTCGTAATTTACGGAGTAGCGGCACTTTTTTGATGTTGGGGCATGACATTTGTCATACTCGCTACTTGACGTTTATGACTACAACGAAATGAAAGCGATATCTATAATGAAGATAGGATATTGCGACTTACGTTGACAACATGACCTGCTTACCATACCCGAGGAGGAACTCTACAATGACCCAATCTACGTTATCCCATTTAAAAAAACAGGTTGCCCCTTATGAAAAATCAAATACGAAGGCGAGTGTTAAACAGCTGCTCAACACCTTAGGACCTTTATTACTGCTGTGGTATGCTGCATATCTAAGCCTATCGGTATCTTATTGGATAACATTGCCGATTACGTTTATTGCTTCCGGGTTTGTTATACGGACTTTTATCATTTTCCATGATTGTTGTCACCAATCGTTCTTCAAAAGCCGTCGAGCTAACGAAATCATCGGTACGATAACGGGGATTCTTACCCTATTTCCTTATCAACAATGGAAAAACAGTCATTCAATTCATCATGCAACGAGCAGTAACCTCGAGAAACGCGGGACTGGTGATATGTGGGTTCTTACGGTCGATGAGTATGAGACATCTCCATTATTGCGCAAAGTTGCCTATCGATTATATCGGAATCCTTTCATTATGTTTGGACTTGGCCCTATCTTTTTATTCCTATTTACGAACCGTTTTAATACAAAAGGTGCGAAGCGTAAGGAAAGAATCAATACTTACTTGACTAATGTCTCCATCATCGGTTTATATGCATTTATGTGCTGGGCAATTGGATGGCAGTCGTTTGTTATGATCCAAGCTCCGCTCGTTTTCGTAGCCGGCTTGCTGGGGATTTGGCTGTTCTATGTACAGCATCAGTTTGAGGATTCCTATTTTGAGAACGAAGATGAGTGGAGTTATGTGAAAGCCGCGGTAGATGGAAGCTCTTATTACAAGCTGCCCAAGCTTTTGCAATGGATAACCGGAAATATTGGGTTTCATCATGTGCATCATTTGAGTCCGAAAGTGCCAAATTATAACTTGGAGAAGGCGCATAATGCAACTCCTCCGCTGCAAAAAGCAACGACGATTACTATTAGCACGAGTCTGCAATCGTTACGTTTCCGTCTTTGGGACGAGCAGAACAAAACGTTTGTCGGTTATAAAAATAAAAAGCAGGTGCTCCCTAACCAAGATAAGCAAGATTCTTTGGGGAACAACTTAAAAGTACGTAAATCGGTCATATAAGGAAAATAATCCAGTCCATACATGTTTATGTTAAAATAGAATGAAATCAACAGGGAAGAAAAAGAGGGTAAGGGACCATGCAAAAATGGCATCAGATTTTTCATAAAAAAACAGGTCTTAGTCCTTATGTATGGGTTGTCTTTTACATCCTCCCTTTTTACTTCATATTTCGTTCTTCTGCTACTTACCAAATCGTATTAGGCACTAGCATGATTATTGTTTTCTTTATCTGCTACGTGCTTTCCTTTGTCTCTAAAGGCTGGCTTATGTACTTCTGGTCGAGTGTACAAATTCTGATTTCAATTACCATGACCTTGCTTTTTAGTTATGTATATTTCTCGCTTTTTTTAGCTTTTTTTATTGGCAATATTCAAAATCGAGCGGGATTTATTACGTTGTACACCATTCATTTAGTCAGTACTATTGTAACGATCAACTATGGATTTGTATCCCAAAACCCTGTCTATATTACGCAGCTGCCGTTTGTCATCATTAACGTGATTGGCGTCATTCTGCTTCCAGTCACCACGTACAACCGAAACAGAAGTGATAAACTGCAGGGACAGCTAGAGGACGCAAATAAACGAATTTCCGAGCTTGTAAAGTTGGAAGAACGCCAAAGAATAGCCCGCGACTTACATGATACACTGGGTCAGAAGCTCTCATTAATTGGCTTAAAGAGTGATTTGGCGGGGAAATTAATTAGCAAAAACCCGACGCAAGCACAAATTGAAATCAATGATGTTCGGCAGACGGCTAGAAGTGCATTGAAGGAAGTGCGAGAAATGGTTACATCCATGCGGGGTACTAGACTCGAGGATGAGATGTTTCGCGTTAAGCAGATCTTGAAGGCTGCTGAGATCGACCTCATTTTGGAAGGGGATCCTCAGTTAACCAACACTTCATTAATGAACGAGAATGTGGTGAGTATGTGCTTAAAAGAGGCCATTACCAATATTATTAAACATAGCAGCGCATCTACCTGTTCGATCTCCATTGAGCCATCTCAATCCGATTTGGTTATCAAGGTGGGGGACAATGGGGTCGGCATGGCCAAAGAATCTGTTGTTTTACTTGGAAATGGTCTGCGCGGCATGAAAGAGCGGCTTGAGTTTGTGAACGGATGTATGGAAATTGTTTCAAACCAAGGAACGACGATCGTTATTAAAGTGCCGAATGTCTTCAAACCACCGGAAAGGGAGGCGGGGATATGATTCGAATTGTAATTGCCGAGGACCAGCGAATGCTGCTTGGCGCACTTGCTTCTTTGCTGGATTTGGAAGAAGATATGCAGGTTGTTGGTACAGCAAGCAATGGCGAGGATGCTGTGAAATTGGTTCATCTTCATAAGCCGGATATTTGTATCATGGATATTGAGATGCCAGTCAAGAGCGGATTAGACGCGGCAGAGGAACTTAAGGGATTTGGCTGCAAGGTGATGATACTGACTACGTTTGCCCGTTCCGGTTATTTTGAAAGAGCTGTGAAGGCAGGTGCCAACGGTTATTTGTTGAAAGATAGCCCGAGTGAGGAACTCGCTACTTCGATTCGCAGTATTATGGCCGGCCGCCGCATCTATGCCTCAGAGTTAGTAGATGACGCATATGGGGAAGAAAATCCATTGACCGAGCGTGAGAAGGAAGTACTGATCTTGATAGCTGACGGTAAAAATACGAAAGAAATCGCTGATCAAATGTATATAACCACAGGAACCGTCCGCAACTACATTTCTGTCATCCTTGATAAACTCAATGTAAGCAATCGTATTGAGGCTATTATGCGTTTTAAAGAAAAAGGATGGTTCAAGTAATAAATATGGCGAAAGAGAGCTTCGAGAACTCGGAGCTCTTTTGATTTTTCATAATAACAAAACAGAATCTGACTTATGAAGAAGCCTCTACAAGACTTTCAAGCAGGGACCTTAAGCATTTCTCGGTTAAAGCATCAGTAATGAAGCCTTCTTTATTAAGTTTTAAGTTAATATGAGGTATCATCATAGTTCCCGCCTCAACAATTTTGGCATTGATCATGTTCAGCGTTAGCAGAATAGAATCATGCGCTTTGTCACCGCCCATTGGAGTGGGAGACGCTGTGACTACCGCTGTCGGTTTATTCATAAACTGACCTGATGAAACTAACCAGTCCAGTGCATTTTTCAAAACCCCAGGTACTCCATTTCCATACTCTGGTGTGCATATAAGAACGGCATCCGCTTCGTTAAGTCGTGTGCGCAGATCATGGACTGATTCTGGACCGTCATCGACGTCAAGATCGGGGTTAAAATGGGGTAGATCACCTAAACCGTTGTATACAGTGAAGACTATATTTTCTTGAGCTAAACCAATAATAGCGTGCATAAGAGCTGTATTAGAAGACTTTTGGCGAAGACTCCCCGAAATGGCTAACACTTTTACTGTTTTCTCCATCTGAAATCATCTCATTTCTTTGGTTGTTTCCTTAATCTTACATGGCAAGGTAGTCGAAAGTAAAATAACACAAAGAGAGCAGATGCTGTCGCGGTCTGCTCGTCTATGAAACAATTTCAACTAAAATAGTGATGCTATTTTATTCTTATTAAGCTTCGTTGAAGCACCGTATCCCCTTCTTGCGGAGTAAAGGGTGCATTCGTAACACCCGTTACATTCGTTACTAACTTGCGGTCATTGGGCTGTGTAATACGAACCTCATATTTAAACCTTACCTTGGACACGTCTGCAAACAAGAAAACCGATTTATTAGATCCTACCTTAACTGTACACTTTTTTGTGTTGCAAGGACTTACCTTCAAGGGAATCGGTGAACCTGTTGACCAGTCAAAAACTTGTACTGTTACCCTGCGGGAGCACTTTTTATTGAAATTAACGACATCGACAAGGGCAAACTTGGTTTTTTTCGGTCTCCGCAAAATACCAGTTGAGAATGTAATTCGCTTCGCGTTCATCCTATCACTTCTCCTTCCTTTATTTATACAGTAAATGCAAAAGCTGCAAGTGTGTTTGTACATTTGTACGTTACAAGGGAAGGTGAAAGGGTTGTTAATTTGAGATGACTATGGCAGTATATAAGCATATAACGAATGGGGGAAATGAGATTAATGCTAGATTTGCCAAATTGCCCAAAATGTCATTCAGCGTATACATATGAAGATGGGAATCTATTAATTTGCCCAGAATGCGCACATGAATGGACATTAGAATTGGAAACGGAAGATCGTACCGATAACAAAATTGTTAAAGATGCCAATGGTAATGTCTTAAACGACGGTGATACGGTTACAGTAATCAAGGACCTTAAGGTAAAAGGAAGTTCATCCGTCATAAAAATAGGTACAAAAGTTAAAAACATACGTTTGGTTGATGGAGACCATGATATTGATTGCAAAATTGATGATTTCGGAGCAATGAAATTAAAATCCGAATTTGTTAAGAAGGTTTAAGCTTGAAAGTCGCGCTAGTCGCGGCTTTTTTTAATTTTTTCAGCAATTTTTTTACCAAAATAGTACTAACATTTAGGTAAGTAGATTACCCTAAGCCAACTATGTTAAGGAAAAGTGCGTACTTCTGAAGCTTCCCAGATTCAGGTATGATAATGATGGAGATATGAATAAAGTAGATATCACTTCACGCTGGAAACGAGCTTTGCTCTATAAAACTACTGGAGGAGATAAAGATGAAATATAGTTACTTAGGTCGTTCGGGCTTAAAAGTCAGTAAATTGTGCCTTGGAACCATGAACTTCGGTGTAGATACTGAGGAAAAAGAAGCTTTTCGCATCATGGATGCTGCGTTGGATGCTGGAATCAACTTTTTTGATACGGCAAATATTTATGGTTGGGGAGAGAATGCTGGGCGTACGGAGGAAATTATCGGTCGCTGGTTCGCACAGGGCGGCGGACGTAGAGAGAAAACGATCCTAGCTACGAAGTTCTATGGAGACATGCATGACGTGAACGACGGACCTAACCGGGAAGGCGGACTTTCCGCTTACAAGCTTCGCCGACACTTGGACGCGTCATTGCGCCGCCTACAAACGGATCATATTGAGCTTTATCAAATGCACCATGTGGATCGCAACGTATCTTGGGATGAGTTGTGGGAAGCTTTTCAAGTTCCCGTGTACCAAGGGAAGATCGGCTATGTAGGCTCTAGTAACTTTGCAGGTCGTGATTTGGTGAAAGCGCAATATGAAGCCAAAGCTCGTCATCTTATTGGTCTTATATCTGAACAGCACAAATACAGCTTGCTCTGCAGGCTGCCTGAACTTGAGGTACTGCCAGCGGCTGAGGAACTTGGAATTGGTGTAATCGCATGGAGCCCGCTAGATGGCGGATTGTTAGGCGGCAATGCTTTGAAGCCGATAGAGGGCTCTAAGCGAGCGAGTAACCCTGATAGGGTAGAGAAGTTTCGTGCACAGCTTGAGGCTTTCTCGACTTTAAGCAAAGAACTTGGTGAGAGTGAAGCGAATGTGGCATTGGCATGGACGCTAGTTCACCCAGCTATGACAGCACCGATTATTGGACCGCGTACGTTAGAACAATTTCAAAATACACTGCGTGTTGTTGATATTGAACTTGATGAATCTACGTTAAAGAAACTGGATGAAATCTTCCCGGGTCCAGGAGGAGCAGCTCCACAGGCATATGCTTGGTAAAAAGGTAAGAATAAACAACGTTTCACTTAAAATTTGAGATGCACCCCTTAAGATAAACATTGGTAAATTGATTCCAATGAATTCTAAGGGGTGTATTTTTTTATGAAAACATAAGTCATTGGGGAACTTCCCGTTATAAACCTTGACACATGTTGGTTCTTGGGGGACAATGTGTTTGATTCCACAAAATAATAAATATAATCGTTTGTAAACGTCATAATCCCACATTAAACGGATTACTTTACTGAATGAAATTCTCTTAATGACTCATCTACCCGACTATCAGGAGGAACTCTTTTGCTTCGATTGATTTTATTTTACCTGCCCATGGGCGCCTCAGCATTGCTTGCCTCACTTACTCACGTTATCATCAGCGGGGTACTTGCCCGCTCGCCGCACCCTGATCTGATCATAAGCGGTTATGCGATTGCACTCAGTTTGTCATTTATCCTGGAACAGGCAATCGCTCCACTCCGGCAAACCAGTGCCAAATACGTGAAGGATCAACACTCTTTTCGAGAAATGGTGCGCATGATCGTAACGATTATTGGGATCATTGCATTGTTTAACGCGCTGATTGCATGGACGCCGCTTGGTAGGCTCTTGTTCCACTACGTTTTCGGGGCGCAAGACAGCTTGTTGGATGCTACAGTCAACGCTTATCAAATCTTGATGTTCGTTAACGTGTTTTCCGCTGCCCGCAGCTTGTACCAGGGCATTATTATCCAACATCTATTGACCAAATGGATGACTGTCGGCATTCTGATTCGCTTAGTCGTCATGGGCCTTATGTCTTGGGCAATGGTCTCCTGGAATCTAACTAACGATAGCAGATATGGAGCGTTGTTGTTCTTGGCAGGGATGGTCATTGAGAGCGCGGTTGCTTGTTTTGAAGGTCATTCGCTTGCAAGACGGTTGCCTGACAAGCTGACTTCCCACCCGATCAGACGCTGGAAGCCGGATATATTCCCGTTTTACATGCCGCTGCTGTATGGATCGATTGTTTCTATTGTAATCGGTCCGGCAACAAACGCGGCTATGAACCATAGTCTAGATCCGATTCAGGCGATCGCCGCCTTTGCGGTCGCTTCCAATCTAGCGGGCCTGATCGCTGGATTCGCCAGCTTTTTACATCAAGCTGTGCTCAATTTCCATGAAAAGCAGCCGCGACATGTGCTTGCGTTGACGACTGCGCTCTCGATAATTTCCACAGCCCTTGTCGCTTTTCTTGCCTGGTCGCCACTCGGTCACATAGTACTCGAGAGAGGGCTAGGCATTCACGGCGAACTGCTTCGTAACTGTACACTCATCTTGGGTGTGCTCATCATTAGATCGGCGGTCTATCCCTGGATCGACTATTTGAACGGGCTTGCTATGTATCATGGTGTAAATAAGACAATCGCTTACAGCAAATTCGGCAATGTGATTTTATCAGTGACGATACTATTCCTTCTAGTGGACTACAATCCTGGGCTTAATGGTCTGATCGCTGGGATCACTAGTTCCGTCGTCGTCATGTTCGAGCTCTGTTTGTCTATTTATTTATTCCGTAAAGCTGTACAGCGGCAAACGCTCCATACGATCGATGCGGCATTTTAAATCAGACGGACTAAAAAAGGGAAGAAGCCTTCGGAAATTCATCACAAAGAAATTCCAAGCCGGAATTGCCCGGGGGTGATGTTTTCGAATTTTTTAAACACTTTGAAAAAATGCCGCGGATTTTCGTAACCTACAAGCTCCGCAATGGTGTTGATCGGCCATTCCGGATTCTCTTGCATGATTTGCTTGGCTTTGGCAAGCCGAAACGTATGCAAGTAGTGGAGAAAAGTTAGTCCCATCTCTTTACGAAACAGCATGCTGATGTAATTAGGATGCATTTGCACATGATCCGCGACGGCATCGAGCGATAAATCCAGCTTGTAATTGAGTTCCACGAAAGCGACGATTTTATCGATTGCCTGGGTGTGCGGCTGCTGACGATCGGTGCTGCGTGCATATCGAATTAGCTGTGCGATGATCTCCGATACACTGATATTTTCAAGCGTGGCGTTGCTTTGCGAAAATAGCTTGGTTGCGGCATGCTCACCCCAAATGGCTTCAGGCGCTAGGCCAACACTTTGCAAGTAGACACCGACACAGATAAGAAACTGCTCACGCAGCTTATTATTACAATCCGCATTGCCTGAGAAATGAGGAAGTATGGACTGTATGTCCTTCTCGATCTGTTCGATAGAAATCTGTTGGGCTAGCGAATGTTCAATATATTGAACAAGATTATCATAGTCACTATGTATGTTCTCTGACTCTGGTTTATATATCGTCAAACTGCTATTGGAAAAGTACCGATTGAATAACATTGCAGCCATTGCTTCAATATATAGATCACGCAAATTATCGTTATCGTTCTTGCTCACACTGACTCCGATGCAATATCCGCTGCCCTGTATTCTCTTCGTATCGAACAGCTCGCTACATGCATGCCGTAATTCTTCGTCTGTCGGTACTTCCACACCGTTCGCAATGAGGACAGTTTGCCGTAAGAAACGGGACTGGACGGTGTAAGTTTTCTTGCAAACGTGCGACAGAAGGGCACAAATACCTTCCAGACGTTCGGCGGTCAAGAGAGGAACACTCTCGTATGCCTGGAAGACGATGATCGTCGTATACGGATCGGGAAGAAGGGTGTGCAGCTGCTCAGGCTTGAGAGGCATGTCCTCCAATGGCGTATTGTAAAGGATATGTTCTTTGAAAAGCAATAGGTCATGCTCAATGGTTTGCTTCTGTTCCTCCCTAATCATAAGCCCAACTTTCGTGAGTACAGTGAGTAGTTCTTCCTTATTAATCGGCTTCAACAAATAATCGATAACTTGATAGCGCAGAGCTTGTCTAGCATAGGCGAAATCACCATAACCGGTTAAAATAACGAAACGGCTGCAAAGGTTCTGAGCTTGTATTTCTTTGATAAGAGCGAGTCCGTCCATTTCCGGCATATGAATATCCGTTAGGATCAAGTCGGGCTGAAAATAGGCTAGCTTTTGCAGTGCATCAACGCCGTCGGCAGCGCCGACGATCTCGATAAACGATGTATTCGCTTTCTGGATCATGCGGATAATCCCGTTTAAAATGATAGGCTCATCATCGACAACCATCAGCTTCATTGTGTTGCCCCCTTTGCTAACTTGAGTATACATGTTGTCCCCACGTTAAGCTTACTCTCCAATTGAATGCCCGAACCTTCACCAAAAAACATTTTAACGCGTTCGTTTACATTAAAAATACCGAGGCCCCCGCCATCCGTTTGCAAATGCTGGACATCCATTTTACCGGTTAACACACCTTGGAGGAGAACAAGCCTTTCTTCTTCAATGCCTGCACCAGAATCCTCAACAGCAATAAACATAAATGCAGAATCCTCCCAGATGCGGATCGAAAGCAAGCCTTGTTTTCTTACATTCGCGATCCCGTGAACAATGCTATTTTCAATAATCGGCTGCAGCATATAGTGAGGGCAATTAAAGTTATCGATATCAGCATCTATATCGAAAGATACTTGCAGCCGGTCAGCCAGCCGAATTTGCTGGATTTTGATATAGTCTTTTACATTTTCTACTTCTTCTCTCACCGAAGTCTCTCTTTTCGTTCCCGATAGGCTGTAGCGAAATAGTTTGCCAAGTGTATAGGACATTTCAGCTGCTTCTGGGTCATCGTTCGCTTCTGCGATCATGCGGATCGATTCGAGCGTATTGTACAGAAAGTGAGGCTTGATTTGCGCCTGCATCATGAGATAGGCAGACTCTTTTCGCAGCATTTCCGAGCGGTGTACGGTATTCACCAACTCATCCATGCGCCTGATCATCGCATTATAGGCGGAGGTCAGATGTCCGACCTCATCCTTATTAATTTCCCCGTGATAGAGTGGGAAATGGTTTTCGTCAACTCGACGCATATGTTTGGAAAGCTTCAAGATGCGCTTCGTTATCGAACTAGCAATCAGGTAGTAGATGCCGGAAAGTAGTAATAAAAGGATGGATACGGTTAATACGAGTACGTATTTGTTTTTTTTGATACCAATAAAGACATCATCAACTTGCTCAATCATGACAAACTGAAGTTTAAGGCCTTCGGCATAAAACGATTCAATTAGCATTTTATTACCGTTAACTTGTTGATACGAGTATTTTGCGTTCGATTGGAAGACATCGGCAAATAAGGCTTGTTCTGAGTCCTGAGATAAGGGGATTTTTTTCACAAGAGAAATGACTTGGTGATCCTGATCAAGCACATATAAATTGCTTCTGTTGTTCAAATTTAGCGATTCTAACAAAGGTTTAATTAATTTGGAAGTTACTTTAATATCGAGGAGACCGATATCCTGTTCAAAATTCCGGTTTCCGATTTTATGAACAAAATGTAGGTTGATGTCTGGATTCGACCCATTATTTATCGTAATCCATTTCCCAATACCAAGTGGGAGTTTCTTGATGCTCTCGTCTAGTTTGGACTCGTCCATCCTGGCCATTTCGGGCCGAAAGACCATTCCGTTCTGCTGCTCCATATAGATGGTCATTCCGTCGATCAGTCGATTGGATGACAAAATATAAGAGAATAGGGGTCTGATATAGGTTAAAAAATTAGAGACCTGATCGAAATCGGTCCGGTAGTTCCCACTTAAATAAGCAATGGTATTCGAATTATTTTGAAACAATTGATAAGCGGATTCGATCTGCACCGTGCTTACATTTAAGTTGTTAAGCACCTGATTAACAATTTTCTGTCTGCCTTGTGCATACTCTTCGAGAAAACTATTGTAGTTCTGGTTATACAGAAATAGGCCGAATGAAATAATCGGAATAAAGATGATGACAATATAGCCTATCGCCATTTTTTTCACAATCGACAAATTTTGAAAGTTAATCATTGGCTTTGTTATGATTCATCACACCACCTTATGAACGGACACTACTGCTTAAGAATGATCCCTATAAATTTAATTCAAGCTCCTTTATCATTGATCCTGTAAGCGCTTAATTTTAACTTTAACGTAAATGCAGTGAGGGGGAGTATCATGAGTATAGCACTTAGAATGGTAAAGAAAAACTGGCAACTCTATCTGATTATCTTGCCGTCACTCGTATATTTGATTATTTTTAAATACGTACCTATGGCTGGCGTACAAATTGCTTTTAAAAATTATATGGTTACCAAAGGGATATGGGGAAGCGATTGGATTGGTTTTAAGCACTTTGTAGACTTTTTCCATTTGCCTATTTTTTGGAGGGTTATCAAGAACACGTCACTGCTTAGCCTTTACTCGCTTCTAATCGGGTTTCCGGCGCCGATTATACTCGCTCTTGCCTTAAACGAATTGAGAAATGGAATTTTTAAGCGGGCCGTACAGCTGGTCACGTTCGCGCCGTACTTCATTTCAACCGTCATCATGGTTTCGATTATTATGCTGTTTCTTTCCCCGCAGCTTGGCTTCGTCAATCTCTTGGCGGATAAGTTCGGGTTTCCAGCGGAAAATATTATGTCAAAGCCGGAGTATTTCAAAACGGTATATGTACTCTCCGACGTTTGGCAGTTTACGGGATATGCCTCGGTAATTTATATTGCCGCTCTAGCAGGGGTGGATCCGCATTTGTATGAAGCGGCCAAGGTAGATGGTGCGTCCCGTTTTCAACGGATGATTCATATTGATTTGCCAAGCTTAATGCCGACAGCCGTCATCTTGCTCATTCTGAATGCAGGGCAAATCATGAACGTTGGATTCGAGAAGGTGTATCTGATGCAAAATGCGATTAATGTTGGGGCTTCTGAGGTTATTTCCACCTATGTTTACAAAATGGGCTTAGTAGGAGCGAATTTTAGTTTCTCCGCAGCAGTCGGACTGTTTAATTCAATCGTTAATTTGCTGCTGCTCATTGTGGTCAACTATGTGGCAAGAAAAAATTCTGAGACCAGTTTGTGGTAGGAGGTAGAAAATATGGAAAATCCCGAGCAGACTTTGACGTTAAATGTGCGAAAAGCACCTACCCGCATTCTTGAAAACAGTGTGGACAGAATTTATTTGTTTTTTGTCTATTTGTTTTTGATCATATGTTTGATTATCGTAGCTTATCCGCTCATCTACATTGTTAGTTCATCATTCAGCTCTTCATCAGCCGTCATCTCAGGTAAGGTTTGGCTGTTCCCGGTTGAACCTACACTTCGTGGCTACCAAGCCGTATTTCAAAATCCGCAAATCTTGACGGGGTACGGCAACTCATTATTCTATCTCTTCTTCGGGACATTGCTTAGCGTTTCATTGACGATAACGGCTGCTTATCCGCTTTCTCGCAAAAACTTTTATGGACGCAACGTCATTACCGCACTATTCGTTTTTACGATGCTGTTCAGCGGGGGATTAATTCCTTATTATTTGACTGTGAAAGGGATGGGCTTACTCGATACGAGATGGGCGATGATTATTCCAGGCGCAATTTCGGTATGGCAAGTCATTCTGGCAAGGACATTTTTCCAGACGTCGATTCCTGCGGAACTCACAGAGGCCGCACATTTGGATGGATGCAGCGACTTCAAGTTTTTATTTCGAATTGTGATTCCGCTTTCCAAGCCCATCATTGCCGTTCTAGTGCTTATGTACGCAATCGGGTATTGGAATTCCTATTTTGAAGCCTTAATTTTCTTGAAATCGGCTAATCTGTATCCGCTGCAGCTCATTCTAAGGAACATTCTAATTCTGAATTCGATCGATCCTACGATGATTAAAGATGTCAGAGAACTTGCGGAAAGGCAAGGCTTGAAGGAGCTGCTAAAATATTCGCTGATCGTCGTCGCAAGCGCTCCCGTACTTATTCTGTACCCTTTTGTGCAAAGACATTTCGTGAAGGGGTTATTGATTGGTTCTCTGAAAGGTTAAATCTAGTTACATATTGAAAGGAGGGATGCGAGGCACGAACAGATCAGGTTTGCTCCCGAGGATTGATTGGCTATGAAAAACAAGGAGGGTTTTGAATATGGTAAGTAGAGGAACCAGAAAAACATGGTTATCGGTGGTCCTGATTTTATTCATTACTTCGCTTGTAGTCGGTTGTACGTCGAATAGCGATGAACCAAAGGGTAGCGCTAGCCCTAATGGGGGCGGAAGCGCAAGCGGTGGAGCGAACGTTAATACAACAGGCTTTCCTATCGCCAAAAATAAAATTACGATGAGTGCTTTCGCGCCGCAATCGGCTAATATTGCAGATTTGAACACGAATTGGTTTACCAAGTATTTGGAAGAAAAGACGAATATTCATTTGAACTGGCAGCTTGTGCCAGGAGAAACAGCGGCATTGAATGAGAAGAAGCAGCTGCTGCTCGCCAGCGGTGACTATCCCGATATTTTCATGCAAGGGAATCTAACGAAAGAGGAGCAACTGTTGTATGGTCAACAAGGTGTCTTGATCCCGTTAAACAAGTTAATCGATCAATACGCACCGAACATTAAGAAAGCGTTTAAAGACATTTCGTATTTGGAGAAGGCGATCACTGCGCCAGATGGAAATATTTATGCGATCCCTTCCGTAAACGAATGCTATCACTGCCAATTCTCGGCCAAAATGTGGGTGAACACGAAATGGCTTCAAAAGCTCGGTCTTAGCGCGCCGAAGACGACGGACGATTTCTATAACATGCTCAAAGCGTTTAAGGAGAAGGATCCAAATGGCAATGGCAAGGCAGACGAAATCGCGTTCACGGGTTCACCGACAGGTTGGCATACGGATGTTGAGACATTCGTGATGAACGCGTTCGTCTATTACAATGCGGATAACAATTATTTCATGATGAACGGCGGCAAGCTGGCAACATCGGTCGACCAACCAGGCTTCAAAAAAGGTTTGCAATTTTTGAACAAACTGTATGCGGAAGGCTTGATTGATAAGGAAGCATTTACGCAGAAATCGGATGCGCTTACCCAAAAAGGGAATAGCCCGGATACGGCGATTGCCGGCGCTATTCCGGCAGGGTGGTTCGGCGAATTCACGGATGCATCGCCAACAGCAACACGTCATAAAGACTATGATCCGATCGCACCACTTACAGGACCGGACGGGGCCTCATTCACAGCACATTACATCGGCATCGGGAACTCGGTTTTTGCAATAACGAATAAAAATAAAAATCCGGAAGCGGCCATTCGTCTAGCCGATTATCTGTACTCCGAAGAGGGGACGACAACGTCCAACTCTGGGGAAGAAGGCCGTAACTGGGTGAAGGCGGAAGCGAATGATAAAAACACACGCGGAACTGCAGCCAAGTTCAAGGTCAAGGAAACGTCTTACGGGGTAGGTCAGGTGCAGAACGATCATTGGAATCAAATGGGACCGAACCTTCGTTCGGCCGAATATCGCGAAACTTCGTATGCAGCCAGCCAGGAAATCTATACGATGGATGGATTGGAAACCCGGCTGTACAAGGCCACTAAGGAATTGTACGAAGGACATCAACCGAAGGAAGAGTTCCCGACGGATATTTTCTTGACGAACGATCAGGCTAATCAAGTTAAACAGTTGAAGCCGATTATTACGGATTACGTCAAACAGTCCATGCTGCAGTTCATTATGGGGGCCAAAAGCATCGACAAAGATTGGGACGCTTACGTGAAAGGCCTTAAAGATTCCGGCATGGATCAATTTATCAAAATCTATCAGGATGCCTACGACAAAGTGTATAAAAAATAAGGAATTGCGTCTAATCGTACGGATTAATGAAGAACCTTCAAACCTATAGTAGGGTTGAAGGTACTTCATCCGTTGAGACTTAATAATGGAAGGTGATAAAGATGGAGCAAGAAAATAACAGCGGATATTTAACGAAACAACAAATTGAATTTTATAATGAGGAAGGTTACATCGTACTTGATCGTTTATTATCAGATGAGGAATTAGCGCCTGCGCAAGAAGCGATGATGTATAAGGTTTCAATGATTGCCGATGAATTGTTTCGTGACGGACTTATTGAAGATAAATTGGTTGACCGTCCGTTTAAATATCGGCTTGCTGAACTTTTTGAACATTTAACCGCTGAGGAATTTTTGAAATATGGACGAAGTTGGCGTGACCGGATCCCTGGTTATTTTCATTTAATGAGCAACGTTAAAATTCTTAATGCCGTTGAATCTTTGATTGGTGGTGAGCTATTCTCGAATCCCGTTTATAATGTTAGGCCGAAGATTCCGAGGGTTGCCGCTGGAGCAGTGCCTTGGCATCAAGATAAATCATACTGGCCGGACGCTAATTCAAATCCTGTCATTACAGTGTGGATACCCTTAGTCGATGCGAGCGAAGTGAACGGCTGTTTGCATATTAAACCGAAGACGCACCGCAAACCACTTTTGAAATGGCACCAAGAATCTGATACTGGAACTGGATACACGGCATTGAAGGAAAGTCAATTAGGGAACACAAAGACGGTTGTATTGCCCGTTTCCGCTGGCAGCGCAATTCTATTCAATGATCGATGTCTCCATATGTCAACTCCGAACCAATCGGATGAAGTAAGATGGAGCGTGGATTTGCGTTATCAACCGACAGACCAAGATCCAATGATAGCGCACGGAGCAGGCTTCTTGGCTAGAAGTAACAAACATACGGAGCGAGTTGCAACGCTTGAAGATTGGTTAGAGGGGCGTCCTGAGCATGGCATATAGTGAGCGTAGTCGAAGATTTCTGAGAGAGAGGCTTTATGACAAAACAAGAGGCTGTCCCCAAAGGGAGACAGCCTCTTCATTATTATTAAGCAAATCATTTTTTGTCAATGATCGCGACCGTACAACGGGAAATACATATGAGTTGATTAGTTTCATCGGAAATTTTAATTTCCCAAACCATTGTTTTCCTGCCCTTGTGCAAAGGAGTTGCAACAGCTGTTACGATCCCATCTCTTTTACTCTTGAGGTGATTGGCGTTAATTTCTAGTCCTACAGCGGCATGTATTTCTTTATTGATATTAATTTCTGAAGCGATAGAAGCTGCGGTCTCAGCCAATAGGACAGAAGCCCCTCCGTGTAAAATCCCTGCTGGTTGGTGAGTTGCTGGTCCGACTGACATCGTCATCACTACACGATCAGGAGATAGCTCTACAAATTCAATGCCTAGCGCATTGATAGCGGTATTCTGACTTCTTTCTCTCATGAACGAAATAAAGGAAACCTTATCCATGCCGTAGGACTTATAAATTTCTTCGGATACGATCATAACCATAACCTCCCTAGGGTCTAGAAAATTTTACGAATCCTTCCCTCAGCAACAAAACAACGCTCGGACAAATTACAACGATTATAGAAAATAGGAGCTGTATATATGTTATGTCCAAAGATTCAAACATAGGCTCATAATCTCAGTTGGAATAAGAGGGAGGGGCTCACCTGAGCTCATCTTATTCCTTTGACTCGGTTCGGGCAAGCTCCTGTCGTACAATTGGCACTACCTTGGTGCCGAGCAGTTCGATAGCACGCATGACCTCACGGTGCGGCATCGTTCCAACATTTACATGCAGGAAGAAACGAGTTATTCCCAAATTTTTGCGCAATAGAATGATCTTTTCTGCGACGTATTCGGGATCCCCTACGTAAAGAGCGCCCCGCATACTGCGTGCGGCATCAAAGGTTCCGCGGTTGTAATTCTGCCCCCAACCCCGTTCACGCCCGATAACGTTCATTTGGGCCTGCGTTGAAGGGAAAAATAAATCGGCAGCTTGCTCGGTAGTTTCTCCGACAAATCCATGCGAGTGCGTCGCAATTGACAGCTTGTCAGGGTCGTGCCCAGCTTTCATGGCAGCCTCTTTGTAGAGTGCGACTAAAGGAGCAAAACTCTCGGGCATTCCGCCGATAATGGCGAATACGATGGGGAGACCCAGCATTCCTGCACGAATAGCGGATTGTGCACTCCCGCCGCTTGCGATCCACACCGGCAGTGGGGTCTGAACGGACCGAGGATAAACACCGAGGTTCTGGATGGCGGGACGATGACCGCCGCGCCAAGTTACCTTTTCGGAAGATCGGATCGCAAGCAGTAGTTCCAGCTTTTCTTCGAACAATTCATCATAATGATCCAGACTATATCCGAAAAGCGGAAAGGATTCAATGAACGAACCCCGGCCCGCCATAATTTCGGCTCGGCCGTTAGAGATGCCGTCAAGTGTGGAAAAAGCTTGATACACGCGAACCGGGTCGTCTGAGGACAGCACCGTTACGGCGCTCGTGAGTCTGATTCGCTTGGTCATGGCAGCCGCTGCTGCCAGCACAACAGCAGGCGAGGTGCCTGCGTAATCGGCACGGTGGTGCTCTCCAATGCCATAGACATCCAGCCCGACCTGATCGGCTAGTACGATTTCTTCAACCGCATTGCGTAAGCGCTCGGCATGACTGATGACCTCTCCTGTCACAGGGTCTGGTGTAGTCTCTAAGAATGTACTTATTCCTATTTCTATGTTGGTTGCCATATTGGTCATAATGCTTCGCCTCCTTCATTATCTATATTAACTCATTTATTTATGGTTTCTCAAATTTAGTAAGAACGAGAGGAGCTACGAAGGTTTAAAATGAATATTAAAATACGTTGGGCTTGCGCCCGCGAGCTTCAGGCGGTATCGTAAAGGCAGGGAGGCGAGGCAAATCCTATGCTGGAACCGGGGAAAACATATAATACGGCAGTGGAAGTAACGCTCGAAGTGATCGGAGGCAAGTGGAAGCCAGTCATTTTATTCCATCTCACATTCGGTACGAAACGCAACGGTGAGCTGATGAGCTTGATGCCAACGGTTACTCAAAAAGTACTAACCCAGCAGCTGCGAGAACTGGAGGAGGACGGGGTTGTTACCCGGATCTCATATAACCAGGTACCGCCAAAAGTCGAGTATGAGCTCACAGAGTATGGCTGGAGTTTGAAGGAACTTCTTCATATCATGTGCAGATGGGGAGATAGGCATGTTGAACGTGTGTATGGTGATAAGGTCAAGATCTTGGAAAATACAGTACGCTTGAATGAATCATGATCAGTGATAAGACAGAAACCGGTCTCTGAATTTCAGAGGCCGGTTTCTTATGTGAAGTTATGGAATAACCTTGCGTTGACGTAAATCCTCGAAGATTTCAAGGAACATTGCTTCTGTATCAATAAACTCGTGAAAGCCGAAACGACGCGCTTTCGTTCCGTCAGCAAAAAAGTCGTAATCCCAAGAAAACACAAAGTCACCGAACCGCCAGGAGGATACGTCACTGTAGCTGTTATCCACCAACCCATGCTTCTTCACCATGGCGTTCCATAGCGGCTCCTTGTCGGCCATGACTACATCCAAGGACATCTGCAGCGGAGGTGCTGTCTCTAGACCGAAATACGCAGCAATCTTAGGCCAAAGCTCGTTCCACCGAAAGAGATCTCCGTTCGTGATGTTGAACGCCTGATTCGCGCAACGTTCATCTGTCGCTGCCCAGACGGTGGCCTTGGCCAACAATCCCGCGTCTGTCATCTCTAGCAGGCTGTTGTAGGCTCCCGCTTTACCGGGAAAACGGAGCGGCAACCCGAGCTCCTTCGACATGGAAGCATAGATTGCGATAACCAACGCTAGGTTCATTGGATTGCCCAATGCATATCCGCAAACGACGGAAGGGCGAAGCGCCGACCAGGTCCAGCTGCTTCCTTTTTGCCGATTTTCAAGAAATTGCTGTTGGTCAACATTAAACTCAGGCGGCATGTGATAGGCATCTGTTTCACGAGCTGGAGTCTTGAAGGGACCGAGGTGCGCGCCATATACTTTGTAGCCCTGCATGAGACTGATATGCTGGAGGTATGGAGAGATTGGCTCGATCGCATTAACGATGTTAACAAGCATAGCTAGGTTTGGGGGGACCAATTCGGCCCAGGTAGGACGGTCTTGATAAGCCGCATAGAAGATATGGGTGATTTCCGTTAGACTTCCAAGTTTCTCACGGATATCATTTTCATTAAGCAGATCGACAGCTATATATCGGACTCGGTTGTTGGACATCCCGCCCCGCCGTGACACACCAATGATATCCCAGTCGTGAAGCTGCTCCAAATAGTCGATAAGATTTCTACCAATAACACCGTTAGCTCCGACAACAAGAGCGGTTTTGCGTGGTATGGCTTCTTTTGTATTCATAAAATATCCTCTCCTACTCCGTGGTGGTTACAACATCATTGTGCACTTTGGAGTGTTGAATGAAAAGTACGCACTTTGAGGTCATATAGTTACTTCCAAGTAATGAAAGGCAGTGGAGAGGGGAAGCTGGCAACAGCCAGTATCTTATTTAAAATGGGCTGAGATCGAAGAGTGTACCCTAATCGTAGCTCGGAATAGAGATTTAACAACAATTAAGCTGGATCGGCGAACCCTATCCAGCTTGTTTACTTGTATTCGGTTAGTTGGAGTGTTAACGCAACGTCTTTAAAGCACCGCTCCAGGCGACGACTTGATCGAATAGCATGTTGGCGGCTGCTTCCTGATGAGGTGCGGGCTTCACAACGCTGTAGTTTTCAAAATCCGTAAAGAGCGAAAGGGTGACCTGAGCACGTACGTCAGCCACATGCAGCTCACCTAAGATGAGTCTCAGGTTTTCTGCCGCACGAGCTCCGCCTGTGCCACCGCCATAGCTGACGATGCCTGCCGCCTTATCTTTCCATTCATTGAAAAGAAAATCAATGGCGTTTTTGAGCGCTCCAGAGACGGCATGATTATACTCGGGTGTTACGAAAACAAAGCCATCATACGAATGGATTGCTTTCGACCAAGCCACCGTATGCGGCTTCGTATATTGAGCCAACATAGGCGGCTTTGGTTCATCATATAACGGTAAATTGAAGTCAGCAATATCCACGATTTCGTATTCAGCGTCACTGCGTTTTTGTGCGATTTCGTGAACCCATCGAGCGACTGCTTCACCTCTGCGTCCAGGACGCGTGCTGCCAATTATGATTGCGATTTTTAGCATTGTTATTTCCTCCGTTATGTTGACTGTATTTTTATTGCAATATGAAATTCAGTTCCAATAACCTCCTTTCGTTTATACCCATGGAAAATGTTAACAGATACCATCCTTACATTTCAAACGAAACAACCGTTTTAACTAAAGTTTCTGTTGATAGGAGGGGCTAATTCTCAAATGGTTCTTACAGCAAGAGTTTTGGGTGAAGACAGGGGGAGGAGAAACGGATACGGAGAGCAGCATGTTGCTATTTTAAGAGAGTGTGTGCTTAATTGGAAAATGCAGAAATAAGCCAACAAGCTAAAAGGGATCACGTTACTTGTCCAAAAGTTCAAGACAAAAACGGATCCCTTTTCCAATTACAATGTCCGATTAAATTTTTCAACAATATGATCAATAACGGGTTGAATTCTTGAGTCGTCGACGATTGACATCTTGTCTGCTTTGAATAATTGAACTTTTTTGAAATGATAATAATCAGAAAGGACTTGTTGAATGGACATTTGGTTATAAAGCAAATACTTAATATTTATAATTTCTCGAAGCAAAATATCGTCCTGAAGCAAAATAAACTTTTCATTGATGTTATTGAAAATACCTTTGTTTTTTCCATCCTGATAAAATTTAAGGGTCATCTGTTCGCGTTTGTTCAAAGTACTTTTCAGATCATCGTATAAATCCGGATAAGCTGCTTGAAGATCCTTTAAAAATACATCTGTAATCTTTCCTACAAGCGATACCGATTGCTCAAACAACTGTTGAAACCAGACCCCGAACGATTCCTCGTCATCAGCCGAATTCCGTTCTTCTTGCTTCTCTATATAATCTACAAAAATTCGCACAACGCCTTCGATGACTTCTTCTTTTGAAGAAAAGTGCTTATACATAGTGGCTCTGCTTACATCCATGTATTTGGCAATGTCGTCCATCTTCAAGTTCTGAAAGCCGTCTTTCATGACGGATGTAATTAATTTTTTTAGCAACTTATTACGTGTTTTATCTTGCTGGTTCTCAATGGGCATGTTCATTCTTTTCCCTTCTGCAAACTCTCCTTCTTATTATACATAACATTGAATTGAATAAAAACATTTAACACATATTAGACGAAAAATATATAAACTGTCACACTGGAAATAATGGATCCATGTAATCATTATTGATTAGGCATCGAAACAAATGGGGAACATGATGAACGCCGCGGCAATAATTGGAACTGACTCTTGTTCAATCGAAGGTTTTGGACCCCGTTGAGGTCAATGCCTTTCTCGAGAAAAGAGGATTTGTACGAAACGGTGAATATGGCATAAGCGCGATGATCGCTTGTGGTTATCGTGTGCATGAGCCGTTCAGCGTGTGTAAAATCGTAAAAAATTCCATGTGTATCATAAATTAACTAATACAGAAATCTCGGCGATTCATTATGATGGTAGTTGAAAGCGTTTACCATTCTCACAAAAATGAGGAAAGAAGGGGTTCATAATGAGAAGAAGTTAATTCTGATTTTATCTGTTGTAAGCAGAATCGTTTTTAAGTACTGGATCGAGTGAGATGATCGCATTTACTTCTCAGCAACGGTCTCGCACGACCGTGCCAGTTAAGCACGGAAAACGCGCTTAATCCGCCACCTCCGAACAAATAGGCGCGGAAATCGCGCTCAGCGAGCTCAAGGCGAGCCGAAGCTCGTCAGTTGACTTAGAACAGTTAATTTTACGAAAATAAAGGAGGCTTTAAGATGTTTAAGCAACAAGTTCAAAAGAAGATAGTAAGCACAGTTCTTTCATTTGCACTTGCATTTTCGTTTATTAACTTGTCCGTTCTTCCAGCATCAACGGTTCATGCCAATACGCCAGATAGCTACCAACTCAACTCTTCAGTAACGGATGCTGTTTATAACTCAGCAACTCGTTCAGTCAATCTGTTGGCTCCGTCTCGTTTTACACCACAAGCTGGCGTGAATCTCAAGGTAAGTTCAGAAGCTGCTGATCATCCGGGAGTAGACGCTTTGCGATCGGGAGGCAGCGGTTACTGGCGGAATTCAAGCTCAAATGTCTATATGAGTAACTATTCGCCATCTCTTCTAGCATTAACCCTCGACTTAGGCGCTCCAAAAACGATTGATAAGCTTTATCTTGAAATTCCTAACACAATTGCAAATATCCAAAGCAATGCGACCCGTTTTGAGGTTTATTACACAAATGACCCCAATTCTTGGGCAAGTGCTCCTACGGCCTCCGACACCGCGAACAATTACAATTGGAAGGCAAACGGCTGGACGCTGGCCGGCGGTACGGAAACGGAAGGCTTATGGTCTTATGTGACTTACAACGGACAACAATGGGGCAATGATACCAAAACATTCTTATATCCGTTTACAGCCCGGTATGTGATGATCAACACGGTACTTGTTGGTCCCAGCGATAAGCGCGCGAATGATACCAGCTCGATGATGGGTATATCCGGCTTGGCTATTTACGGCAAAGATTCGGTATCTAACACAACTGCGCTGGTACCGGCTAAGGATACCTACAGCACATGGGATCAGGTTGCACCTAAATCTACCAATATAAGCCTTGCTAGCGGACAGACACTAACGAGCATTACCAAAGGCGAGATTACGCTTCGTCCGAATATCGATTACTTGTTAACTGGCAGCACGGTTACTTTCACACTTCCATACCTGGCCAAACTGCCACTCGGCACGAATGAATTCACCTTTCATTTTAACAGCGGCAACTCATCCATATTTGCATTGGACGTAACAGCCCGTGGGTATGACTCGAATGACAAAACGATCAAAATGAATGCAATTGAAGGCGTATCTCCTTATAACATTTTTGGCGGCGCCATGGGGACAGACGAACCGGTAGAAGGCGTGACCAAAAGAATAAGAGACGCGTACCACGAATTTTATGGAGATCAGCCTAAGGCGACTGCAGCCGACGACCATATTCAGAGCATTTGGGACAGTACCTTGCAAAAAAATGTGTTCAAAGTCATTGCCAACGGCAGAGGTTTGAATAATGAATTCCTGGATAAAGTTCGCGACGGCGAGTATGGGCACAAAGGTGTTTTTGACCGGAATTTAGGCTATGTGGTTGACGGAGCGGCGATTACGGACAGGCAGCGAATTGAAATTCGCCCCAGCGAAGATTCAACCGGCGATTTTGTAGCCTATGAAGGCGACTTGGTTTCCTATGAATGGCTCTGGAATATTCCTGACGGCAATCAGTGGAATCAGTCAAACTTCCGACATATCTTCCAATTGAAGGCTGTGAATCGTCAAGCACCTGATACTTTACCGGGCGGAAACAACGGCGGTGAAAACGGCGCCTATATCCTCGCGATGTCGATTTCGGGAACGAACAGCAGGGATCTGGTCGTGAATCATAACCGATATGACGGCGATAAGACCATGATGCGAATTCCGTTGAAAGAAATCGATGGCCACTGGATTAAGGTTGAGCTTAACGCTCTTATTTCGGATAGCGGCTGGTTCACAATTAAGATAACGGATAGGGTAACTGGTAAGGTATACACTTATGATAGCCCGGATGTTTATCAAGTGTATACAAATAAAGGTGCAAGCGACGGTACGAAAGATATATGGAGAAGACCAGAAAGAGTCGGCGGCTTCGAGACGGAGTATCCAGCTGCATTTGATCAATATTTGCGTCCCAAATGGGGCATTTACCGCAGCTCCGCTAACGGAACCAACTCTGCCTATGATGCTTCGCTTCAACTTGCCGATATCACCTTAAGCAAGGTGGCAACAGGTTTGTCTTCTGTAAACCTTGCCCTTCATAAAAAAGCGTATAACGTAGGCAGGGCAGAAGGCGCCAACCCGATTCAGATGCAATCTGCTATGGCTAACGAATACGGCAGTGCAAACAAACTGACAAACGGTGTATTGGAAGACCCTACAAAATGGAATGTTACCAACGTCACCAGTCTGAATCAAATCGGGAATTATTCATGGCTGGGTACCGACGGAGAGAGAAAAGGCAGTTTCGTCATTGACCTTGGCCAGGCGATGGATTTTAGCCAATTAAGACTATTTGCAAAATCCACCAGATTGAAAGGTGCAACCGTTTATGTATCTGATGATATTGGAAACCATACATCGGCTGCTGAATTTGACGCAATGACGTTTAAACAAGTAGATAGACAGTCTGCCCAAGGTTATACGTATGTAACAGGCAACAATAATGGAGGTACTGATTCGGAGGATAGTTCCTATCCAATTAACCTTGGTAAGACCTATCATTCCAGATATATCAAGGTAACGGTAGAGAACGCATCCGGCAGTAATTCCGGCACTGATCTAACAGGACCTCCACGTCTTACACAGGTTCAAGTGTTTAATGCGCCAACTCCTCCACAAAATCTTACAATTGAAGCAAACGGGTCAGCTAAAATGGTGAAATGGGATACTGATGATTTAAGCGAAGGTTACACAGTTTATAATGGCGCAGCGGTACTTGTTGACTTACCCGCAGGCGCAACAAGCTATACTTTACCAAGCGGCATAACCGATGTATCCAAAGTCGCTGTACGATCAAAGGGAATAGACCCGAATTCCCGCAAGTTTATGATATCGGCACCGGCCTTAGTAGTGGATCCGCAAGATGTGATTGCTCCTAAGACGGAAGCCAAGATCGAACCGGTGCTGAGGAACGGCTGGTTGAACACGGATGGGACCGTCGTACTTACGGCACATGACGATCTCTCCGCTGTAACTAAAACGGAATACAAGCTGGGGGATAACACGGAATGGCAAACCTATGCCGGGTCAATCGCTCTCAAGAACGACGGCGTGTATCGGCTGCAGTTCCGCTCAGTTGACGCTGCGGGCAACATCGAGGAAACGAAGGAGCTAAGCGTCCAGATTGACAAAACGAAGCCGGTTTTTGTACTGACGGCAAACGGGGAATCGCTTGCGCAAGACACTGTATTCTCCGACGATCATCCGCTTGCGCTGCTTTTGAACGCAAACGATGCACTGTCCGGCATAGCGAGCCAGGAGCTCAGCCTGGACGGAAAGCGTTTGGATAGCGGCATTTCCGTTGATTTGGCCGGCAAGCCTGGCCTCCATACCCTGAATATCGTCATAGCCGATCAGGCAGGCAATAAGACGGATGAATCAGTCCGGTTTGCCATTGCAGCTACCCCCGAAGGAATGTCCAGCTTGATTGACCGCTATGTCAAAGCTGGTGAATTGAAGGGGCCGTTGGTTAACCAATTGCGCAACAGCCTGGATCAGGCGCTGCATCAATTGGGCAAAGGCGACAATGACAAAGCGGCCAAACATATGCAGGATTTCATGAAGCATCTGAACAATATTTCGATGGCGGATAATGTCTCCGAAACAGTAAAGACCATCCTCACGGCAGATGCCAACGCTTTGATCGAGGTTTGGTCCACGAAGTAAAGAACAATAACGTTTTATAGCTGCAATAGCATCCGGCCATTGTTGAAGGCCGGATGCTTTTTTATCCTCGAAAGATTTAGAAAATCGTGTTGAAATATTTCGTTGTCTCGTTGGGCATGGGACAAACGGATCCTATCGAGGACGTTGCCTTCCGAAATCTGGACGCGTTTAAATTCAGCTGCGGAGAGAAGGAAATTCAAAGTACAGCGGGGAAACAAGTCGTTCTCCTACACGCTTCCGGCTAGCGCGGCAGCTACATTCGTATGGACGTGAGAGCCTTAAATAGAATAAAACCGCCATCTTTGGCGGTTAGTGAATTAAGGTTCATCGATGTATTCTTCTTCGTTTGGGATGCTGTTTAAAAGGTTTTTATCTATCTTTTTCTGATCTTGCTCGGTGTTGGTGTCGCAGTTAACAATACAATTCATTATTTCTTCGGAGTTGTCTTGAATATTTGTGTACTCAACCATGTTTGAACCTCCTTTCATTGAATTAGAGTTTCCAAGATCAGGCCATTTATTCGAGTAGTGATTAGACGCTAATTCAATTCAACATAATTCATAGATCCTGCCTCAAATACTTAGCTGTAGGATCTGAAACCACTATTCGATGTGGAATTAATATGGTATTGTTTTATACATTCCCATATTTAAGGAGGCATTACCCTTTACATGGTTCGCTGGCTGAAAGACACATGTTTCACAAATCTGGAGCTTGACGTGCAAAAGAACCGGCTGCTCTTTTTTTTGCTGTGCGGTCCTATATTTATTATGGCGGAATTAAACATCGCGACGCATTATTCCTTATTCAATCCGATCAATGGGCAATTTTTGCTCATTATTCTCCTCTTTTTCGGAATTTTGCTTTCGCTATTATACATACCAGCTGCGGAAAAAAATTATAAGTATGTTTTCATAACGGGGATGCTTCTCTTTTCAATGTACCAGTTGTGGGCATTCAACGATAATTCACTGATTTATCAAATTATGTATATTAATCTAGCCCTCGCGCTTGTTTACCTGAATGGGCAGCTAATCATATATACCGGGATGACGACAGCTATCTTTTCAGCGCTCGGCTTCATTTTCGGGAAGGATCTCTTCTTTCCTCATACGGATGGAGCATCGGTGAACGGATCGATTGTGATCATCCTGCAAACGACCATTGTTCTGTGGGGAGTGACCCAAATCGGCACCCGCTTCCATCAGTTCATTGATCATAATAACCAAATGAAAAAGCTGCTGCAGGACAATGAGAATCAGATCTTATTGATCCATGAACAGAACCGCGCGTTAACTAGTTATTCCAAGCAAGTGGAGCAGCTAACAATCGTCGAGGAACGAAACCGAATTTCGCAAGAACTCCACGATACGATCGGCCATACGCTAACTTCTATGATTGCAGGACTGGAGTTAACAAAGCGGGAGGCGGAGCGGAATCATCAAGGGATGGAGCAGCAAACGGAACGTTTGGATACGCTGCTTGCTATCGCGCGAAGAGGACTGGAAGATATACGCGATCATGTTCATAATGCCGACAACTTCGGCCTTCATGAATCGTTAGTTGACCGGATCGGTCAGTTGGGCAGCGAGTTATCGGTAAATACGGGTATCATAGTCGAGTACCATACGGAAGGAACTGTCTATCCGTTGTCGCAGCCGCATCATCTGGCTTTGCTGCGATGCGCGCAGGAGGCGCTTACGAACGCTGTTCGACATGGTCAGGCCAATAGGATCCACATCGGACTTCGATACGAAGCCGACAAGATCCGCCTCGAAGTGAAGGATAACGGTGTAGGTGCGTTAAAAGATAAGCTTCAGCAAGGTTTTGGGATCAAGACGATGAAGGAACGCATTACATTGGTACATGGTACGGTTGAAGTTATTTCCGATTTGGGGAGCGGTGTTCGCGTGACGTGCGAGATTCCGGTGAAAAGCCGCGGCGATTCGAAAAACATTCGCCTTTTCCTCGCAGAGGATCAGGAGTTGATCGCAGAAAGCTTCCGCATTTTGCTTGATATGGAACCAGATTTGCAAGTTCTCGGAGTGGCGGGTAACGGACGTACTTTGGTGGAAATGTGCGAGATTGGGACGCCGGATGTCATTTTGATGGACATTCATATGCCGGAGATGACTGGAATCGAGGCAACGAGCATCATCAAAGAGCGATGGCCGGAAGTTAAAGTGATCATTCTGACCACGGTTCAGGATACCAACCATGCGGCGGAAGCGATCTCGCTCGGAGCAGAGGGTTTTCTGCTGAAAAGCGTCCAACCTAAGCATTTGGCAGAAGCCATTCGGATCGTAAACAGCGGCGGATCGTTGATCTCTATGGAAGCCGCCAAGCAGCTAGTCGATACTCGTCAAGTAAATCGCCCGACCCTACACGTCGCCCCAAAAGTAGAGGAAGAATTCGTTCCGATGTATGGGCTAACTGAGAAAGAGTTGGAAATCGTCAGGTATCTTTCGGACGGGTTAAAGTACAAAGAAATTGCTCAAAAAATGCACTTTTCGGAAAGTACGATTAAAAATTATGTGTCCATCATTTATTCGAAGCTGAGCGTGGATAATCGTACACAAGCGGTAAATAAAGTGCAAAACATGTGGTAACTCCCGATTGCAAGCTTTCGCACGCACTATAAAAAGCGTTACATGCCTATAGACGGTATGTAGCGCTTTTTTTACAACCGTATAAGTGTTTATTACGCAAGCAGTGGGCTTTTTAGGAAGTATACCCGAAAGTTATGTACTTTCCACCCTAGGTAACTGAGGCTTACTTTTTTATACTTGGGATACGAAGAGCGGCACTATGCCGTGAAAAAGAAGGAGAAGAATGTTATGAATTCATTTCTAAAAACGGCAAGTAAGGTCACGTTGATCATTTTGGTTGTTTTGATCATTCTCGGTTACGTTGTCGTACAGTATGGCATAGTAGGAGCTGAGTTTGCGGGACTAGTCAAGGTAAAATTATCGAAACCTGACTTTCATTATTCACCGTGGATTTATGTATTGTACGCGCATATCGTAACCGGGTGTATCGCGTTAGCTATTGGACTTGTTCAACTGCTGCGCAAACCACAAACGGAAAGGTCTCAGCTGCATCTGAGGCTAGGTAAAGTCTATGTGGCTTGCATTTTGCTTAGCGGTATTTTCAATATGTACCTGACTATTTTCGCATCGGGAGGCTGGGTCTCTCAAGCTGGGTTTTTCTCACTCGACGCTTTATGGATCTATGCGACTGTGACGGCCGTTAACCGGATACGCAGCAAGCAAGTTGAGGAACATCAACAATGGATGATTCGCAGTTATGCCTTTACCTTTGCAGGGGTAACTTTACGAATTTGGTTGCCGCTGCTCATGATTCCGTTCGAATTCGAGACGGCCTATCCGATGGTGGCGTGGATGGCGTGGGTACCAAATTGGTTGATTGCCGAATGGGTGATTCGCAGGAGAGCGATAAAAGTGAAGAGACAAACTAGCGGTTTCAATTCGATTGTGAAATGAAAGGCCCGTGGAGAGTGAGACGGTTCCGACGACCAGGTCGTACCGCAGCTATTTTAATACTGGTGTGCTTCACTTGTGCCATTTATGCAGTAGTAGCCACCTGTACGGAAATGAAACACCCATATTTTATCGTTTACCTGTCGGCCATGATTGCCGTCATGTTGTTCAGCAGAAGTTCTAAGAAGGAATCGAAAACCATACAAAAATGGTTGAATAGGGAGAGAACGCATTTGAAAATGTCCACTCGTAATTACGTACTGTTTACTTTGATTATCAACGGCCTTGCACCTTGGGGAATTTATGAATGGTTAAGCCATTCCATGAGCAGCATTCTCGCTTTATCTATTGCGACAATGGTGCCTCTTGCGGACAATCTCGTCCACCTGATTAGGCATAAGAAGCTCGATGTATTTGGAGCCTTGATGCTGTTTACGTTCATCTTAACGCTTGTCCTCGTATCTTTGGGTGGGAGCGAGAAGATTTTACTAATCCGGGAATCGCTCATTACCGGCTCTATGGGACTTATTTTTCTGGGTTCTCTTTTGTTTAAACGTCCGCTTATGTACTACCTGGTACTGCGGTTTCTTGCGATCGAAGGATTTACAAATAATTGGAAGTATGAATATTTTCGCTTTGTATTACGGCTAATGACATTCGTTTGGGGGATCGTTCTGGTTATGGAGTCGGTCGTTAGAGTCATATTGGTCAATCATCTCTCTACTTCACAATTTCTAGCCATTTCTAATTTTGTCCTGTACGGATTTATCGGAGCGGCTATCTTGTGGACGATGATCTATCGCAAAAAATCAGCGCGGCGTCTGGAAAAAATCAAGCAGCAGGCTATTTAAAGAAGTGGAGGCATCGTTATGAAAGTGGCGTGCATTCAAACAAAAGACAGACAATCCGTTCGCGACTTATATACATCCGTCACACAACGTCTCAGGAAAGAAGGAGTCAAGCAATGGGATCGCTTTTATCCGAACCGATTCATCATCCAGAGTGATCTCCGAAATGGAAGTTTATACGGCGTGAAGCAGAACGAAAGCGTGATTGGAGCGGTTGTCGTGGACGAAAAGCAAAGCTCACGATACCACAACTTGGAGTGGGTGGATCGGCAAGGGAAACCAGCTTGTATTCACCGGCTTGCCGTTCATCCAGAATATCAGGGGAGAGGACTAGGCAAAGTCCTGCTTGGATTTGCTGAACAATATGCCCTAGATCAAATGTACACAAGTGTCCGCTTGGACGTATTTTCAGCAAATAATACAGCTGTCAGGATGTATCAGCGTGCTGGCTATGTACGGATCGGAACGATTCGGTTTCCTTTTCGCCATGAGCCATACTATTGTTTTGAAAAGATATTGGTTGCTAATATAAAAGCGAATCCACCCAAGTATACCTTGAGCTAGCAGATCGGATTCCAAGTATCAGGTGCTTTTTCGTATGGAGACGCCCCTATGCAGAAGCGTCGTTTTCTCATTTGCTCTTATTAATTGCTAGTGAGTGTTGTACCAGTTTCAAGCAATGTCTTCATTCCCGAAAGTACAATCGGTAGACCCATTTCAAGAATCTTTGCGGTGTTTATGGCCTGCTCAAACTCATCATGCACGACGGTTACAAGGGTAACACCGTTTAACTCGGTATGTGAATCAATTTCCCACGTTATACGTGAAGGGCTCTCAGAGGCCGTGTCTGGAAAAGCGGGGAACTGCCAACTCAAAACCAGCTTATGCGGAGGAGCCATCTCGAGAATGATCCCTTCTGCTAGTTTTTTCTCCTCTGGGTTCCATAGTTCGAAAGAAGAGCCGATTTCCCAGTTGGATCGGATCGAGCAATTGTACCAAAACTTAGACGTCTTAGCCGGATCTGTAAGGGCTTGCCAAACCTGTTCGGGTGTCGCTTTAATGGCAATCCGGTTTACATGTCGGGGTTTGTTCTCCATATTCGTTTCACGCTCCAATTCGTCTTTAAGAGAAGTTAATTCGATAGCCCAGGGCTCGGCGTATTTGCTCACCCATCTGTCGTAAATTTGCCGTATGGGCACTGAATTTAGATAATGCAGCTTTTCTCTGCCAACTTTTCTGGTGGTAATGAGGTTAGCTTCCTCCAGAATATTAAGATGCTTCATTACACCGAATCTTGACATTTGCAAAGGGGTACAAAGATCGTTCAGCGTTCGCCCATCAGTTGCGTGAAGCAGGTCTAAGAGTGTGCGACGGCTCGGATCAGCAAGTGCCTTAAATATATCGTTATCTACTAGGAACGCCTCCTTCTAACAGTATGCTTACGAGCATGCTTTTTTTTGATTGACATGTTACCAAATGGTAACGTATTATAAAGGTGACAGTATAGTCACATATTAGCACAAACAAGTTTGTTTGTCAGCCGGCGACAAACAGACCCATCTAACACGACAAGTTAGTTTAACATAATCGCCCAGTTTGAAAAATATTGTTGTCTCAAAGCATTTCAATTAAGCACAAAAAAGGAGATGTTTTATTATGAAATCGATGGAACAGAAAAACATTGAAACGGTAACAGCGTTTATTGAGGCTTTCTCGAATCAAAATGAATTGGATCGTACAGATCAATTTTTTTCTAACCAAATAGGGGAGGCATTTCCTGATAAACACTACTCCGTGGAAGAGGTCATAGCCCAAGGGGAGAAGGTAATTGCAAGAATCTTTATGACAGGTACGCATAAAGGTACGTTTACAGGAAATTTACCTACGGGCAATTTAATTAAAGCCACTCAGTTTCGTGAATTTCGAGTAGTAGATGGCAAGATTGTCGAGCATCGTGGTTGGTTCGATACAGCGTCACTTTTGCCTCAAATTAAAGCCAATTAACCAAAACAAAGGAGATGTTTTATTGTGATGACTATTGAACAGAAAAATATTGAAACGGTAACAGCGTTTATCGAGGCTTTTTGGAATCAAAGTGAGATGGATAGTACTGAACAATTTTTGTCAACTGATTATCAAGAGCACTCTTATCAATCAAAAGAAGGTCTGAAACAATTTGCTGGAAAAATATTAGAGGCCTTTCCTGATAAACGCTACACCGTGGAAGAGATCATAGCCCAAGGGGAGAAGGTCATCGTAAGAATGGTTGTGAAAGGTACGCATAAAGGGGTGTTTTTTGGAAACTCACCTACGGGCAATTCAATTGATGTCACGCTGTACCGTCAATATCGAGTCGTAGATGGTAAGATTGCCGAACATCGCGGTTGGATTGATATGATGACAATGTGGCGCCAAATACAAGGCAACTAATTTCCGCATGCAATCAATTAGCACCAGTGAATACATGCAGAATCAAATCATACACTCAAAATAGGAATTCATATCGAGGAGGCACATTATATGTTGAAAATCGGAATCATATTGGGAAGTACAAGACCTGGACGGGTGAGTCCGCAAGTTGGAAATTGGGTCAAAGAAATTGCAGATAAACGCGGAGATGCCAGCTACGAGTTAGTGGATATCGCAGACTACAAATTGCCCTTTTTTGGTGATCCGGGCAGCGAAGAACAAATCAAAAATTGGACTGAAAAATTGAATAGCCTTGATGGTTTTGTATTTATTACGCCAGAATACAATCACAGCATTACTGGTGCTTTGAAAAATGCACTTGATTTAGCACGTGAGGAATGGAATAACAAAGCTGCGGGAATCATCAGTTATGGCTCAACTGGCGGGGCACGAGCGGCTGAACATTTGAGAGGAATATTAGGAGAGCTACTAGTTGCTGATGTGAAAGCACATCCTACCTTTTCGATATTTACTGATTTTGAGAATTATAGCTCATTTAAGCCAGCTGAATTGCATCTCAATAATATAAAGCTTATGCTTGATCAATTAATAGCATGGAGTGGAGCGCTTCAAACACTGCGCAAGTAGGTGCTAGACTATAGACTATACGATTACCAGATAAGAAACGCTTGGTCCTTCAACTTAGGGATCATGCGTTTTTTATTTGCAAAATAAACGGATTAGTGATTTGATACATACATAAATGCGATTTATAAATAACCTTATAGGAACGATGACATTATGAAAATTGAATTTGAAAATGAAACGATAGAATTTAATGTTCAATATGGAATTAGAAAAAAGATTTCGATTCATATTGATTCTATGGGTTTCATAACCGTTAAGGCTCCTAATGATACAAGTAAGGAGATAGTTATGAGTGCTGTGAAGCAACATGGGATAACGATCCTGAAGAAATTACAACTCATTGCGAAAGCTCGAGAAACCCCGAAGACAAGAGAGTATCAGGATAACGGAAAGTTTCTTCATCTTGGGAAATATTATTTTCTTCATGAATTAATCGAGACGAATGAGTTAAATGAAGAAGAATTGAAAATGAATCTTAAGAAATTCTATTTCTCAAGCTGCAAGAAGATTATAGGGGAACGAATCAAAATTTATCAAACTCAACTGAAAGTAAAACCCAAAATCATTGAGGTAGATGAGTCCAAAACCAAGTGGGGAAGCTGCAGCTCGGATAAAAAAATAACCTTCAATTATCGGTTAGCTATGGCACCAGTTGAAGTTATTGATTATGTCATCATCCATGAGCTATGTCATCTTCTTCATATGAATCATGATCGATCATTCTGGAGACGTGTAGGAAGCATTATGCCGGATTATAAAGAAAAGGAAGCGTATTTGACAAGGCATGGGCATGCTATGATACTTTGAGAAACGATAATAACAACAGGAAAAGTCAGCCGGTCTAAGTAGATCAGCTGACTTTTTTTCTTTTTAAACATTCAGCGGAATGCAAAGCTTAAAAAATGTAAATATTCTTCGAAAAATACGTCAACTTTTTATAAAGCTTAATTGATATGATAAGAATTAAGTTACAAGAAGGCAATGCAAGGTGGATAGAACAAAAGGAAGGGTGGGATATAAATTTTGATATTGGAACGATTGGGAGTTTTGACGGATGAGGTTTCTGCAAACTTCGAGGAAGCGTTGGATTGGGCAGTCGAACAGAGCTTAAAGCATGTCGAAGTCCGAGTCATTAACGGACAGAATGTCATCACTCTTACTGATGATCAAGCATTGGAAGTCCGGCGTCAGGTTGAAACCCGCGGATTATTCATTTCGGCGATCGCTTCCCCCGTGTTTAAATGTGCGCTGGATCCAAGCAGACCGATTGTCACCGGAGACACTTTCGGCCAGAAAGAAGAGAACGTGGATGCGCACTTTGCCAAGTTGAAACGTGTGTTCCAGCTAGCTAAGCTGCTAGGCACGACACGGATTCGTATTTTTTCTTTTTGGCGTGAAGCTGATCCGCAGCTCTATAGGGAAGATATTGTCCAGCATCTGCGGCAAGCAGCTCAAGAAGCCTTGCGTGAAGGGGTGCAGCTTTTACTTGAGAATGAGCCTTCCTGCAATGGCGGCTTTGCGGAAGAAGTGGCTGCAATTGTGCGCAGTGTCGACTCATCCGCTTTAAAAGGATTGTGGGACCCGGGCAACGAGGCATACGGCGGTCGCGAAGCTTTTCCGGCAGGTTATAGATTCATGAAAGATATATTGGCTCATGTTCATCTAAAGGATGCTTATGTCTGCGCAAACGGTACTGCCCGTTGTGTGCCGCTAGGCTCAGGCGATGTACCTGTGATTCCACATCTTAAAGCATTGTTGGCAGACGGATATGATGGACTCTTCACCATCGAAACGCATTTCATTCCTGAGGGTGGAAGTCAGATGACGGGTACTCGGATGACAGTCGATGCGCTGCGCGCACTTCTAAGTGAGGTATAGCACTATGACAACGTGGAGATTTGGCATTATTGGATGCGGATCCGTCGCTGACTTTCATATCGAGGCAATCCGAGAGATTGAGGACGCAAGCTTAACCTTTGTTTCGAGCCGTAATGAAGCCAGAGTGAAAGCGGTTGCGAAGCAGGAAAATTGCGCTTGGACGACCGATTATCAAGAGTTGATACATAGTACGGATGTAGATATCGTCTGTGTGACGACTTCAAGCGGAAGTCATGCCCGTATTGGGCTAGACGTTTTGAATGCTGGAAAGCATCTAGTGCTGGAAAAACCGATTGCGATGAACACGAATGATGCTGCAGAACTTGTACGTACGGCGAAAGAACGTGGAGTTACACTATCTGTCATCTCTCAACGGCGTTTTGAAGCCCAGCATCAAGCAGTCAAACGTGTGTTAGATGAAAAAGCTCTTGGCAGACTTCTGCTCGTGGAGGCATCACTGTCATTTTCTCGAACACAAGCGTATTACGACGCAGCCGATTGGCGTGGGACGATTGCCGAGGATGGCGGCGTTCTTATGAATCAAGGTATACACATTTTGGATCTGTTGCTTTGGTTTGCCGGAGAGATTCATACGGTCTTCGGTAAAATAGCCACTCAAACGCATCAAATAGAAGTGGAAGATTTGGGGCTGGCGATTCTGCAATTTAAAAATGGCGCTTTCGGCACGATTATGGCTTCAACCAACATCCAGCCTGGTTTCCCGGCAACAATCAATCTTTATGGGGAAAGAGGTACAATCAAGTTGGAAGGTTCTTCCATCGTACACTGGACAGTTCCAGGCAGAAGCGAGCCCAACTGGACGCAAGCGAGAACTTACGGAGGGGTGTCTGATCCTCGCAGTATTGTTTCCGATTTTCATCAAAGCCAGTTTATTGATGTTATCGCATCTATTGAAAGCGGCATAGAACCTCTCGTTACTGGCGAGGACGGATTACGAGCCGTGCAATTGGTTGAAGCCATATACGAAAGCTCGGCCAAGGGTGTTCAGCTCCATATGGAATAATAGCAGCTTGATTAATCTCTTTCGCATAGCCATTCGGATGATCGAGAGGAGTATGGAAAAATGAATGAATTACCAATCATCTTTAAACAAACGGTTGATTCCTTGAAGGTTAACGTATATAACGACCGTCGTGCTCTAGGGGCTGCCGCAGGCGCTGAAGTTGCCGCAAGGATTAAGCAATTGCTGTCCGAAAAACACGACATTCGAATCATTTTTGCAGCGGCACCGTCACAAAATGAGCTTTTGAACTATTTATCAGAGGATAAATCCATTGATTGGTCCCGAATTACAGCTTTCCATATGGATGAATATAACGCTTTGCCGACAAATGCAGCACAAAAGTTCAGCCGTTTTTTGAATGAACATCTGTTTAATCAAGTAAAGCCGGGTACGGTGCATTTGATTGACAGCTCGAATGAGAGCGAAGAAGAGTGCCGCCGTTACGGAGAACTGCTGCAGCAGGCTCCCATCGATATCGTTTGTCTCGGAATCGGTGAGAACGGGCATATCGCTTTCAATGATCCACCTGTCGCCGATTTTAACGATCCGAAAGTTATCAAAGTTGTTGAACTGGATGACGCTTGTCGGCAGCAGCAGGTAAATGACGGATGTTTCCCTTCATTTGAGGATGTCCCCACCCATGCGCTAACGTTGACTATCCCAGCCTTGCTCTCAGGATCCCATTTATTCTGCGTTGTTCCGGGACCTACGAAACGCAAGGCGGTCGAGCGTACGCTTAACGGATCTATCTCAACCGAATGTCCGTCAACGATATTGCGGAAACATCCAGATTGTACTCTTTACGTGGATAGGGATTCTTATGGAAATTAAGGATATGAGCTTGACGGCCATTCATTATGCAACGGGTGAGCCTGTCTCGATCTGCTTGGAGCAGGGGGTTATTCGGAGCATAGAGCCGATCAAATCTGAGAACCGAGATACTTCAGAGCTGGCGATTGTCGCTCCAGGACTAGTCGATCTGCAGATTAATGGTTATGCTGGTCATGATTTTAATCATGTGCCGTATCCTGACAAGATGGTTGGTGAAGTGATTCGCAAGCTTTGGCAGGAAGGGGTGACATCCTGCTTTCCGACAGTCATAACTAATAGTGATCAAGCGATACAAGAAGCTTTGGAATCGATAGCTTTGGCGTGCCTGCAGGATCCTGTTGCAGATCATGGCATTGCCGGAATCCATCTGGAAGGTCCGTTCATTTCGCCGAATGACGGCGCTCGCGGAGCACACAATTGTGATTATGTAAGACCGCCGGATTGGGAGTTGTTTAACCGTTGGCAGGAAGCATCCGGTGGACGAATCCGGATTATCACTCTGTCACCAGAATGGCCGAACAGCGCTCAATTTATCTCCAAATGTACGGAAAACGGCGTTACGGTTTCGATCGGGCATACATCCGCGACATCGGAACAAATAGCTGAAGCGGTGGAAGCAGGCGCCCGGATGTCAACTCATCTTGGCAATGGTGCTCACCTGATGATGCCGCGCCATCCTAATTATATCTGGGAGCAATTAGCTCAGGATCGGTTGTGGAGCTGTGTGATCGCTGATGGCTTCCACTTGCCCGATCAAGTACTGAAGGTTGTGTTTAAAGTGAAAGGTGCTCAAGTCATGCTGGTAAGTGATGCGGTTTCACTAAGTGGACTGCCGGCGGGTACTTACACATCGCACATTGGCGGTTCCGTCGTTTTAACACCGGAGGGCAAGCTGCATCTCGCTGATAACGAGAACCTCTTAGCTGGATCGGCGCAAATGCTGCTTAGGGGCATTGAGCATGTAACGAATCGGGATCTAGCCGAATTAGCGGTAGCTTGGGACATGGCTTCAGTAAGAACTTCCCGTTTTATGAGGCTGCCTTCTGCTGCAGGCCTGACTCCAGGAGCTCCGGCCGATTTGGTTCTGTTCCGTAGAGAAGGAAGCCAAATTCGTTTGGAACGTACGTTTAAGTCGGGCAAACAAGTCTTCTTAAGGGAGGAAATATAATGAAGTTCGCGGCATTTAGTGGCGTATTTATGGAGCATAGCATTCAAGAGGCGATGCTGCTCACTAAACGATTAGGCGTGGATGGCATTGAAATCGCTGTCCGCGAGCACCATCTATCCTCAGCTATCAGTCAACCCCGGATCAATGAAATTAAAGCATTGTCCGAAAGCTTGAATCTCGAGATTCCTGTTTTGGCCACCTATACAGGTGGGTTTTCTACGGCAAGCGATAAAGAATGCCAACATACGTTCGACGAGTTTCAAAGGCTCCTTGAAATTGCAGATCTGCTGGGTGCCTCGATGGTTCGTGTTTCACCAGGTGGTCCGAATGCCTTTATGGCACAAGATTATCACTACACTAAGGCTGCATACTGGCTCAATCGATGTGCGGAAGAAGCGAAGGCACATCAAGTTGATATTATTATGGAAATTCATAATCAATCACTTATCGAAACCGTAGATAGCAGCTTGCGTCTACTTGACCTTATCGCTTACGATAATATTGGCATGATCCATGATGCGGGAAATATGTATATTACTGACACAGATTATGGCCGTGATTCCGTCTTGAAATTGGGCAAGCATTTATTTCATGTGCATGTCAAAGATGAGCTGCGTGTCAGTGAAGTTGGCGCTCCAGGCACCTTTACCAATGTCACCCACCGTGGTGAAGAGATGTTCCTTCAATGTCGTCTAGGTGAGGGAGAGGCTGATCATAAGCCGCTGTTTGATGCTCTTCTCGAAACGGGCTACTCTGGTTGGGTTACGTTGGAATGCCATGCACCGTTTCCCGCTTATGAACGATTGACACACGATTTTCATTTCGTGAAGAAGCTGATAAGTTCATCATAATGAAATGATAGTAGGTGGTAGTGATATGGGGATGGAAGGGGAGTTACCCTTTTATCAAAGCAAGGATCAGCTTAATAAAGCGTTTCCTTTTAAAATCTTGCGTTATTCCAGCAGTCTGCTGAAGCAGCCCATGCATAGTCACGATTATGTTCAGATCGCTTATGTCCTTCGCGGGGTGTGCAATCATCAATTACGCGGTAAGTCGCTTACAGTAAGCAGAGGCGATATTTTCATCATTGCTCCCAATATTGGGCATAGTCTGAGTGCGATCGAGGATAAAGAGTTCGAAGTGGTGCTTGTCGATTTTATACCTAGTCTTGTACAGGAGCAATTAAAGCCCTTTTCCGATACACTAAATCCTTTACTTCAGCATTCTTATGAGGACTACAAGATTCCTTTCATACACCAATCTTGGCTTCATTTCGGGAAAAGCAAGCAGATTTTCGTCGAGCAGCTCCTTCAGGATATTCAGGATGAATACGAGCATCGTGAAGTCGGATTCGAACACTCGATCTTGCTTAACTTAGCCAAGTTGCTGATCTTAGTCGACCGCGAATACCGAAAGGCGAAGCGGAAGCCTGCCAAACAACCAGCACTTGCGGACCAGCATCCGATTGATGATGTGAAAAGATACATTTATGATAACTTCAGTCAAGATATTCCGATGGAGCATGGAGCATTCATAGCGAATATGGCGCCAGCTTATTTCAGCCATCAGTTCAAAAAAGAAACAGGACAAACGTTTGTGGATTTCGTCACTGAGGTGCGGATTGAGAGGGCGATGGAGCTCATTCGGCGTGATACACATACGATTACACAAATCGGATTTCAGGTCGGATTCCATCATTTGAGCCATTTTATCCGAACCTTCAAGAAACGGTGCGGAATCACACCTACGGAATATAAGAAAACATTCGGCAGTAACCAGTAAATTGACAAAGAAAGAGGTGTACCAATTATGAGTCAAAAGGTATTGAAGGTTGGTATTATCGGACAAGGCCGCAGCGGTCGCGACATTCATGGCAATCTGCTCGTACAAATTAAGGAATATTATACGATTGTCGCCGTAGTCGATTCGATTCCAGAACGTCAGAAGCGTGCGGAACAGGAGTATGGCTGCAAAGCTTATGCTACCTGGGAGGAAATGGTTGCGAACGAGGAGCTGGATTTAGTCGTCAACGCATCACCAAGTCATCTGCATTTCCCTATCACCCTGGAGTTGTTAAATAAGGGGTTTCATGTGCTTTGCGAAAAACCGCTAGCCAAATCAGTGGAAGAAGTGGATCAACTAATTGAAGCTTCGAAGCGGTCAGGTAAAATATTGGCGGTATTTCAGCAATCCCGTTATCAGCCTGCATTTGTCCAGATTCAAAAAGTAATCAATTCCGGCGTGCTAGGCCGTATCGTCCAGATTGATTTCTCCTTGAACGGCTTCGCTCGTCGTTGGGATTGGCAAACGCTGCAAAGCAACAACGGAGGCAGCCTCATGAACACCGGACCGCATCCCTTGGATCAAGCGCTGCAATTGTTCGGAAGCGATGGATTACCCCAAGTAACGTGTATGATGGATCGAACGAATACGTTTGGGGATGCTGAAGATTATGTGAAGCTGATTCTCAGAAAACAAGGCTTTCCGACGATTGATCTTGAAATCTCATCGTGCTCTGCGTTTCCCCATGAGCAATTTAATATTCAAGGCACGAATGGCGGTCTCCACGGTACTGCAGGGCAACTAGAATGGAAGTATTTCAAACCGGAGGAAGCGCCGGATCAACAGTTGACGAAAGAACCGCTATTCGACAGCAATGGAATGCCAGCGTACTGTAATGAGACATTAACGTGGAACACAGAAAGGTGGGACGTGTCGATCCCAGAGGGCAAGTCGGCGTTTGAGCATATGACGGAGAAATTGTATTTGATGCTTTATCGTACTTTATGTGATGGCGCTGCATTGGAAATCACACCGCAACAAGTACGGCAGCAGATGTGGGTAATGGAAGAATGCCGCCGTCAAAATCCGCATATCTATCTAGTTTAATTCGAGGGGGGATAACGAGCATATGCATGTAAAATTGGATACATCCCTTATGTCCAAAGCTCAGCCTCTTAAGGCTGTCATTATCGGCGCAGGAAACCGAAGTCTGATTTATGCTTCTTATGCTTTAGAGCATCCAGATGAATTACAAATCGTTGGCGTTGTTGAGCCGAACCCACAACGCCGGCAATTAACGGCAGAACGCTTTGGTATTTCTCCGGACAATTGCTTTGCATCCGTTGAGGAGCTTGTTGTTCATCCCCAATTAGCGGATGCCGCCATTAATGGAACGATGGATCAATTCCATCTTCAAACAACGCTGCCGCTTTTGAAGGCGGGATACGATGTTCTATTAGAGAAGCCGATCGGCGTAAGTGAAACGGAAGTATTTGAACTGTACGAAGCAGCGAACTCCTATAATCGTACCGTGATGATTTGTCATGTAATGCGTTATGCACCTTTTTATTTGGAAATCCGCAAGCAAATCGAAAGCGGAATCATCGGGGATATCATCGCCATTCAGACAGAGGAAAATGTCAGCTACCACCATATGGCGACTTCTTTCGTACGGGGGAAATGGAATAGTATAGCGAACTGTGATTCCTCCATGTTATTAGCCAAATGCTGCCATGACTTAGATATGATTTCTTGGATGAAAGGAAGTATACGACCGAAGAAAGTTAGCAGCTTTGGCGGATTATTCCAGTTTCGTGCGGATAAAGCTCCGGAAGGCGCTGGTACAAGGTGTCTTGTTGATTGTCCGATTGAAGCCACATGTACGTATTCCGCCAAGAAAATGTATATAGAACAAGAGTTGTGGGGCATTTATGCATGGGACAATATGCACCTAGGTACAGTCCCTACCCACGAAGAAAAAATCGAATCGTTGCGTACGTCTAATCCATACGGACGCTGCGTATGGCGCTGCGATAACGATGTTGTCGACCATCAAACGGTCATCATCGAATTCGAAGACGGAAGTACGGCATCGCACAATCTAACTGGCGCCACTTCCAAGTCGTGCCGGACAATTCATATCACGGGGACCAAAGGCGAAATTTCCGGCACTATGGAAGATGGCTACTTCTTGGTTAGGCAACCGGATACAAGGCCTGGTCATTTATACAAGGAAGTACGGATCGAGCTTAATGTCGCATCAGACATGCACGGTGGCGGCGATTTGCGGCTGATTGCAGACTTTGTTCGCACCTTACAGGGAGATAAACCTTCTCTGTCTTCGACATCTCTGGAGAAATCGATTTATGGCCACCAAATCGTCTTTGCAGCAGAACGTGCCAGATCGGAGAATAGTGTTGAGGAAATTCGTTCATTAGTGTGAGTATAAACAACGTATAGAAAAAATCTGCTCGAGCTATTCGGAAAGCTCGAGCAGATTTTTTCTATATGCTCTTATCGAAGAAGAGCAAGAGGTATACTCAGAGTTTTGTCGAATAATTCCGTTAACTAGCTTGGTAAGAATTAGTGGAATTTGGTGATAGGGGGCTGTGCGGTGTTCATGCGATTAAATTGGCGAAACTGGTGGTTTTCCATTTTCACGAAGCTGTTGCTCATGTTCTTTCTTGTCACGAAGGCAAGTGTTTACATTTCAGCACTTCACAAGGTTATCTCAACAGCTAGCTACCTCTAGCTGATAGATGCCAACCTACACCTGGGCCACTGACAAATGCTCTTGCAGAAAAGGCTATTACCTTTCATAGTTATATCATCTTTACGATGTATGGGCGTGACGGGGAGCATATCTTCAATACGGCGGTGCTAATTGATCGGAACGGTGGAATTGCCGGTAAGTATCGTAAACTGCATCTTCCGTTAAACGAAGCCGAGTTGGGTGTAATGCCGGGTACTGGCGATGGTGTAATCGTTACGGATTTTGGGCAAATTGGCATTTTAATATGTCATGACCAAGCGGGTGTATTCGCTGCGGATGTTCGGTTGGATGAGCGACGATACACCTATTGGCTTTCGGTCGGTCCAGGGAATGGGGAAGCTCGCAGCTTGTTTAAAAAGGAAAGAAGAACGGATGAATATCTCGATCTGATCTAGTGAAGAGCATTAAGGGGGACGCAGAACCATGAATGAGCATAACCGTAGAGAACAATTATATAGGCTGCTTGGCAAACTGCCCTCCAACAAAGGGCCTATCCAGGTTACCAAGGTATTCGAGCAAGAACATGAGCATTATACATTGGAAAAACTGCTGCTGGAACTCAATGGAATTCAAGCCGTTCCTGCCTATTTTATGCATTCCAAGACAGGTGGCACGAAAGCGCCGACGATTCTTTATAACCACTCTCACGGCGGATACTACTCCGTCGGGAAGGATGAATTATTAACACCCGCTCCCTATATGCAAAAGCCATCTTATGGTGAAACTCTTACGCAACAAGGGTTTTCCGTTCTGTGCATCGACTGTTGGGCTTTCGGAGAGAGAAGCGATCGAACCGAATCGGAGACGTTTAAGGAAATGTTATGGAAAGGTCAAAACATGTGGGGAATGATGGTTTATGACAGCTTGCGTGCACTGGATTATCTCGTAACTCGTCCCGATGTGGATCCTACCCGAATCGGAACATTGAGCATGTCGATGGGAAGTACAATGGCCTGGTGGATAGCTGCTTTGGATACGCGAATTAAAGTAACCATCGATATATGCTGCCTGACGGATTATGGGGCATTATTAGACGATCGTGGTTTAGATAGACACGGCGTATATTATTATGTACCTGATCTATTGAACCATTTTACTACAGCACAAATTAATGCATTGATCGCTCCTCGTCCTCATTTGAGCTTAGCAGGCAATCTTGATAAATTGACTCCATACGCAGGATTGACCAAAATTGATAATGAACTGAAGAAAGTATACCTAGATCACAATGCTACCGATGCGTGGAAATTATTAAGATACGACGTAGGGCATGTAGAAACGGAAGAAATGCGCAAAGAAAGTATATCTTTTTTGCGAAAATGGTTGTAGTGAACAACAATAAAAAGAGAAGTAAATCCTAATCAAAACAGGAGAAACTCAGTGTATTGAACAACTGAGCTTCTTTTTTTGCTAATAATAATCAAGACGTTGTGTAATTTCCGTTGTACAGCATTGAAGAGCGGTTAAAGTGATGAACATCACTCCTTTTGGAAAACTTATCAATGTAGTTTAACAAAGGGGGATTATCAATGAGAAACAAATGGGTCATTGTTTGTGTTCTAATCATAGCATCATTAATTACATGGCAAATTTCTTGTGTTGCTGCAGCAAATAAAAACTCCGAAAAAGATTCTAGGGAATTGAAATTTCAAGATATGCTTGTACTGTTTTTATACCATAAATGAATGACAAACTCTCTGAGGTGTATACCAAGGACTTAAAAGTTGCACCTGATTTGTATCCATATTTTATTGATGTTAAACATATTAGATCGATTAAATGGATTTCGGAGGTTGAAAGGACCCAACAAAAAAGACTTTCCACCAAATTATCAAGACCAAAATAAAGGATGACAGAACTTACGATTTGGGCTGAATATGCAAAAATTTAATGACATTAATAATTAATATGAATAAATAAATCTAACCAGTCCAACTCGTTTTGTGAGATATTGATTCCGGAGCTGTCTCTATTTCTTCATCCCAATCAGTTGGAACTCATGGCATTTGTAAATAAAACAGTCAAACTATCGGTAATTGTCGAGGTTTGACTGTTTTTGTGTATTGCACACTAAGTCCATGTTTTCCTAACAAAAAAAATGCTACACAGCAGGAATAGACTTTATTATAATGGAAATATATCGATAAATTCTTTTGCCAAAAAAGGACAAAGGAGGAACGCCTTGAAATCTTTGGATGAACGGATCCAACAGATTATGGACAAGCATCGGATCGTTGGTTTAGCAGCATCAATGATTTACGAAGGGCGTAAGATTTGGAGTGGAGGGTATGGATGGGCGAATGTGGAAAGGCGCATACCCGTTTCGACTCAAACCATTTTCCGGATTGCTTCCATTTCGAAGACAGTGGTCGCGACAGCGATTATGCAGCTTGTGGAGAAGGGCTTATGCGGTATCGATCAGGATGTAGGAGACCTACTAGGGTTTCCGGTGCGTAATCCAAAGTATCCAGATAAACTGATAACGCTCAAACACATCATGACCCATACTTCGGGGCTGCAAGATGAATATGTTCGATTTGTCGTTGATTCGCGAAGTGAGAACCCGCCACAAAAGCGTCTTATGGATATTTTACTGCCAGGCGGAACTTATTACACGGACAACCTCTGGGGAGAAGGGAAGCCTGGGGATCCGGATTGCTTTGAATACTCAAATCTGGGTGCCGTCATTCTAGCAACTGTCGTGGAACGGCTTTCGAATGAACGTTTTGATGAATATTGCAAGTGGCATCTGTTCGAACCGCTTCAAATGAATGAGACGAGTTTTCATATCGGCGATCTGAAGGATATGGATTCCGTAGCTGTGCTGTATGAATATTCAGATGTCGATGATCGATTTATTGTAGGAACGGACGATTTTCGTGGAAGAAAACCGGACGCAATCGATTACAGCGGTTATGTTCCGGGCACCAACGGAGCGCTTTTCAGCCCTCAAGGCGGACTGCGCACAAATGTGGATGACTTGACGCGCTTTTTGGAAGCGCATACGAACGCGGGTAAATTGAACGATGTTCAAATTTTGAGGCGAGAAACGGTGGATCTCATGCACTTCCCTCATTGGTCGGGGCATAGGCAAGATGGCTTCTTCCGGAATTGCGGGCTCCAGTTTCAGATTACAGACGATCTGATCCCGGGGCACAGACTTATTGGACATTCCGGTGATGCTTATGGACTGCTTAGCGATATGTATTTTCATAAAAAGGACAAATGGGGCTTCATTCTGCTTATGAACGGCCTTATCCAAAGAAAAGAACAGGGCGTTTATGTTGAGGCAGAAGAAGAACTTGCTCGGTTATTGCATGCCACTTTCGCCTAGTAAGTGATTCGTTGTTTACATCATGTTAATTCAATGTTAGAATATATTACATCATTAGTGTTCTAGCTTCTGGCGGTCGTAGGAAGATCAACCCTTCCCACATCCCGCTCGGAAACCGAACAGAATGCTAATTAGGAGAGTGGTCGTTTGCTATACGACAAAGACACAATTTATGTTATCGGCGACGCTCAAGCTTCCGTGAACAATCCCATTACCCAGCAGTACAACGCATTTTTTATCGGACTTGTCGTGGATACCACTAGCCATAAAATTATCGATGCAGGATGTTCATCCACAATTCCGCTCACATCGGATTTTGTCCGCTCGATCTTTATCGGTCACAATATGCTGCTCCTTGATGTGGTGACGGAGGAAATCCGACGCAGATATCATGGATCATCTCAAAAGGCTCTGATTGTAGCGTACAAAGACGCGCAAAAAAAATATAAATTAGCACTTAACGGCCGGGAAGAACTGGGTTTCCAATCTTCAGGTACAGTGTAAGCTGCTTTATTTATCCGTATGGAAACATACACGTAAATAAAACCCAGCAAATAGTTTCTTGGGAGGAATGTTCCCAAGGCTGTTTGCTGGGTTTTTGCAACTCTACTATATGGGAGGATAACCTATGAAACTGTATATTTCCATTGATATGGAAGGCATCACAGGACTTATCGATAACACGTTTATCGATTCTAGACAGTACAACTACACACGTGGGCAGCACATCATGACGGATGAAGCTAATCATGTTATAGGAACTGCTTTTGATGAAGGCTGCAAGGAAGTCATTGTCAATGATAGTCACTCCAAAATGAACAATCTGTTGATCGAGAAGCTCCATCCCGAAACACAGTTGATCTCAGGTGATGTGAAGCCTTTTTCTATGGTACAGGGACTGGACGCTTCTTTCGAAGGGGCCGCTTTTCTTGGCTATCATACTAGAGCTGCTACCAAAGGGGTGCTAAGTCATACGATGATCTTCGGAGTACGAAATATGTACATTAATGATAGAGTAATTGGCGAACTGGGTTTTAATGCTTATGTTGCCGGACATTACGGCGTACCTGTTCTATTGGTAGCTGGGGACGATGAGACGGCGATTGAGGCGGTGGAGCTTATTCCAGGAATCACGACAGCAATTGTGAAAAGGCGGATTTCCCGGACTTCGGCTTTGTGCCTAACCCCGGAAAAAAGCGGGCAGCTGCTCCGGGAGAAAACGAAGGAAGCATTAGCAAATCGCAGTAAGGTCAAGCCGCTCGTACCTCCCGATAAACCGATATTGAAGATTGAATTTGCCAACTATGGTCAAGCAGAATGGGCACACTTGATGCCGGGCACGACCATTGATGATAACAGCCCTATTGTTACTTTCAAAGCTAAACATATTTTGGAGGCTTACCAAGCCATGCTGGTCATGACGGAATTGGCGATGAGAACGGCATTTTGTTAAAAGGCGGGAGTGGGTGATAGCGTGGCACAATATATTCTTCGCAGATTTATCTCCATGATTGTCACACTGTGGCTAATTATTACGGTTACTTTTGCACTGATGCATGCTGTTCCGGGTTCGCCTTTCGAAAAGGAGGGCAAGAATTCAAATCCGACGGCGGTTCAGAACTTGATGGAATTTTATCATTTGGACCAACCCATTACGACTCAATACGTACTTTATTTAAAATCACTGCTTTCATTGGACCTTGGACCGTCCATTGGCCACTTTCCCGACACCGTCAATTCTATGATCGACAGGGGATTTCCGGTTTCGTTTAAGCTTGGTATCGTGTCCATCCTTATTTCTATCGTGACCGGTATCGCACTCGGCACAGTCGCTGCACTCCGGCAGAACCGAATCATCGACTATCTCGCCATGATCTTTGCCGTTATTGGCATTGCGGTACCTAACTTCATTGTGGCGACCTTGCTGATCAAATATGTTGCAGTCGAGTGGAAGCTCCTTCCGGTAGCTACTTGGGGAACCTGGAAACATGTCATCCTGCCCGCACTTGCGTTATCGACAGGGCCTCTTGCGATCATTGCAAGATTGACAAGGGCCAGCATGTTGGAAGTGTTGACGGCAGATTACATTGAAACGGCAAGGGCCAAAGGACTGTCGCCCGCAACAATTGTCATTAAGCACGCGCTCCGTAATGCGGTGCTTCCGGTTATCACACTACTGGGCGCTTTGGTAGCCAACGTTCTCACGGGGAGCTTCGTTATCGAAAAGATTTTCGCCATTCCGGGAATGGGCAAATATTTCGTTGATGGCATTAATAATCGTGATTACTCGCTTATTATGGGAACAACTGTTTTCTATAGCGCTCTTTTGGTCTTTATGATGTTCTTGGTAGATATCGCTTACGGCATCATTGACCCCCGCATCAAGCTGCACAGGAAGGAGGGGTAGGATGAACGTTCCAGATTCCTTATTTGTCCCCATGAACAAGAGTAAAGGTACGGCTGAAGCGATTGTCCGAATACGGCTGTCGTTCTGGCAGGAGGCGTGGATTAGGCTTCGTGCAAACAAGCTGGCCATGGTGGGGTTAATCATCGTTCTATTGATGTCGTTGCTAGCCATCCTTGGACCGTTCCTTACCGACCATAGCTACTCGAAACAGGTGCTGCTCGATGCCAATCAAAAACCATCGGCAGCCCACTGGTTCGGTACGGATGAACTTGGACGAGACGTCTATGCCCGTATCCTTTATGGAGCACGCATCTCGCTATTTATCGGTCTTATGGCTGCTTTGATCGATTTACTAATTGGCATTATATACGGCGGCATCGCCGGTTACTTAGGCGGACGGATCGACAATCTCATGATGCGGTTCGTTGATCTTTTGTACGGGATTCCTTATTTGCTTGTCGTCATCCTGTTGATGGTCGTCATGGGCCCAGGCCTATTGACCATCATCGTGGCTTTAAGTGCCACAGGCTGGATTGGAATGGCACGCATTGTGCGAGGACAAGTGCTTAGTTTGAGATCATCGGAGTATGTGCTGGCGGCAAGGACGTTAGGCGGAGGCGCAGGTTATATTATCCGCAAACATTTGCTGCCCAACGCGCTAGGAGTCATTATCGTGCAAGTGACGTTCTCGGTGCCATCAGCCATCTTCGCAGAAGCGTTCTTAAGCTTTCTTGGCCTAGGTATTCAGCCTCCTTTGGCAAGTTGGGGCGTCATGGCCAACGACGGCCTGTCGACTATTTTGTCAGGCCAATGGTGGCGGCTGTTCTATCCGGCGTTTTTCATATCGATGACGATGCTTGCCTTTAACTTGGTGGGCGATGGACTGCAAGACGCTTTTAATCCGAAGAGGAGGAGGTAGTCAACGTGAATGCAACGAACTCATCCGACGTTCTATTGGAAGTGGACAATCTTCATGTCTCTTTCACCACACATGGTGGAGAAGTGAAGTCGGTTCGCGGAGTAAGCTTTACGCTAGGTAAGGGAGAGACTTTGGCTATTGTAGGTGAGTCCGGCTGCGGTAAAAGTGTAACTGCCCGCAGTATGACGCGCCTTCTTCCCGAGCATAGCTCGAAGATCAGCCAAGGCAGCATCCGCTATAAGGGCAGGGAACTGACACTACTCAGTGAGAAGCAGCTGCGAGAGCTGAGAGGCTCTGAAATTTCAATGATTTTCCAAGATGCGATGACAGCCTTAAATCCTACCATCTCCATCGGTGAGCAGATTATGGAAGGAATCATCCGCCATCAGAAAATATCGCGTGCAGAAGCCCGTAAACAAGCAACTGAAATGCTCGGTCTGGTAGGCATTTCCAACCCCGAGATGCGTTTGAAGCAGTATTTGCATGAGTTCAGCGGAGGCATGAGACAGCGGATTATGATCGCTATCGCAGCGGTGTGCAAGCCTTCCGTACTGATAGCAGACGAGCCGACTACGGCTCTGGATGTCACCATTCAAGCCCAAATCATTGAGCTGTTCAAAATGCTCCAGAAGAAAACAGGTGTTTCCATTATCATCATCACGCATGACCTTGGTGTTGTAGCGAATATGGCTGATCGGGTCAATGTGATGTATGCCGGTAAGGTCGTTGAAGCAGGGACAGTGGATGAGCTGTTCCATAATCCGCAGCATCCCTACACCAAAGGGCTGCTAGCTTCCATGCCGCGACTGGACACAGATAAGTCGCTTCCGCTTACACCGATTGCGGGAACACCGCCGGATCTGTTTGCTCCGCCCAAAGGCTGCGCTTTTGCAGCGCGCTGCAGTTATGCCATGGAGGTATGCGGTGCCTATCAGCCGGAGCAGATTGCTGTATCGAGCAGCCACTCGGTTGCCTGCTGGCTTCAGGATCCGCGCTCTCAATTTGTATTCCAGCCGCCGATGAAGAGTAACATGATGTCGGCTCTAGGATAAATAAGACCATGAACGAAGAGGAGAAGTGCTCATGAAAAAAGTTTCAGCAATGCTAATCAGCTCCGTATTGGTTTTCGGTACGATATTAGCCGGATGCAGCAAAGATCCAGGGTCCGGAACGCAAGAATCTGGAGCCAAGCAGACGGAAGCAGCCAAAGAAACGAAGTCCAAAATTCTCCTTTACAACAACTTAAAAGAACCGACATCCCTCGATCCTCCGAAAGGGTTTGACCAAGTTTCTTATGATGTTGTCAACAACGCGTTTGAGGGATTGACGCGTCTTGGCAAGAACCACTCTCCTGAACCAGCTATGGCGAAAGAGTGGAAAGTCACTCCCGATGGGAAAAAGTACACGTTCACGCTTCGTGACGGTACGAAGTGGTCCAATGGAGATCCGGTAAAAGCTGCCGACTTTGAGTATGCATGGAAGCGTCTGTTGGATCCGAAAACTGCTTCGGACGCAGCTTTCCTCGCATATCCCATTGAAGGCGCAGAAGCTTTCAACTCTGGTAAGGGGACAGAGGGCGATGTGAAAATTAAGGCTCTGGATGATAAGACACTTGAAGTTACTTTGACACAGCCTGCTTCTTGGCTGATTGGCATGGTATCCAGTCCGGCATTCTTCCCCGTGCATAAGGCTACCGTGGAGGGTAATGCCAAATGGGCCGGCGAAGCGGCTACGATTGTAAGTAACGGGCCGTTCAAAATTACCGAATGGAAGCACGATAGCGAGCTGAAAATGGTGAAAAACGACCAGTACTGGGATGCCGCAAACGTAAAACTGACGGGTGTTACTTTCAAAATGATCAATGATACCAACACCGCTTACCAGCTATTCACTACTGGCGAGCTTCATACAACCGGATCCATTCCGGCTGACATGAGCGATAAATTGTTTGCTGAAAACAAAGTGAAGGTTGAAGATGCCGCAGGAACTGCGTTCTACCGCTTTAATGTGAAAATGGCACCTTTCAATAACATCAACATTCGTAAAGCTTTTGTTGCGGCTGTAGACAGACAAAAGCTTGTAGACTTGGTATTAAAGCAAAAGCAGAAACCGGCAGACGGTTATGTATCTCCTGGACTAAAGGATCCTGCGGGTGGAGACTTCCGCAAGGTTGGCGGCAGCTTAATCAAGTTTGATGCAGCCGAAGCGAAAAAGCTTTTGGAAAAAGGGATGCAAGAAGCTGGATACACGAAGCTGCCTGAAGTTACTTTGACGTATAATACGAATGATGTGAGTCAACGGATCGCTCAAACGCTTCAAGCTATGCTCAAAGATAACCTAGGTATCGATGTAAAACTGGCAAATAAAGAAGGTAAAGTTCTGACTACCGAACAAAAGGCTCTGCAGCTGCAATTGTCCCGTTCTTCGTTCCTTCCTGATTTTGCTGATCCGATCAACTTCCTAGACGGCTTCCAATCGACGAATCCGTTCAGCCGAACAGGGTGGGTTAATGCTTCTTATGATAAATTGATCAAAGACGCATATGTAGAATCTGACGAGGCTAAACGATACAAAATGATGCACGATGCAGAGAAGATTTTGATGGATGAAGCTCCGGTTCTGCCGCTTTATTTCTATAACTCCACTTACCTGCAAAGCGACAAATTGGAAGGCGTCGTTAGACACGCTTTCGGCTTCCTCGACTTTAAGTGGGCAGATTTGAAATAAAATCGGATGATCTAGGGATGCACCTGTATGAGGTGCTTCTCCCTTTTTTTCAGGCGTGAAAGGAGTGCTTCGTTAATGGTTGAGCTTATAAAGCCTCATCGGTTAATCCCTGGCGATACGGTAGCCATAACGGCCCCGGCTAGTTGGGCTGACAAAGATCAAGTGAAAGCGGCTTCGTCCTATCTGGAGGAGCTGGGGCTCCATGTGCGGCTGGGAGATACCCTCTCTATGCAGCATGGCTATCTGGCAGGAACGGATGAGCAGCGTGCAGCGGAATTGAATGCTATGTTCGCTGATCCGACGATTAAAGGGATCATTTGTGCGCGTGGCGGTTACGGTACGGGAAGAATAGCGGATATGCTAGACTATGAACTCATTCGAGCTAATCCGAAGATTTTCTGGGGCTATAGCGATATCACCTTTCTACATGCGTCGATAGGACGTTTCGCGGGTCTGGTTACTTTTCATGGTCCGATGTTGATCGATCTGGGAAAAGAGGATGTGCACCCGCTCACGATTCATAATTATGAAATGCTTCTACGTCCGTCTGTTCTTCACTATACGGAGGAGATTTCCCCTCTGCAAACCTTAGTTGAAGGAGAAGCGTTCGGGGCCCTCGTGGGCGGGAACATTTCCTTGATTGTTAGTACGCTTGGAACTCCTTATGAGCTGGACACGCGAGGGAAACTCCTTTTTATTGAAGATATTGACGAAGAGCCCTATAGGTTGGATCGGATGTTAAACCAGTTAAGGCTAGCAGGTAAATTCGCCGATGCGGCCGGCATTCTGATCTGCGATTTTAACAATTGCGTGCCGAACAAACGGAAGGTGTCGTTTACTTTAGAGCAAATATTTAACGATCACATCGTTTCTGCAGGGAAGCCGACACTCGCTGGATTTAAGATCGGCCACTGCTCTCCCAATATTGCGGTTCCAATTGGCATAAGAGCAAAAATGAGTACTTATGATAAGCTGCTGGCATTTACGGAACCCGGTGTAGAGGCATAAGCTTATGCTTCCGAAGTCGTTTTGTGGCATAAGCCCGCTTCGCTTGCATAGCTGCACAAAACTTTCAGGAGGCAAACATGAACATTCAAAGTGTTGAAGTAATGCGGCAATCGACTCCGCTCATTAAGCCATTTAAAACAGCACTGCGTACGGTGTATAAAACGGAGTCTATCATCGTTCGAATTCAAGCTAACGATGGCAGGGTCGGATGGGGAGAGGCACCGGCAACGATCGTAATCACCGGCGACAGCTTGGATAGTATCCATTCGGCAATTGTAAATACGTTCACTCCTTTACTCATTGGCAAAAACCTACTGGCGTACGAACGTATTCTTCAGGAGATTCATCATTCGATGATTGGCAGCAGCAGCGCCAAAGCGGCTGTAGATATGGCTATATACGATCTTGTAGCTCAGTATTGCGGTCTGCCATTGTACCAGTTCCTCGGTGGATATAAAGATCAGATAGAGACAGATTACACGGTAAGCGTCAATTCACCTAAGGAAATGGGAGAAGACGCTATCCGTTATGTGCGGGAAGGCTTCAATGTACTTAAGATTAAGGTTGGTAAAGATGATATCCAAGAGGATATCGAAAGAATGAAGGAAATCCGCAGCTGCGTCGGCAGCAGTGTGAAAATTCGCATAGATGCGAATCAGGGGTGGCAGGTAAAGGACGCCATCCGGATGATCCGCCGCATGGAGGATTTGGGGCTTGATATTGAATTGGTAGAACAGCCGGTGAAGGCTAACGACATTGAAGGGCTGAAAATGGTTACAGATAGCGTGGAAACCCCCATTATGGCAGATGAAAGTGTGTTTTCTCCGGCACAAGCCTTCGAAGTGCTGAAACACCGCGCAGCCGATTTGATTAATATCAAGCTGATGAAATCCGGCGGTATTTACAAAGCGCAAATTATTAACCATATCGCAGAAGAATTCGGTGTCGAGTGCATGGTGGGAAGCATGATCGAATCTCGTGTGGCTGTGACAGCAGCAGCTCATCTGGCAGCTAGCAAGAAGAACATTACACGGTTCGATTTCGATGCCCCGCTCATGATGCTTAACGATATTGTGGTTGGCGGTGTGAAGTACGACGGCAGAATGATGACCTTCCCGAAAGAAGCAGGCCTTGGTATTCGTGATGTGGTACCCAGCGAAAGTGTAGTGGGATCATGAGTATGCAGAAACGGATGATAGTCGCTGTTTCTGTCGCAACGGTTTGGACGAAGCCGGAATCTCCTAGGCCTTTGGATGAACCTGCTCTAAAGCATCCGGTTGAACTTAGAGAATGGCTTAGGCGCATGACGATAGACGATAAGCTGGACTTGTGGGAAGGGAACCGGATTCAGACTCAAATTCTTTATGGTACCTCCGTGCTGGTTGCGGAAGAACTGGAAGATTGGATCAAAGTGCTCATTCCGCAGCAGGGAACACGCAAGGAAGCATTGGGCTACCCCGGCTGGGTGCCAAGATGCCAGCTGGTTATAGAGCCGGAAGCCCCTACTGGCTTGAAGAGAGCGGAAGTGATCACAGCTCAAACGTGGCTGTATCGGAATCCGTCCGAACGCTCGATCGAGTTGAGCTATCTGACCTCTCTTCCTGTCATTGATGAAACTGAACAATGGGTAAAAGTGAAGACACCAGAGGGTGCTGGTTATCTAAAAGCAAACGAGGTCCGCTTGAGCGATGGCTCTCTGATCCCCGAGCCTGGTGAAGGCCACATCGGACATAGAATCGTGGAGCAGGGGAGAAGATTTCTTGATCTGCCTTATTTATGGGGCGGAATGTCCTCATTTGGCTACGATTGCTCCGGTTTTGCTTATAGCATGCACAGATATTTTGGGGTTTCGATTCCAAGAGATGCTTCAGACCAAGCTAAGCAGGGAACGCTCATTGCAAAAGACCAGCTGGAACCGGGGGATTTGCTCTTTTTCGCTTATGAAGAAGGCAAAGGAGCTATTCACCATGTGGGGATCTATGCCGGAGACAATCGGATGATCCATTCTCCTGAATCGATCAAATCAATTGAAATTGTTGATTTAAGCAGCTATAAGTTAGCCAAAGAGCACTGCGTGTCCAGGAGGTATTGGGGATAATGCAGCAAATTACTTGATCGTATTATAGTTAGTATCGTTAAAATGAGGTGGCAAGTTATTCTTGCCTTCTCATTTTTTATTTTTCTGTCGATTGCGAGGGAAAGACGGAACGTCGATCCGTTATTTCGGGAAATTTCCGCCACTACATTCTTTCTTCTCAGCAGGTGTTAACCTGCCGAGAAGCTTAGGAAGTACATGCAGCAATGCCCCTTGGTCGCAGCTTTTGCCGGACGAAGGGTCTTCATGGTAATGAGCAAATTTTTTTTTACTCTGAGCTTTATGTACCATTAGCAGCAGAAGGAAGCATGAAGTGATTCAATCTGAGGAACCGAAATTCGATGGTCTCCCACGTTCTTCTAAACACTGACGTTCCGCTAAATAATCCGTTTAAGGTCGTGCTACGGCTGACTAAGGAATTCCGTCAACTACAGAAGAAGTTCGTTTTTGGTTTGTGAGTTTATTAGGGTGATATTTAGTATGTTTTGGTGTTAGTGAGGTTGTTTTTTATACGAAGATTAGATGTCAGATTCTGTTGCACAATATCCAATGGGATTGCCTAAATAAAGTGTTTATAAGCATTTCCATTGGAGTAAATACAATGTTTTTTCCGAAAATGGCTTGTGAGTAGGCTTAGCGGAAAATTCCATTGCATAGTATCCAATGAAATCGTGTATTCACAAATAAGATGTTGAATTTCATTGTATTTGCTCCAATGGTTTTAATCCTATTAATTGCCAAGCTCAAGCGCTGTACTTTGGAACATATATTTCTATCCTTAGAATGTACTCTAGAGGCTCTAGGGAAGGTATTTTATTTTGAAGATACGAAGAAAGAGCCTATCGATCATTCATCGAGAGGCTCCATCAGATTGAGCAGAATGAACGATCCAAAGGAAAAAAACGGGAAATAATGCATCGTCGTTCCTCTTCCTCATGATTTCGGGCGTTTTCGGCCAATTAGCGCATCGTAGTTCCTCAGCAAATCCTGGTTACCTTAGCTGTACAAAAATAGGAGAGGCCGAACATCCAAAAATGTTTTTTTGGATAGTCCTTTCTTTTCTAATCGAAATGGACAAAAAGGGATCGAACTTGAATACATATAGAAGCAAAAACACAAAGGGGTGATGTACATGCGCCCAGGATACGGAATGTTCCAACAGCAAGCCGCAAAAATGCGGTTAACTCCGCAATTGCGAAAAGCCATAACGATTCTCCAGCTCTCTACACCGGAATTACTGGAGGTTGTCCAGCAGGAGATGAATGATAACCCGGTATTGGAATTCGCCGGAAACGAATGGGATGCTTATAGCGCCTCTCATAAATACCAAAGCGCAGCAGGCAGGAGTGATCACATCTATGACCCTCTGCATCATGCAGCATCGAATGAGGTATCCCTAGAAAGGCATTTAAAGGAGCAGTTGGGCTTCGTAAAAAAGATTTCGCCATCCATTCGTAAAATGATCGCGTTTATGATCGGAAATCTCGATAATAATGGCTATCTTGGACCGTCCTTAAATGAAATTTCCGATGTGTTTAAGGTCGATCTTGCTCAAGCGGAGCTTGCGCTAAGGATCTTGCAGGGGTTCGAGCCCGTCGGTGTGGGGGCAAGAAATTTGAGCGAATGTCTGCTTCTTCAGGTCCAGTCCTTGTCGGAGTGCTTTCCGTTAATATCCATACTAATTCGTAATCATTTGAAGGATGTTGCCGATTATCGCATTCATAAATTGTCGACGAAGCTGCAAGTGACAGCACAAGAAATTCAGGCTGCGATTGATGTGATCAAAGGGTTGAATCCTAGACCTGGCGCAGCATTTCATACAGAAACAGTGCCATATATGATTCCCGAGGTTATCATCGAAAAGGCAGATGAACAGCTCGTTGTGTTGATTCATCAAGCAGCGTCGCCTCGCCTCTCGATTAATGGTTATTACGAACGCATGGTGAAGGATAGCAGCGACAATATCGAGGTAACAAAGTTCCTCTTTGGTAAATTAAATTCAGCGAGTTTCTTCCTGAAGTGTTTGGAGCAAAGACGAAAGACCATATTCCGCGTAGCGCAAGCCATTGTGGAGGAACAGAACGATTTTTTCTGGAAGGGAGCTTCCAATCTCAAACCTATGACGTTGAAGCGTATTGCCGATAAATTAGGTGTGCATGAATCAACGGTCAGCCGCGCGACATCTGGCAAATATGCTCAAACGCCATGGGGCATCTTCGAGCTGAAGCACTTCTTTCCCTCCGGTTTGCAAATGGATCTTGGAGATGCAGCGTCCTCGGAACGTGTAAAAGCGAGAATAAAGGAATGGATCCATGGGGAAAACCATGAGAAGCCTTACTCCGACCAAAAGCTGGCTGAGCTAATGAGGAAGGAAGGCATTCAAATTTCTCGCCGTACCGTGAGCAAATATCGGGAGGAGTTAGGCATTTCTTCTTCCTTGAGAAGGAAACGCATATAGTTTCTAAAGGGGGCAAAATTACTTCAACATTTTGGCCCACAAATTCATGTCCTCAAATTTATCGTAAATATCACAATTTTTCGTTAACCTGCCGTAATAACGGTATCCCATCTGGAAGAACACGGCATTCATACCGAAAGAAAGGGCTCTGGATAAGGAGTAAGCGCAAGTGATGTTTCGCGTGATCAATTCATCTTCCAAAGCATGCATAAGCAGTCTCATGAGTCCTTGATTACGATAGGCAGGGAGTGTGGCGCAATCCGTCATTTCTGCATTGGCGTAGGCCCAATTGATCTCTGCGGAGGCAGCGCTAATGAGTTGATGCGGCGATTCTACGAGATAGTAAATCGTACCCTCGTGCATTGTTTTTTTCACGTATTCAGGATCATTCATCGGTGTTGGGTACGTCTGAAATATTTGATCGTATAATCCAGAAAGCCGCTCTGCATCCTCCGTCCGAGCTATACGCAGTGTATATGGTTCCGGAGTCAATGGACGACTGGGCTTGAGGGGAAGAGCCAGCACTTGCTTGAGAATGTGATCCTCCTCCATCCAATAATCGCTAGTCCGCCGCTCAAGATCATCATACAGAGCCATACAGTAAGCGTCGCGACCGTTGAAATATCCTTTATAAATTCCCTCCAGCATGCAGCCTTTGGATAGAAAGGCTTGCCAGTCATCCTCTCGCGATTTAATAAACACTTTGGTCAAAGCATTTGCTTTGGCAATTTCCACTATTCGCTTGCAGATGGTATCTACATTTCCCAGATAGTCATCCACCCGCAATCTTTTGTTAAAAAAATCGAGGCAAAAGCTTACTGTAAAATCCTCGCCATTCTCTACCTGATTTGTATACGTTGGGAGATGATTTGGCATCCAGCATTCCCCTTTCTCCCTAAAATCGTTCCATTCATCTATCTGCAAAAATGGTGCCAACTGCAAAACGAGATCATGGTTTCTGCTGCAAGTACGCAATACCGTATGATTACTAATTTTTTGCTGCCAAATAAATAGCTGCTGCCAAATGTTTTGCGGCTTTTCCAGCGGAAATTTACCCTGAAAGAAGTCAAGATGCCCATTTCGAAAAGTTGGCATTTATTTTGCATAGTAATCAGGTAGCGATAAGAATGTTCTAAACAACTATGAGGGAGGACTAACGCATATGAATTGCATGTGGTGTGAAACGGAGGATAACCGTGAAAGCGTGAAAGATTGCTACTGGGTCATGCCGGATGGGAGAGTGGCGGTTCAGATTCTGGAAGTCCCCGCTATCGAATGTTCCAACTGCGGTACTTACGTATTGGAGAGCACCGCACAGCACATCGAAGAGACACTTTATTGGCATGATGTTTCTGCGCTTGGAACAACATTTCGCTATGAAGATCTGTTGAAGGCTCCGCGGGTTAAGAATATGTTTCTCAAATAAAACCGTAGCGTTGGTTAGCAATGGGGGGTGTCTTATGAAGCGGGAGCATTTAATCAAGCCGGTTTTGGATCACCATTATCCCACCATTCAATATGGAAAAGGCATCTTTTTGTACGATGATCAAGGCAAAGCCTATTTAGACGCTTCCTCGGGGGCTGTGACAGCCGGAATCGGGCATGGGGTTCAAGAAATCATCGATGCGATGCAGGAACAAGCGAGTAAGGTTTCCTTTGTCTACCGCTCTCAATTTACAAGTGAACCAGCCGAAAAGCTGGCAAAGAAGCTGAGTGATTTGGCTCCTGGCAATGATTACTGGTCTTTCTTTGTGAACAGCGGATCCGAAGCAACAGAGACGGCGATGAAGATTGCTATCCAGCACTGGCAGGAGAAGGGGCGCCTAGGAAAAAATAAAGTCATTTCAAGACGGATGAGCTATCACGGTATAACGATGGGCGCTCTTTCGATGTCAGGCCATGTCCTCAGAAGAAGAAGATTTATTCCGTTATTAGAGGACTATCCGGTTGTCGTGCCCCCTTATTGCTACCGCTGTCCTTTGAACAAGACCTATCCGGACTGTAAGTTAGCGTGTGCGGACGATTTGGAAACCGCTATAAAGCGGATCGGTGCCGAACATATCGCTGCATTTATTGCAGAACCGATCATTGGTGCTGCAGGAGGCGCTATTGTTCCGCCTGAAGGATATTACAAGAGGATCAAGGAGATCTGCGAACGAAATGAGATCTTATTCATCGCCGATGAGGTCATGACGGGGATAGCCCGTACAGGAGCTATGTTCGGCATGGAGCATTACGGCGTTGAACCTGATCTGATAGCTCTAGGAAAAGGGATGAGCGCCGGATATACGCCAATGGCCGCGGCTTTGGTCAAAGATCACGTGATGGAACCCATTTTGAAGGGCTCCAAAAGCATCATGTCTGGCCACACCTACAGCGCAAATCCGCAATCAGCAGCAGTTTCCCTAGCGGTTCTCGCCTATATCGAGAAGCATCAGTTAGTCAGGGCTGCAGAGGTCAAAGGCAGCTATTTGCTGGGCAAGATGTACCAAATGGCTGAGGGGATCGAGATCATCGGCGATGTAAGAGGCAGAGGACTTCTTCTCGCTATTGAATTTGTTTCTGATCGGACCGTCAAGCTGCCGTTCCCATCGGGACTAGGTGTTACCTCTCGAATCGTCGAAAATGCCTTTCAAAAAGGCCTACTCGCATATCCTGCAGCTGGCGCGGTGGACGGGGCAGGAGATGCCATTATTGTGGCTCCTCCTTTTGTGATTACAGAAGAAGAAATCGACCAGCTCGTGCGGATTTTGGATGAATCCATTCGGGAAGTCATGGCTGAGGTTACCCGATCCCAATTGGAGGAGATATGATGGAGCTGCATGAGAACGCACATTCGGTCATAGGCGGAAAGGTAAAGACATTGGAAGATGCACTTCATTCGATAACCGATGGATGTACGCTGATGTATGGCGGGTTCGGCGGCATTGGAACGCCTCCGACAATAATCGAAGGAATTTTACAAAAGGGGATTAAAGATCTCACGATCATTGGGAATGATACCGGGTTTCCGCAGATCGGCATTGGCAGCTTAATCACAGCAGGCAGAGTAAAGAAGGTGATTGCCTCCCATATCGGCTCCAATCCTAATGCTGGCCTAATGATGGAGGAAGGTACCATGGAGGTGGTGTTTTACCCGCAAGGAACGTTAGCGGAAAAAATTCGAGCAGGCGGCGTAGGTCTTGGAGGAATACTGGTGGATGTCGGTGTCGGAACGATTATGGAGCAGGGAAAGGCGACCGTGTCCATCGATGAGAAAAAGTATCTGGTCGAGCCGGCTTTGACGGCAGACGTTGCCATTATTCATGCGAAAAAAGCCGATCCGTACGGGAATCTTGTCTATGATAAAAGCGGCAGAAATCTAAATCCATTGGTCGCCATGGCCGGGAAATTTACGATTGCGGAAGTCGATGAGATTGTACCGCTAGGCGAGCTAGACCCCGAAAGCATTATAACGCCGGGCATTTTCGTAGATATGGTGATTTTGAGCAGAGGGGTGACTTGGGAATGGGTATGGGAAAAGAAACCCGCGTCCGAATAGCTAAGCGGGCTGCGGGGGAATTAAAGGACGGCATGGCCGTCAATCTAGGAATCGGCATCCCGACCCAGGTTGCGGATTACGTTCCTGAAGGCATTCGCGTTGTTTTTCATGCAGAAAATGGGATTTTGGCCGCAGGGGGTGCCCCGCTTCCTGGGGAAGAAGACGCTTTTCTTTGCAACGCGGGAGGATACCCTATCACAATTACCAACGGTGCTTCCTACTGTGATAGCAGCATTGCTTTTGCCATGATTCGCAGGGGACGTATAGATATCACGATACTTGGAGCGTTAGAGGTCAGTGAGCGCGGGGATTTGGCCAATTGGATCGTGCCGGGGAAGCGGGTGGCAGGGATCGGAGGGGCGATGGAGCTAGCGCAAAAAGCCAAAAAAGTCATCGTTCTTATGAACCATGTCAACCGGCAGGGAGAATCAAAAGTTAAAAAACAATGTGACTTACCGCTAACAGCGCAGGCCTGTGTCAAAATGATTATTACGGAGATGGCCGTGATGGAGGTCACGGATCAAGGATTGCTTTTAAAAGAAATCATGCTGCCTTATACGGTAGAGGACATTGTAAATCACACCGAGGCTGCATTAATCATTCCGGAGAACATCTCGTATATTCCATAAATGTGTGTTACAAACTCGTTTTCTAATGCTTATCTGAAGGAGGGAATTCCTTTGCCCAATCTGAACGCTGAACTGCAAAAACAAATTCATGAGTGGATTAGGCTTCATCGTGAAGAAGGAACTTGTTTTCTGCAGAAGATGGTCAGAATCCCCAGCACGCAAGGCAATGAGAAAGAGGTCCAGGCCTTAATTGCCGATAAATTTCGCGAGTTGAGATTAGACGTTGATATATGGGAGCCGGATGGAGAGACCCTGGAAACACATCCTTATTTTTGTTCTCCTAGAAACCGTTTTAAAGGTAGTCCCAATGTAGTCGGTGCTATGAAAGGGACTGGAGGGGGACGTTCTATCCTACTCAATGGTCATATCGATGTCGTACCGGAAGGAAATCGGGATCAATGGCATAATGATCCTTTCAGCGGTAATGTGGTAGACGGGAAGCTATATGGACGCGGAGCAACGGATATGAAAGGCGGAAATCTCTCTCTCCTACTTGCTGTTGAGGCTGTTCAGAGTCTTGGCATTAAATTGAAGGGCGACGTCATTGTTCAAAGCGTTATTGAAGAGGAAAGCGGCGGGGTAGGGACTCTGGCTGCGATTGTAAAGGGATATCGAGCAGATGCGGCCCTGATTCCAGAGCCTAGCAATTTACGCATATTTCCTAAGCAGCAGGGCTCTATGTGGTTCCGTATCCACGTCAAAGGCCGTTCGGCGCATGGCGGAACCAGATATGAAGGGGTTAGTGCCATTGAGAAAAGCATGATCGTGCTGCAGCACATCCGGGAGCTTGAGGAGCAAAGAAATGCTCGGATCTCGGATCCTTTGTACGCTCAAAACCCCATTCCTATCCCTATCAATATAGGTGTCATTCAAGGAGGGAATTGGCCTTCATCCGTACCGGACACCGTGAAATTAGAAGGAAGAATGGGCGTTGCTCCTGAGGAAAAGCTTGATGAGGCTAAGGAGGAAATGAGTCGGTGGATGGAGGAGCTTAAGGGAAAAGACCCTTGGTTTGAAGAACATCCACCTGTAGTTGAATGGTTCGGCGCCCGGTGGGTACCAGGCAGCGTAGATCCAGGACATGATTTGATGCGGGTTCTGATGGAGCAGTATCGGGAGGTAAGGCAAGAAGAACCTACGATTGAAGCATCGCCATGGGGAACAGACGGCGGTTTGCTGACGCAACTTGGCGAAACGCCTTGTATTGTTTTCGGTCCAGGCATCACACAAGTGGCCCATTATCCTAATGAGCACATTGTGCTGGATCATGTGTTTGAAGCAGCGGAAATCATCGCATTGACCCTGATTCATTGGTGTGGTTTTGACGGAATGGAGGCATAGGGATGGATCAGAACCCAAAACTGACGAAATACATTGATAGGAAGACGGCGATCCCGGGACCACAGGCTCAGGCACTGCTGGAGCGCCGCATGGCAAGTATCCCGAGAGGTCCTTTCAATACGGTTCCTACTTTTGCGGCCAAAGGGACGGGAGCGCTGCTGAGGGATGTTGACGGGAATACCTTTATCGATTTTGCCGGTGCGATCGGCTCTTTAAATGTTGGTCATTGTCCGCCAAAAGTGGTGGAAGCGCTGAAGGCGCAGCTAGAACAATATCTGCATCCTTGCTTTCACGTCATGATGTATGAGCCTTACGTGGCATTGGCGGAGAAACTCAATGCGATAACCCCGGGAGACCATAAAAAGAAAACGTTCTTCTTGAACAGCGGTGCGGAGGCCGTTGAGAATGCGGTGAAAATTGCACGTAAATATACGGGGCGAAGAGCCGTGATTTCCTTTGAACGCGGCTTTCATGGCAGAACCTATATGGCGATGTCTTTGACTAGCAAGGTAAAGCCTTATAAGAACGGCTTCGGCCCTTTTGCGCCTGATACGTACAAAATGCCCTATCCTTACTACTATCGTGCTCCTTCTGGGATGTCTCCGGATGAGGTCGATGATCAAATTTTACAGAAATTTGAGGATTTTTTCCTGGCTGAGATCCCGGGTGAAGAGGTCGCAGCTATCATATTGGAGCCGGTTCAAGGAGAAGGTGGCTTTGTCATACCATCCGTCCGGTTTGTGCAAGGTGTGAAAGCGGTATGTGATAAATACGGTATTTTGCTAATTGCCGACGAAGTGCAAACGGGATTCGGACGGACAGGGAGAAACTTTGCGATGGAACACTACGGAGTTGTGCCGGATCTGATGACAATGTCCAAATCAATTGCCGCCGGCCTCCCGATTAGTGCTGTGACTGGACGGGCAGAGATCATGGACGCGCCCGGTATCGGTGAAATTGGGGGTACCTATGGAGGCAGCCCGCTCGGCTGCGTAGCAGCGTTAAAAGTTATTGAAATGTTAGAGGAGGATCGGTTAGCTGAACGGGCTGTCTCGATTGGGTCAGCGGTCAGCGAACGTTTCCTCCGGCTGCAGCAGGAAGTTGGCTGCATTGGCGACGTGCGTACGTTGGGCGCGATGAGTGCGATTGAGCTGGTGAAGGATCCGGTGACGAAAGAACCGGATAAAGAGCTAACGACTCGGATATTACAGGAGGCGCATCAACACGGAGTCATCGTGATGGGGGCTGGCATTTACAGCAATGTTATTCGCATTCTAAGTCCGCTAATCATTACGGATGAGCAGCTTGCTGAGGGCTTGGAGGTTCTGGAGCGGGCTGTTAAGGCGTGTATCAGTAATTGAAATTGATTTGTTTAAACAGTAGTCGTCACATAGGAAAGACCTCACCCACGCGATGATGATTGGCGTGTGAGTGAGGTCTTTTTTTGACATTTTGTTATTTGATTTGGTTTAGGCAAAACGGTGGTATAACCCTGATTTCATTGTCGATCTTTAACGGGAGGAGCATCAAGGCCATATGCAGCATATGAGGATGGGAGCCCAAACTCCTAGTCGCTGCCCATGGGAATAGAAGTAAATCTTAATCAGTATTTGGAATATTCTCCGTATCTTCCTTAGTTTCTTTCTGCTGTGCTTTCATCAATTTGTCCTTCATTTCATCCCGCTTTGGCCGACGATCCTTCAACGATGCGTGCTCCGGTGTATCCTGATAAATTTTCCTTCTGCCCATCCGGCGCAAATTTTCTGGCACTAGGTTAAATTTTTCATCTTTCATGAGCGCAATAATTCCGGTGCTTTCTGGCTGCTTCTCGATGCTGTAGATTTCGTTGAAATATTCGTCTGCTCGGCCCGGTACATAGTTTTTAGGCTCTGGGTAACCGACGATGACACCTTCATAATTACGCAGAATGACTTTATCCTGGCTTTGCGAGATTAAATAATTGGGCTGAAGCGCGATTTTTCCTCCTCCTCCTGGAGCGTCGACGACGAAGGTAGGTACTGCATACCCGGAGGTATGGCCGCGAAGGGCTTCGATGATTTCCAAACCTTTGGAAACAGGTGCCCGGAAATGACCAATTCCTTCAGATAAATCGCATTGATAAATATAGTAAGGGCGTACACGAATTTTCACAAGATCATGCATGAGCTTCTTCATAATATAGGTGCTGTCGTTAATACCGGCCAGAATCACTGACTGATTGCCTAAAGGCACTCCAGCATTTGCGAGCATTTCGCAAGACTTTTTCGCTTCGTCCGTCATCTCCAAAGGATGATTAAAATGGGTATTCAACCATACCGGATGATATTTTTTGATAATGCTGCACAAATGCTCCGTAATCCGCTGCGGGAAAACGACCGGGGCTCTCGTGCCGATACGGATGATCTCGACATGGGGAATCGCCCGTAAATTTTTCAAAATATACTCCAAGATATTGTCGTTAATTAACAGTCCATCTCCGCCAGACAGCAGAACATCACGCACCTCTGGCGTATTTCGAATATAAGCAATCGCATCATCTAATTGTTTTTTGGGAACCCCCATGCCCACCTGGCCCGAGAAACGGCGGCGTGTGCAGTATCTGCAGTACATTGAGCATTGATTCGTTACCAAAAATAGAACCCTGTCAGGGTAACGATGTGTTAATCCAGGGGTAGGGGAGTCTTCGTCCTCGTAAAGGGGATCCTCGAGATCATACTTTGTTTTTAATAATTCGGCGGAAATCGGAACAGATTGCATGCGAATCGGGCATCGCGGGTCATCTGGATTCATCAATGATGCGTAATAGGGAGTAATATTTAATGGAATGGTTTGCGTGGATATCCGAACGCCTTCTTCTTCCTCGGGAGTTAAATTCACTACTTTCTTCAGATCTTCCAGGGTACGAATGGTATGTGTCAGCTGCCAAAGCCAATCATTCCACTGCTCATCCGTTACATTTTTCCATAGCTCAACTTGCTTCCAGTCACGTCGTTCCATTATTGCACCTCCAGTAATGATGCCTTCTCATGAGTAGTAAGATGCAAAAAGCGTGCCAACATTTCCCCGCAAGCTGAAAAGCAAAAAAGACTCCTGTCGGAGTCTTGATCATTGAGGTTTAAGGCTTTTTCACGATGCCGTAGCGGCTTAGTTTATACTGTAAAGCTTGGCGCTTGATTCCTAGAGCTTGTGCGGTGAGAGTGATGTTATATTGATGATTTTCCAATGCGTCCGTGATCGTTTCCTTTTCCATTTGCTTCACTTTATCGGTCAATCTACCAGCAGAGATTGTTGACATTTGGTCACCCCACGGAGCAGATCCCAGAGAGAGAGAGGCTGTTTGTATATGATTCCCTAAGAAATAAGCGGGAAGGTGATTTTCTTCAATGATTTCACATTCCAGTTCCATCATATTGTAGGTGGATTCGATAGCATGGCTTAATTCCCGTATATTGCCCGGCCAATGATAGTTCATTAAGCTATTCATTGCAGCTGGGGAAATGCCCGTTATTTTCATGCCGAATATGTGATTAAATGTATCAATAAAGTGGTAGGTGAGGAGAGGAATATCTTCTTTTCTTTGCACAAGAGGAGGCAGGTAAAGGTTCACGACATTTAGCCGGTAGAAAAGATCGCTGCGCAGCAATCCTTTGTCTAACGCTTCCTTCGGATCTATATTCATGGCGGTAATGATGCGGACATCGACTTGCTGTTCCTGGGTTCCCCCGACTCGGCGAACAATCCCGTCTTGAAGCACCCGCAATAGTTTGGCCTGCAAAAATAAATCTAAGCTATTTAACTCATCCAGAAAAAGCGTTCCGCCGCTAGCTTGCTCAAATAATCCAGCACGGTCAATTGCGCCAGTAAACGCGCCTCTCGCAGTTCCAAACATGATACCTTCCATGAGTTCGTTGGGGACAGCCGCGCAATTTTGAGCAATAAATAGACGGTTACGGCGGGCACCGGCATTGTGAATGCTCTGGGCGAACAATTCTTTACCGGTACCGGTAGGTCCGGATATCAAAACAGGCGAGCTAGTACGTGATGCCTTTTTGGCGAAGGAGACGGTATGTAAGAAGGCTTCGCTTTTGCCAATTAAATCACTAAAATGGTATCGAGCGGAGCTGGCGTTTTTCTTATCTTTTGACGGTGATTCGTAGATTTGATGCCTGAGATCAAGGATTTGGTCGTGGAGATGGACAATACTTGTTATATCCTTTGCCACCTCTAAAGCACCGATGATTTCGCCATTTTCCAAAAGAGGATACGTGCTATTAATTGTAGTGATCCGTTTCCCCGTTACACTGACATAAGTTTGTATTTTTTCACGTATTTCTATACCTGTTTTCAGGACTTTAATAAAGGTGCTAGTTTCATTCGTTAAGGAAGGAAAAAGGTCGAAGAAGTTCTTTCCTACCACTTGTTCTCGCTTAAAACCATCGGTTTCAGCCATCTTATCATTATAAAAAATGGTTATTCCCTTGTTATCAATCAGATGAACACCGACATCAATGATATTCAACATTTTCTCAAAATACTTCGATCCATGATCGTTCTGCTCGAACATTATGTTCACCTGCCTCCGAAGAATGGTTCAATGGTTCAATTAAAACCTTATGATATGTTGTCTGGAAAAATGACCCGCGGAAAAATTAAAGGCGAAATCGGCTAAACAAGAGACAAGATAATGTAAATTTATATTGACATGACGTATATTATAAAATACATTATGTATATAATACTTTACATTTTGTAAATGGTAACGTACAGTTCGAGGAGGAAAATGTATGAATACCCGAATGAAAGCAATCGTATGCACCAAATACGGATCGCCGGATGTTCTTCAGCTTAGAGAGGTAGAAAAACCTACCCCCAGGGACAATGAGGTACGGATCAGAATATGTGCGGCAACAGTTGGGCCAGCGGACTGCGCCTTTCGAAAGGGAGACCCGTTTATTGTCAGACTTATTTACGGTCTTAGTAAACCGAAAAACCCCATAATGGGGTTTGAGCTAGCCGGGGAAATTGAGGCAGTAGGTAAGAATGTGAAATTATTTAAAGAAGGTGATCAGGTTTTTGGTTTAAGTGCAAAGATCTCTGGTGCTCATGCCGAGTACAAATGTCTGTCTGAAGACGCACCTATAACAATCAAATCGTCCTCTATGTCTTACGAAGAAGCTGTTTCCGTCTGTGATGGGGCAACAACTGCATTGACTTTCCTTAGAGATAAAGCAAAGATTCAGAGCGGACAAAAAGTCCTGATCAATGGCGCTTCCGGATCGGTAGGTGTTCATGCGATTCAGCTTGCCAAGTTCTATGGGGCAGAAGTTACCGGGGTATGCAGCACCACGAATGTAGGTTTGGTGAAGTCATTGGGAGCTGATAAGGTAATAGACTATACCAAAGAGGATTTTACACAAGCCAGCCAGTCCTATGATGTTATTTTCGACGCGGTAGGCAAACGTTCATTTGCTCAATGTAAAGCATCGCTAACTCAGAGAGGTGTCTATCTTTCTACGGTCCCTACGCTGTCCATTGTGCTGCAAATGTTATGGACTTCAACAATCGGCGGCAAAAAAGCAATTTTTACGACTGCAGGCTTAATGCAGACTAAAGAAAATCTAATCTTCCTAAAAGAGCTATATGAAGCGGGGAAGATAAAATCGGTCATCGATCAACGATATTCGTTGGAGCAGACTGCCGAGGCTCACCGTTATGTAGATAAAGGACACAAAAAGGGAAGTGTTGTCATCACTGTGGGACATAATAGTAAGAGTTAACGAAGCGTTGCAGTTGATTGCGGAGAACTGTGATAATATAAGTTTAACGTGTTAGAAAAACTAAAATACAAAAGACAAATGAAAAGGGAGCTATGATGACAGAGAAAAAAATAAGGATAGAAACAGGATGGAACTTCGACAACAGCTATGCTCGTCTACCGGAATCACTTTTTACCAGAATTCATCCAACTCCTGTTCGCTCACCGAAGATTATTATTCTTAATGATCAGTTGGCAAAATCATTGGGCTTAGCCGTCGAATCGCTGCATAGCATTGATGGTGCAGCGGTGTTGGCTGGCAACCAAATTCCTGAAGGCGCTTTGCCACTTGCCCAAGCCTATGCTGGTCATCAATTCGGGCATTTCAACCGGCTAGGGGACGGGAGGGCTCATCTGCTTGGCGAACAGATCACTCCCGAAGGGTTACGGGTTGATATTCAGCTGAAGGGCTCAGGTAGGACGCCATACTCCCGCGGGGGCGATGGTCGAGCGGCACTTGGACCGATGCTGCGTGAATACATCATCAGTGAAGCCATGCATGCGCTTGGTATTCCTTCAACACGCAGCCTAGCGGTGGTTACAACCGGTGAGTCCATATTCCGGGAAACCGAGCAGCCCGGTGCCATTCTTACCCGCGTAGCTGCAAGTCATCTGCGTGTCGCAACTTTTCAGTTTGCTTCTAAATTTGGCGCTGCCCAGGATCTCCAAGCGCTGGCTGATTATACATTGCAAAGACATTTTCCAGAAGTTGAAGCTGCTGATGAGAACCGCTACCTTTTGCTACTTCAGGAAGTGATCAAGCGTCAGGCTGCACTCATCTCCAACTGGCAGCTCGTTGGTTTTATTCATGGGGTGATGAACACCGACAATATGGCGATTAGTGGGGAAACCATTGATTACGGTCCTTGCGCTTTCATGGATGCTTATGATCCGGCAACGGTATTCAGTTCCATTGACAAGCAGGGCCGCTATGCCTATGGTAACCAGCCTTATATTGCCGCATGGAATCTCGCCAGATTTGCTGAAACCCTACTTCCCTTGCTTCATGACGACGAGGAGCAAGCAGTGAAACTAGCCGAGGGAGCGATTGCAAGTTTTTCCGAGGTGTATCACCGCAATTGGTTCGCGGGCATGAGGGCAAAACTGGGAATCTTTAATGATGAACAGCAGGATGAATCTCTTATTAAAGACCTGCTCGCTATGATGCAGAAGTATAGTGCGGACTATACCAATACTTTCCGCGCATTAACATTTGATAAGCCGGAAGAGACTGCTCTGTTCGGTAACACGGAATTTACTCAATGGCATGAGCAGTGGCAGGAGAGACTAGGCAGGCAGCAGGAAACCAAAGACTCCTCACAGCAGTTGATGCGCAGCAGCAATCCTGCGATAATCCCGCGTAACCACCGGGTAGAAGAGGCATTAGAAGCCGCGGTAAAACAAGGAGATTACAGCGTGATGGAGCGACTTCTTGATGTTCTTTCTAGACCCTTTGCGCACTCCCCCGAACAGGCGGATTTCTCTACATTCCCTGCGCTATCAGACTATCCCTACCAAACCTTTTGCGGTACTTGATATAGAAGGAGTAAGTTTCGAAAAATAACCTGATTAACAGGTTATTTTTTTTTGAATTTTAGCTTTCTTAGTAATTGAATCGTTAATGTCGTTAATAAAAATGAATTTAGGGAGGAATTCGTTAATTTGTTTACATAATATATATTATGAATTCTTATAAAGGTTCACTCAACAAATTGATTCAAAGTGAAGATATAAGATAATAGAAACGCATCGTTAATTTATAACGTATAATTGAAGAAAATACATAACTTAACGCCGAAAGGTAGGTTTCCAAATGCCAACTATAGACCCAGACGCTGTTTCCGCGCCCACGGTTATCCGTGTTACAGACTATGGAGCAATACCCGATTCGGGTCAAGATGCTGTGATGGCCGTGAAAACAGCAATTGGCGCTGCACAAGCAATGGATGGTCCTGTCATACTAGAGTTTCCGAAAGGTCGGTACGATTTTTTTCCTGAACATGCAACAAAATTAAAGTATTTCATTTCAAACACAACGACTGAGGACGAAAACCCTGATGTAACTAAAATCATTGGTTTGTTTTTCAAAGGAATCCGACATCTTATAGTGGATGGTCTTGGATCACTTTTCATATTTCACGGGAAGATGACGATGATCGCGTTGGATCAATGCGAGAATGTGACCCTGCGCAATTTTCGAACTGATTTCGAACGTCCTACAATGTCCGAAATAACTGTTGAAGCAGTGGGAAGTCATTATCTGGATGTTCGAACGCATTCCGATTCTTGGTATGTAATTGAGGAGGGGAAGGTGTCGTGGATCGGTGAAGGTTGGAAGTATTCGGACGGACCCGCACAGGAATATGATCCCTTGACGAATACAACTTGGCGTGTTGCTAATCCGGTGGCAATGGCCAATAAGATAGAGCAGCTTAGCCCCTTGCAACTACGGCTCCATTTTGACCATACGCCTGTAACGAAAGTAGGACGAGTGTTTCAAATGCGAGATGGTATACGGGATCAGGTAGGCGTATTTATCAATCAGAGCATGAACATCACAGGGACCCAACTTCAAATACATTACATGCACGGTTTAGGCATAGTCGGGCAATTCAGCGAAAACCTTACGTTTGACGGCCTGAAATTAGCGCCGCGTCCTGAGACTGGACGCACTTGTGCAGCGTTTGCTGATTTTGTACATATGTCTAGTGTGAAAGGAAAAGTAACCATCATCAACAGCCATTTTGAGGGGGCTCAAGATGATGCAATCAATGTACATGGAACACATTTGCAAATAATCGAGCAACCTTCTTCGAATCAAATTGTCGTACGATATATGCATGGACAAACCTATGGTTTTGATGGATTTTTTCCAGGAGATTCAATTGATTTTGTTCATGGACATTCGCTTACTGTATATGCCAATAATATGGTAAAAAATTCAGAAATGATTAGCTTGCGAGAGCTGTTACTGACTCTTGAGCAACCCATACCTGAGGGGATTGAAGCAGGTGATGTGGTAGAGAATATTTCATGGACGGCTGAAGTTGAGATTCGTAATAATCGTTTTCTTCGGATACCAACCAGGGGAATTCTTGTAACAACGCGAAAAAAGGTCGTCATTGCAGACAACCATATGAAAGGAATTCAAATGAGTGGGGTCTTGATAGCCAACGATGCGGAAAGTTGGTATGAATCCGGAATTGTAAACGATGTACTAATTCGTAATAATAACTTTACTGAGTGTGGCGTTCCCGTTATCAATATCACTCCTGAAAATAAAGAAATGCTTGTGGAGAATCCTGTTCATAGACATATACGGATTGAGGAAAATGAGTTTTATACTCAGAGTCATCCTCTTCTTTACGGTAAAAGCACGCAGGGACTACATTTTCTTAATAATCAAGTTTTTGGATCATATGTAGGATCAAATGTAGCTAATAGGTTGGAAGATTCCAATTTTGTCATTCATTTGGAGGCATGCAGTGATGTGATTGTCCAAGGCAATCATTTTTTGGGAGTAAATAAAAATGTTAGGTACATGAAACATGATTTATCTATTGTGCCATTGGATTGAAAGTATATTTACATTCCATCTGATATCTTTTAAACATGTTTAAATAGAATACTGTATTGACAAAGTGTATCTATAAAGCTATGATATCTCTTGTTGTTTTATGAAATGAACAGGAGGTGTTTTGAATATGGCTGTTCCTCAAAGAAGAACGTCCAAAACACGTCGCGATAAGCGCCGTACTCACTTTAAACTGGTTGTGCCAGGAATGGTGAAGTGTGAACAATGTGCAGAATTAAAAATGGCACATCATGTTTGCAAAAACTGCGGTTCATATAAGGGTAGAGAGATCGTAAAAGCTCAATAATCATATGAATAGCATCTTAAATGACACTTCTAAGTAATTAGAGTGTCATTTTTGTTTTTTTTAGCTTGCTCCGAGGGGGATTTCATTATTTATAGGATCAAGTTCTTGTCAATTGATGATGACAAGAACTTGATCCCATTCTCGATTGAGATAAGAACATTGTCCCATTTCCGACGGGAGAATATCCTGGGGAAATTACAATTAGTGATTTTGTATTAAGAAGGAGTATAAGATAGACTGGCGCTAAACGAGAGCTGGGTGATATCAGCTGCTGAGGCATCAGTCTCAGCAAGCGTCCTTACACGAATACCAATACGATCACCCGCTGCAACTACTAATGAACCCCCAACATTTATATTCGTTGCGGTTCGGAATCCTGATGGGTTTCCAGGTGTAATGACCGTATTCGGAAATCCGAATCTAACTGAACTAGTCAGCGGAGTTGTCACGTAAGGTGAAGAACTATGATCAATCCCATTATTAGGAACTGACGGTGCGAGGAATACTGTAAAATCATATTGAAGACCGAGAGTATTTATTGAAGTCACAGAAGCAACCAATAAATCTGCACTTATTTGTAAATCTTGAACGGTACCCGCAAAAGGAATTGGGAAAGCAAAACCACCTGCTTCGGGTGGCATCGTTGATTCTCCGGTAGCGCCAATAACTTCAACCGTATGACTACCAAAACCCATTAAAATTGGAGCAGCTGATACTACTGTAGCACCACTTATGATGATACCCGTTGAAAATGGAATCAAACCTCCGCCTGGAGGTCCTGCCGGACCGGTAGCTCCAATTGGACCCTGTATACCCTGGGGTCCTGTTGCACCTGTTGGCCCTGCGGGTCCTGCAAGTCCGGCTGCGCCAATTGCTCCTGCGATTCCTGCCAGTCCAGCAGGTCCGATTGCTCCTGCAATTCCTGCAAGACCAGCAGGTCCAATTGCTCCTGCAATTCCTGCCAGTCCAGCAGGTCCAAGTGCTCCTGCCAGTCCAGCAGGACCAGCTTCGCCAATCGCTCCTACAAGTCCTGCAAGACCAGCAGGTCCTAATGCTCCTGCAGTTCCAGTGGGTCCAGCTGCTGCTATTGCTCCTCCAAGTTCTTGAAGCAACTGCGGTCCTTCTAGTCCTGGAGGTCCTTGTGGCCCACGCGGACCGCGGGGTCCTTCTGGTCCTGGAGGTCCTGGTGGACAATTACATCTTCCCATAGTCTCATCTCCCTATTATCAAGCGTAATTTATCATATTAAAAACATAAAAAGATAAACACACCAAATACCTATCAACTAAAATTTAGGCTAATAGAGTAATAAATTCGCTGATTTTCTACTCAACTATGTTCTTGTCCCATAGCATAATGTCTATTTTGGCATTAGATAATAAAAGAGATCGAAGGCTAAGGAGGGATGAGAGTGGCGAATCGTCCATTAATAACTAATGTTTCAACAATATCAATTTTTTTAATAAATGGGATCTCTATAACCTATTAAAGCAGTCAAATCTTAAACTCTATGTACCAGACACATTTATATATAATGAAGTGAATATATCCAAATTTTTTAGAGAAATATAAACTAGTTTATATTAAGCCTTCTTACGGATCTTGAACTTAACGGAAAACCCCAAAATATATATACGAAAACCTTACGTTTTATAAACGTAAAATTTATAGCAGGCCATTGGAATATGCTTATTTTCTCTCGCAATTTGAAAGAGAATAGACTCTTTCGTACTATTCAAGTAAAACCTGTTGTTAACAATTTTCGTTAAATAAGAGGTTTTTTGCGTCAATCGACACCTTCAGTATACTTTCAGCTAACTTTCATGTGCCTATCAGCCAAACTTAAGTAACACTTCAGGTTGACACTCTATACTTTTATCTATCAACACCCCAATCAAATAAACGGGCACATGAAAGGCGGTAATCGCATGAATGAAGATATGAAAAATATAATTAATTTAGATGAAGTAAAGGTTGAAAACAAGAAGGGGAGCACCAAATTGAGATCTATGTTTGCAGCTTTTATGGCTGGCGCGGTCGTTGTCGGTGGGTTGATGTTCACGTCGGATAAGATGAATCTGTTTGGGTATGATGCCGGGCACGTTCAAGCAGCTGTCGCCGCTGCTTCAGCCAACTCGGCATCTGCTGCTGTCCAAACGGCATCGTTAACCCCTTCAGGGACGAACAGCATCTCATCAATTGCAAAAGCTGCGAGTCCAGCTATTGTCAAAATCGAGACCAAAGTAAAACAGACGAATAATAGACAGAATAGAAGAAATACACTGGGGCAAGGTACTGAAAGCGGAGATACCATTGAAAATGGCATTGGATCAGGCTTCGTTTTCGACGCGAGTGGTTATATTTTAACGAATGAGCATGTAATTAATGGCGCAGACGAAATCGATGTCTATATGCAGGGGTACGATACACCTTTTACAGCTAAATTACTTGGTAGTAGTTATGATCTAGACTTGGCTGTGCTGAAAATTCAAGGTGATAAAGCCTTTCCTGCTCTGAATATTGGTAACTCCGACAACACGCAAATAGGGGATTGGCTTGTTGCGATCGGTAACCCATATGACTTCGATTACTCCGTAACTACGGGCGTTTTAAGTGCCAGAGAGCGCACGATCAGCATCGATGATGAGCAGGGTACTCGAAATTACAAACATTTGCTGCAAACTGACACAGCGATTAATCCAGGTAACTCCGGCGGTCCACTTTTGAATTTGAATGGTGAAGTGATCGGTATTAATACAGCTGTAAACACTGAAGCGCAAGGAATGGGCTTTGCTATTCCCGCAAGTACGATTAGTTCTGTTGTAGATAAACTGAAAAATAACGAAACGATTCCCAAAGAGCCAGCACCTTACATCGGCGTAGCTCTACAAAATATTTCGGATGATATGCTAGAAGACTTAAAAATTAACAGCACAAAAGGTGCGATAGTTGCTGAAGTGCAGCAAGGCACGCCAGCTTTTGCAGCGGGCATTCGTCAATATGACGTTATTTTAAATGTGAATGGCGCAGCAATTTCAAGCACGGATGAATTTACAAAAGCTGTGCAAGCCGCGGCCATTGGAGATAAACTAAAGCTAACAATCTCACGTAATGGTCAAACGTTGGATGTTACTGTTGAAGTTGGGAATAGAAACGCAGGGACCAGCTATCAAAGTTAATATAAATTGTTTAAACATAAAAAAGATTGCCTACTATCCTGCCATTCTGGCTTGGTGGTTGGCAATCTTTTTCATGTTTGGGCTGTCATTAAAGGTAGTTGCCCCAAGACGGAGGACGTGATAGAATGTTCCTGACGAACGTTCGGAAGGATGAATCAAATGACCGCAACTCGAATCAAAGAGGTAGCCCTCAAACAGTTTGCCAAAAACGGATATGAAGGTGCGTCGCTTGCAGATATTGCTACGGAAGTAGGCATCAAAAAACAATCCATTTATACACATTTCAAGGGGAAAGACGAACTATTTCTTGATCTGTTTAACGCTGTGCTAGCGAAGGAATTGAATTTTGTTGTTGAGTATCTCGATCGACATCAGCAACTTTCGATTGATCAACTTCTTTATGGCTTGCTTATCCAATATAAAGATGGTTACGAACATGATGACAATACCAAATTTTTCTTACGGGTTGCCTTTTTCCCGCCTTCCCATCTCTATGAGGAGATTGTCAAACAAGGTTATAACTATTTAGATACACTTGAATCGATGTTAATTCCTATCTTCGATCAAGCAATAGCAGCAGGGAACATCCATTCTGAAGTCAGCAGTGAAATGGCGACAGTTGCTTTCCTTGCTGTACTGGATGGCATGTTTGTAGAGTTGTTATTTGGAGGAGCTGAACGGTCGCTTAAAAGGATTGAAGCTTCATGGTTCGTATACTGGCGTGGCATCAAATCGTAAATCAGCAGGAGGATCGTACACATGAATCGTAATTGGATTTATATATTTGTCGGCGCTTTTTTTGAAGTGATGTGGGTTACGGGCTTAAAACATTCGGATACGACGATGATGTGGATAGGCACGATCATAGCGATGTATATTTCTTTTCATCTAGTTATTAGCGCGTCTACCAAGCTTCCTGTGGGGACTGTGTATGCTGTTTTCACCGGAATGGGGACAGCCGGCACAGTATTGGTGGAAATGCTACTGTTCGGAGAGCCATTCAATATTCTTAAAGTATTCCTTATTTTGCTGCTTTTATTCGGCGTTTTTGGACTCAAATTTGTGACAAAAGAGCAAGAAAAGAAAGGAGCGGCAGTCTAATGGGTTGGATTTTTCTCTTGTTTGCCGGGATGTTCGAGGTCGTAGGCGTCGTAGGCATGAACCAAATAAATAAAGCGAAAACCATCCGCTCCTTTAGTCTTTTCATCGTAGGCATTGTTATGAGTTTTATGCTTCTGAGCCTAGCGATGAAAAGCCTGCCAATGGGCACGTCTTATGCGGTCTGGACAGGAATCGGAACAGTTGGCGGCGCAATCGTCGGGATGCTGTACTATGGCGAGTCCAGTGATTGGAAGCGGATTATGTTCATCGCGATGGTGTTAAGCGCTGCGGTTGGTTTGAAATTAATTTCTTGATCGATGGCGACGCGCTGAAGCTGTCCGCCGCTCAATTCGCTGCATTTATGCTTAAACTTGCTACGATTCTTGCAATTGCCCTGATTTCCGGCGCCGCCGACTCATGAATACCAAGGACAAAGCAATTACCGTAAGGATAATCCCAAGCACTCGAAATCCTTCAAAGCTGAAGCTACCTCCCATAACAATGCCTATCAACAATGATGAGAGAATGGTTCCCAGGTATCTTGATGTATTAAATAATCCGGATGCTACTCCGATTATTTCTTTGGGAGAACTTTTGAACAAGGCTGCTTGCATACCGACATTGTTCAACCCGTTGCTAATACCGAATGCAGCCAAAGCCAAACACACACTGATAACCGGTGAAGTTTGATTCAATGTCACGAGCCACACCGACCCAAGTGTCATCAATATTGCGGACACGAGCAATGCCGGCCTGGGTCCTGATTTATCGATCCATCGTCCTGCTATGGGAGAAGTAACTAGCGAGCACAAGCCTAGGCTTAGCATGAGAATCCCAGTTTGGAACTCGCTGACATGACGTACCATTTGCAAGTAAGACGGAAGCCCGAAAAAGAGCGAGTAAAAAAGTATGTTTACGAGCATGAATTCGACATTAACCCAAGTCATCGCAGGATATTTGGCAAATGTGCGCAAAGGAATAAAGGGTGATTTCGCTTTTAACTCATGTCGTATGAAAGCTCCTAGTAGAGCGAGGCCTATCAGCCCGGCAATAACATGACTTAATGAGATTTGCCCAGATGATTTTGCTGAGAGTAAGGAGGCGAGCAGGGCAACCAGACCCACTGTGAAGAGCAGGATCCCTGTCGCATCAATCAAATCAAACCATTTATGTAAGGACATGCCCCGTGCAACGGATGTTGATGGTTCATCCTTAGGAATATTCCTCCAAGATAATAGAAAGCTCGCCACCACGAACGGAATATTGACGAAAAAGATAGCAGGCCAGCCCCACCAGTGAATCAAGACCCCTCCAATAAAGGGTCCAATGGCTGCCGCTCCGGATAGGAATATAGACAAAACAGACAGAGCAGTAGCTTGTTTCTCCGTAATATGAATTCGCACAATGGCCATCCCAACCCCAACCATCATGCTTGTTCCGATGGATTGCACAATGCGGAATACGATGAGCCACCCAAAGTTTGGTGATAGTGGAGCTAATAATGAGGCAACGAAGGCTATAACAAGCCCGGTAAGAAATATCTTCCTGCGACCGAATAAATCACTGGCCTTTCCCATGACAGGTTGAGCGATAGCACTTGCAATGTAGAAAGAAAAAATAATCCAGGAAACAACTGTAAAATCAAGTTGGAACACATTTTGCAGCCTTGGAATAGCAACTGAAACCATGGAAGAATTTAATGGGTTCAATAGTATCCCAAGGCCAACGGAAATCATCAACCACCTGCTGCGAGCATTCATTTTTGGTCACCCCTCAAAGTGTATTGATGTCATCGTACTTGAAATCGATTATTTATTCCAACGCATTTTAGGTTATGAATTCATTGACTTGAGGGAATGAATCGAGGGGATGAAATGGAACTACTATAACTGCAATACTTTCTCGCGGTAGCTCGATTGGAACATGTGACCGAAGCTGCACGAAGTCTGCATGTAACGCAATCGTCACTAAGCAAAACGATTGGGCGCCTGGAGGAGGATCTAGGGGTTCCTCTATTCGATCGAACTGGTAGGAAGCTGCGATTGAATGAGTTCGGAAGCAGATTCCTTCGCCGTGCGGAAAGGGCTTTGTTTGAATTGGAACAGGGAATCAGGAGTTTAGCGATTTATCCAGCCTGGAACATGGCACACTCGTATTGTCGGTGACCACCGCAAGTACGTTATCCATTTTCCTTCGACAGTTTCGGGAAAAGCAGCCATATAAACTGAAGGGGTAGAAGCCTTAGGTAGCAATCGAATGCTGTATCAGAGAAGCCGTGTATTCCTCGGCTTTTTTCTGACGTGTGGCGACGGCAAGAGCTGCTCATGCAGCGCTGGATCTTCTCAAGAATGAGCAAGGCATTTCGGTCGGTGCCTACAATACGCTGAAGGAAGGCGTATACTTTCTGGTTGGAAGCCTGGCGCAGGACAAGGCCGCCGAAGCATCTTCGGTAGAAGGCGGAAGTACGAATTTAGCGCCTGTTAAAGCTGTTGACGGCTTCCCTGCCACACGTTCGTCGAGCAATACGGTTGACGATACATGGTTCGAGGTCGATCTTGGCCAATCGATCGAGATGGATACAGTAAGAATTGATTGGGAATATGCTCGCGCAAAAACCTACAAGCTGCTTGTATCCGACGATAAGCAAAATTGGAAAAGCGTCATAGCGGAAAATGGGGGAATCATTACAGCTCAAGATAGCAAGAATACCATTCTGTTCGACCCTGTTAAGGCAAGATATATCAAGTTCCAAGGCATCCAAAGAGAGACTGAGTATGGATATTCCTTCTATGAATTCGGCGTATACAATCTTGCGAAGAAAGTAACGATCCAAACCATTGATGGGCTTAAAGCGGCGGTAGATGTAGCAACCAAAAAAGTAACCATTCAAGGATTGGCCATGAATGGGAAACTTACGGATGTAAATGTGAAAGTACTTGATCCGCATGGCAAGGTTCAATACGAAGGGAAGACAACCGTTTCGGAGGCGGGCGACTTCCAGATTGCATTTACGCTTACCGATAATGTTGAAGGGACCTATGAGGTTCAGCTTGCAACGAATGCAATGGTCGAACCGGTAAAAGTTGCGTTCGAGTACAAGAATGGCGATCAAACTCCTCCGATCACAACGGCAATAGTTTCGCCGGAACAACCGAACGGACAAAATGGCTGGTATAAGCAGCCTTTAACAGTAAGCTTAACGGCTAAGGATGCGGCGTCGAGTGTAACGCAAACGGTATACAGCTTGGATGGAGGAACGGCGTGGCTGGCATATACGGCACCCATCCTCTTTGACAGGGACGGCAGGTACAGCGTTAGCTACAGTTCGACAGATCGTGAAGGAAATGCGGAAGCATCGAAAACGATTAGCTTTAACATCGACGTTACCGCTCCCGTCATTGCTGTCGCCGTACCACTCGAAGGAACGTACTCTAGCTCAGAGGATTTAACACCGCAATTTACGGCAACTGACAGTGTATCTGGAATTGACGCAACGAAGACGGTTGCGATGTTGGACGGGAAGCCGGTGCAAATTGGAAGGGTGATTGACTTGTACGCTTTGGAACTCGGAACACACGAATTTACGGTTACGTCCAGCGATTTGGCAGGCAACACGACAAGCAGAACGGTTCGGTTTCAAACCGTTGCAAGCTTGGATAGCTTAAAGCTACTTGTGAAACGGTTCAAAAGCAGCGGTTGGATCGATAATAAAGGGATAGAAACAAGCTTGCTTAACAAGCTGAATGCAGGAAATGTGAAAAGCTTCATTCATGAAGTGGAGGCGCAATCCGGCAAGCATATATCGAACGAGGCAGCACAAGCACTGCTTCGCGATGCCCGGACACTGTAAAAAGCATATAACATGACTGAAAAGCGGACCTACTTCTAACGAAGGGGTTTGCTTTTTAACCTGTATCGTTCTTCCTTGCGATTGCAGCAGATTGAGCTAATGTAGAAGTAACGCTGACTCATAATGGATATATGACATAAGTGTGAAAGTGGATTGTAAAAAAAGCAGTAAATTGGATGGGGACAGTGTTTCTATGCAATTATATAATACCAATAAAAGAAGTTCCGTAAGGAGTTTTTATGGCCGAATGAACGTACGTGAAGGGAGTAATAAGAATGAATAATTCGAATAGAAACAACTACGAGCAAAAGATGGAGGGTCTTCTCCCATTAACAGTAATTTTCTTCTTGTCGATTTTCTCAGGGTTCTTTTACTTTCTGATTAACCACTTTTTATGAAAGTTAATGAACATTCTATTTTGTATCTAAACAACATTCATGAGTTCATTAAGAAAAGTCCACAACATATTGTGAAAATACTAAAAAAACCTTTATAAATAAAGGTTTTTTTTCTTTGTTTGGAAATTCCGATATGGAAGGATATTGAGTACGAAAGTTAACCGATTTGTCGCCCTATGAAAAGCTATAGGCTTAAGTAATAGCCGTCAAATAACAACTTGATTTTGATGAGTTATGAGGCAAACTAATAATATTCTTTGAGGATTGAGGCTATATTACAGAAGTGCTGAAATTACATTTACATTGGATTTCCCGAGTATTACCCTGTTATCGAAATTTGTTTTATGTCACACATTGAAGTCGCCAATTGTCTTAATAGTGTCAAAAAAAAGCATATTAAAGGAGATTAACAAAATGGCAACAGTATTGTATATTACAGCTCATCCGCATGATCACCAGAACTCTTATAGTTTAAGTGTTGGAAAAGAATTTATTAGTGAATATCGAGAAGCTAATCCTAACGATGAAGTACTGCATCTTGATCTTTATCAAGTAAATATCCCGCAAATTGATGCAGACGTATTTAGCGGATGGGGAAAATTAAGTTCTGGCACTGATTTTAATCAGTTGAGCACAGAAGAAAAAGCGAAAGTAAGTCGTCTAGGTGAACTGGTAGATCAATTTGTTGCTGCAGATAAATATGTATTTGTTAACCCAATGTGGAATTTCTCTTTCCCACCAGTTATGAAAGCATACATTGATTCTATATGTGTTGCGGGGAAAACCTTCAAATATGTTCAGGATGTAGGTCCAGTTGGGTTACTTGGTGATAAAAAGGCTGTGCACATTCAAGCAGCTGGTAACTTCTATTCGCAAGGGGGACCATTTGCAGACTTTGAAATAGGTCATCGTCACTTAACTATGATTATGAAGTTTCTTGGTGTTCCTTCATTCGAAGGTATCTTTATCGAAGGTGTCGCTGCAACGCCGGATCAAGCACCGGCAATTAAAGAGAAAGCCATCCAGCAAGCTCGTGAACTAGCTCGGAAGTTTTAATAACAATGATAAAGTCGAACATATCCCTATTGAAAAAGAGTCTTCTAAGACTCTTTTTTTCTTTTCAGTCGTAATATAAGCGATAACAATTCTCGTTTTTGAAATAGAACCAACGATATGTTCCTCAAATACAAGTTTTTCGGTTACAAGCCCTTTTTAGCGGATTTCGTTAGTAGTAAAAACGCGGAAATGGAACGAAGAGGAATGGAAAAAAGAATATCGAACGTTGAACGTTCGATTGAACGTTAAGGTGATCTTACGGAAATGAGAATCAGGAAGAAAAGGTCTATTGCACTTCAGCGGCTCGGCGAAAAAGGCTGTTTTTTTCAGATGGATGTCATCTTGGATTAAAATTGTTTAGATTTGTGTCACACATGGACACCGTCAATTGTCTTATCAATGATCTTTTCTACATCGAATGGGTCATTTCATTTTGTCAATAATAAGCTAAATAGGCTTGTTTTAACCAACTTACGAAGGGGGGATATTATGCAAAGTTATACCATTGAACCATCATCGAATAACATTGAAGAATTATATAAGACCTACAAACCTCATTTATTTGCAATTGCTTACCGCATGCTTGGTTCTAGATCGGATGCAGAGGATATGGTTCAAGATTTGTTTATTAGCATGCATGGATTTTTAAACGACAACATTCAAAATTTTAAATCGTACTTAAGTAAAATGATGATTAATCGTTGTTTGAACGAGTTAAAATCAGCACGAAAAAAAAGAATAAGCTACGTAGGCAATTGGCTTCCAGAACCAACAGTGCAATTGATTGAGCATAGTCCATTAGATAGTGTTGAGCGTCAGGATACAATGTCTTACGCATTTCTTATTCTTATGGATAAACTGACACCCTTGGAGCGAGCAGTGTTTATTTTAAGAGAAGTGTTCGAATATGAGCATAGTGAAATTGGAGAAATGTTCAACAAAACAGGAGTCAATTGCCGCAAGATTTACAGCCGTGTCAAGAAAAAAGTAGACGCATCCAATGAAAAAGATGAAATTCTTTCATCTCATCTACACGAGGAAAAGGAAATGGTAAGCAGTTTCATTACTGCTCTTTCGAACGGTAACATTCAATCTCTGGTGAACATGTTAACCGAGGATGTCATTTTCATTGCTGATGGCGGGGGAAAAGTGTCTGCCGCGATTAATCCAATTTACAATAAGAAACATGTGCTCACCATATTGAACGCTCTTTCATCAAGTCGATTTCCTGCATCAAAAGCGCAGCTTGTCGAGGTCAATCATCAGCCTGGTATATTGATAACCAAAGAGGGGATTTCAACTGGGGTCATTTGTTTTGATTGGGATATCGAGACGATGGCCATTCAACGGGTTTACCTGATTGTAAGTCCGGATAAATTGCAAAATTTAAACTGAGATTGAGTTTAAACAACTGTCCGTTTTACCTAGTTTGTGTTGTTGGCGGGGATCAACACTATTTGTCCACGCCAATTGTAACGCCGAGAAAGAAAGCGCCATCTTCAGAGATTTCACCACGTTTCTTAGTTGGATATTCAGTTGATTGAATTGTATTGAACTAACGCAGAAATAAAGCTTAATTAATAAAAGGGCTGCAACGTGGCAGCCCTTCGCTCCGCTAACGGGCAGGAATATTGGCAACAAACATCCATGACACGTGAACTAATTTCTATTTACTACCCACAAGACAGCGTAGTATGTTGTTTACATACTCATTTCGTTTGAATGTTTTTCCGATAGTAGAGAATAAATGAAAACACTTTTTGTTTGTAATCGAATTAATATGATAAAGAATGGTACGAAGAATTGTTTAAAATCTTCACGAATCATTCGTTGAAACTTTCCTGTGGAGGTCCTGTATAGATAAAATCAGTTCTTGACACGCATTGTGGTATACGGTTAAGAACTGATTTTTTGGTGTTGTAAAGGTTTGCTATTGGTACGGGATTTAGAAAGTGCACTGAGGTTTTTTGTAGTCGGAATTTTTCTATTTGCGGAAGTCGGGTTAGTTTTCATCCTTATCTTTGTCATACGGTTCGCGATCTTCTTCGTAATACATGATATGAATACCTCCTTGAGCCTATGATAGTTTCATTATAGACGATGTTTATGAACGGGGAATCAACTTGAATGTATTGTAAATGTAAAATGGAATGTTTAAACCGAATAAAAAGATTAAAAAATAAGCTGATATGATCCATATGTTAAAAGATATGAGTCCAGTTACGAACTGGACCCATGTCTGCAAAATTGTATAATCGTTTATAGCTACTTGTGGCCACTACAAATTGTATCAATTCGATGTATTAAGCTGCACTTTTGTTATGCTCTGTCGATAATGTAAGATCTGATTTCTTCAACTTTCCTACAAACAAGGCTAATGGCAAGGCTAAAATACTAATTATCGCAGTGATTAAAAATACATCATTAATACTCATGGTAAACGCCATTTGTCCAATATGAAGTTTATTGGTTTCTCCCGCGCTTACTAGTTCTGTTCCATGACTTAAAGATCGGGTAGCTAACAAAGATGTGAAAATAGCAATTGCGAATGAACCCATAACGTTTCGCGTCCAGTTCATAATAGAGGCAGCATGTCCGGAAAGTTCTCTTGGAATAAGCTCCATCGCTGAATTACTTGCTGGGATCATGATGAGAGCGACACCTACATTGCGGAGTGTCATCATTAGTACAATATACGTATGTGACACGTCTGTACTAAACCAACTTAGTGTTAAAGTACCAAAAGATAAGAAAATAATGCCTGCGGACATGAGCCAACGCGGCCCAACTTTTCCATATAATTTCCCTGCAAGCGGCATAACTAAAGCCATTACAAAGGACGAAGGAAGTAGAAGTAAGCCTGTATCCATGGCGGTAACGCCTTGTACTTTTTGTAGGAATACCGGTGCTAAAAGAGTTCCGGCATATAGACTAATTGTTAGAATGTTTGTAATGATAAGGCTAAGGGTATAACGGCCGTTACGAAATACTCGAATATTAAGTAGAGGGGTTTTCGCTGTAAGCTCACGGATGACGAACAATATTAAGGATATACTCCCTACGATGAAGAGACCAACGATTTTGTCAGATCCCCAACCCCAACTATGACCCTGGCCAAATGCCAGCAATAACGACGCACTCCCAATAACTACAGTAATTAACCCGAGAAAATCAAAACTTTTGGGAACATTTAATCGATAGTAAGGAATATATTTTGCTACTAAAAATATAGCAATGATCCCAATTGGGATATTCATAATGAATAACCATTGCCAAGCAAAACTTTGTAGCAGCCATCCACTAATTGTTGGACCAAAAGCTGGTGCTAGCGAGGCGGCAAGTCCCCAGAGTGAAATAGCAAAAGCCTGTTTTTCCTTAGGTATTACTTGGTAAACAATCGCCATTGTAACTGGAATAATCAATCCACAAAATGCCCCCTGTAAAATTCGAAACACAATTAGTGAATCGATATCCCAGGCGATAGCACATAATACGGAAGCTAAGGTAAACCCGATTAGAGAGTAAAGAAACAATTTTTTGTAGCTTATCTTCTCTCCTAGATATCCTACTGTTGGTGCCAACGTTCCTGTAGCCAGCAAAAAACCAGTTAATGTCCATTGGACAGTACTAAGCTCAGTTTTAAATTCATTGCCTAAAATTGGAAGTGCAATGTTAATCGTGGTTGATGATAGTACACATACAAAAGTACCAACAAATATTGCAATCATGATTGGCCAAAAACGAACTTGCTTACTATTATCTGAAATCATTTAAATACTCCTCCTATTTTAAATTAGTTTACTTTTCTGTAGTTCTTTACTGTCTTCCTCAAATAGGATGAGTGAATTTTCTTTTCATCTAATAATTTGTCAACCTCCCTCTGATAAATAAAAGTTTCATTTCCTCAATTCTTTTTTTTAATTCTTCTGGTTTATCCCTCGCACATATAGTAACTCTCTTTCAACGATCGTTCAGTAAGGTAGATTACATGTTAGGAAGCAATTTCTCTAAGTCAGTCGTTTCGATTTCAAAACAAACCTTATTCACTAGGAACTACAAGCTAACCAGACGACGGAGGCTGAAAAATGGCTGTTAAAAATGACTTCCTATAAAATAGTTGATAAGGGAACATATAAATCAACCAGTTTGTAGTATTGTTGTGCCATTTCTTTTAGTTATCTTAAAATGGTTGTCCAACTTCGCATAAAATAACTAACTTTCACAGATAAAATTAGGTGTTTTTCTAGCGTTCTTCTGGAGGAGTGGAAGCCTCCTTCGTGACTTATTGTTAGATACATTACAGAAATAATGAATTGTCAGCTCTATAATAGGGAGGCAAGTAAGGAGTAAAAACAGGCTTCCAAAATAACGAGCTGCAGCGTGGCTCAATAACTTATGTAGTCATTCACCATTCTCTCCAAGCACACTTTTTATTGGTTGCTGTCACTGCAAGAATATTAAATGAGGAGGAAATTATATATGTCAGAAATTTTAGATGTAATGGGACCACGGATTCGATAATGCTACGATTGATATTAAGTTAGGCTAATACCTTCAACAGAATTGAAAAATATAATTAATTATTCAGTGCTGATAATTAAAGATTAATTATTAAACTGTAAGATGGAATACAGAAAAAATGAAAGCTCAACCCTATAATGAAGAGGTATCAAAATACAATAAAAATTAGGAGGAAATATATATGTCAAAAGTACTAGATGTAATGGGACCACAAATTCAACTCGTAACAGATTTAACGGTAAATAAGGATTACTCCTTAATGAAGGCAGAAGTTCCACCAGGTGTTATTGTACCTGTTCATAGTCATGATGATCGTGAAACTTTTGTTGTTCTAACAGGGGAACTTGAGGCGTTTACGGAAGACAGTTGGAAAACAGTAAAAGCTGGCGATACTCTTGATATTCCGGGACAAGTGAAACACGCATGGAGAAACTCCTCAAATGAAACAGTAAAATTGCTGGTAGTATCGACAGTGAATATGGGAGAATTCTTCAACGAAATTGGTGTTCCTGTGGAGAATGTGAAACCAGGTCCTCCTACGCCAGAAGCTTTACAACATTTTGTTAAAGTAGCAATAGCATATGGCTATTGGTTAGGAACGCCTGACGATAATGCGTCGATTGGTATTAAACTTGGCTAATAGGATTATTTGTTGCAATCCCCCCTTGAAAGACAAAATTATAACTTTTTGGTTACTATATAACACAAAAGTAAGTACTATTCAATTTGGGGCTTATGCTTCATAATGAGTCTTGTGTGAAGCATAAATTAAAAGTAAGATGCTTCCGAAAATAAAGGAGGCCATATCGTAATGAATATGAGGAACAGTTTACAAGTTTAATTGAGGAGCGAATTCTTTGCTGGCTTGAACCTGTTGGTAAATGGGACAGCAAATTAACTAATCAAATATTTGATGAATATTTTAACGGGTAAGGCTGTTGCAAAACGTGAGAGTTCTTGTATAGATCCTTGAACTTAGAAACAGATTATTAATAATTCATTGGAGAAATTATTGTCGAGCCGTAGACCTTGGAGACTTAGTGATTTTTTTGGAAAAATAACTTATTGACATAAAAGGAGATACTTATCATGAAAACAACTAAAAAACTTCTTTCCACATATAATCTAGGAAATCTTACCTTGAAAAACCGAGTAGTAGTTGCCCCGATGACTCGCGTTTCTGCCGAAAAGAATGGAAATGCAACCGATAGAATGGCCCGATATTATGAAAGCTATGCTGCGGGTGGATTTGGTCTTGTGATTACCGAAGGAACATACACAGATGAAGAATACAGTCAAGGATTTTATTTTCAACCAGGAATCGCAAATGTTGAGCATGTCGGAGCATGGAAACAAGTAACTGAAGCTGTTCATGCTAAGGGTGGTAAAATTATATTGCAAATTGCCCATACTGGTGCTCTCAATATGGGTAATATTTATAAAAATGGGTCAGTGGCTCCTTCGGCTGTAAAGCCTTTAGGTGAGCAATCACCAGCATTTGGAGGTGAAGGCGAGTATGTAACGCCGAAGGAACTTACACTAGAAGAAATCAAAGCTATCATAGCCAGTTTTGCGGAAGCAGCTTTAAGAGCTGAACAAGCAGGGTTCGACGGGGTAGAGATTCACGGGGCAAGCGGTTATTTATTGGACGAATTTTTGACAGATTTCACAAATCTACGTCAAGATGAATATGGCGGATCAACTGAGAACCGTGTGCGTATAATCGCCGAAGTTATTAGAGCCGTCAAGGAGAAAGTTGGTCAACATTTTGTTGTCGGCGTTCGAATATCGCAGGCTAAATCCAATTACTTTGCGCACAAGTGGGCGAACGGTGAAGAAGACGCCCGAATCATTTTCGAAGCCATTGGCGCAGAAAAGCCCGATTATATCCACACCGTTGAATATAATGCCCATTTACCGGCCTTCGGGGATAGCGGTTCAACACTAGCTGAATTAGCAAAAAAATATGGAGATACGACTGTTATTGCTAATGGGCAACTGGATCAGCCAGAGGATGCCGAAAGGGCGCTGGAGGCAGGTTCAGATTTGATTTCACTAGGAAAAGCCGCACTAGCTAATCATGACTGGGTGTTCAAAGCAGAGAATGGTCTTCCGATGGAATCATCTTTAGAAAATATTTTGGGTCCTACACCTAATCTAAAGGACGAAGAATTGTATGGGTATGCGAAGTAAAGAATATCCCTATTGAAGAACAATAACGAGACTAATATGAGGATTTTTACAAAATAGATTTCTTGAAAATTAGATAAAGGCGAAACTGGCCGAAAGGCAGTGACACAAAGCCACAGATCTTCTCACTGTTCAAGTTTGACCGCCGGGTTACCCAAAATAACAAAAACACGGCCTATGGGTCGTGTTTTTGTTATTTGGAGAACTGGAGGGGAATAAGATATCAAAGCAGAATTTCAGTCGAAATTGCCCGTGATGGCTGGTAAAGGGAATATAAAAATTGTGCTAGTTGATAGGATCCGGAATGGTGCCGTCGCATAACCATGCTTGACGTATATCGAGCGGTTGATGTAGTGAATGAGGGGCACTTGTTTCAGATTCAAAAAAATTGCTGCCTTTTTTAAATTATATTGTAACTGTAACGGTTTCAGTTACGACTCGATAAAATAAATTAGATAATACCTGGGGGTGCGTAATGAAATTTGGCTTTATTGGAGCAGGAGTCGTTGCTCAAACGCTTGCGAAGCATCTGTTGCTGCACGGCCACGAAGTCATGCTGAGTAATAGCCGTGGTCCCGAAACGTTGTCGGAGCTGGTAAGTTCGCTCGGTGCTGGCGCGAAATCTGGAACGCCGTCAGAAGCAGCTGATCAGGACTACGTCATTTTGAGCGTAATGTGGTCGCAAGTTCCTGCAGCTTTGTCTATGGTTCCTGATTGGACAGGCCGCGTTCTTATTGATGCTACCAACCGTTTTGACAATATGGATTCCCTTGGTGACTTGTCAGAAGTGAATTCCAGTGAAATCGTAGCGCAATATGCTCCGGGCGCTCGTGTAATCAAAGCTTTCAACACAGTTCCGATGCAATGGATTCAGGATTATACGGAAAAGAAGCCGAAGACGGTCCTTTTCGTATCTGGAGACGACAGCCCGACAAAACAAGTTTTCCAAGAAATCTGGGAGGGATTTGGTTTTGCATGCATTGATCTTGGATCCTTAAGCCAAGGCGGTAGTCTTCAGCAAATAGGCGGTCCTCTCGCTGGGTTGAATTTAAATCTCTTGGAGAAATTCAGTGTTTGAAGCAACATTTAAGGGGTGATACGCTAACGCAACTGCAAACTTCTACTTGTCATCGCTAACCATGCATCCTTAAATGCAAGCTTGAATTGAAAGGGCTTCGGTCGATCATAGGTTCATAAAAGGTACGAAAAGAAAATTCCAGTTTCGTTGTTTTGCCCCTTTGCTGATTGATTTCTTCTTAGGTTGAGTCAAAGCGATCAACAGCGGAGAATTTTCGGAGATATCCGGAGATCTTGAACGTCTGATTGGCCGAAAACCAATGATAAAAAATGAAAATAAAGGGATGGAAATAGAAGATTCGTTTACTTTCCAATCCCTGTAGTCAAGGAGAATGAGATATGACACGCATAGGAAAACGCATCATCCAGTATCGCTTCGGCGATCCTAAAGAGGTTCTTCAGGTGGAGTCCGCAACTTTTGACCAACCACTTGCCGAAGGCGATGTGCTGGTCAGGATCACAAGGAGCGTGATTCATCCAGGTGATCTCCAGCTGATTGCCGCAAAGTCCGATTCGTCGGAAAAGCTGCCCGAAGGTCGGTTGCCTGGCCTCGAGGCGGCAGGAGTCATCGAGGATGCCGCGCCGGGTGCACTGGATGGAACAGGTTTGACGATGGGCATGCGCGTGGCGTTCTTCTACCCGGGAGCATGGCAGAGCTATGTAGCTGTGCCTGCCCAGGCTCTGGTGGCATTGCCCGATGAGATGTCAGACGAAATCGCGACCCAGCTGCTCATCAATACCATCACAGCCCGGCATGTGCTTCGAGCGGGCTTGCGTGAACTAGAGCCGCGCCCGAGGCGGCTGATTCAGACCGGCGCATCATCTTCTGTGGCCAAAATGATCACTTACTTTGCCCTTCAGCAGGGAATCGACCCCATTCGCCTTGTACGCTCCACCCATTCAGGCGAACATTTGGAAAGGCAGCTGCCTGGCGGAAACGTAATCGCAACCGACGTGGATGGCTGGCAAGCTGAGGTCCGCAAAGCAGCCGGAGAAGACATCGTGCTGGCGGTTGACGGGGTCGGCGGCGACATGCTAACCGGACTATTCGGCCTGTTGGCTGTCAAAGGCCGCATCGTTTCCTATGGCTCCTTGGCGGGTGGACCGTCAGACATGACCGCTTTAACGGTAAAGTCGCTTACACTGGTCGGGGCAAGGATCATGACTTGGCAAGAAGATACGACGGCAGATGAGCGGATGCAAGACATGAAAGCCGCCATCGAGGTGGGAAGCAATTCGAAGCCCATGTTCACAAGCTATAAGGAATTCGATCTATCCGAAATTAAGCATGCCGTGGAAGCTGTTGCTGCGCCTGGGAAAAAAGGCAACGTCGTTTTGAAATTCGAATAGCTGCTCTTTCCGCGCTGCTGCACACCAGGGTGTATCAGTGCCGTTTTTTAACATGCAATCTATAGGAGGAATCCACAAACCAAATGAATCATGTGATCATTATCGGAACTGGACCAGCAGGACTCACAGCTGCAATCTATTTAGCACGTGCAAATCTTGAGCCAATTATTATTGAAGGTCCTGAACCCGGCGGACAATTGACTACCACCACAGAGGTTGAGAATTTCCCGGGTTTCCCTGATGGAATTATGGGTCCGGAGTTAATAAAAAATATGCGGAAACAAGCTGAAAGATTTGGTGCCAGATTTCGTTCAGGATGGGTTACCAAATTGAATTTATCTGAACGGCCGTTTAAACTACAACTAGAAGGAGGAGAAGAGCTTGTCGCAAATTCGATCATCATATCTACAGGTGCTTCTGCCAAATTCCTTGGAATATCAGGTGAAAAGGAAAATGTGGGTCGAGGTATTAGTACCTGTGCAACCTGTGATGGTTTCTTTTTCCGCAACAAAAAGATAATTGTAGTTGGTGGTGGAGATTCAGCCATGGAAGAAGCACATTTCCTAACGAGGTTCGCGTCGGAGGTACGAATAGTCCATCGACGGGAGGAATTACGTGCCTCGAAAATCATGCAAGATCGTGCGCGCCAAAACAGTAAAATCACATGGAGTTTAAACAATACACCTTTAGAGGTTCTAGCGGGGGAACGTGGGGTTACTGGGTTAAAGGTCCTCAATAATATCACTTCGGAAGAAGAGATCATAGAAACGGAGGGTATCTTTGTTACGATTGGTCATACGCCGAACACAAAATTTCTTGATGGTCAGTTACATACTGATGAAATTGGATATTTGAAGGTGAATCCGGGGACTTCTGAAACAAACATTTCAGGTGTGTTTGCTTGTGGTGATGTACAAGATAAGAAGTACCGTCAAGCGATTACTGCAGCTGGAAGTGGATGTATGGCTGCTCTTGATTGTGAGAAGTTCCTCGAGGGTTCCATGACTCATGATTGGAATAAAACGCTTGCGTGAAGTGGATTACAGAAATAATTAAATAAGTGGAGTATGATGCATGTATCAAATAAAAGGAGGTTTAGAAGGATGGATGTTAGTACTTTAACAAAGGAAAGTTTTCGGGGGCAAATTGAACATGGGGTTACTCTTGTAGATTTCTACGCAACTTGGTGCGGTCCTTGTAAAATACAACTACCGATTGTAGTAGAATTAGCGAAAGAGATGAAGCATGAAGCTACAATTGCTAAAGTTGATATAGATGCTGAATCTGACATTGCTGCAGAGTACGATGTTAAAAGCATTCCTACCCTCATGATATTTAAAGATGGGTATAGGTTAGAAACATTTGTTGGCATTCAAAGTAAAGAATTTTTAAAACAAAAAATTAAAGAGTATACAACGATCGGAGATACTTGTTAAGAGAAGGGGATAAACAGTTCGCAAACTGAAGTTCGTCGATCTTCCCAAGCAGATTTTTATGATCTCTATAAATCTTATATCGGAAGAGGCCCTAGTCCTGAATCCCCTGGGACTAGGCCGTTTGTTGTCTGCAAACGGCATGAATACCCTACGATTAATATATTCGACCAAAAAAACGCTTTATTAATTCGGAGATCTGTCGACTCTGTTCTTCCAGAATAAAATGTCCACCGCATAAGTAATAAGTTTCAAGGCACTTCAAATCTTTGCTAAAGGCATGTGCTCCTTCCAAAGTAAAAATAAAATCGTATTTACACCATGTTATTAGAGTAGGGGGTTGATAAGTACGAAGGTATTGTTGCCAGAGTGGATAGAGTGCTACATTTTTTCTATAATCGTAGCCAAGTTCTAACTGGATTTGGCTATTACCTGGACGATCCAAAAAAAACTGGTCCATTGAAAATCCATCAGGGCCAACCAAATAAGGTTGGCAGACTCCCGTTAAATATTGTTTTTTTGTAAATTCAAATGTTGTCAAAATGGAAAATGCAGCTTCTGTTACAGGGTTACGGTCTGCCCAAAGGGCTTTGAATAGATCGAAGGGTTTCCCTAAACCTTTTTCATCAGCTACAGCATTTTGAATAACAAATCCAAGAACACGGTCTGGATGACGAACCGCTAGTCTAAAGCCAATAGGTCCACCATAATCATGGACGTATAATAGATAGTGTGAAATACAGAGTTCAGAAATAAGTTTTTCTATGACCAATGATAGATTCTCAAAGGTGTAATTAAACTCACTAGTTGAAGGCATGCTGCTATTTCCATAACCGGGATAATCAGGTGCAATGACATGATAACGGTCTGCCAGACAAGGAATTAGATCTCTAAACATATGAGATGAACTTGGAAAACCATGAAGAAGGATAATCGTCGGATTGTGAGGGCTCCCAGCTTCACGAAAAAATATTGATAATCCGTCGATATTCATCCTTTTATAAATAACCATCTTTATACGCCCTTTCTAAACGTTTTTATCCTAAGATGTCGCCAACACAAAATATGTGCTGTTCTGGCTTTTAATTACTGGTTTTATAAAAAAATGTTTGTAGGAATCATTGTCATTTATGACTCACCAGCACTTTCTGGGTATAAACCGTTCTATTATATAGATACTAACTAAAATGCAATTGAAGGCTGTATTATGTGTGATGTAGATTACAGAAAGATCTTTCACATAAATGTATGATAGTGAAGCCAAGTCATAATACAGTTATTAATATAGAGGAGGAATTCATAATGTCATTTACAAATCATCAAGTCGTATTGAATATTCGATTTAAAACTAAACCAGGTAAAAAAGAGGAATTTCGGACCGCACTGTCTTCACTTATTAAAGAAATGTCGGTTGAGAAATCATTCATTAGCGCAATAGTATCTGATGACTTGGATCAGCCGGACGACTTAGTCATTTATGAAATATGGCAGGGAACAAGGGATAGTTGGTTGCAAGAAGAATTTACGAAGCCATATCGCAAAAATTATGAAGGTACCTTAGGTGAGTTAATTGTAGACAGAAGTGTAAGTTGGTTAGAACCAAAAGGCGAATGGGGTAGTACCTTAACAAAGGCACAAGTAGGGTAAATAAAATGTCCAATTATAATGAAATTATTGATAAGCATTTGTCTATATGGAGTGATACCAATCGAGAGCGAAGAAGAAAAGCTATCGAGGAAATTTACACACAGGATTGCATCGTCGTAGATCCATTTTATCTCGAAGTATTTCGGGGACATGATGCACTAATGACTTTGATTGATGAAGTCCATGGGAAATTCCCAGGGTTTGTCTTCACTAAAACCTCTCAAGACGAAAATCACAATGTTGCTAAATTCACTTGGAATTATGGACCTGCTGGGGGTCATCCAGGGGTTACTGGGGAAGACTTCTTCTTCATTGAAGAGGGATTAATCCAACGATTGTATATCTTCATTGATAAACCCGGTGACTAATTCACCTCAAGTAAATAGCTCAGTTTTCTTTCTTTTAAGAGAACAGAGCTTTTTACTTAATTAAGTTATAAAACGAGGATGAGCGGAATGAATAAATATGATGCCATTATCATTGGATTTGGAAAAGGCGGTAAAACACTAGCGGCAGCATTGGCTAAAAGAGGTCAAGAAGTAGCCATTATTGAACAATCAAAACTGATGTATGGAGGGACATGCATTAATATTGGTTGTATTCCAACGAAGGCGTTAGTTCACTATTCTAAACATTCACAGCTAAGTCATTTAGAGCAATTCGATAATAAAGCCGCTGCTTATCGAATTGCAATTGATAAAAAAACAACCTTGATCTCTACTCTTCGTCAAAAGAATTTTGATAACCTTGACAATCTTGATAAAGTAACGATTTATACTGGGAAAGCGACATTTGCATCTCCACATGAGATTTCAATTCAAAGTGATGAAGCGTTGACAACCATATATGGTGAGAAGATTTATATAAATACTGGAGCATCAACCATCATGCCTGCAATTGAAGGTATTTCAGGTAGTACGCATGTATATACAAGTACTTCAATAATGGAATTGACTACTCTGCCCAAAAGGCTAATCGTCCTCGGGGCTGGATATATAGGCTTAGAATTTTCATCCATTTACGCGAATTTTGGTTCCGAGCATGTGGTTTTAGATAAACATAGTGAATTTCTCTCAAGGGAAGATCGAGACGTCGCCCAGGCACTTCAATCCACTCTTGAGAAAAAAGGAATCGAATTCAAGCTGGGCACTGAAGTCCAATCTGTTCATAATAGAGAACAAGGTGTGGTTGTAACTTACCGAGATCAAGACAATGAGACTCATGAACTTTATGCGGATGCTGTTTTAGTGGCTGCAGGGAGAAAGCCGAACACGGAAGGTTTGGAGCTGCAAAAGGCAGGAGTAGAAGTTACTGATCGTGGTGCTATAAAAGTTGATGAGCGTTTACAAACGACAGTTCCTCATATTTATGCCATGGGTGATGTTGTTGGTGGATTGCAATTTACGTATATATCCCTTGATGATCAGCGTATTATTTTAGATAACCTCTTCGGTACAAAACAGAGAACAACAAAAGATCGACTTCATGTGACCTATTCCGTTTTTATTGACCCTCCCTTATCACGAGTGGGACTGAGTGAAGAACAAGCGCTAGCTCAAGGCTATGAAATTAAAAAGGCCGCTATGCCAGCAGCAGCTATTCCGCGAGCAAAATTAACGGAAGAAACGGATGGCCTCCTTAAAGCAATCGTCGATGCAAAAACTGGATTGATACTGGGTTGTTCCCTATTTTGCTCAGATTCACATGAAATGATAATATTGTTCAGATAGCTATGGAAACAGGTCAATCCTATACCTATCTTAGAGACCATATCTTTACACATCCCACGATGAGCGAATCACTAAATGATTTATTTCAATTAATTCCCTAAATAAAATTAGTAAATAACTTAAAAGAGGAGAATGATCATGGATAGAATTGAAACAAAAGAACAATATCAAGATCTAATTGCAAGAGAAACATACACTGTTTTGAAATTTGATACGACTTGGTGTCCAGATTGTAAGAACTTGGATCGATTTATTGGTGATATTATTGAAGAGCAAACGGATAAGGATTTTTATGCGATCGATGCTGAAAAGTTTCAACCCATAGCGGAAGAAAATGATGTACGTGGTATCCCTAGTTTATTAGTTTACAAAAATGGTGAGAAAATCGCACATTTGCACAGTAAGCTCGCCAAAACGCCAGCACAAGTTCGTCAGTATCTAGATACATTAAATTAAATTGTGCCAAAATAATAAGGAGGAGTGGTTCGTTAAGTCGACTACTTCTCCTTTTAACTGCAATTATTACTTTTTAGTTACTATATAACTAAAAAGTGGGTACTTCTATTAATGTCACTTTTAATTCATAATATCGTTTGTGGGTGAAGAGCTTGTGCATACTAAGATGTTCCGCTGTGTATTCTAAAAAACTGTATATATGAAGAAAAATAGAAAAGGGATGAAGTCTTATGATTAATGTTTTTCCATCAGAATCTCGTTTTCAAGTCCAAAATGAGTGGCTTACTAGTAAGCTGAATTTTTCGTTCGGTTCGTATTTTGACCCATCAAATACAGCTTTTGGTGTTATGCGAGTCTGTAATGAAGACGAGGTTGCGCCAGGAAGAGGCTTTGGTGCACATCCTCACAGTGATATGGAGATTGTCACTATTGTCTTGAGAGGCGCAGTAAGACATGAAGATAATTTGGGTAATACCGAGATAACTAGTGTCGGAGAAGTACAGAGGATGAGTGGTGGCTCAGGCATCATCCATGCGGAGTACAATGCATCGGATAAGGAGTCAACAAGGTTTCTACAGCTTTGGTTTATGCCCAATCAGATTGGCCTTCAACCTTCCTATGAGACGAGCAAGTATGAAACTGCTAATATTCAAAATACATTACATGCCATTGTAACGCCAGATGGCATAAACAATACTGCTAAGATACATCAAGATCTTTCGATCTACTTAAGCCAAGTCGGAAAAGGGAACCATGTCTTATTTCATAGTGTAAACAGAAAAGTATTTTTATTCATTATTGAAGGACAATTAGTTGTTAATGATAAGAAGTTACACAGTGGAGATACGGCACGAATTGAATCTGTCACTGATCTTAATCTAAAAGCTGAGGAAGTTACGTTTTTTATGTTAATCGACCTTCCAGAATAACAAACGGGGGATGGAAATGAGAGAGGAACTTGTATTAAAGCATGCGGTAGGTGGAAGAACTTTTATTCAAACTAAAAATCAAAAGGAATATACAATCATTCCGGAAGGCGAACACGAACATTGGAAAATACAAATCCAACTAACGCCAGAAGTGAATATTAAAGAAATACTGGCATGGAAAGAAGAATTGAATTTGTTTATATTTCAGCAATTTGATGATCAGCCTACGAAAAAGATATGGTTTTATTTAAAAAATGGACGCTTACAATTTGATGAAAAAACCCTAATGTTAACAATAACGGCCGAATCCAAAATTGAATATGTACCCTCTGATTATTCCGTTTAAGCTAGATTCCAATGGCCTGTTCGTTGGCTTATAAAAAATTTGTGGAATAGTAAACAAAAAGCCGATGCCTGATATTCTCAGACACCGGCTTACTGTTATTAAGGAAGATCAATCAGTAAAAACCTCGTAGGCTCAATTGCAGTAAGTTGGAGCGAAGTCATATTTGTTATTCGAGCTGTGTCTCGTCTTTTTAGATAATTATCACCATCTAGTTGAATGGATCCTTCTACGACAAATATAAAAATACGTCGGCCATCTGTCTGTTCAAAATTTAAGGATTTCCCCGTTTCCAGATCTGAAAAATAAATAGTTAGATCTTGATTTATATGGGATACATTTGCATTTGAATTTTTCGATACGATTGGTAATAGTGTATTTCTCATAAGTAAAGGATCAAACTGAGTGGTTTGATAGGAAGGTTCTAGGCCTTGTGCCTCTGGATCAAACCATAATTGCAGGAAATTTACTGTAGCTTCTCCTGGATTCATCTCAGAATGTACAATACCCGTTCCAGCTGTCATTCTCTGCACGCCTCCAAACGTAGTCACCGCAGAATGTCCAGTACTGTCTTTGTGTTCTAACTGACCATCCAGAACAATTGAAACAATTTCCATATCTTGGTGTGGATGCATACCAAAACCACGATGAGCCAAAACTAAATCATCGTTCAATACCCGCATAGGTCCAAAACTCGTTGTTTTGGGATCATAGTAATCTGCAAAAGAGAAACTCAAACTGCTTTTTAACCACCCAAAGTCCGCATTGTGCCGGGATGAAGCTTCAAATACTTGAATCATTGTACCACCCATTTCCATATTTTTTGCACTTCAATATAAATGATGAGAGTTATTTTACAAACTAATAAACGATATTATGAATCAAATGTAGAAATAAATAAAGTATGCACTTTATTGTTACATAGTTACTTGTAAGTAATAAATGAACTCGGGAGATGTATGCCAATATGAAAACATATTACTGTGACCTTGAAGTTACATTGGAGGTACTTGGTGGGAAGTGGAAGGGACTTATATTGTACTATTTAATAAAAGGTACAAAACGGACGAGTGAATTAAAGAGGCTGATGCCTAGTATTACTCAAAAAATGCTGATTCAAACCCTAAGAGAATTAGAAACAAGTGGACTCATACACAGAAAAACGTATAATCAAGTACCTCCAAGAGTAGAGTACTCAATTACAGAGCTTGGTCAATCCCTTGAATCTGTTTTAAGAGCACTTTGTCATTGGGGGGCTGATTATGCACAAAAAGCATTTGCTCAAGATGAGTTTGAAATTTTACACGTGGATTAGTAGCAAATCCCCCCTTGAAAGATAAAATTATATCTTTTTGGTTACTATATAACTTAAAAGTACGTACTGTTCAATTGGGCACTTGTGCTCCATAATGAGTTTTGTGAGAAGCAAACAAATAAAAAGTAAGATGCTTCTGAAAATAAAGGAGTGAATATTATGTCCACAAATCGGCCTCGTTAATTTAAGACTTGATTAATCTAAATGATTGGGGATCCAGGATTTAGCGTATACGGAGGATCCAAGGCGGCTCTCCACCAGATGGCGCGAAACTGGATCATGGATTTGAAATGCACCGGAAAAATGGTACTTAAAAGGAGTTTTTCGAATGAATACGACAGAACAGACAGTAATTATTGCACGCTTTCAACTAAAGCCTAATTCAGACAAGCAGGCTTTCTTTGATAACTTGAAACCCTTGTTTGACACGATGTCAAAGGAGCCGACTTTTGTAAATGGAATTGTTCATGAAAATGTGGATAATCCTGACGAAGTTGTATTTTATGAGATCTGGAACTGCTCTAAAGAGACTTGGTTAGCAGAAGAAGAATCCAAATCTTACCGTCAAGGTCCCTACACGAGAGCAGCCGAATTTTTATTAGGAAGAGAACTTGGTTTCTATACAACATTGGGCGAATGGGGAACTACCATTACAGCAGGTAAACACTTTTCCTAATTTGATCTATAAGCAGTAGCACAGGCGATCACTTCTCGAAATACAATCGAGAGGAGGTCGCCTATTTTTATTGACATTACAACATCAATGATGATTTCTGCCGCCAGTTTGATTGGCGGTCTTTTGTTGCAACTTGTACTATTACAATTTCATTAAGTGCACGGATATACCCATTCATATGGTCTATGAGCATTGTTAAATATATTAATTACATGTATAGCTGAATTTCGTATTATAGTTGATCTATGGATAGCACGCAAAAATACAAGCGTTTAAGAATCACAAGTTTAATTTACATCCAAGTATTAATTGGAGATATGTGAAAGGAGAGATTAAATTGAGGCACTATTACTTTTCTGAAAATGCTCATATTTTTTGGGATGATGTGATTGAAGCTGTTGTCATTCGTTGGAATTCTTTAGTTAGGAATGAGGAGTTCCGATTGCCCCTAAATAAAGTAATTGAACTGGCAATTTTAAAAAATGCAAAAAAAGTATTGTTTGATAAAAGTCCTAGACTAGTATTGTCAGATGACAAAAAATGGTTTTCTGAAGAGTGGCTTCCAAAACTTTTAAATGCAGGTATTCAATATACAGCTACTATTGCGCCAGAGAATTCACTTCCTAGCAACGACATAAGTCAAGCGATTGGAAAAGAGTCAACTAAATTACGCTACCATGAATTTGAGGATATACACAATGCGGTTGGTTGGTTATCAGGAATATCAGCTTGATATTTTCATTGATCTATTGAACCATTTCAATAAACTTGTTAACTGCATTGGAAATCGGCATGTTGCGCATAATCATAATTCCTACTTGTGACGGAGGTATTGGCACATCTAATTGAATCTCGAAGAGTGTTCCTTCTTCCAGCTCTTTCGATACGAATTCCCTGGTCACGTAAGAGATTCCGAGTCCTTTCCGCGCTAACTCAATGAGAAGATCCACACTTCCAACTTCGATTTCGGGTTTGAGGTGATGACCATAGCTTTGAAATAGTTCCGTAATAGCCATTCGTGCCCGGCTATTTCGAGAGAATAGAATAATTGGGTATTGAAGCAACATATCCAAGGATAGAACAACACCTTGAAGCTCGGAATAAAGCGATCCTGCTACAAAGCAATCTTGAAGTTGAAAGCTTTCCCTTACTTCAAGTTGAGAATCTGAGATCGGCATACGAACAACGCCCAAATCAATTTCTCCTTCTTTTAAAAGAGCAATGATCTCTGGGGTTGTTCCGTGATTAAGATGAAGTCGGATACCTGGATACTGTTTATGAAAGTTTTCCAAGTATTGAAGAATGTAATGCTTGAACAGTGAATCACTTCCGCCGATTCGCAGTTCACCACTGTCTAGATTTTTAAGGGCAGCCATTTGTTTTTCAGCCAGAGAGATTAAGAGTTGGGACTTTTCTATATAGGAATAAAGAACTTCACCTTCTTGAGTGAGGATAACGCCTTTGGAATTACGATTAAACAAGGTAATACCAAAGCTGTCTTCCAGTTGTTTGATGGCGTGGCTGACGCTCGGTTGGGTGAGGTACAAGACTTTGGCAGCCTGAGTCAAACTGCCGGTCTTCGCTGCCCAATAAAACACTTTATATAATTCGTAATTATTGTTCATAAAATTTGGCTTACAGCTCCTAGATAGATTTAATGGGAATAAGAAACATTATAGTAGAGCTTTGATAAAAGAACCAGCGAAGGAGAGATTAAATTGGAGCCAGCAACGTTTGTTTTATTTGGAGCTACAGGGGATTTAGCCAAAAGAAAAATTTACCCTGCCTTATACCAATTGTTCATCGATCAGAAATTACCTCCAAACTTTTCTTTGATTGGGCTTGGAAGAAAAGAAGTATCTCATGAATCATTTCAGGCAAATGTAGAGAAATCTCTTATTACTTTCTCCCCAAATGAAGTGAAAGATGCCGATGTAATGAAAAAATTCTTGCGTGCATTCCGTTATCATGTACTCGATGTTGACCGCAAAGAAGATTACTCGAAACTACTAAGATTAGTTGAAGAGCGGGAAGCGGAGCTTAACATTACCCCGAACCGTATGTTTTATTTGTCTGTAGGACCTGAGTTTTTTGAAACGATCGCGGCCAATATTCATGAGAGCGGCCTTGGTTCAGCGAATGGCTGGAAGCGTCTAGTCATTGAGAAGCCATTTGGCCGAGACTTGTTATCTGCAAGACAATTGAATCACAAGTTGAACCAAGCATTCAATGAGACTGAAATATATCGTATTGATCACTACTTAGGTAAACCTATGGTCCAGCAAATGGGGCATCTTCTTCACACTGCTCTAACAAAGCAAGATTTGAAGACACGAAAAATTGCCAGTGTACAAATTTCGGCAAACGAAACACTTGGTGTGGAGGAAAGAGCTGGATACTATGATCATGCAGGCGCCATCCGCGATATGTTCCAAAATCATATGCTTCAATTACTTATGATGTTAACGATCGAGTTGCCAAACCGAAGCTCGGTAGAAGACGTTGGAAAGTTTAAAAAGAAGATCATGAAGTCAATAGAGCCGCTTAACAAAATGGATGTTTCTGACCATATTGTTCGTGGTCAATATGGGGCAGGGGAGATAAAAGGAGAGAAAGTTGTCGGTTATTCAAATGAGCCGGGAATAGATTTTGACTCTCAAAATGATACTTTCATTGCCGCCAGACTACAAATCAATGACCCGTTCTGGAAGGACACTCCCATCTTTATTCGAACAGGAAAGCGACTGAAAGAGAAAGCCACAAGAATCGTAATCGAGTTTAAATCTGAAGGTCCCTTAAAAGATCTTTTGATCATAGAGATTGGTCCCAATGAAGGCATTTTCTATCAAAAAAGTCAGATAAGTAAGGAGCATTCAGATGAAGACTTACCTGTTCGAAGCCAACTTAGCATCATGAACGACGGTGCGAAGGATGCTTATGAAATACTCATCCACGATGCGTTAACAGGTGACAAAACGTACTTTGCACATTGGGATGAAGTGGAATTGTCATGGGAATGGGTACAGCCAATATTAGACGCTTATAGAGATAACCTAATACCGCTTCAAATCTATCCAGCAGGAACGTATGGTCCTCATGCATCCGATACATTGCTTGAAAAAGACGGCTCCCATTGGTGGTTAGATTCCAAAAACGTATCGAAAAATAATGAAACAAAAGGAGAGATCTATACTTATGAATACAACACTTGATCAATTATCAGTGGACACGATTCGCACTTTATCTATTGATGCAATCAATAAGGCGAATTCGGGACATCCTGGCTTGCCAATGGGAGCTGCCCCGATGGCCTACACGTTATGGGCAAAACATCTGAAGCATAATCCCGCACACGCCAAATGGTTTAATCGCGACCGCTTCGTTTTGTCCGCGGGACATGGCTCTGCGCTACTCTATAGTATGTTGCATTTGTTTGGTTATAAAGTGTCCATGGATGATCTAAAACAATTTCGTCAACTTGAAAGCAAAACGCCAGGCCATCCGGAATATGGTCATACAGATGGCGTCGACGCGACAACGGGGCCTCTAGGACAAGGAATTGCGATGGCTGTTGGGATGGCGATGGCTGAAGCTCATTTGGCTTCGAAATTTAACAAAGATACTTTCCCGGTTGTTGATCATTATACGTATGCACTTGTTGGGGACGGCGACCTGATGGAAGGTATCTCATATGAAGCAATGTCGATGGCTGGCCATATGAAGCTGGATAAATTGATCGTTTTGTACGATTCCAATGATATTTCTCTAGACGGAGCATTGAACGTCTCCTATTCAGATAACGCAAAGTTACGAGCAGAGTCTGCGAATTGGCAATACTTAAGAGTTAAGGATGGCAATGACATCGCTGAAATTACGAAAGCGATCGATTTAGCTAAGAAAGATGCCACGCGGCCTACCTTAATCGAAATAAGGACGATTATTGGGTACGGAAGTCCCAAGGTTGCAGGAACGAATAAAGCACATGGTAACCCACTTGGCTTGGAAGAAGCCCAAGCGACGAAGGCATTCTATGGCTGGGAGCATGATGAATTTACGGTGCCGGAGGACGTGAAAGCTCACTTTGAAAATTTGAAACTTCTCGGACAAGCCAAGGAAGAAGAATGGAATCAATTGTTAGTTTCTTATAAAACGTCTTATCCAGAGCTTAGCCTTGAATTTGAGAATGCTATACATGGTAAGGTTCTGATCGAAGCGTCCGACATACTGACGTTCGATGATTCGAAAGCCGTTTCCACTCGTGTAGCTAGCGGGAACGCGATCAATCATTTCATGAAACGTGTGCCTTCCTTATTCGGAGGTAGCGCCGATTTATCACATTCCACGATGACGGATATAAATGGAGAAAAAATCTTCGGTGTGGAATCCTATGAAGGACGAAATGTGTATTTCGGCGTACGTGAGCACGCAATGGGTGCAGCGGGCAACGGTATGGCTTTACATGGAGGAGTTATCCCATTTGTAAGTACTTTCTTCGTCTTTAGCGATTATTTGCGACCATCGATTCGCTTGGCTGCGTTGCAGAAACTTCCAGTCATTTATGTCTTCACGCATGATTCGATTGCTGTCGGTGAAGATGGCCCGACGCATGAACCAGTCGAGCACTTGGCTGCACTTAGGACAATTCCGGGCCTAACCGTTATTCGGCCAAGTGACGCTAACGAGACAGCAAGTGCTTGGGCCTATGCATTGCAAAACAAGAATGGGCCTGTAGCACTTGTCCTAAGTAGACAAAACCTTCCGGTTTACAATGCGACGAAAGAAAATCTAGAAGAAGTGAAGAAGGGAGCGTATATCTTTACAGAAACTGATGCGCATCCGAATCTTATTCTCATCGCAACCGGCTCAGAAGTTTCCCTGGCTGTGAATGCGAAAAGTGAGTTAGAGAAGGATCATGTATCTGTCAGAGTCGTTGCCATGCCTAGTATGGAACTATTTAACCAGCAGCCAGCCACCTATAAAGAAACCGTTCTTCCTTCTTCCGTAACTAAACGCCTATCAATTGAAGCTGGAATTTCAATGGGTTGGGAACGCTATGTAGGTACGCAAGGCCAAATGATCGCTATAAATACATTTGGGGCATCGGGGGCAGGACCTGAAGTCATGGCATATTTCGGTTTCTCCGTAGAAAATGTCGTCCGAATATCAAAGGATCTACTCGGATCATCTTTGTAAATTGTAAAGAATGACCTGAATCGTAATTCTAAAACTAAATTAAATTTATGGAGGTAATTTAAAATGAAACTTTTCATCGACAGCGCGAATGTAGTGGATATCAAAAAAGCTTATAAAGTGGGTGTTCTAGCAGGAGTAACGACGAATCCATCCCTGGTGGCCAAAGAAGGTGTGAGATTTGAGGATCGCATTGAAGAGATTTTGAAATTGGTTCCTGACGTCGAATCCGTTTCCGCCGAAGTTACGCCGGATGCAGTTACAGCTGAGGAAATGATTGCTCAAGCGGAAGAACTTATCAAAATTAATAATAACGATAAAAACATTACAATTAAGTTGCCAATGACATTGGATGGATTAGAAGCATGCCGTTACTTAACTAAGAAAGGTGTTAAAACGAACGTGACCTTGATCTTTACCGTGAATCAAGCCTTGCTTGCTGCGCGGGCAGGCGCCACTTATGTTTCCCCATTCTTAGGTCGACTCGATGATATATCGGAAGACGGCGTACAATTAGTAGTCAAGATTGCTGAGCTATTCCGAGTCCACAATCTAGATGCCCAAATCATTGCCGCGTCTGTCCGTCATCCTGATCATGTCACACGCGTAGCCATGGCAGGAGCGCATATCGCAACGGTACCTTTCAGTGTAATTGAACAAATTTCAAAACATCCATTAACGGATCAAGGGCTTGAGAAATTCGCGGCAGATTGGAAAAAAGCTGTTAAAAACTGAGTACTGAGTGGACATAAGATGATTTGGGGGACGAAGAAACATGGCTATTAAATTTGATTATTCCAATGCGTTACCTTTCATGCAAGAGCATGAAGTCGATTATTTTAAGGATTTCGTAAAAACAGCCCACGAAATGCTGCATGAGAAGAAGGGACCTGGCTCCGATTATCTAGGTTGGGTGGACTTACCTCTTCAGTATGATAAGGAAGAATTTTGGAGAATCAAGGATGCTGCTCAAAGAATCCGTGGCAACTCTGATGCATTGATTGTCATAGGGATCGGAGGCTCCTATTTAGGAGCCAGATCTGCCATCGAAGCGCTATCCCATTCGTTTCATAATCAGATGAAGGGGAATACCCAAGTGTATTTTGCTGGGCAAAACATTAGTTCAACTTACATCTCTGATTTATTAGAAATGCTGGCAGACAAGGATGTTTCTTTGAATGTCATTTCCAAGTCGGGGACAACGACGGAACCGGCCATCGCATTTCGTATTTTGCGCGAATATATGGAGAAGAAATATGGAAAAGAAGAAGCCAATAAACGTATTTATGTAACCACTGATAAATCGAAAGGTGCATTAAAAAAACTTGCCGATGAAGAAGGTTATGAAACCTTTGTTATTCCTGATGATGTAGGCGGACGCTATTCCGTGCTTACAGCAGTAGGGCTGCTTCCCATTGCTGCCGCGGGGATCAACATCGATCAAATGATGGCAGGCGCCGCAACCGCCGCCGAGAAATACAATAATGCCGATCTATCTACCAATGAGAGCTATCAATATGCCGCTGTTCGGAATGCTCTTTACCGCAAAGGAAAAACCATTGAATTGTTGGCTAATTTTGAACCCTCTTTGCACTATGTATCCGAGTGGTGGAAGCAGTTATTCGGTGAAAGTGAGGGTAAAGACCAGAAGGGGTTATATCCGGCATCTGTGGATTTCTCGACTGATTTGCATTCGATGGGACAGTATGTTCAGGAAGGCCGGCGCGATCTCATCGAGACTATGCTTTTGGTGAGAAAGCCGCGAGTTGAGTGGACCATTCAAGAGGACTCAAGCAATTTGGATGGACTGAATTTTGTTGCCGGTATGACAATGGATGAAGTCAACAAAAAAGCAGCTGAAGGCACAAGACTTGCGCATGTTGACGGAGGCGTGCCTAATCTGATTGTAGAGATAGATGCTCTAAACGAATTTACGTACGGTGAAATGGTGTATTTCTTCGAGAAAGCCTGTGCCATCAGTGGCATTCTGCTAGGGGTGAACCCATTCGATCAGCCAGGCGTGGAAGCTTACAAAACTAACATGTTTGCACTGCTCGGAAAGCCTGGATTTGAAGCACATAAAGATGAGCTTATCCAACGTTTAACACATACATCTGGTAAATAACTGGGAGGTAACGACAATGAAAAAACACCAAATTGGTGTAGTTGGTCTTGCCGTAATGGGTAAAAACTTAGCATTGAATATTGAAAGTAAAGGCTTCTCGGTAGCTGTTTATAATCGTTCACCAGAGAAAACGAATGAGCTGATTGCGGAGGCGCAAGGAAAGAATTTTGTCGGTACGTTTAGTATCGAAGAATTTGTCCAATCGTTAGAGACACCGCGTAAAATACTCATCATGGTAAAAGCGGGCAAACCGACAGACGATACGATTGATCAGCTTGTACCTTATCTGAGTCAAGGAGATATATTGATCGACGGTGGCAACGCCTTTTTCCCTGATACGCAAAGAAGAAATAAAGATTTGCAAGCGAAAGGATTCCGCTTTATCGGTGCTGGCGTATCAGGCGGGGAAGAGGGAGCCTTGAACGGTCCTTCGATTATGCCAGGGGGGCAAAAAGACGCTTATGAACTGGTCGAGCCCATCTTGACTGCTATTTCGGCAAAAGTGAACGGCGATCCGTGCTCAACTTATATCGGAGCAGATGGCGCTGGACATTATGTCAAAATGGTACACAACGGTATCGAATACGGTGATATGCAGCTTATTGGGGAAGCCTATCACTTGTTAAAAGATGTACTGAACTTAAATACAACCGAACTGCATGAGATTTTCTCCGAATGGAATAATGGCGAGTTGGATAGTTATCTGATCGAAATCACGGCTGATATTTTCGCGAAGACGGATCCGGAAACAGGAAAACCGATGGTAGATGTCATTCTCGATTCGGCAGGACAAAAAGGAACCGGAAAATGGACAAGTCAAAGTGCTTTAGATTTAGGCGTACCCTTGTCTATCATTACCGAATCCGTGTTCGCACGTTTCATCTCGGCTATGAAAGAAGAACGTGTAGCTGCGAGCAAACGCCTGACTGGCCCAGCGGCATCCAGCTATGATGGAGATCCTAAGGAATTTATCGAAGCCGTTCGCAAAGCTTTGTACACCAGTAAAATTGCTTCTTATGCGCAAGGATTTGCGCAAATGAGAGCTGCTTCCGATGAATACAAATGGGATTTGAATTATGGCAGCATTGCGATGATTTTCCGTGGTGGATGTATTATCCGTGCAAGATTTTTGCAAAATATTAAAGATGCTTATGACAGAGACCCTGCTCTTAAAAACTTGTTGTTAGACGAATATTTCGGTGGAATCGTGAAAAACTATCAAGAAGCTTGGAGAAAAGTGATTTCGGTTGCCGTAGCGAGAGGGATTCCGGTTCCAGGTTTTGCTTCCGCTTTAGCATATTATGATAGCTATCGCACAGAGAGACTTCCGGCAAATTTACTTCAGGCACAAAGAGACTATTTTGGGGCTCATACGTTCGAGCGGCTTGATAAAAAGGGAAGTTTTCATTTCCAATGGATCGGAAATAACGAATATAACAAATAACAAATAACAAATAGATATAAATAATAGCCACTTAAGTGATTACTTTTATTCAAACGATTGTAGTCACGTGTTTCGTTGAGCTCGATCTTCATTAAAATGGATTCAACTCACCAACGTGTACCAGAAATATTATTGTTAAATATGGTGAAGGACATATGGGGGAATTAGGTCTTTCGAACACACTTTATGAACAATAGCTTCTACAGGCAGAGCATATAAATATAAAGACCATTCAACCGCTCTCCTTCAATAACATAAAAATCTTGCCCTGAAAGAAATCTTCTTTCAGGTTTTCTTTTGGTTTGGCTACCCACTACCGAATGAACCCAGTATTTAATCAATAACATGCTCACCTACTTTATTGGGAGTTCGATTTTCGGGCGAATACCTCGAGAAATTCCGATTGCCGTCAATGATATACTTATCCGCTCAACTAACTGGCAGGAATATTGGCAACAAACATCCATGACACGTGATGAACTAATTTCTATTTAATACGCACAAGACAGTGTAGTATGTTGTTTACTTACTCATTTCGTTTGAATGTTTTCCTAGTAGAGAATAAATGAAAACACTTCTTGTTTGAAATCGAATTAATATGATAAAGAATGGTACGAAGAATTGTTTAAAATCTTCACGAATCCTTCGTTGAAACTTTCCTGCGGGGGTCCTGTATAGATTAAAATCAGTTCTTGACACGCAGTTGTGGTATGCGGTTAAGAACTGATTTTTTGGAGTTGTAAAGGTTTGCTGTTGGTTTTAAGAGTGAACCGAGGTTATTTGTAGTCGGAATTTTACTATTTGCGGATGTCGGGTTAGTTTTCATCCTTATCTTCGTCATACGGTTCGCGATCTTCTTCGTAATACATGATATAAACACCTCCTTGAGCTTTTTTTTGTGATATTAACTAAATGAATGAAAAATGTTAGTCAGTTCACAATCCGCTGATTTTAATAATTCCCCATTAAATTCTTATGTTTCCTTCGCGCTTCTATATAGTAACTCTCTTAACAATCGTTCAGTAAGGTAGATTACAAGTAGAAAGCAATTCTGTAAGTCAGTCATTTCGATTTCAGAACAAACCATATTCACTAGACATGGTAACAAGATAACGGAGGCTAAAAAATAGCTGTTAAAGATGTCTTCCAATTAAGAAGTTGATAATGGAACAAATAAGTCAGCTAATTTGTGCCGCGCGGTATAGCGTATTATTGATGTACGAGGTGTATTGCTTATGAAGAAGAGTCAAACTGTAGTTTGCTGATTAACTCGCGGGAAATCTTCAGAGACAATTTCTATGTGTCTGGAATGGCTTTGTGACTAAATATAATACCGATACTATGTGTCAACAACGTGATTTGCGCAGAGATGATGATCCAATCCTAGGTGGCTTTGGGGGAGTCGACATAATAGTACTTAAATTTAGTAACCTGTTGATTCACTTAGTGATTGGCGTTTGAACAACTTCCAAGCTGCAGAGTAGAAGGTATAACTGAATTAGGATGAGGCATCCAAATCTTACCGTCAAAGTCCCTACACAAGAGCAGCAGAACTTTTGTTAGGAAGAGAACTTGGTTTCTACACAACATTGGTGATTGGGGAACAACCATTACAGCGGGTAAACACTTTTCCTAATTGACATACAAGCAGTAGCACAGGCGATCACTTCTCGAGATACAATCGAGAGGAGGTCGCCTATTTTAATTGGCATACAAAAAAATAAACTTTGAGTTATGAATAAACATGGAACATACTTCGGGGTACTATTGCTAATACTACAGGAAACACTAATTTTTGGATAATTATCCAATGTTCATGTGATCTAAGGGAGAAGGGACAATAGAATTGAACCAAGTACCGGTGACATCATCTGCGGCTATGAACTTAGAGAAACTTCAGCAATGTTACTCCGAGAATGAATTACTAATCGTTAGAAACCTTATCCATTCGGATTTGAACTGTGGAGCATTCATCGTATATTTAACGATCCTCGTGGATGAAAAAAGATTAAATGAACAAATCATCCGTAAAATTAACTTGGATTTATCAGCGAATAAAGATCAAGGACATTTAGAAATGGTATGCCAGTTATGAACGTTATTATGAAATTTAACGTAACGGTCGAAAGTGTGAATCAGAATGTAGACGTTACAAATTCGAAAGTCATTAAGCAGATGGAGGAAGCCGCTACTGAGCATATGGAATAAGCATCAAAGAATAGCATGGATCATTTTCAAAGGGATTTGAAAGTAGATATACTTGGATTTTCAGATATTTTGATCCAACATCAGCCAACTGGATGGAAAACCATCCAAAAGGAGTGGGAAAATATATATCCTACAGTACCTATTGAAATTCACGCCTCAGTTATAATTGACAAAGCGGGTATGACCACGTCCATTGGAGGAGGGCATTAATGGTAAATAGTTTTTTTATGATTGGTTCTCTCATTTATGGAATTGTTTTATTAATCCATTTACTCAAAAAGTCATCAGTATCTGATGCCATTTGGATGTTTGTATTATGTTGTTTTATTGGGGGTTATTTTGCTCCATATTTTGGGGAAAAATGGCCAACTGTTGAAAGTATGTACACTATTTTGTATACACCACTATCCGACTATATCTATCATGATCTATTGAATAAACAAACAGGTGGGATGTAAATGGCTGGTGGTTACCATTTCGAGAAGGGCGGCTATTCTAAAATCAGTTTCAACGAGCATGAAATCCTGCCCGGTGATAGTGCTTGCTGACATGTTTGCGTATACATATTCACAAAACCCGTATTTTATACACATGTCAATAAAACAGATCTATGCTATGGTTTGTTATTGAACTCTCGTTTGTCGGACCTTCCATTTTCTTTTTAAAAAAAGAATACGAGCAAGGACTCCGATCAATAGCCCACCTGAGATTATCTAAAGCCCTTAATAGTAGCAAATGCCTCGTTTCAGAAAGGTCTTTTTCACTTATTCCGTACCCATCCATAAACGCTTTGAATTCCTCAACACTTGCGCTTTCTTCTAGTCCTAGGATTTGGTAATGCATCAACTGAGCAACAGTTGCATGCGGTACCACGCTTACTTCTGCATTCCAATCCAGCAATATAACTTGGTTTGCCTGATTGACAATCGTATTCTTTAAAGAGATATCTCCATGGTTTAAACCGAAGCGGAAAGGTTCACTCTTCAAATTTTCAAACAGTTTTCTTACTCTCTGCGATTCCATCTGAGTGATTACTCCAAGCTCAATCAAGCGATCATGCTCAGCCAAACTATTGATATTATACTGCACATACCCTTGCCAACTGCCGTCTGATCCGGCATGAGAAGGTGACTGAAAATCACCATGGACTGGATCAATCAGATTCCCTCCATATCCCTTCACTTGAATCGCATGAATAAGCTGGCATATTCGCCCAGTTTCCTCCAAACATCGGACTTGGGAACAGTACTGTCTAACCCGTTGTCTCCCTCAATAAAGGCTTGAATCATATATGCGCTTTCATCAACTATACCAATGGACAACACCTAAGGTCCAGGAACGCCAACTGCGGCTGCTTGCTCGATACACCATTTTTCTTTGATAAAGCTTGGAAATGTATCTTTATCGTTCATGCGGACAACAACTTTGCGACTCTCCGTCTCAACTACGCAAACTTGATTTGTGATGCCTTTACCTATGATCTGATATGAAGTTTTTACTTGTTCCAGAAGAAAATCACCTGCAATTCGTTCTGCTTGTATAACTACAGAGTCTTCCATAGTTTCTTTAATCCCCCTCAAGTGTCGTGCTTCGAACAGTTTACCACACACTTTTTTGGAAAGTACGTTTATAACTAAACTATACTGTCAGTTAGCGGAGTGAAGGGCTGACACGCGGCAGCCTTTCAAATATTTAATTATCGTTCTCCGTTAGTGACGTATACTTCCTAAAAATATGCTTATGCAACTAATACTCAGCACTCCCTAGAAGAATTAAAAATTAATAACTTTCCCTAATCCTTTTAAAGCCTCAAATATTTTAGTTTCGTCTCTAGGATCCTGATTTTTTCCGTATTGTATTTTGTACATATCGTTATCACTTCCTTTATGCCACCCAGAAGAGATCGTTGGAATATCAGGATTATATAAAGAAGATAAATAGGACCAAAAACTCCCTAGATATATTCTTTCATTACCCACAACTACAACAAAAGGGTTACCACTTCCTGGTACTTTTCCTTCTAATTTTTCCTCTAAACTAATGCCTTCCTTCATTGTGAATTCATGTTCTATCCAATTGTATGTTCTAATTTCCTTGTCGGTAAGCACAGGTATAGTTTCTAATGGAAGATCATCAAGCTTTTTACTTTTGGCTTCAGTTGTAGATAAGTCTTTAACCAAATAGATTGAGAATTCATTAACAGTGCTCTCCTTATTGCCATTATTACAGGCACCAATTAGGAATAGCATAACATTCAGAATTAGAAATAACTTTAATTTAGATGATATCATAAAAACCCCTATCTTTACTTTAGACACTCATGACAGTATAGACGTTAGACGTTAGATATTTATTAAGGTTTAATTTTATGGTATTTTATCCAATATTAGCATTTCCATTACTCAACTATGCTGCCCGCTTAATCATAGGTATCCTTTCCAGGTAATTCTATATCCACTTCATTCACTCCCAACCATCTGTCGGGAATGAGATAAAGTTCTTGTCAAAATCGGGAATGGGATAAAGTTCTTGTCATTTGGTTTTGACCAGAACCTTATCCCATAAAATAAAAAAGCCGCAATTTATGCGACTTTTAATGAGATATTGTTCTTGTCACCCGACACACAAGTCACCCGATCTCTAAAACCATTAGCTTTATAAGATGTTTCGTTTCCGGCTTACATCTCAGAAGATTCAATATTCTAGTTATAATAATTGTTGTTCGTCGTTGTTCCCCGGAATGACGAGAACTTTATTACATAACTAAAAAAAACCACTATTTAAGCGACTTTTAATGTAACAATGATTTTGACTTCCGACAACTACGCCTTTCCGCGTCAAACTCAAAAAAGGATTGAAATGACCCGCTCTCCCCATGTGTGTATTCACTTGTATGATTCACTTAGTAGAGTCGTTTTGCCGTAGCCCGCCGGTTTTCCCCCAACCCCCTAAACGCTACTACATCGAAAAAACAAAAATATATCATAATTCACTATTCGGTATTAACATATTCTAGTCCTATAAATATTAAATTCCAGCCATGTAACTGTGGCATTTTGAAAGTAAACACTATTTATTAACTTTCATAACGTGCTAAGCCGTAGCTCATAAAAATACTGCACAATTGGATGCTTTAACTTCATCTTCTCGGTCATGTTTAAAATTCGCTTTTTTCCAACTCTTCTGTCCACCAAAGCTAAAATATTCAATATGATATCATTGCTCTCTAGGCTTTCCTCTATAGAAATAGATAAAAACTTATTTGCTACAACAATAAAATTTGATTTACTTAATGCTGACTGTTCTGATAAAAGCTCCTTTGCATATTCTGATATTTTTCTATTTCTTGCAATTACTTTGAGACGATCCTCCGGAACTATTCCCTTGGTATCTTTTCTGACAGCTTCAATTTCTTCATTGTTGATAGGAATTTGGATATCTGGATCATTCTTTATTTCCAGCTCCGTATGATACCATCTGATTAAGGTAGTTTTATCACTCATATTGAGTACGTTCTTTTTATCTACCGCAATATAACAAAGTCCTGCTTTATCAGGTAAATAACGGTAGCTGGTTGCGCGGTATTCGAACCTTCCATATAGCGCAGGACAGAGAAAGCTCTCCAGAAGTTGCTTCAATTTGCTCCAGGCCATGTAATCCTCCTATTTAACGAGTGAACTTGCCATCTAACACCTTGAATTCCATAAAGGCTTCTACATCCTATTGATGCAAGTCGTTCTATTATCCATAATACAATAACCAACACTTCGATCATAGTGAACCTCCCCCCACTTACTTGCTAGCACAAGTTGAAGTCAGGGCTTCTTACCTTCAACATCCCACTCCTATAGTAGCGGGTTTGCACGTCTATTTCATAAAACCCTTTATGGGGTGTCATCGAAACTGCCTAAGTTGGTGTTGAAAGAAAATAAAGTATTAGACTGGATGAGTTTATCCCACGCGTCTTTTCTTCAATCTCGTCAGACTTCGTAAAATAAGTATTAAACTGACCCCAATAAAAGAAGCAGCGGCAGCCATGGACGAGAAAATAAAGTCCTAGACTGCCGCTGTTTTATTGAACTATCGTTTCCGTTAGCTGAATGACTTTTTCTTGTTTGAGATTATTATTTGCTATTCATTTTTAGACAAAACTCCAGTCAGCAACCAATCGCTGCTGTTTTTTTCAACCCGTCTTGTCCTCTCTTCATATCAGTCTATGAACGGGGCGGGAAGGGTTCCATAAAGTAAGGACGACTAACTCAAGTAACGATTTCGGATGATCCCCATGTGATGAAGCTCGTGTCCTGCGATGCCGTAAGCGAGGGCGCGCGCCGTAATGCTTACGTTGTTGGCTGTGCCCTTGCGGGACCACGCCTCCGTCGGTAACCCGCGCAGCAGTGTGATCGTCGATTGCCGTACGGCCCGGTAGTCTTCGGCCAATTGCGCGGTTGTCCAGCTTCCGAAAGGAGGAATGAACAATTCCTGGTCGAAACCGGGCAGAGGTGTCTGATCCCCTCTTGCAAATCGGAGCAGGCGGTAGGTCATGACGCGTTCACTGTCTGCGATGTGGCCCACGACTTCTTTCAGCGTCCATTTTCCTTCCGCATACCGATAGGCGCTCTGGCTTTCGGTCAACGATGCCAGCAGCTCGGTCATTTGCTTTTCCTGGGCGAGCAGAATGTCGATGATGTTGCCTTCCGGCACCAACCGGATATACTCGCCGGCGTCCCCGGCGTATTCTTCTTCTGACGGTCTTTGGTTCATGCGTAATCACCTTTCTATGAAGATATAGAAAACTAAAATGCTCTTTCCAATGCTCTACCGCGATTTTTTTGCGAAATTCGTAACTTCGGCATGTCTAATGAATTCGCGAAAGAATAGAACTTTCCTTCCAACAATTGAGAGTAAGCAACCACTTAGTTGGTTGGCCGCCACGCTAAACTGCCCGTTAGCGTGGAAACGGCAGCCGATTGTTCTGACCGGCTGCCGTTGTGTCTTTATTCAGCTATCGTTCTGCGTAATCATTAAAGTTCGAGAATCGCACCTAATTAGCTCTATACTGACTGCTAATCCACGGCAACTCAGGTAGGAGCCATTCTTTCATTAAAATTCAAACTACAAATGTATTAGTTCATTAGCTATTATCATAATTCCATTATTTTCAATCTCTTTTAATTCTGTATTGAGCTTAAAGTTATTCAAATTATTGATTGTTTTCAATAAATCCCGATTTATTATGGCTATTGGATTAATAGAAGGTAATTCACCATTTCGAACCTTCCCAATACTAATTGGGCCTCCATCCATCTCTAAGCAAGATTGAATTATTTCAACCGGGCTTTGTTCCCAGAGATCTTGACATAAATTAATAATTGGCTTAATTTGCCCCTTCCTAAATTGCCACTCACCTTCATCAACTAGGATCTCATACTCCGATATTATTATAGATAAACTAATTTTGTCGTTTCTGTAGCCCCAAAACATTCTCATATGAGTATATAGTTCACTTGATAATAATAATTGTTTGTAATTATTACTAACGTGCTCGTCGTAACCAAGAATAAACTTCTTCTCAAGTAATTGTTGATTCCAGTCAATTATTTCGAGCAAAGAATTACTTTCACTATTCCAGTAACCATACTTGAATGGGAATTTAGTAAAGATGAGTGAACAAATTCGATCAACAAAATTCTTGTTTAACGATTTATAAGAGTAACCCACTTCAACTGAAAAATATGGTGGCATTCAAGTGCCTCCTTTTATCAAATGTTGTTGAACTAAAGTTCTCCGTTAGTTTAATCATGTGTTGTTGCTTTCAATGTTCTTTCAGGTAGCCAAGTAAGCATTTCATCAATTACTTTTGCTGATTCTTGTGAATTGTCCCATTGGTCTCTTTCATTGCTGTTTCTCCTCAGTATGTAGGGCGTATAAACTTTCTGCCTTCTCCAATTGGTTATGTATTTGGATTCCATTATTAAGCAAATGAATTTATTGGTATCGCCCGCTCTACCAATCACTCTAATTCTTTCATCTCCGTCACCCCAAATAAACGGTGAACAGTATACTTTAGTTCTAGGTTTAAACTGTCTGGTGCCCTTAAACTCAATCTCATTATTACCATCAAAATATAATCCTTCACCCAAAATATTTCCTACTAAGCACCAGATTAAATCTGTATTAGAATGTAAACTGCCAACCTTATTATCCTCGTTCTCCATTATTTCCACCTCAACCGTTATGACTCACACAGCCAATTTAGTTGATTTTACCATATACCGCTAAATTTTTTCGCCTTGGGTTGTATAATTCAAAGCCTTCCGTAAACCAGAATTCCTTGAGACCGATTTGGTTATAAAGTTGAACTTCTTCTCGATAAATTGGATACATTCCCGCTAAGAAAATCGGTTTGCCCTCTGTAACTATTTTCTGTAATTCCTTATCAAGTCCAGAAGGTGAAAAAACAAAGAAACCAGCCATTTCAGAATCATCACTTATCGGCTCATCAGAAGTAAATAGATCCCCGTATGAAAATCTCTTTATTCCTCTTCGTTCAGCGACTAAGCCTGCTATTGCATAACCCCAGGAAAGATCACTGGTTTCCAAGGTTAGAATCAATTCAGGTTTTCCATTTATACATTCAGAATGATCAACTTCTGAGAGTCCGTAGGTTATAAAAGTCATCAAACCAGTTTCAGGTAAATCCCTGTATATGAACAAATGTACAGGAGTACCGCCATCTTTTGATTCGATTCTCTTTATTTGATAATTGTCACCAAAAACCTTTTCAATGTGATTCAGAAAAAGTTCAACGTTTTTCATTTTAGCTCCTTAATGAGTATTTCAATCCCACGCTTTATTAAGCTTGTATTTACAATATATCATAACAATTTATCCCACAAATTGTCCGTTAACCTAACGAGGCTGCCGATCGAACTCGTGGCAGCCTCGTTGTTTATTTTTATGAACTATCGTTCTTCATTAGTTTAACGAAATATAATAACATCGAGGATTTTGCCAATCTCTTGCCAATCCCTCACTCTTGTAATCCTTTCGTGCTGACACTCTTGATTATATGGCTTATCAATCAACAGTACATTAACTCCCCCTTCAGCTATCGCTAATGCATGAGCTGGATGGTCTTCAATAAAAAGTGATACCCCGTTTAATTTTGCACATTCTATCTTCCCATTCGGGAATTGTGATGCACATAACGATGATTCAATCACAATATCATTTTCTTTAATCCACTTATTAACGGATTCCATCCATTCAACTGGTCTTCCAGTCATAATTGTAAATTTCACTTCATTGGCGAACCTAGAAAGTGTTTCTTGTAGGAATGGATATGGTTCAATGAGATGTAATTCATCTTGATTACTGACAAAAAATTCTTGAAAATCTTTAAAACTTTGCCCATATAGTTCTGATATTTCATAAATAGTAACTTCATCGAACATAATGTTCCGATTAAGTTGCTTATTATAAATATTTACAATTGATTTCCTAGTATCCATTAAAGTATCATCAAAATCCAATCCAATATGTATCACTGATTCTCACTCTCCTAGATAAGAAGTCCATGCTTTAAGTAGTAATTCATTAAATACCATATGGGAACCGTGTCATAAATTTAAATAACTTGCTCCACTATCCCGTTACTTTAATGAAACAGGGAGCAGCTGCCGAGGTATTCTGCTCCTGTTTTTAATTGAACTATATTCTCCCGTTAAAGTGTAATGAGGCTGGTCGCAAGCCTTCTCTTAAATCATTAATAAAAGTGCATGCAAACTGTTGCATAACTGAATAAACTGCTTGTGCTTCCGGCAAATAACATTCACCTTTTCCAAGCACGTGACTTTCTATAAAGTTCAATGTCTGTTCTAAACTTTGCCCCCTGGCTGTACCCGTACATAATGTTTTTACAATCAAGTACGTTTTTCCGCCTTCAATCATATGGGCATCATGTAATAGCTTACCCTCCAGCGTTTCTGGAACCTCGTCCTTTTGTGATTCCCAAGATACTTTAATAATTTTTTCGATACGTACATTGCTTAAGCCTTGGTTCTTCAAGTAATTCTTAATTAGGTCCTCACGCATATAAATAAAACCGTGGAAGTAACAGCCGTATGTAATTAATTCATTGTCGGTTAGTGTGGGATAATGCTTTAGCAGATTTTGGGCAGAGTTTAAAACGCGATCAATATGACTTAAATTATGCATGATGTCTTTGTTCGTATAGAATGGGCTAACAAACTCAATGAGTTCTTCAATATTCAGCAACGCAGGCACCTCCAACATATAATTACATATTTTACCACATAAAAGATGCTATTTGCTAAAGAAATCAGCCCGTTTAGTTGAGCGTAGTCGAATTTTCTACTAAACAGTACTGGCGGCAAGGAAATGCTTCAAATTATAACTTACGACAAAGTAATGCTTCCAAAATCACAATTAAAACGGGATCCGCAGGTGCAGATCCCGTTTCAATTCTCAATAGTCCTTGATTGATTGCCTTCACATTAGTATCATTCCGTTACACTGACTTCCAATATTCCCACGCTTTTAAGTAATCCTCTAAATCATGCGGATGGAATCGTATACAGATTCCAATTCGACAATAAAGTTGAAAGATGACTTCTTCAATCAACATTGATCTTTCAATAGGCTCATGATGGAGCAAATCAAAGGCTGCCATTAAAGTTTCTAGGTTCAAATCGTCTGGAGAAGAGCAAAAAGCATAAGTGAAATCGTATAGCATAGGACCAATCATCGGTGAGGGATCGATAACACCAACCACTGAGAGTTCATTAAAAACAAAATTATGCACACCTGTATCCCCATGTAGCAAATATCTTACTTTTTGATCTTCATTTTTCGATATGTTCTCAAATATTGATTCTACTCGATTGTAATCCTCAATGGATAACTGGCTTCCCCAATCTTTTCTCGTATCCACCAAACTGCGGTAGTTCCACTCACGCCAAGATTGAATCGGTGATCCTAGTCTTCCCCAATTGTCCGTTTGTACATATTTTTCGTAATTATTGAAAAGTTCTTTTACTAAGATTGTCAGCCAATTTATTTTTAATCCACGATTATAATGAGTTGTACCTGTAATGTATGTATACACGATATACGCTTTTGCAGGATCAGTATAGAGAATTTCAGGAAAAAGCTCTAGGTGCCGGTACGTTCTAAGAAATTGTTCGGTCAAAGCAATTTGATGCGGACGGTCAATTTTCAGAACGTATTTTGGTTCATCATTATGTTCTGAAAGAAAATAAACAATGCCATCAGTAGATCCGGTATTAATATTAGTTGCAATAATATTGTTATCAATTTTGCCTTCTTCATAAAGAGTATCGATGATACTTTTAACATCTACTTTTTCTAACATTATTCATTTCCCCTTGGACCCGACAATTAAATGGAATGTAAACTTTTACTATTTCATCTTCTTAAATCATATGGTGGTTTTGGAGAGTGTACAAGTTAAAGTTTTACTTTAATCAATTATGCCGACCGTCACTTGAAAGACAAAAAATGAGCTGCCGCAAGGCAAGCTCATTCACTATCGTTCTGCGTTAGCTTAATGAAGTGCTGATTCTGCTTCCTTGAAATTCCTCGGAGAGACAAGCAATACGACAATGTTATTCTTCGATTGTAAACCATGGACCTGAAGCTTGAATGACATTCCAAAGTTTTTCGGGAAGCTCAAGCTCGCTTACTTTTGAAGTTTTAA